>JBEKZH010000080.1:0-22717 GCA_049510065.1 Bryobacteraceae bacterium
CATTCATCAGCAGCTTCGCCTTTTCAGGCTCATCCCGCATTGGAATCAAATCGGCCTTTCGGGCTCTCTCCGCATTGGAAACGAACCCCCGCTTCAGGCTCACTCCGCATTGGACAATTCTCTCGTTGGCTCCCGCTCCGGGCCACCGCTTATCATTGAGATGGTGTCCAGCCTGCGCAGCCGAGGCATAGCCCGGTCTTGCTCAGGCACGCGAGCTGGTCTACCGGCCCGCGTTCCGGATCTCCCTGGTCGCGCCGGTGCGCGGCCCGGTACCATAGCCCCGCTACTATAGCAATGATGCTCTTTCTCGGGGTGGATGGCGGGCAGTCCGGAACCACGGCTTTGGTGGCAGACCGGAGCGGGAGGGTACTGGGCGCGGGCCAGGCCGGGCCGTGCAATCACGTGGGTGGTCCGGGCGGGCGGGCGAAGTTCATCACGACGATTCAGGGGTCGGTGGACGCGGCGTGCCGGCAGGCTGGCGTGGAACCCCGGTTTGCCGCAGCCTGCCTGGGATTCAGCGGCGGTCCGGCGGACAAGGACGCGCTGGTTCGCGAACTGATCCACGCCGAGCGGTTTCAAATTACCGACGATGCTGCCATTGCGCTCACCGGGGCCACTGGCGGCGCACCGGGCATCGTGACCATTGCCGGGACAGGCTCCATTTCCTACGGACGCAACGCGGCCCGGAAGCAGGCGCGGGCGGGTGGCTGGGGCCACATCTTTGGCGACGAGGGCGGGGCATTCGACCTTACCCGCCAGGCTCTGCGCGCGGCCCTGCGGTTTGAAGAAGGATGGGGGCCGCAGACCGCGCTGCACCGCATTCTGCTTGCCCACACGGGCGCGAGTACGGCAAACGATTTGCTGCACCGCCTCTACCTCGAGGATTTTCCGAAACCGCGCATAGCCGCACTGGCTCGCCTGGTGGACGAAGCGGCGGTGAACGGCGATCTCGTCGCCCACGAGTTGCTCAACGCCGCGGCCAGCCAGCTCGCCACCATCACGGCAGCCGTTCGCAGCCAGTTGTTTGTGGCGGGCGAGAAGGCAGTTGTGGCGTGGCTGGGAGGCGTGTTTCGCAGCAACCTGCTCCGGGAGCGGTTCCGCATGTTGGTGGAACTCGAAGACGGCGCCAGCGCCGGGCCGCCCGCGCACGGACCCGCGGCGGGTGCGCTGATGGAGGCCTTCCGCCTGGCCGGGATCGAGGCGGAGCTGAGCAATGTGCCCGCCATGGAAAAGAACTCCCCCGTGCGGTAGCCTGAGTGGAGGAGAATCCACTTTGTCACGTTTCTTGTTTGGCCTTGTTGGGGTTGTCATTCTGGCGATTCCTTCCGTTGTCCGCGCGGACACCTGGCAGATCGACCCGCCACACAGCTCCGCGCAGTTCTCGGTGCGCCACATGGGCATCTCGACCGTTCGCGGAGCCTTCACGAAAGTAAGCGGCAACGTTCAGTACGAACCGTCTGACCTGTCGAAGACGTCTGTCGACGTCACCATCGATGCCGCTTCCGTGGACACGCGCGTGGAAATGCGGGACAACCACCTGCGCAGCCCGGATTTCTTCGACGTGGCGAAGTATCCCACGTTGACCTTCAAATCGAAGCGCGTTGAATTGGCGGGCAAAGGCCGGCTCAAGGTGACCGGCGACCTCACCATTCATGGCGTGACGAAGACCGTCGTGCTGGACGTCGAAGGCCCCAGCGATCCGATCAAGGACCCGAAGGGGAACCAGCACATGGGCGCTTCGGCGACCGCGAAGATCAACCGGCAGGATTTTGGCGTCAGTGGCGTTCCGGTCATGGTGGGAGACGATATTTCCATCACCATCGACGTCGAACTGGTGAAGCCGGCGAATTAACGCACAGCGGTCAGCACGCCGTAGGTGCGCTCCACATAGTTGTCCAGAATCGCGATGAACTCGGCGACGATGTGGTCGCCGCGCAGCGTGGTCATCAGCCGCCCATCCACGTAGACCGGCGCCACCGGCTCTTCAAAGGTGCCCGGCAGCGAGATGCCGATGTTAGAGTGCTTCGACTCGCCCGGGCCGTTCACCACGCAGCCCATCACCGCCACCTTCATCTCTTCCACGCCGGTGTACTGCGCTTTCCACAGCGGCATCTGCTCGCGCAGGTAGGTCTGGATCTGGTCGGCCATGTCCTGGAAGAAGGTGCTGGTGGTGCGGCCGCAGCCGGGGCAGGCCGTCACCTGTGGCGTGAAGCTGCGCATCTCGAGCGATTGCAGAATCTGCTGGCAGACCGTGACCTCTTCGGTGCGGTCGCCGTTGGGCAGGGGCGTGAGCGACGCGCGGATGGTGTCGCCGATGCCTTCCTGGAGCAGGATGGAGAGCGCCGCGGTGGTGGCCACGATGCCCTTGGCGCCGAGCCCGGCTTCGGTGAGGCCGAGGTGCAGCGCGTAATCGCAGGCCGCGCCGAGTCGGCGGTACACCGTCACCAGGTCCTGCACGCCACTCAGCTTGGCGCTGATGATGATGCGCTCGCGCGGCAGGCCGTACTCTTCGGCAGCCCGTGCGGAATCGAGCGCGCTGGCGACGATGGCGTCCATCATGACGTCCTTCGCGCCGCGCGGCTCGGCCAGTTTCGCGTTCTCGTCCATCATGCGGGCGAGCAGAGCCGGGTCGAGCGAGCCCCAGTTGACGCCAATCCGCACCGGCTTCCCGTACTCGATGGCCGCTTCCACCATGATCCGGAAATTGTCGTCGTGCTTTTTGCCGATGTTCACGTTCCCGGGGTTGATGCGGTACTTGGCGAGCGCGCGGGCGCAGGCCGGATACTTGCGCAGCAGCAGATGGCCGTTATAGTGGAAGTCGCCGATAATCGGCACGCTCACGCCGAACTTGTCCAGCGTGTCGACGATCTTCGGGACGGCGGCGGCCGCGGCCTCGGTGTTGACGGTGACCCTCACCAGCTCGGACCCAGCTCGCGCGAGGGCCATCACCTGGTTGACGGTGGACGGAACGTCGGCCGTGTCGGTGTTGGTCATCGACTGCACGACGATCGGGTGATCGCCGCCCACCAGGACACCACCGACATCCACCGCCACCGAGCGGCGGCGCGTTATTGCAGCCATGTGCGCGCTTTCCTCCAGATTCCTTATTGTAGCGGAGGCGTGGGGACGGACCGGGCCCTGGATAGTGAGGTTATGGCGCGGAGACGTGTAGCGGCCGTTGGGAATTCACGTTCCGTTCCCGCCTTCACTTGTTTGACGAAACAGCCCGCACAGCCTACACTGGAAGCGAAATCGAACGAGCGTGTTATTAGTGGCATGAAGACCTACAGTTTCAAAGTCGTCATCGAGTCCGACGAAGACGCCCAGGGCAACCCTGCCTGGCATGCCTGGTGCCCGGCGCTCGCCAGCATTAGCGCCGCCACTTCGGGACGCACCAGAAGCGAGGCTCTTCGCAACATCAATGACGTGGTTCGCATGATCGTGCAGGAGTTCATCGAGGAGGGGAAACCACTCCCAGAGGGTCCGGCGGACTGCGTCGAAGTCGCCGAAATATCTCAGGAAGAACCCCGTATCGCCTCCGTTCGCTCACCGCGCGAGAACTCATTGCCGCGCTCAATCGTGACGGGTTCTATTTCGTCCGTCAGGCCGGATCTCACCAGCGCTATCGGCATCGGGACGGTCGGCGCGTGACCGTGGCGCCGCACGCAGGCGGGGACACATTCTCGGTAAAGACGCTTCAGAAGATCATCGAAAGCCAGGCTCAGTGGACCGAGGAGGACCTCAAGCGGCTAAAACTGCTTGCGTAGCCGGATACGCTTCCCGCCCGCCTCTTCGTGCGCTCACTGGCCACCACCTGTTGGCGCATCGAATCCTCCTCAATCCACTGGCCGGCAAATGCCATCAGCAGGAGTAACGGAATCCAAAGAAACCCACGTGATTCAACTCCCCTCCTCCACGCGGCGTCGATCGCCTCCGCACTCGACGTCACTATCGCACAACGGTTTCTAACTGCGCTCGGCCAGCAGCGCGCCCAGCCACACGGCGATGTAACCGGCTACGACGCTGCCCACAAGGTTGAACAGCCCCATCCACTTCGCTCCCTGGCGTAGCGCTTGCAGGCTCTCGTATTCAAAACTCGAAAAGGTAGTGTATCCGCCGAGGAATCCGGTGACCAGCAGCAGCCGCCAGGTTGGGCTCCAATCGAGCCGCTCGGTGAACAGGGTCATCAGCAGGCCGATCAGAAACGATCCGGTGATGTTGATGACAAAAGTCCCGAGCGGGAACGCGCCGCCGAATCGCTGCATGATGGCCGTACTCGCCACGTATCGCGCAAGGCTGCCGACTCCGCCGCCGGCCAGCACTACCAGATACTTCATGGGACCAGTGTAAGCGGACCGGCGGCGCAAGTGTCACAATGACACCCATGGGCAGCCAGAGTGTTCTGGTGACGGGCGCGGCGAAGCGGATCGGCCGGGGCATCGCCCTGCGCCTGGCGCGCGAGGGCTATCGTATCGGCATCCATTACGGCGCCTCAGATGCGGAGGCCCGGCGCACGGCCGAGGAGTGCGGCGGCGCGGAGCTGTTCCAAGCCGACCTTGCCAGCGTCCCCGCCATTCGCCGTCTTTTTGCCGAAGTCGCGGAGCGGTTCGGCGGGCTGGACTGCCTGGTCAACAACGCGGCGCGCTTCACCCGCTTCGATCCGCTGGACATCACCGAAGCCGACTGGGATTTCATCCACTCCGTCAACCTGAAGGCCACCTTCTTCTGCTGTCAGGAGGCCGCGCGGCTGATGAAGCGCCAGGGCGCCGGCCGCATCGTGAACATCAGTTCTCTGGGTGGAATCCGTCCGTGGGCCGAGCACGCGCACTACTGCGCCTCCAAAGCTGGCGTGATCATGCTGACAAAAGCGCTGGCCCGGGCGTGGGCGCCGGAAATCACCGTGAATTCCGTCGCGCCGGGCGTGATTCCATTCGACGATCTGGACGAACGGGGCGCGGCCATGATTCGCGCCACGCCGGCACGCCGCGGGGGGACACCGGACGAGATTGCCGATGCAGTGGTCTACTTCCTGCGCGCCGGCGAGTTCGTCACCGGCCAGTTGATCGCCGTCGATGGGGGGCTTGGTTTGCGCTGAGCCATCCCAGGGAAGAAGGGCCGGGCCCCGCGTTCATTCGATAACGGTTGCGGATGCCTTCACCAGCCGGAAGCAGGCCAGGGCTCTCCCGGCCAACGATCCATCTCGCAGCGTAAGATACCTCTTCTCCAGGTCCTTCTCCGTCAAATGCTCGATCAGGCGGTACCCTCGTTCCGACAGGAATGCTTCGATGGTCCCTTCCTCGATGCGGAACTGAACCGGCTCGGCAAGGTATGTCGTGCGCATCGCCGACAGCGCCTCTTTCACGCCGTACCTCTCCATCATGTCCGGCGCATTCGCCAGATAGTCAAAACACAAGATGCTGCCGGCAGGTGAATTCGTGCGCACAAAGTCGAGCGTCAGATCGACCGCTTCGGCCGGGAGATAGTAAGTGACTCCCTCCCAGACGAACAGGGTTCGCAGACTCCCGTCGAAGCCCGCCTCCGTGAGGACGTCCTCAAGATGATCGCGGGTGAAGTTGATGGGGACAAAGGTCACTTGTTCCGGCACGGGAATGTTCGCCTGCTGCAGGACGTGCCGTTTCCGTTGCTGGGTCGGGCCGATGTCCAGCTCGAAGATCCTCGTCTCGCGGATGAGATGGCTGAAACGGTACGGACGGGAGTCGTACCCGGCGCCGAGGAAGACGATCTGGGGCGTGTTCGTCTGCAGCGCCTCCCGCACGACCTCGTCGAAGTACGCGGTGCGAGCCAGAAAGAACTCGTAGTTGCCGGGCACTTTTCGCGTCAACCACTCGCGGGCAGCGGGGTTGGCCACAAGCGTCCGAAAGTCATCGGTGAGGAACACATCGGCCAGCGAGTCCGATCCCCGGATCTCCTCTCTCGCCTCCCCGGCGGCGATCGCGCGCCACAGCGTCACACCCATGGCCGAATCGGAAGGCTGGTCTTCGAGGGTCTTCTTCGCCGCGGCAGATGCCTTGCCGGCAAGACCCAGGACATTGCCAAACGGATCTGTCACTCTCGCGATCCGTGAGCCGGGAGCGTTGGCATAGACGTCACTCTGCGGAGCCGCGCCGGAATCGAGCAGATGTTGCCAGGCAGCATCGATGTCATCGACCCTCCAGTACGCTACAACGCCTTCCGTTGTCCTGGCCGGCGGTTCGGCCGCTGCGAGAAGAGCCAGCATGCAATCGCCAACGGCGAAGACAACGGCCAGAGGCGACTCGAATACGGGTTCTCTGCCCAGAACCCGGCCATACCAGGCCCGGGCCTCCGTGAGATCCGCGACGGGATAGGTGATCGACGACAGCGACTTGAACATGGCGCGCGTTCGCCATTCAACAATATACGGGCGCGAGGATGCCCGCAACGGTCACCGTGCGACGACGCGCAGAGTGTTCAACCCGAAGCCGATCAGCGTCGCGGCGGCGCCGCGGTTCACCCAGTGGAGAGATGCCGGGGACAGCCGGTGGCGAAGCAGGCCCGTCGTGACGCTGAGCACCAGCCACCACGCGGCGGAGCCGAGGAAAACACCGGTGGCCAGGGAGAACGGCTCAGCCTTCGAGGAAGCCGCCACGGCGCCGAGCCCGGCCATCAATCCGGCGAAGGAGACGATGGTCATTGGGTTGGTCAGGGTCAGCAGAAACGTGGAGCCGAAACTCGCGCCCAGACCGCCGGTGCGCTCGCTCGCCGATTCGCCGGAGGGCCGTTCGCGCCACGTGCGGATGCCGAGTGCGATGAGGAACAGCGCGCCGGCCACGCTCAGCCACGAAGCCCGTTGCAGGAGCCAGGCGTTCAGCGCACTGATTCCGGTTGCGGCAATCATGGCGTAGATCAGGTCCGCCGCCGCCGCGCCCAGTCCGGACGCGAAGCCGGCGAGTCTCCCCTGATTCAGGGTTCGCCGGATGCACAGCAGGCCGATGGGGCCCACGGGCGCCGCAATCGCCAAACCGGCCGCGGCGCCCTTCCACAGCACCGGAGATTCGAAGGCCATCCCGTCCAGAATACGTGGAAAGGCGCGCATCACATAGTAGGAATCAAAGGCAAACAGAACATTTCTTGCTAGACTCAAAGGCAAATGGACGAAAGGGACTGGGTTCTCCTCGAAGCTCTTCAAAAGGATGCGCGGCTCCCGTTCGCCGAACTGGCGCGCCGCGCCGGTATGTCCGCGCCCTCCGCCACGGAGCGCGTGCGGCGGCTCGAGGACGAGGGAGTGATCACCGGGTATCGCGCCGAGGTGGATCCCGCGAAGCTGGGCAGACCGCTCCAGGTGTTCATCCGACTGAGCGTCCCCAACAAGGATTACGCGCGGTTCCGGCGCTTTCTCGGCGGCGTCGGCGAGATCACCGAGTGCCACCATATCAGCGGCGAACAGGCATTCCTGTTGCGCGCCGCCGTTGCGTCCGTAAAGGACCTCGAGGAGCTGATCCGCAAGCTGAGCGCCTACGGGCAAACGGCAACGTCGCTCATCCTGTCAACGTTCCTGGAGCGGCGGGCCTGGGTTACCGGAACTCGTCCATGATCTGCGCGAGCGCTTCGCGCGAGGGCCGTACCCTGTCCTGCGGCAGGGTGGCCAGCGGCTCGTCCACCACCTTCAGCTTGTCGATGAGCGTGGGCGAATCCTGATCCAGATAGAGGAGGCCGGTCAGCACTTCCAGCTTTGACTTGGATTCGTGAATCGCCGTGATAGCGCCCAGCGCGTTGGTGGGATCGTAGTCGCGGCCGATCTTCTTCAGCCGGATGCGCGAGCCGTCGTGCATCTCCACTTCGTGCGTGGTGCCTTCGTCGAACTCGACATCGATATCGATGAACGACGGAATAAAGTCGACTTCGTGGACCGGCTCGTCGTGGTCCTTCATGTACTGGTAGCTGCGCGTGGAGCCCTCGTGATCGTTGAACGTCACGCAGGGCGAGATCACGTCGATCACCGCCAGCCCCCGGTGCGCGATGGCCGCCTTCAGAATGGAAGCCAGTTGCCGCTTGTCGCCGGAGAAGGAGCGGGCCACGAAGGTGGCGCCCATCTCGATACCGGCCAGGCAGCAGTCCACCGGCTGCATGTCGTTGATCACCCCGGTCTTCAGTTTCGAACCGTAATCGGCGGTGGCCGAGAACTGGCCTTTGGTCAGCCCGTACACGCCGTTGTTCTCGATGACGTAAACCAACGGTACGTTGCGGCGCAGCATGTGCATGAAGTGGCCGAGGCCGATGGACGCCGTGTCGCCGTCGCCGGTCACGATGATGGCCGGCATGGTGGTGTTGGCCAGAATCGCGCCGGTGGCCACCGTGGGCGCGCGCCCGTGCACCGCGTTCAACCCGAACGAGGCGTTCATGAAGTAGGCGGGCGTCTTGGCCGAGCAGCCGATGCCGGAGAACTTCATCACGCCCCACGGCTCCACGCCCATTTCCCAGAACGCCTCGGTGATGCGCTCGGTGATGGCGTTGTGCCCGCAGCCGGCGCACAGCGTGCTCTTGCCGCCGCGGTAGCTCAGGATCTCCAGGTCGAGACGATTCACCTTCTTCGCAATCGGCGGGGCTGCGCTCATAACTCCTCCTGCCTCACGATCTCGTCGGTCAGCGACTGCGCATCCACGGGAAGCCCGTTGTAGTAACGGATGCTGCGCAGTTTCGCCGCGCGCTCACTGGTCACGTCCAGCTTCAGCAGCGAGAATAACTGCGCGTCCCGATTCTGATCGATGACGTACACGCGCTCGTGGCGGTCGATAAAGTCGCTCACCGCCGCCGGGAACGGCCACGCCAGCACGCGCAGATAACCCGCTCCCAACCCGTGCTCGCGTTCAAGCTGGTCGCGGCTTTCCGCGGCGGCGTCGTGCGAGGTTCCACAGCACAGGATGCCCACCTCGGCGCCGGGTCTCTGCTGCTCCTCGCACGCGGGCACGTGCTCGCGCATGACTTCGAACTTGTGCGCCAGCCGGTCCATGTTGTTCATGTAATCTTCCGGCCGCTCGCTGTACTGCGCCTTCTCGTTGTGTCCGCTTCCGCGGGTGAAGTACGACGCGGCGGGATGTTGCGTCCCGGGCAGGGTGCGGTAGCCCACGCCATCGCCATCCACGTCCTTGTATCGCGCGAATCCGCCCAGACGGTCCAGATCCTCGGCGCTGAGCACCTTGCCCCGGCGGATCGGCTCTTCCGGATAGGGGAACGGATCGGCCATCCAGTTGTTCATGCCCAGATCAAGGTCGGTATTCACGAACACCGGGGTCTGGAAGAACTCGGCGAGATCGAAGGCCTGCTGCGCCATGATGAAGCACTCCTCCGGCGAACAAGGGAAGAGCACCGGGTGGCGCGCGTCGCCGTGCGAAAGGTACGCGTTCGACATGATGTCGCCCTGCATGGTGCGGGTGGGCAAACCGGTGGACGGCCCTACGCGCTGCACGTCGAAAATGACCGCGGGGATCTCGGTGTAGTAGGCGAAGCCCACGAACTCGGACATCAGCGAAATGCCCGGGCCGGAAGTGCAGGTCATGGCCCGCGCGCCCGCCCAACTGGCGCCGATCACCATGCCGATGGCGGCCAGTTCATCCTCGGCCTGCACCACCGCGTAGGTGGCCTTTCCCGTCTCCTTGTCGATGCGGTACTTGCCCAGGTAGCTGATCAGCGTTTCCGCCAGCGTCGAAGACGGCGTAATCGGATACCACGTGAGCACCGTGACGCCGGCGAACAGACAACCCAGCGCGCAGGCGGAGTTGCCGTCGATGATGATCTTGCCGGCGGTCTTGTCCATCCGCTCGACGATGCACGGATCCGACTTGGTGAGGTTCTTCGCGGCGTAGTCGCGGCCGGCCAGCACGGCGTTCCAGTTCAGCTCCGCGGCCTTCGCCTTGCGCGCGCCAAACTGTTTCAGCAGGGCCGTGCGCACCTCGTCGAAATCGATGCCCAGCAGCCAGGCCACCACGCCGACATAGATCATGTTGCGAACCAGCTTGCGCAGCTTCGCTTCCGGACAAACCGGCGCCACCAGCTTGTCGAACGGGACAGGATAGAAGTCCAGGTCGTCGCGCAGCTCGTTCAGCTTCAACGGCTCGTCATAGACGATGGCCGCTCCGGGCTGCAGATTCATGACATCTTCCCGGGCCGTTTCCGCGTTCATCGCGACAAAGAACTCGCTGTCGCGGCGGCGTCCGATGTAGCCGGCGCCGCTCACGCGGATGGTGAACCACGTGGGCAGGCCGGCAATGTTGGACGGAAACAGATTCTTGCCCGAAACGGGAATGCCCATCTGGAAGATGGCGCGCATCAGCACACTGTTCGCAGTCTGACTGCCCGAGCCATTGACGGTGGCGACCTGTACGCTGAAGTCGTTCACTACGCGGCGGAGGGGGTCTGACTGTGCGACCGAAACGTGCGATGCGACAGGGACTACCTGGTCTGTCGACAAACTCGGTTCTCCTTAACGGTGTTATCTAAAGTATACGCTTTACTCACGGGCGGTGTTTGGAAAGCAGTTGTCTGATGGGTTCATTATCAGCGTACACCCTCCACTCGGCCACTTGCACGCCGCGAATCTCCGCGCGCCAGGCCGCCGGCGTTTGCCAGTGCTCTGCTGCGAAGCTTCCCTGCGCCGTGCCCAGCATCACCACCACCGGGCCCGCGCTGTACGTTTCCGTGACGGTGATGGAGTAATCGGGGACCATGCGGTAGTACGCGGTCCAGCCTGCTCTCATCGCTTCCCGGCCGGCGACGCGGGTGCCGAGGGCATCGATGAAAACGTGGTCCTCGGTCATCAGTTCGGCGAGCAGGTCGGGGCTCTGGCGGTTGATGGCGTCGGCGAACGCGCGCGCGACGGCTTCGGGCGATTCGGGAGAAGTGGACATAGCCAAAGTGATTCTACCGAAGCCGGATTCTCGGGTGGGTGATGGTCCTCGCCGAACTCGCATAGCGTCCGCAGGCCCTGGATCGCTTCCCGAATGTTCCGCTCGGTGTCCTCAAGGGTCCTGCCGGTGGTGATGCAGCCTGGCAGATCGGGAACGTAAGCCGCCCAGTTGCCCTCCGCCTCCTCGAAAATGACAGCGTACCTCTGACTCATTTCTTCATCTCCAAACCGGCGGCCTTCAGGATCGACTTCAGCGTGCCCAAGGGTACATCATCATTCGGGTGCCCGGGGATTGTGACGACGCTGGCCTTCGACGCGTGCCGGCAGTGTCGATGACTGCCCGTTGTCCGAACGTGCCGCCGGCCATCTGACTCGACAAGCCATACTCATTGTGAGGCTGCAGGCCGTTGATACGACAGGCGATACGACAAGGATACTGTTTGTCCCCTGAGCCCTCGGCCACGCCCGCGCCGGCAAGGTCTTCTGGGTAAGAATAAGACGGTCCCAGGATTGTAGGGGGTGCGGGGTTGTTGCGCAGCCGCACTCAGCCTGTCGTCAGCGCGCTGCTGACCATGCGATGGATGGCCGCCCGCAGGCTGTTCAGGCGCAGGCTCAGCCCCAGCATGCAAATTGCGCTGAAACCAAAGTAAGAGCCCAGCCATAGCAGAGTCTGATCGGGTGACCGTGGTTCCAGTTTGATCCAGCGAAGCACGAAAGCAAGAAACACCAAAGCAAAACCAACCGAGGTCACTCCGGCCGCGCCAAGAAGCCATTCGTCCACAACATGACGCCGCAAGGTTCGTACGGTTGCCAATCCATAAATGCCGATGCTCGTTGCCATCACCACGATCAGGAGCGCAACCGTACGAAAGGCGAGTGGACCTGTCCAGAAAGTAAAGATCAGTCCGAGTGCGCTACAAGCAAGGCCATTCAGCACCAGAAGCCAGGATTTGCCCTTTCCGGAACTCACAATGCCGGCTGCGATGGTGCACGCTCCCGCCGCCAGTGCGAGCATGCCCATATGCACAACCGTGCCTCTGTAGTGGATGAGTGTACGCAGAGCCAGGGACCCATCCGGGCGCTGCATAAAGAAGTTCATGCCTGAATACATCGCGTCAAGAACGCCACACAATGCCAGTAACCACCAGTTTTTGATCAGCGTTTGGATCAAGTCCGCCTCCGGATCCGGCCCTGCCTTAAGGCGGAGGGCTCTTTCGGTGATCGTAGCACGGCGACGCGTGTCATCACGGTCTCAGCCGGCCACGCCGCGCGTGTACGGGAAGCCCGCCGGAGCCCGCAGCGACGCATCCACGTGCCTGCGCATGGCCGCGTCGCACGCCGCATAGCCCCAGTTAATCAGGGCCTCCTGCCGATCGGGCGCGAGCGCCTTCAGGCGAGTGGGAGTGCCGGCCAGAGCGGTGGTCTGCGGGAGCGGGCAGGGCAGCGCGTCGGCCAGCCCATAATTGCGGATGTCGGTGCGGATGCCGAAGTACGCGCCGGCGCGGTCGCCTCGCTCAAAGGCCGCGATCGCCGCGCGGGTGCGCAGGCTGCGAACCTGGTCGTCAATGATTGCGATGACGCGAAACGCATGCCTTGCCCAATCCCGATGTGGCTCCGGCTCGGGCGCGGCGTGGCCACCGGCGTCGCTCACCAGGACGGCGCCACATTCTTTCCAGGCGGTCTCCAGGGCCAGGTTGTCGTACACGCCGCCATCGGTGAGCACGATCTTCGCGGGGTAGGGAGGTGCGGGCTCGAACGCGCAGCCGTACTTTTCCGGCTCCAGCTCCAGGGGCGACAGCACCGGAGGAAACGCCGAGGACGCCGCCACCGCTACGGCCAGCGGGATGCGGGGGTTGTCGATCTTACCCACGCGCCAGTCGCGCGCATAGGGCTTGGAGAAGCGGAACAGCGCCGCCGATTGCACGTTGGTCGCGTCGAAGACGAAGCGCGGCTCGTCCGGCAGATCCTGCAGCGTGGCGCCGTGGAACAGCGTCTTGTCGTAAGCGTCGCAAACCCTGCCGGAAACCGTGCCCGGCCCGAAAAGGCCTTTCAGAACCGAGCCGACATCGATGGTGACGCCGGCCATACGCCGCACCTCGTCCACAACCGTTGGGAAACCGGGTGCGGGAGCGTCCGCGGTAACGCCCAGTTTGCTCCAGTGCAGACCGAGAACCCCGGCCGCGATGGAACCCCCGGACACGCTGGAGATGCGGTCGAGCTTCCCCAGCCAGGCCAGCTCATTCAGGCGCCAGAGCGCGCCCAGGTGGAACAACATGGCCCGGTATCCGCCCCCGGACAGACACAATGCCATGCCATCACTACTCATCATGGTCCCCCTCGTCGAGCGTAAACTCGAACTCTCTATATAGTTGCGATTTCGGCAGACTCTGGGTGCAGAAGAAGTTGCTCTCCCGCGCCAGCGTTTCCACCAGGGTTCGGCGTGGCACCTCGGTGCGGGCCTGTTCGCTGCCGTGCCTCCCGGACCGCGTGGACAACAGGCTGAGCAATCGGCCAGGTTCGTCCTCTTTGCAGGTGCGATGCGCGAACAGCTTCCATAGCGAGCGGGGCGTGGCGTTGAAGCTGCCGTGATGCCCTACCTTATAGACGTTGACGCCGCGCAGCAACTCGCGATAACAGCTCTGGCCGAGCGACCAGGACCAGTTCTCGATCTGCGCGTCGCCGGGAAACAGCAGGCTGAAATCGCCAATCCGGAACAGCAGGATGACGCTGGTGTTGTTCAACACGTGGTCGAGAGCGCGCACGAACTCCTTAGTCTGCTCGACGCGGATGCGCCGGGCCCGTGTCAGGAACCAGCGCAGATGAGCGGGCGCCGCGTCGGGGGCGTAGCGCGGCGCATGCGGAAACAGATCGGAGCATCTCGGGGCGCCTCCCTGCTTTTCCCAGAATGCACGAAACTGCCAGAATTCCGCGGCATCGCGCGGACGCTCCCGACGGATGGCCGCGGATTGCTCCAGCGTGGGTGGGCCGAGCACGAAAACATCCACGCCCGGCAGCAGCTCTTCGAGGCCCGATGGCGACCTCCCATGCACATACACGGCGCGGCCTTTGCGGCCCATCTCCAGCAGGCACCGGACGGCGGACCGGTTGAGCATGTCCTCCACGCCCTGCCTGCAGGCGCCTGGCCCGCCCATGCCATCCGGAGCGGCAGCGGGGTCCTCGGTCCACGGCTGGATGACCACTTCCGGAGCCAGCGACGCAATGATCTTCCCCGTGCGCGCGCCAAACCCGTTGATGTGATCGCGGTGCCGGTGCGTCGCCACTACCGCATGGAGCCGGCCGCCTGCCGCGATGTCCCGGGCGACGCGCAGCATATAGTCGACGGGCGCACCAGCCGGCGGCGCGGTGCTGCCGAAGTCAATCAGTACGCGACGCCGTGACTTGGCGTAGTGAAAGGTCAGAAGAAAACAATCTCCGAAGCCGACGTTGTAAGCTCGCAGTACGATCTTGCGCGGGCTCACCGGAACTCCATCATGCGGCGCCGGTGCATGGAGGCGAATCGGCTCGCCGGAGCCGTATCGGAAGAGTAGAAGCCGCACTCCCACAGGTGGTTGAGCCGGGCCTGTTGCCTCTTCGTATTGAACAGCGAGTTCCCGATGTTGTATTTTACCCGGCCAAATTGATTGAAGATCATGGCGTTGCCGCCGTAGAGAGTCACCTCCAGTTGACCGGGCATGCCCGGCGGCCGGCGAATCCCCAGTGTTTTCAGCTCGGTAGCGCGGACGCGGATCAGTTGCACATATTCCACCACCGTTTCCCGCAAAACGAACCCATCTGCGCCGGTGCGCAGACAGGGGCGCACCGAAAGCACGCGCGTATACGCATTCTCGTGCAGGCGGAAAAGCCGGCGGTTCTCCCAGATAAAGCGGAACACTTCATCCGGGTCGCGCTGCATTTCCTCGAAATGCGTGCGGTCGTAGACAGGCTCTTCCTCCGGAGGGTCCCACGCGCCCGGCTCCCGGGTGCCCGCGGACGCCGGCCGGATGCCATAGCGGCGGAACGAATCGCGCAGTTCGTCGCGGAAGAAATACTTCGCGTCCCGTGGGTACATCTCCCAGTCGGCCGTCAGCAGCGCGCTGGCGAAGTCGCAGAACTGCAAGTCCGTGGGCGGGCAATAGTCGAGTGCGCGTATGCAGATGGTCAGCAGCCGGTCGGCGACGCCGGCGCCCTCTTCCACGGCTCGGCCCCGGTCGAGAGCCCCGTCGTGAATGTACGGCCCCAGCCGCCTCACCCAGACGTTCAGGAAAGCATCCATGACCGCGGCCACCAGCACCTCGCCGCGGTGATGCGGCTCCGGGTCGTGCCTGGCGGCCCGTTCCGGCCGGAGTGAAACCGAACGCCGCAGCGGATTCCCGCGAATGCCCGAGAGCTCCTGTCCGAACTCCTGTCCCAGACCCAGCAGAATCGATTGCCGCAACGCGTCGGCGGTGACCGCGCTGGCGGAAATGCGGTCTCCGTCGGCGGCGGGGTCCAGCACCTTCTCCACCACCTCGCGGAGCGCAAAGACGGAGAGCAGCGCGACGACGTCGGCGAAGCCCTCATGGAAGCCCGCCTGTTCGGGCGACGACGGGTCCGTGTAGCGCGCGCGCAGCCCGTCCAGCAACGCGTGCGTAGTCTCGTGCGCGATGATGTCGTGCGCCAGGCAGCCGAAGATGTGCCGCCTGCCGTCCGGACGGGGAAAGTAGCCAAACAGGAGCGCCTCATCCTCGGACGAATAGAAAGCATTTGGGTCCGCGAAAGCGTGCGGCGCAACCTTCATTTGATGGCCGGGAAAACTCCACGCCACGCGGCGCCCGAGCGCGAACTCAAATCGCGCCAGGGTTCGCATCACGATTGCGTAGCTGTTCATGGCATGGAAATCCGGACTGGCCAGCAGTTCGTCGTCGCTACAGCGCTGGAACGGATCGGCGGGCGGGCCATCCGCCCGGTTCGGCGGAGCTGTCAGGGTCTTGTAGAGGATGCTGGTGGAGGAATCGTAGTCGACAACCTGCACTCGGTATCCGCGCGGGCCCGCCTGCAGCTCCTCGTTGGGAATCTCGACGGCAGTGCGGACGATGGCCCCGTGGACTTGTACGCTCGGGTCGCGGGCGATCACGGTCACGCGGCGCGTTGGGTAGTACGGCATCGTCTCGCCACGGTGCAGTGTAGCGGGTACGGCATGGGCGCCACGTTCTAAGCCAAGGAAAAACAAAAGGCTGATTCCAGTGACCGTCGCTCTAAAGAGATTCCTTTCGCCTTGCGGCAGTTCCTGCGTCGCTCCGTTCCGCCGGCGTAGTGGCACGGTTCGAGGAGGCTGGGCGCGCCACAAGTGAGCAGGCATTCGGCCCCCCTGTGTTATTCTGGCTGAGGTAGTTTTTCTCGCCAGTTCTCCCCCGGGCCGGTAGCTCAGGTGGTTAGAGCATCTGCCTTTTAAGCAGAGGGTCGCGGGTTCGAGTCCCGCCCGGCTCACCAGTGTTTTCAACCAGTTACGGCGGTTCTGTCCGCGGGCCATCACGTCATACTTGATTTCGCAGCTGCCGAGCGCACCGCGGACCCCGCTCAGCTATACTGACGATTCCATGAGTGGAATTCGTCGCGATCCCCACAAAGCCAGGCTGCGGCGCGACCGCATCCGGCGCGAGAAGCACGCGCAGAGGGCAGCCACGTCCGCACCGCCCGTTCCGGAGCCGGTGCTCGAACATCCCTTCGCCGCGGAACGATCGCTGCGCGAGATTCAGGCTTTGATCGAGGGCCAGAAGTTCGAAAGCATCGACGAGGCCAACGCGCGGCTCGCCGAGCTGACGCGGGGAGGCCGCCTGTCCGAGCGGGCCAGCGCGTGGAAGGGCGACGACCCGAAGTGGCGCGCCCAGAACCTGGCCTACGACGCTCTGGAAACCGACGATCTTGTGGAGGCCCTGCGGCTGACCAGCGAGGCGCTCAAGCTCGACCCGGACTGCACCGACGCGCAACGTCTGATGGTGTCCCTGGCGGCAGCGACTCTGGAGAACAGGCTGCACCTGATGCGCGAGGTTGTGCAGAAAGCTGAGCGGAATCTCGGCGACGACTTCTTCGACGAGCACGCCGGCCATTTCTGGGGAAATGTGTTCACGCGGCCGTACATGCGTGCCAAACAACATCTCGGCGAGCTGCTGGCCGAGACGGGGCAGCAGGCCGAGGCCATCGCGGTCTTTGAGCGGATGCTCGAACTCAACCCCCATGACAATCAGGGAATGCGCTTTCCGTTGCTCGGGTTGTATCTTGCCGCTAACCGGCCCGGCGATGCCAATCGGCTCATGTCAAACTACCCGGACGAGGAGAGGATACTGGGGTCCGTCGCGTGGGCGCGGGTTCTGGAACAGTGGCTTTCGGGAAACCTGGACGGGGCGGAAGCGGCGCTGGCACGAGCCCGCAAGGTCAATCCATCCGCCGAGCGGTACCTCTCCGGCGCGCGGGCGCTTCCCGACGATGCGCCGGCATACTATCGGCCGGGCGAGGAATCCGAAGCTCAGGTGTGCGCGCGGGAACTTGCACCAGCTATGGAGCGTCATGCTGATTTCCGCTTGTGGCTTCGGGCAAGGCCGTAGCATGAGTCTGACGCCGATGTCCTCGGGGGCGCCGCACTGCCCAGCCTGTCTTTCAAGCAGAGGGTCGCTGTCTCCTCTTCGGTCGACCGAGCAGGCCGCCGCCGACTCCTCTCCCCGCACGTTCGCTGGCTAAAGTAACTGCACGAAAATTGCACATTACCGAGTTCAGGATGAGAATCACCCTAGCCAGAACCCACTGGTGTTCTCTGAGTAGTATCGACATGTGTTAAGAAGCCGCGCGTGTTACGGACGTCCGCCGCGGTTCCGTGAGGCATGCCTGACTTATAGCCCGGGAAATGAGGGGAATTCAGAGGGAATGGAATACCACCTCCAGGGCTATGCAGAAAGTCCTGAGAAGGCCGACTACTCCACTGTGAGCTGACGCGGACCAACCCGCCCGATTGAACCGACCACCGGAGACAAATGATTAGACAACACGCAGAAGCACCCACCAACGGCGCACCCGCTGTGCCGAACCGCCTCGCCATGAACCGTCTTGGGCCGCAAAAGGGCTCGGTAACGCCGCCGCCCGCGAAGAACACCGCGGAGACGAATGGGCACGGTGACGATCTCACCCAGAACCGCCTCACCGCCAAGAAACTGGCGGAGGAGAAGGCGCGCGCCCGGACCGTGGCTCGCGCGCAGGCCGTAGCGGAGAAACTGTCCGCCGCAACCGACCAGGTCGCGAGCGCGATCGCCGAAGCCACCGGCGCCGTGGAAGAACTGGAAAAGACGATGCACACCATCGCGGCGGGTGCAGACCAGGCGTCGACCGCCGCGGAAGAGTCCCGGGCCGCGATTAACCAGATCGAGAAGGCTTCCGACACCGCCAACGGCCGTGCGGCGGTAGCTTTGGGGAGGGTGAAGGAGGGGCAGTCGCGATCCAAGTCAACATCGGCGGACATTGAGACCCTCATCAAAGGGGTCGGAGACGCGGCTAATGCGAATCTCGAATCCGCAAAAATGATCGGTGAACTGGAGCGCCAGTCCGAGGAGATCGGCAAGATTGTCCATGCCGTCACGCGGATTGCCGACCAGACCAACCTGCTGGCCCTGAACGCCGCCATCGAAGCTGCCCGTGCCGGGGAACATGGCAAGGGATTCGCCGTGGTCGCCGACGAGGTGCGGAATCTTGCGGAAATCAGCGAGAAGAGTGCGCGCGGCATCCAGGAAGTGGTCAACGAGATTCAGAACCAGGTAAAGGTGGTCGCCGCGGACACGGAAACGGCCGGCAAGAAGGGCCGCGAAGAAGTGGAAAAGGCCAAGGTCATCACTCAGGATCTGCTCAAGATCGCCACCGCTTTCGAAGGGATTGAGGCAAACTGCGCCGAAATCCAGAAGAACGCGACGGAAGCTCTGGCGGGCGCCAAGGCGTATCTGAAGGGAGCCGAGGAGATCTCCGCGGCCGCCGAAGAGGCTACCACAGCGTGCCAGGAAGCCCAGAAATCGACTCAGGAGCAGTCCAAAGCGTACTCGGAGATGAGCGACGCGGCCCGCTCGCTGGCGGAAATGGCAGAGGCGTTGAAGACTTCGACCAATGCGCAGAAGTCGGCCGAGGAACTGGCCGCTACCGCCGAGGAATTGTCCACTAACGCCGAAGAACTGAAGGCCTCCTCGCAGCAGATTTCCACTGCCATCGAGCAGATCAACAAAGCGGCTGGCGCCCAGGCCAGGGCCGCGGAAACATCGAATGCCCTGGGTGCTCAAATGCGGCATGCTGCTAAAGGCATGGGAGACCGCGCCGAATTGAGCGTCGAGAAAGCTCTAAGCACACAAGAACTTCTGGCCACCAACAAGGTGAACGTGGATGCGTTGATTGTCAACGTGGGAAAGAGTGCCGATGCAGCCGGGGAATCCGCCAAAAACATCCTGGAACTGGAGGAAAGGACACGCCGGATCGACAAGATCGTCGATGCCATTGTCATGGTGACGGTCCAGACCAAGATGCTCGCCGTGAACGGCAACGTCGAAGCCGCGCGCGCCGGAGAATATGGCCGGGGCTTCTCGGTGGTGGCTGGAGACATTCGGTCCCTCGCCAACGAAAGCAGCGAAAACGCCGACAAAATCAAAGATTTGGTCAAGAACGTGCAGACACAGATCACCAAAGTTGCCGGGGACATCGAAATGGCCGGGAGCAAAGGGCGGGCCGAAGTGGAACGGGCCAAAGCTTCAACCGCGAATCTCGACTGGATCGCCAGAGAGACTGACGTGATGGTGACGGACGTCCGGGAGATTGCCAAGGGATCCGGCGAGGTTGCCGCCGGACTCGAACAGGCGGGCAAAACCAGCCAGCAGATCGCCACCGCCGCCGAGGAAACCGGGCGCGCCTCGACCGAAGCAGCCGGCGCCTCCGAGCAGGGGTTGAAGGCCGCCCAGGAGATCGCCCAGGCCATCGAGGACATCGCGTCACAGGCCGATGAACTGCAAAACGGGTAGCCGGCAGAGCAATCTCGTCGAAGGAGACTCGTTATGCAAAAAGACACTCTACAGCCATCCGCCGGCCTGAAGGACGAAAGCCAGCTTGTCACGTTCCTGTTGAAGGATGAGGAGTTTGGCTTCGACATCATGTCGGTGCAGGAGATCATTCGCCTTCCCAAAATGGCGAAAGTCCCTCGCACGCCGGCCTACGTGGACGGCATCGCCAATTTGCGTGGTGTCGTCCTGCCAGTTATCGACATGCGCACCCGTTTCGGCATGGAGCGGGCACAGGAGACCGACCGCACGCGGGTATTGGTCGTCGACATCGACGGCGTCAAGACCGGTTTGCGCGTGGATCGCGTTAACCAGGTGACTCGCGTAATGCGCAGCGAGATTGAACCTCCACCGACGGCGATCCGCGGGACCACCTCGGACTACCTCGAAGGGGTTGTGAAACTCGACAAGGGGCAGCGCATCGTCATGGCTCTGAATGCGGCCCAGGTTTGCGAAATCGGCGTTACTCGCAAGACGGCTTCCGCGAACGGCGTGGTTGCGGGCTCGGAAACCGGAAGCAGCGAGTCGTCGGGCAAATCGGCGAACGCCGACGCCGATGTCCAAAAGATGGTCACCTTTCGCATCGCGAAAGAGGAATTCGCCTTTCACATGGAGCATGTCCGGGAGATTCTGCGCGTGCAGACTCCCAACCAGGTTCCCGACGTTCCCGAGTACGTGCTGGGAGTGTTGACCGTTCGAGGTCAGATTCTCCCGGTCATCGACCTGCGGCGACTGCTCCAGCAGCGATCGCTGGCCGATGAGTTCGCCGATAGCTGCCGCCCGCTGCGGGAAGAGTATGAGCGCTGGATTGACCAGACCGAGAAAGTCTTCGCCGGCGGCGCGCAGTCGAAGGTGGACGCTTCGGCAACGGAGCATCTCCGGAAGTGGCTGGCCGAAACCAACAGTTCCAGCCAGTTACTGATGGAGGCGCTGGCGATGGCGCGAGGGCTCAACGAAAAGGCCATCAAGCAGCTTCAGGTCCGGACGAAGTGCGAAGAGCGCGGCGATCGCGATGCCGCGCGCGCCTGTGGTGAGGAGGTCCTCGCCGGGGGCCGGGAAACGGTCGCCGCCTTGCGCCGGTTTGAGCAGCAGATCGCTCAGAACATCCAGGAAGACCAGCGCATCATCGTGGTGGATGCCGAGGGGTTTGTGCTGGGGTTGGTGGTGGATCACGTTCACGAGGTGCTGAACGTGCCAAAGAACCTGGTGGAACCGCCGCCGCGCATCACCTCGAACGGCGGGATGGAACTGTCGGGGGTCGCCAAACTGGACGACGGCTCGCGGTTGATCATGGTGTTGGACGTCGCCCACCTGATGAAGGACCAGAACCTGCGGGATGTCCAAAACTCCTCGCAGCATACCGTTGAGGAGGAGCAGGCCGGAGAAACCCACAAGACCGGCGCGGGCGCGCAGGAACTCAGCGAAGTTCAACTGGTCACCTTCATGCTCGGCGCCGAGGAATACGGTGTCGCGATTTCGCAAATCCAGGAGATCGACCGCCTCGCCAGGATCACCAAAGTGCCGAAGGCCGCGCAGTTCATAGAGGGCATCACGAACCTGCGCGGAGAAGTGATCCCTGTACTGGACACACGGAAGCGCTTCGGGCTGGAGGTCAAACCGCCGGACGACCGCACGCGCATCATCATTGTGGATCTGGGCGGCGTCAAAACGGGCCTGGTGGTGGACTCCGTGCGTGAGGTATTGAATCTCGCCACGAAGGACATCGCCCCGCCGCCCGAGGCGATTGGGTCCGGAATCGATCAACAGTTCATTTCCGGAATCGGCAAGGTGGATTCCGGCAAGCGCATGATCGTACTGCTCGATGTCGAGAGGATTCTCTCCCGGCAGGAGCAGGCGCATCTTTCCGAGATTACCGCGTAGATTCGAACCCACAGCCGGGGCCGGCTTGCCCGACCCCGGCACCAATCCAGTTCGATGAAAAGAATACGAGTACTCGTGGCGGACGATTCCGCCCTAATGCGCCAGACCCTCAAACGAATCATCGCGGCGTCGGCCGACCTTGATTTGGTGGGGCTGGCACGCGATGGCGAGGACGCGGTATCGAAAGCCCGGGAACTGCGGCCCGATGTCATCTCGATGGACATCAACATGCCGAAGCTGGACGGGATCACGGCTCTCCAGATGATCCTGCAGGAGAAGATCTGCCCGGTTGTCATGGTCTCCTCGCTAACGCAGCAGGGGGCCGCAACTACCTTCGAGTGCCTTGAGTTGGGGGCCTTCGACTTTGTCGCCAAGCCGGATGGCACGGTTTCCTCCAACATGGGCGTGGTGGTCGAGGAACTGATCGCAAAGCTCAAAGCTGCCTCCTCTCGAGGCATTCTCGACCGCCCGCAGCGCAACCGTGAGCGCCGGCAACCGTACCGCGCGCCGGCGCCCGCAACGTTTGAAAACATCACGCGAAAAAGGGCCATCGCCATCGGAATCTCCACGGGCGGACCGGCGACACTGCAGGAGGTGCTGCCGCTGATTCCGGCGGATGTGCCCGCGAGTCTTTTCCTGGTGCAGCATATGCCACCAGCCTTTATTGCATCCTTTGCGAAGCGGCTGGACGAGCATTGCGCGCTCAGGGTGGTGGAAGGGCGTTCGGGCATGCCCGTGGAGCCGAGCGTCTGCTACGTGGCGCCCGGCGGGATGCATCTGTGCCCAATGGCACTTAACTTTTGGCGGCATTGGTTTTCTGGGTCTTTCTGGTGGGGAAACCCTGTGGCTTGGGCCAAACGACCCGGGGTGCGGATCGTCTGGGTCGGTTAGGCAGCTTCGA
>JBEKZH010000081.1:0-22274 GCA_049510065.1 Bryobacteraceae bacterium
TTGGAGCGGGGCGGTCGACCGGCTTGCGGAGGAGGCGATTGTACGGGCCTACAGTCTCCGTCCGCGCCCGCCGCTCAAAACACGGAACTTAGGCTGGCATTTTTGCGCCAAGAAGTAACTATCCTTAACCCGCCGGCCGCCGCACGGTGCGCCGGCTGAGCGTCCGCACCCGCCCCGAGCCGGGCCCGATGTGGATGTGCGGACCCGTGGAGCGGCCCAGCATGGCCCTGCGAAAACCGTAGTAGGGGATGTGCGAGCGTTCCAGCCAGGCGCGGATCCAACGCCCTTCCGGACCGTCCGGCCCGACGGCCACATCCACGCGCCCATGATGGTCGAAGCCGAGCATCGCATGCATGGCGGTTTCTCCCCACGCGCTGATGGGGAGCGCCCTCGAAAACCTCTTTTGAAACGATGCCGACAGCGTGGCCAGTTCGGCGGGTCGTATCAGCCGGCCCGATCCGTCATAGCGCAATGTGCCAAAACTCGTACGCCGCGCGCCACCCGGCCCGCCGTCGTCGGCGCGGGCCATCTCGATCAGCTCCGACAGCATGGCCGCCCGGTCGGTCACCAGATCCAGAGTATTATGCCGGCGGACGGCCTCTTCGCGGGCGCTCGCCGCGGCGTCGGCGGGAGCGGTGCCCCGGGTCACCAGATCGTCCATCCGTTCGAAACGTTTGTCCGCGCGGCCGGCCATCCGCTCGGCGGCGTCCAGCATGTCGCGGGCATCCTGTTCGGTGATATCGCGCAGGGCGGCCGACGTCATCAGATCGTCCACGGTCACCATGCGCATGGTGCGCAACAGGATGGCGCTGTCTTCGGCATCGGCTTCCAGTTCCTCGGGAGTGATGAGTGGTATGGCCTGGCGCGCCGGCTCAACGGGGGCCGGAGGGGGCGTGGCGTCCTGAAGGCGCATTTCCGAGCGGATGCGATCCACCGTGGCCTGAATGTCGGCCGGGACACCCGAGCTGTCCTGGGCGGCGGCGACAGCCCCCCACAAAAGCAGACTCCCGAGCAGGCGGATCACCTGCACAGGATACCATCGACGTTTCTTTGGCACACTGGTACTTTCGGCATGGAACAGATCGCCATTTCGTTCGAGCCGCAGCGGAAAACGTACACGGTTTCCGAACTGAGCGGGCGCATTCGCGGCCTGCTGGCGGGTGAGTTCACCGATATCTGGGTGGCCGGCGAAATCTCCGGGTGCCGCACGGCCGCCAGCGGCCACTGCTACTTCACGCTGAAGGACGAAGAATCGCAGATCCAATGCGTGTGCTTCCGCGGCGCCATGCGCTATCTTCGCTTCAAGCCGCAGGATGGCGTAGCGGCGCTGGTGCGCGGCAGCATCGACGTCTATGAAGCACGCGGGCAGTACCAGCTCATCGCCGAAGCCATCGAGCCGCAGGGCCATGGCGCGCTCCAGCTCGCCTTCGAGCAGTTGAAGAAGAAGCTGGCGGCCGAGGGTCTGTTCGAAGCCTCGCGCAAGCGACCGCTGCCGAAACTGCCGGCGCGCATCGGCATTATCACGTCGCCGGGCGGCGCGGTGATTCAGGACCTGCTCAACATCCTCCTGCGCCGATTTCCGGGACTGCACATTCGTGTCTATCCGGCGCTCGTGCAGGGCGAGGGGTCGGCCGAACAGGTCTGTCAGGGTCTGGACTATTTCAGCCGCTCGGAGTGGGCGCAGGTGGTGATTGTGGCGCGAGGCGGCGGGTCCATTGAGGATCTGTGGACGTTCAACGAAGAGGCAGTGGCGCGGGCCATCGCCAACTGCGCCGTGCCGGTGATCTCGGCCATTGGACACGAGACCGACTTCACCATCGCCGACTTCGTCGCCGATCTGCGCGCGCCCACCCCGTCCGCCGCCGCCGAACTGGCGGTGCGGAACGAGCAGGAGATTATCGAGCAGATCGCGGGGGCGGTGCACAAGCTGACGCAACACGTGCGCTACCGTCTGGCGATGGCCGCGCGCGAGCTGCATCAGCGCGGCGTGGAGCGGGCCAGCGCCGCGCTCGATCGCCGCATCGGACGGGCGCAGCAGCGCGTGGACGAGATGGACTATCGCATGCGCGACGCCATGCAGCGCAGCCTCGATTCGCGCCGCCGGCGTCTGGAAGAACAGGCGGCACGGCTGCGCGGCCTGGACCTGCGGGTCCGGTTCGGCGACGTTCGCCGAAGATTGCAAATGGCTGAGGCGGCCGTCGTCCACGCCTGGCAAACGCGGGTGGCACTGGCTGGCCGGCGCCTCGAGACGCTCAATGCCCACCTGACGCAATTGAGCCCGTTGCGGGTGCTGAAGCGCGGTTACGCCATCGTGTTGAACGAAGAAGGGCGCGTCGTGAAGCAGAGCGCCGATGCGCCGCGGGAAAGCACGGTAGAGATTCGCGTGGCCCACGCCCGGCTGCGTGCGCGAGTAAACGAGAGCACCGAACAACCATGAGAATACCGCTTCTTGTGCTGCTGATTGCGCTTGCCTCTGCGTGCGATCGCTCGAAGATCAGCCCGCAGCTCACCACCGCTATCACCATTCAGCGCACCGGCGCGACCGCGGTACAGATCAAAGTCCATTTGAAGAATGATGGCGACCGCGCCACCGTGCCCCTCGACGTTGAGGTCACGGCGGCGCCGCCGCGGTCGGTGATTCATCCCGCGCCGTTCGTACTGAACCACCAGGAGGCGCGGGATCTGCAGACGTCGCTGGTGACGTCCAACGGTGTGCGCGCGACGCTCACAGTGAAGGAGGCCGAGCGCGGCCTGACGGTAGTCCAGAAAACGGCGACAATTGAGTGAACTGGGGGCAGGTTGCTAACCTGCGGCCGATTGTCAATCGGCCAACGCGACGCCAGTCGCGTTTATGCCGAGGCCGCGGCCCCGGTGTCCTTCACCGCTTCGATGTTCAACGTGATGTCCACGCGGTCGCCCACCACGAATCCACCGCCATCCAGCGGCACGTTGAAGGTGAGCCCGTAGTCCTTACGGTCAATGGATGTCTTCGCCTCGAATCCGGCGCGTTCCCCGCCCCACGGGTCTTTCTGGCGGCCGAAATACTCGGCGTCGAGCACGACCTGTTTCGTCACGTCGCGGATGGTGAAATCGCCGGTGACGCGGTACCGGTCATCGGCGACCTTTTCCACGCCCGTGCCGCGGAACACGATGTTCGGGAAGTTCTGCGCATCCAGAAAGTCGGGCGAGCGCAGATGATCGTCGCGCTGCGGTTCCTTTGTGTCGATGCTGGCCGCGTCGATCTTCACTTCGACGGTCGATGCCGCCGGATTTGCCTCGTCAATCGAGAGACTCCCCGTCCAAGACCGGAAATGACCGGTTACCTTCGAAACCATAAGGTGCCGCACACTGAACCCGATATTGGAGTGCACTGCGTCAAAATTCCATTTCTCCAGGGCCATTCGTTTCTCCTTCTGTCCAGGTCCACTTGCCTTGACATCAAGATAGATGCGCGATGCCCCGCCTGGGATGCAGAGGAGATACTCGAATCACTGATCAGCCACGTGAACATTGAACATGTTGCTGGCTGCCCCCTGACCGTTCGGCAGGACCACCGTCAACGCCATACCCGAGTGAGTATTCGCCTGGAAGTTGATCTGACTGGCTCCGGCAACCTCGAACGGAGCTGGTCCGGCATATGATATGGGACCGGGGCCGGGGTCGGTGCAGACGTGTGGAGGAAACGGCGACTCCGGACAAACTACCAGGCCGATGTCTACTGTCAGCGTGTTCACGGGTAGCGGCAAACCTACCACCGATCCATCGGCCTGCGAGGGATTGATCGGGCCGAGACCGGTTGCGAAGATCGACACGATGGAACCGAGCGGCGCCGGGTTCGCCTTCGAGTTTACGGTGCCGTCCTGATTCAGCGCCGCCGCCATGGAACCGTCTACGGTGAACACCCCGGGGGCGGCTTGTACCACTGGCCAGTCCAGGCAGTTCGTTTTCGCGGCTTTGTAGAATACGCAGACATTCGTTGTCTGTCCGGGCGTCAGCGACCAAGGAGCAATCGCGTTCACCTGCGCGTCCTGAACCCATAACAATGGCGCCGGCGTGCCGTCGAAGGTCACCTCGACGTCGTTCGTCTCGGTGGGAAAGGGAGTCTGCATCGTGGCCTGTGTCTGGATTCCCTGTTCCGGTCCGAGCCCGTTGCCGATCATGGTCACCATCGCTCCGGCAGCGATGGGTCCCGTTCCCGCGGTGGCCGAATTTGCGATGCATGCCAGCGGGAACGTCTGGACGCCATCCTGGGGGGAGAGGCGGATGAGAATGCCGGAGTTGGGGTCGCCGCTGGCCGCGAACGGGCCGGCCTGCGTGGGCGTGAAAGTGGCATCCGCCTGCGACGACACGAAAACCGTCGAGCCCGGCCCCACGGCAAAAGGTGAGTACCAGGAACTGGCTCCGCCCGGGATGTAAGTGCTCTGCAGCAGGGAGCCATCGGGAGCGAATACGCTGAGAACGGACGTCCCGCACGTCGCGATACTGTTCCTGACCGGGTACCACATGGAATCCGTGGAGGCCGCGATGTACGCATTCCCGGCTGCATCCATGGCCACTTGCCGATTCTGAAAAACCGCGCCCGCGACGGTCCTCGAAACGGTCACCGAACCCTAGGGGTCGACCCGCTCCAGGACGGCGTTCCCGCTTGCCGCGAGACCAAGGACGAACACGTTGCCGCTCAGATCCGCCGCAATCGACGGAGGGAAGGAAAACAGATAGAACATCTGAGGAAAGTTCAGGCTGTATCCGGCGGAGCCGTCCGGCGCGAACCGCTTGAGAAAGGCGACCGAGTTGGCATCCAACAGCCCTGGCCCCGTCCCTGCGATGTAGGCCGCCCCGGCCTGGTCGACCGCAATGGAGGAAGGCACTCCGTTCACGCTCGTGGTGTAGTCCACCGCGCCGGCTGCATTCAGGCGAACGACATACCCGCCCTTTGTGTCGTCGTAACCAGCTACGTACGCACGGCCCGCGGAGTCTACGGCGATGGTCGGCTGCACCTCGGACAGCGTCGGCAGATCGAAGTCGAGCGTCGCTCTCCAGACAACCATCGTACCGTCGACGCTAATCTTCTCTACGAAAACGGAAAGCGGCTGGTAGATGGATACCAACGCGGGCACCAGGTAAACATTGCCGGCTGGATCCACGGCCATGGCGGCCATCACCCCGTCGAGCGCCCTCTTCCACAATATGGTTTTGCCGTCGGCCGACAGCTTCGTCACGCTCGGGGACGGGTTCATGATGGAGCCTGCCAGGATGTACAGATCGCCGGAAGCGTCCGTTGCCATCTGCACTGGAGCGGCGCTGTCCGACCACTCGCCGTAGTCGACGCCCAGGAGAAATCCGGAAGTCGCCGCCATTCCGGTCATCGCGTTCAGCAGCGCCAGGGCAATCGGAAGTGCGCCACGCATTGCCTCCATACAATGCACGCGGAGTTCCACGAAAAGCGCCGGCAAATCTGGTTGCTTTCCCCAAATCCCGTGTCGCTTCGCCACGCAACATGAGGCGCACCTGCGATCGGTCGCGTCCGGGATCCATCAGAGATATCCTGAGGCCATGCGTGTCCTCATCGCCGACAAGTTCGAGCAGTCCGGCATCGAAGGGCTGAAAGCGGCCGGTTGCGAAGTCCTCTCCCAGCCCGGCCTCAAAGACGAAGCGCTGGCCTGGGAGGTGGCGCGTTTCCGGCCCGACGTGCTGGTGGTGCGATCCACGAAAGTCGACGAGGCCGTGCTGGCCGCGGGCGCACTGAAGCTGGTGGTTCGCGCGGGCGCCGGCTACAACACCATCGATGTCGCGGCGGCGTCCCGTCGCGGCATCTACGTCTCCAACTGCCCGGGAAAGAACTCGATTGCGGTAGCCGAGCTGGCCTTCGGGCTGATTCTGTCCCTCGACCGGCGCATCCCCGATAACGTCGCGTCCCTGCGCGAGGGCCGCTGGAACAAGACGGAATACTCGAAGGCGCGCGGCCTGTTCGGGCGCACCCTGGGCCTGATCGGGCTGGGGCAGATCGGGCGCGAGATGATCCCGCGCGCACGGGGATTCGGCATGCCGGTGGTGGCGTGGAGCCGCAGCAACAGTCTCACCGGCGTCGAATACAAGGCATCTCCGGCGGAGGTAGCTGCGTCGGCTGACATCGTCAGCGTGCACGTGGCGCTCAACCCGCAGACGCGCGGTCTCATCGACGCAGGGTTCTTCGACGCCATGCGGCCGGGCGCGTTCTTCATCAACACCTCGCGGGCGGAGGTCGTCGATGGGCAGGCGCTGAGCGAGGCCGTGCGAGCAAAGGGCATTCGTGCCGGTCTGGATGTGTTTGCCAATGAGCCGTCCGGCAGCACGGGCGAGTTCGCCGACGAGATCGTGAAGCAGGGCCTGGTCTACGGAACGCATCACATCGGCGCGTCCACCGATCAGGCGCAGGAGGCCATCGCGGCCGAGACCGTGCGCATCGTGAAGACGTTCAAAGAGACCGGCAACGTGCCCAACGTGGTGAACCTGGCAAAGTCGACGCCAGCTACGTGCGCCCTGGTGGTGCGGCATCTGGACCGCCCGGGTGTGCTGGCCAGCGTCCTCGATGCGATCAGCACCGCGCGCATCAACGTGCAGGAGATGGAGAACATCGTCTTCGAGGGCGCCGAGGCGGCGGTGGCGCGCATCCATCTGGAGGCCGAGCCCGCGGCGGAGATGCTGGAGCGGATACACGCGTCGAATCCGGACGTGCTGGAGATCGGGGTGATCCGGCTGGGCGAGCAGGAGTAGAGAAGGCCAGGCAACAGCGAGCGGTGGGGCGGGCTGCCCCACGAGGCTGATCGCGTCGTCTTCCGCGCCGCCCTACAGCACCGACGCCGGCTCCCGCCACTTGCGGCCCTGCGATTCGGCAACAGCCGGACAGGTGATGTGCCCGTTACAGGTGTTCACGCCTTCGCGGATGGCCGGGTTCGCGGCGCAAGCTTCGCCCAGCCCCTTGTTGGCCAGCTCCAGCAGATAAGGTTGCGTCGCGTTAGTGAGGCCGAAGGTGGAGGTGTGCGGCACGGCCGCCGGCATGTTCGAGACGCAGTAGTGCAGCACGTTGTCCACGAAGTAGACCGGATCGGTGTGGGTAGTGGCGTGCGAGGTCTCGAAGCAGCCACCCTGATCGATGGACACGTCCACCATCACCGCGCCTCGCCTCATGTCGCGCAGCATGTCGCGGCGCACCACCTTCGGAGCCGAGGCCCCGGGGATCAGCACCGCGCCAATCACCAGATCGGCGTCGCGCAGAGCCTCGCGCGTGGCCCACGCGTTGGAGGCCATAGTGGTGATCTGGGTGTTGTAGATGTCGTCGAGATCGCGCAGGCGGTTCAGATTGCGGTCGATGATGGTGACGCGCGAGCCCATGCCCACGGCGATTTTCGCCGCGTTGTGGCCCACCACGCCGCCGCCCAGGATGACCACGTTGGCCGGCCGCACGCCGGGGATGCCCCCCAGCAGCACGCCGCGGCCGCCGTTCGGCGCTTCCAGATACCGCGCCCCAATCTGCACGGCCATTCGCCCGGCCACTTCGCTCATCGGCGTAAGCAGCGGAAGCGAGCCGTCGGCCTCGCGAATGGTCTCGTAGGCCACCGAATTCACGCCTGAGGCAACCAGCTTCTCGGTGAGTTCGGGCAGAGGCGCCAGATGCAGATACGTAAACAGGATGAGGCCGCGCCGGAAAAACGGGTACTCGGAGGGCTGCGGCTCCTTCACTTTCACCACGAGGTCCGCGCGCGTCCAGACGTCCGCGGCCGCGGGCACGATCTCCGCGCCGCTCTGCGCGTACTCCTCGTCGGGAATGGAACTGCCGAGCCCCGCCGTGGATTGGACAAGCACGCGATGGCCGGCTTCCCGCAACGCGGTCACGTTGCCGGGAACAAGACCCACTCTGGTCTCGTGGTCTTTCACTTCCTTCGGAACGCCGATGATCATATTGGTTGGTTTACTAATGCGCTCCCGCCGGCGCTTGTGGAGCCGGCGTGGGGTTGGACTGCACGGTAACGGGCGCAACCGATGTTGCCGGCGGCGCCGATGGGCCGGAACGCTTAGGGCCGAGTCCCATGGCAATCAGCGAAAGCGAGGTGAGCTTGCCGTCGGGTGGGAGGTTCTGATCCGCCTGGAAGCGCTTGAGAGCGTCCACCGAATCGGAGTTCCACGTGCCGTTGACCGGCCCCTTGTAGTAGCCGCGCGCCGCCAGCGCCTGCTGGATTTCCTGGTAACGCTCGGGCGTGGGCGCCGCCGGCAGCTTGCGCTTCGCATGGTGGGAGTGGCCGGCACTATGCCTCGTTGATCGCGACGCGCCAGACACGCCTGTCGCAACCAGGCACAAAGCCATGAGTAGAACTGCTGCCCGCATTATCCACATAAATTCTATCAGGGACGGGAAGCGGGAACGCCCTCGACCAGCCAGGCCGGCACGCCCACAAATGTAAGCTGCCTTTGCTTTGTCCCATACAAAAACTCAGTGAAACTGCCGATAAGAGCAGTGGAGGCCAGAACGATCCTGGTGTCGCCTGCTGCGGGGGCGGGTGACCGTCTGGCCCGGAATGAGTGTGCGCCGGAAGGAGAATGCCGTGACGAGAACCGAAGAAGAGACAGCCCTTACCTCAGGGGAGTTGCCGGCCGGAAAGACGCCGTGGGCGCTGGAGAATCTGCCGCCGTTTCCCGCCGTCGCCACCCAGTTGTTACAGGTGGTCTCACGGGAAGACGTGAACCTGAATGAAGTAGGCCGGTTCATCTCTTCCGAACCCGTGTTCGCGGCCGACGTGCTACAGATTGCGAACTCTTCGGTGTACGGGCTGCGCAGCCAGGTAAAGAGCATCACCCACGCCATTGTTGTTCTGGGGCTGGAGCGGATCAAGGGCATCAGCCTTACCCGCGCATTCGGAAAGCACCTGAAGTCGACGTTGAAGGTGGTTGCCCTGCAACGGTGCTGGCAGAATAGTCTGGCCGGAGCACTGCTTGCCGAGAAACTGGCGCGCCCTTGTGGCATCGAGCCCGGACTCGCCTATACCGCCGGCTTGCTGCGGGATATCGGCCGGCTGGCGCTCCTGGTAAAGTACCCCGAGCCGTTCGCCAACATGCTGGCGGTCTCCCAGACCAATGGCTACGACCTGATGTACACAGAGCGGGAGTTGTTCGACGTGGACCACTGCCAGGCTGGCTGCTGGCTTACTGAGAGAATGGACCTTCCCGAGGAGCTGCGCGAAGTGGTGGGCCATCACCACGACAAACTGAACGGCAACCCCTTCGGGCTGGTCCAACTGGTGCACGTCGCCGATGCGATGGCCGACGCTCTCGGGTTCGGCGTACTCGTCCTCCCGGAGCCTCCGAGTTTCGCCGAGGCGCTGGAGCAATTGCCGCCAGCGGCCCGTTCACGCATCCCCGACGACCCGGAGGAATTGAAGTCGGAGCTCGCCTCGCGACTGCAGGTCCTCTGCAAGAACTAGCCCGCGCCGCGCAAGTGCCTGGCCACGCGCTGGTCCGTTCCGAGGATGTGGTGGTTGAGCCAGCCGCGCAGGAACTGCATGGTTTCCCTGGTCACGGTTGCCTGGCCGTCCTCGAACTCACGTTCGAGCGCCGCCACTTTCGCGGTGAACTGGTTGTGCTCGCGGGCGTGGCTGGCAGCGTCGGCATAGTGGGCGGCGCGCATCAACGCCTCTTCATTGGTGAAATGGAACTTCGTATAAGCGGCCAGCCGCGCGAAGAGGCCGGCCAGTTCCTCCTGAGCCTCGCCCCGCAGCATAGCTTCATTCAACTCCTGCGCCATGCGGAAGAGAGCCTTGTGCTCGCGGTCGATATCGGGCTGTCCAAGCGAATACTCGTCGCTCCAGGCGAACAGGTCCTGCATATCTGAATTATGTCGTAGTCAGGTGGCGCCGTTGAAGCCCTTGAGATCTCCGTATCCTCTGCGGGCCGCCCTGCCGGGGAGCGTCACCAGGACCACGGTGTCCGGATTCACAGCGATCCCGCGCTCCTCGGCGAGTTGGGCAAAACACCGGTGGAGCGCAGGTATTGGCGCACAACGTCGCGCGGATACGTCACGCACACATGGCTCAGGTGTTCGTGGTCGCAGACGCACAAGGCACCGACCGGAAGCTGAAGTATAATCCCTCCATGACGGTCCTGGCCAACGAAGGGTACTGCCCGATCTGCGAGAGCGCGGCGCGTTTCGAGGCCACTCAGGACTGGTTGCGCGATTGGTATGTATGCATGCGCTGCGGAACTATCCCCCGGCAGAGGGCCGTCGTCGAAATCCTGAATCTTGTCGCACCAGGGTGGAAAGGCATGACTGTCCATGAAAGCTCGCCCAACATCCGCTTCTTTGCAGAGCAATGCTCTGGCTACACGTATTCCAACTACTTTGAGGGCGTACCCCTCGGCTCGCGGGAAGATGGCATGCTGTGTGAGAACCTCGAATCCCTGACTTTCCCCGACTCTGCGTTTGATGTCTTTATCACCCAGGACGTTCTGGAGCACGTTTTCAACCCCGCACTGGCGGTGCGAGAGATCGCGCGGGTTCTGAAGCCGAACGGTGTGCACGTCTTCACAACACCCAAATACAAGCACCTGCTCCAGAGCCGCCAACGCGCCAGACTGCTCAAAGACGGGAGCGTGGAGCACCTTCTGCCCGAGGAGTATCATGGCAACCCGATCGGCGACGGACGCAGCCTGGTCGCCTGGGACTATGGTGCTGACCTCGATGACCTGCTCGGGGCATGGTCCGGCTACCTCGTCTCGGATTACGTGTTGCGCGACCACGCCCGAGGCATCGCCGGAGAGTATCTGGATGTCTTTGTGATGCGCAAGGACGAACGAAATCGCACCGGCTGAGAAGCTCGCGTTAGCACGGCTTAGCACCCGCTGGCGGCCTGTCTCTACGGCGCAAGCCGCGGGTCGTACATGGCGCTGTAGCGCAGGTACTGGCGAGCCACATCGCGCGGGTAGGTCACGCGAACGTTACGCACGGCGCCGCCGGGCCCGACGTCGGCGTCCAGTTCCGGGTTGATGCCCGCCCAGTACGACGGCAGACCCAGCTTCCTGTACCGTTCCACCACCTGGTCGCGCAGCGCCGGATCGAAGTGGACGCCGTAGCGGTCGATCAGGGCCTTGATGGCGTCGTAGTCGCCCTCGGCCTTGATCCGCATCAGTTCGGCCAGAAGCAGCCCGACGCCTTTGCGCATCTTCTCGAAGTCGTCGACATGGTAGTACGTCCTGCCATCGCGCACCTTCTTCGCGATGCCGCCGGTCTTGTCGATGATGTACTCGACGATGAGCTGGCGGTCTCGCTCGTGGTCCTCTTCGAGTGTGTCGCCTTTGGGATTGCGGCGGAGTTGCGTAAGCGGCGCCATGGCGGCCCGATAATACATGGCTTTGGCAACGTCGGGGGTGGAGATGAGACCCAGTTCGCGGAGCCGCGGGTCCCCCACGTTCCACAGCGCCATGAGATCGGCGCGGGCCTCTTCGAGGGTCGAGTAGTATTGCTTCAAGTAGAATGCCGGATCCTGCGCGAGCTTCGGATTGAGTCTGCCGGAGCCGTGGCCGATGATCTCATGCAGCGCCGTCATGAGGTCCTCGGCCTCGTCGCCGTGCGCCTTGAGGATCCGGAACTCGTCCTCGCTCCAGGAGAACTCGTGGAGCCCCTCGACGCCGGCCGCGCGGTTGAGTGCCCGGCTGGGACCCGTGAACAGAAAACTCTTGCTGCCGTACTTCTGATGGATCTCGTCCTCGTTCGGCAGATTGTCTCCGACGGTGATGACGCTGAAGTCGCCGGTCTCGATCAACGCCTCCACCGCTTTGGCCAGCGGCGGCTGCACGCCCTGTTTCTTGTACTGGTCGGCCCACGGCGCTTTGTTTTCGAAATACTGGGCGTTGGCCGCCACTTTCTGCATGAGCGCGTTGACGCGCTGGTCGGTGATGGTCACGAAGCTCTGCGAGGTGCCTTTGGCGCCGCGGGCATCGCGATAGACCTCGATGAAGCCGTTGGCGAAATCGACGGTGGCGTTGTTGCGCACCCAATCGGCGCCGAACTGCAACCAGTCCCTCGGATCGCCGGTCTGATAGAAACGGATGAGATCGCCGATGGCCTTCGCCTGTTCGGGTTCAGCCACCTTCTGCGCTCGCGCCAGATACTCGTTGGCGCGCTTCAGAAACTGAGCGTACCGTCCCGCGGGCACGCTGCCGTCGGGCGTGCCGGCGCGATAAACCTCCTCGCGGAGCGCGCCATCCGCGTTCACCAGCCGTGAGTTCAGCGGGTAGTGCTCGGTGAAGCTGGCCAGATCGGCCAGCGATACGCCTTCGTAGAAGTTGTTCGCGCTCGCCTGCAGGATATCGAGGCCGCCGCGCGGGCTCTTGGCGGTAATCATCGGCTCGAACTCAGCGTCGAAGAGTGACGGCCGGAGCTCGTCCAACTCGCTCAGGAACTGCGCCTCGGTCATCATGCCCTTCGCGCGGTGATGCAGCACAGCCAGGCCGGCGGCGCGGAGTTCTTCCCAGGTGAACTCGGGAAGAAACTTCCGGGCGGTGAGCTCGTTGTGGTTTCCGCGATTGGCCCAGAAGAGTTTGGTGAACGACACAATCTTTGGAAGCGCCGCCGGATCGACGCCGCCGGGATGCGCGACGATCATCTCGAGCAGGGCCTTCTGGCGAAGGCCGAGGCGCGAGAGTTGATCGTAGATGATCGGATCGACGGCGATGGAAGCCTGCGTGAGCCACCACGCCAGCTCCTTCTGCCGCGGCGTGAGGCCGTGAAAGCTGTCGGAGGCGAGCTGGATGAAGCCGGTGTCGCCGACGCGCTCTACCAGCACGCCCGCGCTATCGTCGGCGGCCGGTGCAAGGCCGCAAAGCAGGAAAACGGTGAGGATGACACGCATGAGAACTCCTGCAGGCTATCGTAGTACCGGCGAGGAGCGGAGTGGGGAACGGCAGGCAATAAAAAAGGCCCCGATGACTCGGGGCCTGTTGCATGAACCCTTGACTGCGGCGCCTTCCGGCGCCGAGGCTACTTCTTCGCCTTCTTCGCGGGCGCTTTCTTGGCAGCCTTCTTGGCAGCTTTCTTTGCAGCGTTCTTCATCGATTGATTCTCCCTAACATCAAATTTGCGCAACCCCGAAGGATCGCGCCGTGACTCATATATAAAGTGGATCGGAATGAAAGTCAAGAAAAAAATGAGAGTTGCGAGGTGCGCGCGCCTTCGCGGAGCCTCCGCGAGGTCCGAAACATCGACGTCGTGAATTGTTCTGGAGCGTTCGAGACCATTCCTCGCACGCTTTGTTCTTGCTTGCGGACGGCCAGGCGCGTTAGCATCCGGGTAGATGCGCCGGCGCCGCTACGAATTCGCACGAGGGAACGCGCCGGCCGCGTTCTGCGCGCTGATTGGCGTTGCCTGTGCTCTCGCACTCGCGGGATGCGCGAAGCGGCACATCGCTCACTTGCCGGCGCACGCGGTCGCGCCAAAGTCCCATGAAACGGGCCTCGCAAGCTGGTACGGTCATCCCTATGACGGACGCCAGGCGGCGAACGGCGAGATCTACGACATGGAGACGCTGGTGGCCGCGCACCGCACGCTTCCGTTCGGGACGTGGGTGCGCGTCACCAACCTCGACAACAAGAAGACCGTCGATGTGCGCATCATCGACCGCGGTCCATTCGTCGGCGGACGGATCATCGATCTGTCGCACGCCGCCGCGGAGAAGATCGATCTGATCGGAGTCGGCGTCGCGAAGGTTCGTCTCGACATCCTCTCCACACCGCCGGTGGCGCAAGCGGCTGCAACTTTTTACGCGGTGCAGGTGGGCGCGTTCGCCGATCGCGCGCGCGCGGAGCAGGTACGCTCCACCATGGAGCAGCGATTTGGAGCGGCGCGCCTCGTACTGCGCCAGAGTAACCCACCGCTATGGCGCGTGCTGGTGGGACGTGAGAACAGCGAAGCGGGAGCGGAGCAACTGGAACAACGTCTCGGTGGAGAGGCGGACCATTGCTTCGTCGTTCGCCTGGATCATATCTCCGCGGAGGCCGGCCGGTGAGCTGCCCCCCACCCTTTTGCGGGGGATACACCGCATTTGCGGGCTATTGCGGGGGCCAACTTCGGGATAGAGTTTTTGTTGGCCCCTACACTATAGGTAACGAGGGGGGAAGCTTCCCTCTCCATTTGTGATGGTCGAACAGGCACAACCACACGCGATTGTCGGTCAATCCCCCAGGATCCGGCACATCCTGCGGCTGGTGGACAAGCTCGGCAAGGGCCGCTGGCCCGTTCTGCTGCTGGGAGAGACGGGCACGGGCAAGGAAGTGATTGCCCGGGCCATCCACGACGTCAATCCCACGGGCCAATTCGTGCCGATTGATTGCTCGTCGCTGGTGGGGCCGCTGATGGAGAGCGAACTGTTCGGCCACGCCAAGGGCGCGTTCACCGGCGCTATAGGCCAGAAGACCGGCCTCATCGAGATGGCGCACGGCGGCACGGCGTTCTTCGACGAGATTGGAGAGGTGCCGCTCGATCTGCAATCGAAGCTGCTGCGCGTGCTGCAGGAGAAGGAGTTTCGGCCGGTAGGCTCGCTGCTGCAGCGCCGCTCGGACTTTCGCATCATCGCGGCCACCAACCGCGATCTGGCGAAGGAAGTGGAGAAGGGCACCTTCCGGCGCGACCTGTACTACCGGCTCAATGTGGTGAACCTCCGGCTTGCTCCGCTGCGCGATCGCCGGGAGGACATCCCGCCGCTGATCGGACATTTCCTGACGCGGTACGGAAGAGCGCACTCGCTGACTCAGGAAACGCTGGAGACGATGCTCAGCTACGACTGGCCGGGCAACGTGCGCGAGCTCGAGAACTGCATTCAGCACATGGTGGCCATCAATTCGGGGCCGCTGCTGCATGTGCTGGATCTGCCGTCGAACCTGCAGAACCACGTTGCCATCAACCGCTCGCAGTCGATGGCCCGGGCCGCGGTTGCTTCCGCGCAAGGGGCACCCGCTCCGGATGCGCCGGACCGGCCCATGGCCAACAGCCAGCCACACGCCGCTGTTCCCGCTATGGCTGCGGCTCCGCCCTCCTGCCCGGTTCTCCCACTCTCCGAGATCGAGAAGAAGGCGATCCTCGGCGCGCTGGAATACACGCGGGGCGATCGCGCCGTGGCGGCACACCTGCTGGGCATCGGGCGGACGACGCTGTATCGCAAGCTGAAAGAATACCGGCTCGACGAAGAGTAACCGGCACAAAAAGATGAGAACAGTGCCCGCCTCACGGCACTGTTCCATGCGTGGCGAACAACAAGACGATTCGTCTGCTGGTGGTGGAAGACTCCTTCGAAGACGAGCGATTCCTTCGGGAGTTGCTGGAGGAGGCTGCGGAAGCCGGGGTCTGGCCGCAGTGGATGGCGTGGGAGCCGGTTTTCGCGGCGACCGCCGCCGAAGCGTGCGATCTGGCCATTGACGGCGGATTCGACGCGATCCTGCTCAACCTCAGCCTTCCCGACAGTCGCGTGTTGCACGAGACATTCATGGCCGTCTCCAGCGTCGCGCCGGCCACGCCAATCCTGGTGATGGCGGATGAGCCGGACGGTTCTTTGGAAGCGTTGCTTTTGCGGGAGGGCGCGCAGGACTTCCTGGTGAAGCGCGAGCTGGATGCGGAGCCATTGGCGCGCCGGATGAAACACGCCGTGGAACGGCAGCGGCATGTCAATTCCCTGAAGATAGACGAGCTGGCTGCGGTGGCGGATCTGCACCACGCTGAGCCGGGGATGGATGGGGATTCCGTGCCGCTCGATTTGATCGCGATCGCAGATTTGTCGATGGTGGAGTGAAGAAGGCCGCCTGCTCCGAATCGGCCTAGCGTTCGGCTTCTTCGTCGATGGAGATCTTGAGAGCCTTGAGGAACTTCTGATCCTGGCTGGTCAGACGGATCTTGCCTGCTTCGAATCTGCGCTTCATTGGCGCCTCGGCTTCTTCCGCGTCGGTCTGCTCGGACGATTCCTCGTCGCCTTCTTCGCGCTTGTTGAATCCGATGGTTGCCTCGAGGACGAGGAACACGTCATACCCGGCCCGCTTGATTTCGCCGATCGCGCCCGCGATACGGTCGGAATCGGAGAGCGACTCATTGATCGCGTTCCCCAACTCCTGCATCAACTCCTTGAGTCGGTCGTCCAAGTGAGTACCTCTCTTAATCGGCTCTCCAGCAGGCTGTCGGTACCACCCCTGCTTACGAGATGAGCAGAGGTCGACGCAGGTTTCACACTTTCCTGCGCCTCAACCATCATATCGTCAGGGAAGCACCATTCCAGTAGATAGTACACCCATCGCCAGCCCCCGAGCCAGCTTGTTCGTTACACTGGCAGCAGAAACATGTTCGCACTGGCCGGCAAGTTCCTTCATCATATCCTGCCCGGAATCGTTCGGCCGGTCCGCGTTCTCTGGAATCAGTTCATTGGATTCATCTTTTTCGTGTTGGCCGGCTTCGTCGCGCTGGCTACCTGGCGGCGGGCCGCCAGTGACAGCCAGACCCTGCCGATGCTGGTGGCCGGCTTTGGCTTCGCCGTTTTCCTGGCCTCGTTCGGAATCGCTTCGCTCTGGCGGGCGCGGAAGATTTCGCGCTCGTAGCTCCGGTATCCTCTCAACAGTGGTTCCTGTTCACGTAATTGGCGGCGGGCTGGCCGGCTCGGAGGCGGCGCTCCAGGTGGCGCGCGCGGGGCTGCCGTCGATTCTGCATGAGATGCGGCCGGTTCGCCAGACGGCCGCGCACCACACCGACCGGTTCGCCGAACTGGTATGCAGCAATTCCCTGAAGAGTGAACAGGTGAACACGGCACCATGGCTGTTGAAGGAAGAACTGCGGCGTCTGGGATCGTCTTTGCTCGAGGCCGCGTGGCGGGTGCGCGTTCCCGCCGGACACGCGCTCACGGTGGACCGCGTTGTGTTCGCGGACGAGGTCTCGCGGATGGTGGAAGCGAGCCTCCTGATCGAGGTCCGGCGCGAAGAGGTCGCGCGCGTGCCGGAGGAAGGCGTGGTGATTGTCGCCACCGGGCCGCTCACCAGCGATGCCCTCGCCGCCGACATCGCCCGCATCACCGGCTCTGAGCGGCTGTTCTTCTACGACGCAATCAGTCCGATTGTCGAAGCCGAGTCCATCGACATGTCCATCGCCTTCCGCGCGTCACGATACGGCAAGTCGATGGACCACTCGGCCGACTACATTAACTGCCCGTTCAACAGGGAGCAGTACGAGCGTTTCCTGGACGCGTTGCTCGAAGCCACGAGCGTTCCCTCGCACATCCCCGAAGACAAGGCATGCTACTTCGAGGCGTGCCTGCCCATTGAGGAACTGGCGCGGCGCGGGCGCGAGACGCTGCGCTTCGGTCCGATGAAACCGATGGGGCTGGCCGATCCGCGCGACGGCAGGCGGCCCTGGGCGGTGGTGCAGCTTCGCCAGGAGAACCTGCGAGCGGACAGCTACAACCTGGTGGGATTCCAGAATCACATGCGCTTCCCCGAGCAGGCGCGCGTGTTTCGCATGATTCCCGGCCTCGAGCGGGCCGAGTTTGTGCGCTACGGGCAGATCCACCGCAACACGTACATCAACGCTCCCGCGCTGCTGGGGCCGTCGTTGCAGCTTCGCTCGCGCCCGAACGTTCTGTTTGCCGGGCAGATCTCGGGCGTGGAAGGCTACGTGGAGTCGATTGCCACCGGCCTGCTGGCGGGCCAGCACGCGGCGCGTCTCGCTACGGGGCGAGAACCGGCGGCGCCTCCGCGCGAGACGGCGCTGGGGTCGCTGTGTGCGTACATCTCCGGCGCCGATGCGTCGAACTATCAGCCGGCGAACATCACCTTCGATCTGCTGCCGAAGCTGGACGAAGAAACCCGCCACCGTCTGCGGCACGACAAACAGGCACGTCACGCCGAGGTGTGCCGGCGCGCCCTGGCGGCGCTGGAAAGCTACAGGTTGACGGATGCAACTGGCTGACGCGATCGACCGGTTTCTGGAGGAGCTGCGCCGGCAGGACGCCTCCGAGCACACCGTGCGGAACTATGCCACGGATCTTCATGAGTTCCTCGCGTACCTGACCCCGCCGGAGGGCCCACCGCCAGCGCCCGGGGAGTTCGACGTACTGCTAATTCGCGAGTGGATGGCGCACCTCTATGACCTGAACTTGTCCACCGTAAGCATCCGGCGCAAACTGGCTGCCGTCCGCTCGCTGCTCCGGTTTCTGCTGCGCGAGGGCGTGGTGGAGAAGAACGTCGCACGCCTGGTGCGGACGCCGAAAGCGCCGAAGACGCTGCCGCGCGTACCCACCGAGGAGCAGACTAACGCGCTGCTGGACGCCGTTGCCGCTGGGAAGATAGAACGTCCATTCCCCAAACGCGACGTGGCGATCTTCGAGCTGTTGTACGGCTGCGGGCTGCGCATCAGCGAGCTGTGCGGCCTGAACCTCGACGATTTCGATCTGAAGTCGCGCTGGGTGCGCGTGCGCGGCAAAGGGAAGAAGGAGCGGCAGACGCCGTACGGAGGGAAAGCGGCCGCGGCGCTCAAGCAGTATCTCGAGGAGCGCCAGGCCGCGGCCGGAGAGACCGCGGTGTTCGTGAACTGCAACGGGCGGCGGCTGACGGATCGGGGCGCGCGCGGGATTGTCGCCTTCTATGCGCGGTTCCTGGCGGGTGACGCATCGCTGCATCCGCACAGCTTCCGCCACGCCTTCGCCACCCACCTGCTCAGCGCGGGCGCCGACCTGCGGTCCATTCAGGAGCTGCTGGGCCACGCGCGGCTGTCCACGACGCAGAAGTACACCCAGGTGTCGCTCGCGGACCTGATGGCCGTTTACGACAAGGCGCACCCCAAGGCCCGGGAGAAATGATGGGTAGTGGTTTGGCAACCTGCGCGCCGAAACCGCTTGTTGACACGCGCGGCTCAGAAACGCTCGAGTTTACAGGCAGTTACCGAGCCGCGACGGTCACGGAGCGGAACGGTCTTCTAATGGCCGGCGTGGCGCGTACGGTAAACTAAGTTGTTTACGCCTTCATGCGAAATGTCATTGTGCTTGGCGCTCAGTGGGGTGACGAGGGAAAAGGGAAGGTTGTCGATCTCTTTTCCGGGAACTTCAACATCGTTGCGCGCTACCAGGGTGGCCATAACGCCGGCCACACGGTTTTCATCGGCGAGCGGAAGTTCATCCTCAAGCTGATTCCCAGCGGTATCCTGCGGCCCGGCGTGCGGGCGGTGATCGGCAACGGCGTGGTGATCGATCCGGCCGCGCTGCTGGAGGAGATGCGCACGCTGGAATCGATGGGAATCGACGTGCGGGCGCAACTGGCCATCAGCAACCGCGCGCACGTGCTGTTCCCGTTCCACCGCATTGTGGAGAAGATGTCCGAGGACCGGGCCAACCGGACCGCGCTGGGCACCACGTCGCGGGGCATCGGCCCCTGTTACGAGGACAAGATCGGGCGTCGCGGACTGAGGGTGGCCGACCTGTTCGAGGCGCAGGTCTTCGACGCGGCGTACAACGCGCTCGCCGAGGACAAACAGTTGCTGGCGCGCGCGTTCGGCATCACCGGCACGATCGACTTTGGGCAGATCCGCGAGCAGTATCGCGACTTTGCGCGGAGCATCGAACCAATGGTGTGCGATACCGCAAGACTGCTGAACGATGCCATAGCCGCGGGTAAGCGCGTGCTGTTCGAAGGCGCGCAGGGATCCATGCTCGACGTTGACCACGGCACCTATCCCTTCGTCACCTCCTCGAGCGCGACCGCCGGGGGCGCCTGCACGGGCGCGGGCGTGCCGCCGACAAGCATCAGCGGCGTGATTGGCGTCTCCAAGGCCTACATCACGCGCGTGGGCGCGGGCCCGTTTGCCACCGAGCTCGACGACGAAATGGGAGACCACCTTCGCAAGGCCGGCAAGGAGTATGGCGCGGTGACCGGCCGGCCCAGGCGCTGTGGCTGGTTCGATGTGCCGCTGCTCCGCTACACGGCGATGCTGAACGGGTTCGACAGTCTGGTGATCACCAAGCTCGATGTGCTCGACGGGCTGGAACGGGTGCCGGTTTGCGTGGGTTACCGCATCGGCGGCAAAGAGATCTCCGATATGCCGGCAACGGCCACCGCGCTCGAAGCCATCGAACCGGTCTACGAGAGTCTTCCGGGGTGGAGTGGTTCGACACGGGGCCTGGCGCGGTTTGAAGATCTGCCCGCCGGGGCTGTCGACTATCTGCGCTTTCTCACCGAACGCACCGGCGTGGAGATCGGCTGCATCTCCACCGGCCCGGAGCGCCACGAGACCATCGTGGTGAAGGGATCTCGCCTCGAAGAGCTGGTGTTCTGAGGGAGCCGGGCGCCCTACTGTCGCGTCACCATCAACGAGCGCCAGGCCGTGGCTCCGGCGACGTCGGTTGCGCGAATCACGATGGTGTTCGTGCCAATCATGAGCGGAATCTTCCCCGTGTTCCAGTTCGCCAGTCCCGTGGCAGTGCCCGAGCCAATGGAGCTGGTCCACGTCACGCTGACCAGACCCACGGTGCTGGTCGCGGCGCCCGACACAGTGATGGTGGAAGCGGACGTGCCCACGTTGGTCGAAGCCGGCGACGTAATGGTCAGCGACGCTGGCGCGGGGTTCTGAGGAGGTGGCGGCGCGGCCCCGGAGGTGCGCGTCACCGGAAGCGATTGGCTGGCTCGGTTCCCTGCGCTGTCGGTTGCCGTGACCGTGATGGTGTTCGGTCCCACCACCAGCGGCACCGACGAAACCATCCAGGACGGCGAGCTGCTGGCCATTCCGGAAGCGCCCGCGGTCGTCATCCACTGAACCGCCACGTTGCCGCTGCCGCCGGAAACAGTTCCGCTCAGGCCGATGCTGGCGGCGGACGTGGACACGGGCGGCGGTACAACGGTGAGCAGCAGACCCGCCGTGGTCGGTGCGCCAGACCCGCTTCGCGCGGCGTACAGCATTTGAATGGCGCTGATGTCGCCCGGCGACAATCCGGTGACCCGCCGATAGTACGGATACATCACATCGTTCGGGTTATCCGAGTGTCCCAGTCCCAGCGCATGCCCGGCCTCATGCAGGGCCAGACTGAAAAGATCGATGTCGGCGCCAATGTGCCAGCTTTCGACGTCGTTGAAGTGCATGTCACCGGCGATGGGCTCCGGGCTCATCGGCCATGGATAGAACGTGTGCGCCAACTGCGCGGCGCTGGTGAACGGGTACCCGTCCGCGTGATCGCCGGTGACGAACTCCACCGCAATAGTGCGAACAGGGGCGCCCATTGTCGGTGAGAAGGTCACCTGAACGTACTTCGCCCACTCCTCCAGCGCGCGCACCACCTCGGCCTTCGTGCTGCTCGGAGCCAGCTTCGCCGTCACGTTGAGGAAGGAATAATAGAGACTCGCCGCCCCCAGTCCCGGGCCGTCCCACCCATTGCCAACCACTGCAACCGACTGCGTTACCGGACCGCCCTTCGTCAGTGCGCCACCGCAGGCGTAAAGCGGAGCCGCCTGACTCATCGCGGCCATCGCCGGAAATACGTATGCGACCTCGTCCCACTCCGCCAGTTGCCGCAACCGACTCGGAGAACCAGTCACCAGAAGATGGTTCGGCAACAGATCGGAACGCTCGCTCCACAGGAAGCCAGCGCGGAGCGCGACCGTCCTCGCATCTCCTCCGGGCACGTCACCGTGGAACTCGACGAGGAAATCCATCGGTCCGTTGCTGGCAACGCCACCTTGCAGAAGTGGGCTGATCTTCTGCGCAGCCTCCAACGGGGCGACCCACTCCACCCCCGTGTCAGCCAGTGACACACCCTCGGGGATACTCACAAAGAACCCGCCCGGAACATACCCCAGCACGTGTATTCCCCGCGCGCGCAGTGCCTCCATCGGGGAGAATGCCGGGAAATCGTCCGAAACCACATTCATCCGAACCACTCCATGCCAGCGAGTGGCATCGAGTCGCTTGCCGATGCGTTCGCCACTAACCCCCTGAGCGGGCGGCTGGATACTACCGGTTTTGAGATGGAGTGATCGCTGCGCGCTCAGCGGCAGCAAGGTTGTCGCAAGAAGGAAGAGGAGAGCGGTACGCGGAGACCACATGCTCTTCCATCGGCGGGCCCGTGAGAATTATATATCGGCCACACACTGTACTGCTTAGGGTCGTACTCCGTGATACTAACTACTTTCTGGCGCAAAAGTCATTTTTGCGAAAAACGTGCCCAGAGCGGACTGATGGCGCTGGTCAGACGAACGCGAAAAGGCCCACCGGCATAACCGGTGGGCGGTGACGAAGGAGT
>JBEKZH010000082.1:0-22224 GCA_049510065.1 Bryobacteraceae bacterium
TCACGAGCATTCGGACGCCCTGCTCAAGATTGATATTAAATAGCCCCGGGGGCTTGTGGGACACCGATTTGGCGTGCAGAGAGGGTCAGTGTCTTCTGTGCCGGTCGCCATGTCGAGGTAAACTCTACATTATTTTCGAAGGAGACGTGAAATGCTCGGCTTAGGAGTGGTCGGCACCATTATTGTGATTATTTTAGTTGTTTGGCTCATCCGCAGGGTGTGAACGATTACGGATTGAGTCGGTCCCTTCTACGAATCTGCCTCGAGGGCAGAGGGGCTGCCACCTTGATGACCTCGCCCGGGCGAACCTCGTTGTGGCTGTCAACAGGGGAAGATCATCCGCTATTTCGAACGCTTCACCGCGGCTACCAGGAAGGGATATGGATCAACGTCCTTCCCCTTCCACCACAGCCTTTCCGGCTCCAACTCGGTGATCGCAAGATGCAAAGTGCGGCGCGCGCGGATCCGCATTTCCCGTCGATCCCACTCGGGAACTCAGGGTCCCCGTGGAGAGTGTGTACAGGTACTCGCGGCGCACGTGTCGACCAGCTTTTCGCAAGAGGCGTTCGCGCTGAGCGCCGGCACGGGCGAGACAATGACGATTGCTCGCTCTTCTTCGTCTGTTCTTTTCCAGTCGCGCGGCGCTGCTGGCCGAGAATCTCTTTCTCCGCAAGCGACTTGCGCTGTTTCATGAACGCAAAACCAGGCCGCGGCGGATCACCCCGGCAGGCCGCGTTACGTGGCTGACGCTGGCGCAGTTCTTTGACTGGCGCCAGGCGCTTGTAATCGTCATGCCGGAAACGTTCCTCAAGTGGCACCGGACGGCGTTCCGGATCCTCTGCCGCTGGAAGTCGCGGCAGCGCGGCCGACCATCCCTGCGGAAGAACATCCGTGACCTGATCCGCCGGATGCACCGCGAGAACCCCACCTGGGGCGAGGAGAGGATTGCCAACGAGCTCAGCCTCAAACTCGCCCTCCGGATTTCGCCACGAACGGTGCGGAAGTATCTTGACGGCGGCCCGTCGCGCGGGAAAACCACGAACCTGCGCTGGTCGGCGTTCGTGCGGAATCACGCCAGGGCCATCGTGGCCTGCGATTTCTTCGTGTCGGTCGCCGCCGGTTTCCGCGTGCTGTACGTTTTCGTGGCGGCTGAGGTTGGCTCGCGTCGGATCCTGCACACCAACGCGACCGCTCACCCGACTGCCGAGTGGACCATCCAGCAGTTCCGCGAGTTCCTGGCGTTCGACCACCCGTACCGATTCGTGATCCATGATCGTGATAGCATCTTCTCGCCCGGCGTCGATCTCTACAGCATGAGACAAGACTCTCTCCTGACCAAGCCGAACACTTGTTCCACAATCGAGGAGCCAGCGTCGCTACGCTCCGAGAACTGTTCGCCTTCGGCCCGGAATGCCGTTTGCGTTCCCTTCGGAATCAGCGTTCACCTTCAGCGGAATCCGCAGGAAGTGAGCGATCCGAAGGCGCAAGGGCCCAGTCTGTCCCGGAAGGTGCCTAAACGAGGGCGGTGCGACGGCACCAGAACGCGACTCAAAGGTGTTATCGGAGAGCTTACGCGAACGGATGACGAGCGGCTTGGAGCCGATCGGAGACTACCTCTATCGCATCGTCGGCGTTAATCTGACTCAGGCGGGCCTTCATTGATTCCCAATTGCCCTGCAGTCGCGGAAACAGCCAGGCCAACGAACGAATCGGCGCAGCCGTAATAGAGAAAGTACGTGTTGCGGAAGAAGATGAGACCCTCCGCGAACGTGGTACCCGCGGCATACTGACCACTCTTCTCAAACGACAGCTCGGGCTTGAAAACCGGTGCATTGGTTCGCGCCACCAGTCTGGCCGGATCGTCGGCGGCGAACAGCGCTTCGCCGACGGCGTAAGCCCCGGGCGTCAGTTCCGGATCGCCATGCTCGGCGTTCTTTCCGTTGTAGAGCACCACGATTCCGTCGCGGGTGAGGACGGGCGGAGGGCCAACCTCCGGAAAACTGCTGTCAAAGTGGCCCGCTCGTTTTCCCAGGACCACGACCGGGTTGCCATGGGAATCCTCCACCGGCTGCCAGTGGATCAGATCGGCGGAGGTGGCGAGACGGATTTCTCCCTCCCCCCAATACATCCAGTACTTGCCCTTGATCTTCGTCGCAATGAGACGCCCCTGGGAAAGCCGGCACACGATGCCGGCCGATTTGTAGGACAGGCCCGAGTATTTGCCGCCGGAGGCTTGTGCGAAAACCGGACCGTGTTTGGTCCAGCTCAGCAGGTCCCTGGAGGTGGCGATGGCCGCATCGGTGGACTTCCGGTTCCACTGCGTATAGGTGAGGACATAGGAGCCGTCCTCGGCCTCAATCAGCCGCGGGTCTTCGCAGCCGCCCTCCCACTCGCGCTCCTTCTGGTCGTCATCGGCGGGATAGAACACGGGGGCTCCCCTTCGCGTGAAGTGCAGGCCGTCTTCGCTCACGGCCAGTCCGAGACGCGACGTGTGCCCGCCGATCTCCATCGTGCCTGTGCCGTCCTCGGCCCGGTAGAGAAGAAAGACCTCGCCGTTACGCACGACGGCCGCGGGGTTGAAGGTGTGCAGGGCCTCCCAGTGGACTTGTGCCTTGCGCATGGGACAGAAGAAGACGGACTCGCTTCGGGGTTCGATTACGGGGTTGACGTCGGCGGGGCGGACGAAGGGACCGAGAACCCAGTCCTGCGCGAGGGCCGCAGCGAAGGACGCCGCAGCCATGACCGTGAGGCACAATAACTTTCGGGCTGCCATACCAGACCATTCTAGTTTGTAACAGAACCAACAGTCTGGTAACCGTGGGCCAAGCCTATGCCAGTGAGCACCTTTTGAGGGGTAACCGTTTCAACCAGGATCATACTTGTGCGCCGCCGCGCAACCCATCAATATTGTCCGTGCCACAATGAAAAGCCCGAAACGACTGGTTCGGACTCTTGCGCTGCTTGCCGTAGCGCTTCCTGGGATGCGCGCTCAGGAAGACAAGACGCCCTGGTGGAAGCATGCGGTCATTTACGAGATTTATCCGCGGAGCTTTCAGGACTCGAACGGCGACGGCGTTGGCGACTTGAATGGCATCACTGCCCGGCTCGACTATCTCCGGGACCTGGGCATTGATGCAATCTGGATCACACCGATGTACCCGTCACCACAAGTCGACTTCGGCTATGACATCGCCGACTACAAGGCGATCGATCCGCAATACGGCACCATGGAGGATTTTGATCGTCTCGTACGCGAGGCGAAGCGAAGCAACATCCGGGTGATCATGGATTTCGTCGCAAACCACACCTCGGACCAGCACCCGTGGTTCCAAGCTTCGCGCGCGTCGCGGGACAATCCTAAGCGCGACTGGTACATCTGGCGCGACGGAAGAGGTCCTGGGCAGCCGCCTAACAACTGGCTCTCCTGGTTCGGGCATTCCGCCTGGACGCTCGACCCGGCAACGAACCAATACTATTACCACTACTTTTATGTCGAGCAGCCGGACCTGAACTGGCGCAACCCCGCGGTGCGCGAGGCCATGTACGACGTGCTTCGCTTCTGGCTCGACCGTGGTGCAGCCGGCTTCCGTATCGACGCGGTCTCCCGCCTGTTCGAGGACCCCGGTCTGCATGACGACCCGATTCTTCCTGGAACGAACGCGTACGGAGATCCGAACATCGAACATAAGTACACGGACAACCTCCCTGAGGTTCATGACGTACTTCGGGAAATCCGTCAGGTGGTGGACAAGTATCCGGGAGATCCCGTACTCATAACCGAAGCGTTCGAGCCGAACATTGAGGAGCTCAGCAAAATGTACGGCGCGCACGGCGATGAAGTCCAGCTCCCGATGGATTTTCAGGTTGCCGACCTCGATAAGCTGTCGGCGCCCGAGTTTCGGAAACTACTCGACGAAATCGAACGGAATCCGGCTGGCGGTCAGCCATATTTCTTTTTCAGCAACCACGATCAGGTGCGCCAATGGGATCGTTACGGCGACGGCGTCCACAACGACCAGATTGCCAAACTGATGGCCACCCTGCTGCTGACCGCTCGCGGGACCCCGCAGATGTATTACGGCGAGGAATTGGGCATGCGTACCACGCCTCCCACACGCAAGGAAGACGTGAAGGACCCGGTCGGAAAGATCGGCTGGCCGGAGGATAAGGGTCGTGATGGCGAGCGGACGCCGATGCAGTGGGATGGTTCGAAGAATGCTGGCTTCAGTACGGCAGAGCAGACCTGGCTTCCGGTGGCGGCGGACTTCGCGCAGCGCAACGCAAGCGCCGAGGCCCGGAACCCGGGTTCGATTCTCAACTTCTACAAGCGCCTGATTGCCCTTCGCCGCAGCGAGCCCGCGCTGCGTGATGGCGGGTACCTCGCGGTCAATCGCGACGATGAACATGTGCTGGCGTATGTGCGGAAGAATCCGGGCGCGGGGGAATCGGTGCTGGTGGCGCTGAACATGAGCGCGGAGACACGGACCCTGCGCTTCGATCTGGCCAGCGTGGGAGTGAAGGGGAGTTCGGGCCGGCTGCTGGTGCCGTTGGCCGGTCATCGGGAGAAGGCGCCGTTGTCGCGGGTTACTCTTCCGCCATACGGCGTTCTTGTCGTAGAGGTAAAGTGACGCCGCATTGCCTGCGCAGGGTGACAGTGCCTCATCCTCCGATAACTGAGCCGCTTTGTAAGTTTTTCCCTCTCGAAACCCGTTGTTGTGGGAAAGGACATTCTTGCCGCCTTTCAGTCCGGGAGGGCCGCAGGCGACAAGGAGTCCTTTATAGAGACAGGGGCCAGGTTCCGGCACAGGGGCGGTTTTGGGATCGAAATCGATGTAATTGGCCACGAACAAGTCGAGCAGGCCGTCGCGATCATAATCGAGGAAGGCGCAATCCGTGCTCCAGCGATGCTGTCCGTTGCCGGGATCGGTGGTGACTCCGGCCTTCGCGGCCACGTCGGTAGACGTTCCGTCACCGTTGTTGTGCCACAGTGAGCAGTCGCCCCAGTAGGTGACGTACAGGTCCTCGTTGCCGTCGTTGTCGTAGTCGTCCACGCAGACGCCCTGACCCCAGCCGGTGCGCGCGAGGCCTGCCTTGAGCGTCACGTCGGTGAATGTACCGACCCGGTTGTTCTTGTAGAGCCGGCTCACCGGCGCTTCGCCCGGGGGCGTACGTCGCCTCGAAGCGAGTGCCATTGACGAACAAGATGTCGAGCCATCCGTCGTTCTCGTAGTCGATGAAGGCGACACCGCAGCCGTTGGTTTCGAGCAGGTAGCGGTTCCTCTTCTCGTCGCCGAAAATGGTTCGGGTTCGGAGCCCCGCCTCCCGGGCGACATCCATGAACTGCAGGTTCAGCGGCGCACCGCGCAGCAGTTGATCAAACGAGAAGAGGGAGGCCGTGGCGCATAACCACCGAACAAAGCCGTGCCGCGTCAGACTCACGATTGGCGATCGCAACGTCAACCTGCGGATAGTATCCGTTTCGCCGTCGTGGGCTTTCAGGTATGTCTCCGGTTTCAAACAGTTAACGAGCATAACCTGCGTAATGGCAAGGAGATCGACAACTCTGTTACCAGCCTGGTAACCGGGAAACGAGTCCCCGACCAGTGCCTTGCGGCGGCCCCGCAGAGTTGATACCCTCGACTTTGTGGTGGTAGGAAGCTCCAGGCATTCCGGCGACCGCGAGCAGGTGGACCGGATCCTTCATAGCCACGCCCTTCAGGGGTCCGAGTCGCTCCGCAAGCTGCTGAGCTACCTTGCCGCCAGGGCCATCGAGCATCCCGGCGAGCAGGTGAAAGAGGCTCAGATTGCTCTCGATGTATTCGGGCGCAGGGACGAGTTCGATCCCCGCATCGATTCCACCGTACGCGTGCAGGCGGCTCGGCTACGCTCCAAGTTGCTCGAATACTATTCAACCGAAGGCGCGAGTGACGGAATCATCGTCGAAATCCCGAAGGGCAATTACATGGTGTCGTTCGCTCGCCCGAAACCGCCGGCGGCGAATGCCCAGGCGGAAGTGAAGGCCCCGGCCGCGCCCGGTCCGGAAAGCCGGCCCGACTCCTCCCGGTGGCGATTCCGCGTCCCGACGGTCCTGACCGCGTCGCTATTGTCCGGTGTGGCCGCGGCGAGCATTGTCTGGTTCGCGGTGCGTCCGCGGCAGGTACCAGTACCCGTAACCCAGGAAACGGTCGCGCCGGTCCTGCGGGATTTCTGGAAAGTTTTCCTGAACCAGACGGAAGATCCCTGGATCATCTTCAGTAATGCCGCTTTTGTGGGGAACCCGGTCACCGGGCTGCGTTACCTCAAGCCGGGGATCGACGACAGCCAGCACATGTTCGATGACTATACCGGCACCGGGGAGGTGCTGGGTATTCACGAGCTCGACGGCCTGTTCTCCTCTTTTCGCCGTGTGATCCGGGTCAAGCGCGGACAACTGTTGTCTCTGGACGATGTGAAGAACTACGACGTGATTTTTGTGGGATCGCCCGCGGAGAACCTCACGCTGAACGAGCTCACGGTCACGAAGGAGTTCGAGTTCAGGAGACTATCCAGCGGTCCACGGCAGGGCGACCTCGCCGTCATCAACCATCATCCGCAGCCCGGCGAACAGCCGTCCTACGTTCCGGTCGCGGGCAGGCCGCTGGTGGACGACTACTCGATTGTCGCGCTGGTCCCGGGAATCACGCCGCCGCACTGGTTTCTCCTGCTCGCCGGAACCACCACGCTCGGCACGCAGGCCGCCGTCGAATATGTCTGCCACGCCAACACCCTGTCGGCGTTGATGAATCGTCTGGGCCCGGCGGGCGCCAGCCAACCCTTCGAAGTGCTTCTGCACGTGAAGATCACGCGCGGCGTACCGGTGGAAGACGAGATCGTTGCGGTGCGCACGGAGAAGTGAGAGGTCCCGTGAGCGGTCTCCCCGGCCCTACCGCAACGAGAATGTGATCTGCCGATCGGCGTACTCGTCCGAACTGCCGGCCGGTATGTGAATGGGCAGCCCGTTCGTGCCCTCTCGTGTGGCGCCCTGTACGCTCACCACCTGGTCGCCGTTCACCAGATTCAGCCGGTAGTCGTGTGCGGGGCGGCCGGAAACCGTGAGGATCAGGGTGTGCGCATCGTCAGCCCAACGCTCGGAGACAATCTTCAAGTTCGCGCTCGGCTCGCCGAGGTGCGGCGGCGAGAACGGCAGCACAACGCCGAACAACCCGCGATGATGAATGGTCAGCGTAGTCTTTAGGGGGCCGGCCGTGACCAGGAAGTGCGGGTGCCAGTCGGTGAGCTCGAATTGCTCGGTCCAGGTCACTGGTTTGCCGTCCACTTCGGCGCCGGTCACGTGTGCGCACGGCGGATAGGCGGGAGCGAAATCGAGTGTGAAGGATTCCACCCCCCGGTTCAAAACCTCGAGCGTCAACGCATTCGCGTCTCGGCGCAGGTCGAGATCCACTCGCGCGCCGGCGAGCGGAATACCATGCACGCCCACTCTCTCCCAGTCGGCGGGCAGGTGTGGAGCAAAGCGCATTCTCCGCGCGGGCGCGTCGCTCTCCAGACCCAGCAGTCCGCGCAGCAAAGGCGACACCACCATGGCCGCCGACCAGATCTGGTGCGGCGAGGCCGTGGAAAGCGGAGAATACCAGTCGCCGGAGAGTACCTCGGTGGTGTTTCCGCCGGCGCCGTCCAGGGCCAGCCAGGCATTGGCCCGCAGATTGGCGAACGCGGCAGCGGCTTCATGATTGCGATACTCGCCCGTCGCAGCCCAACCGGTGAACAACGGCCATACGGAGCCGAAGTGATACCCGGACGGGCCGTAGAGCGCGCTGTGCGAGGAGATGATGCGCATCCCCCAATCGGTCGCATGTTGTTCCTGTGAAAGCAGGCCGATCATCTCCTGGGCGTGCTGCCGGTCAAGCAGATCGAACCACATGGGGACGGTTGCCAGAACACTGGGCTGGTCCACCGGGTGGCCCTGGACATCGAGCGCGAACGCGTAGGCGTGGGATTGGGGCAGCCAGAAGCGCTCGTTCAGCAGACGGCGCTTCTGCTCGAACTCGGCGGTGAGTTGCTGCGCGCGCGCGTCGTCATTCAGCAGACGCGCCACGTTCGCCAGCGAGCGCAGGGCCTCCACGTAGCAGGCCGCCTGATACAGTTCCACGCGGACCGGCGACAGCGGTCCGCCTTCCACCCAGCCGTGTCCTACGCCGAGGTTCTTCGGAAAGCCCTCTTCATCGAGTGTGGAGCGCATGAACTCCAGAGCCTTCCACAGGTGCGCCGATTGTTCGCGGGCAAAAGCGATATCTCCGCTCGCCTGGACATAGTCGCCGACGGCGATGGCGAACAACGGTGTGGCGTCGGCGGAAGCGTACCCGTAGGGGAACTGCCGGAACCAGTCGACAAAGCTCGCCGATTGCGAGATCTCGTGCGGGATCCTGCCGTCGTCGCGCTGGAATCGCGCGATGAAAGCAATCGCCGCGTGGGCGTTCGCGAAGTCGCCAACGGAAGTGAGTGCGAACGACGTCCATAACGAGTCGCGCCCGAAGAACCAGGCGAAGCCGGGGCGATAAGCGCCCTTCGACAATCCGTATCCGGCCACCAGTCCCCGGCCGAGAAAGGGGTTATCGACGAACCCTTTCACCACGCTGATGCGGGACCAGTCATACGCTTTCTGCAGGCGCGAATCGGGTAAGTCGAGTGTAACCGTGTTGGCGAGGTAGTCCTTGTATTGCTGCTCGGCCTCATTGAGCATCCGCCGGGGTTCCGCGACGATGCGGCGGTAAGTGGACAGCGCCCCTTCGCGGGATTTCATCGACGCCGCAATCGCCACCACCCGCTGCGCGTGGCCGGTGACGGTGCCCAGCGTGAACGCGGAGACGGACGCGGCCGAGTAGTTGGTCGCATACGCGAGTGATGCCAGCTCGGCGTCGGGTGATCCGAACACCGCGGCAAACGGCTGTCCGTCGGCCCCGAACACGAAACTCTTCCACTGCGGATTCCACTCCATGCCGGCCGTGCCAATGGACGCGGGCCACATGAGCTGGAAGTCCGGCGTGAACTCGACGTCGATGCGTAGCGGGCTGTGCGCCTGCACGTCCAGCAACAGGAGAGCGCCCGGTTCATCCCTCGGCGCCACCAGGGTCTCGACCACGCGGAAATCGTCGCTGGTGTAAGTGATGGTGGTGGAGGCTGGGAGCGAAGATATGCGGCGTGCGAGGCTGCCGGCGGAAGCGACATGACCGTTGACGGCAAACGTAAGATGCAGGTCCCGGAGAATCTTCAGCGGATAGACCCAGGCTTCCAGCGTGCCGTCCTGCTTCCCGAGCCATGCCGCGCGCGGCCCCACCTCGTCCAGAAACTCCCACGGGTGAACCGGCCGCGAAATGTCGAGGTCGCCGGCGCAACAGCTCAGGGCCAGCGTGAACGCGATCAGGCGCATAAGCCCAAGTATACTGAGAGATCGCGAGTTTGCCCTGCCCGATGAAGGGCCGCTTCACGCGGGCCGTTCGAGGTTGCGATCTCGCTCGACCTGCATTCGAGGCGACGGCCGTCGATCGCAGATAGTAAGGAGCGGTGCGCACCTGCGTTATGCCCGAGATGCGCATAAACTCATTGCACAGAACAGGGGCGATGAGTTTCGCGGCCGTTACCCTCGGTAGAGTAAGCGGGGCTCCCCCGGCTACCGCCCCAGCATGACGCCGAGTTTCGACTCGCCGAGCTTCTTCACTCGCGCGCCCTCCGCGAACATCTGCTTGCTTCCTTCGATATCGCCCATCTGGCGCAGGACCTGAGCCAGCGTGTTGTAGGGGCCCGGATCGTTCGGCCGGCAGCGGATCGCCGCACGCAGCGGCTCCACCGCGGCCGCGAGTTCGCCCTTCTGCTTGAGCGCCGTACCCAGCATGAAATAGGCTTCGCCGTAGTCCGGACGCTGGGCAACAGCGGCGCGCATATGCTCGACGGCGCCGTCGAATTCCCCGGATTGCCAGTAGACGATACCGATCATGTAGTGCGCTTCGGTAAGCCCGGGCTCGATCTGCAGGGCCCGCGAGAACTCCGCCTTTGCCTCGTCGATCTCGTCCTTGTTCTTCAGAGCGACTCCGAGATTGTAATGAGCGGGGGCATTGTTGGCATCGTGGGCGATACACTCTCGGAAGGCCGCGATTGCCAGGTCGAGCTCGGATTTTTGCAGGTGGGCGAAGCCGATGTTGAAGCGGGCAGTGTCGTTGGACGGCGCCTCGGCCAGAACTTTCTCGAACTGGACGATGCCCTCGTCCGCGCGGCGCGTGTGCACCAGCATCAATCCATAGTTATTGCGGAACTCGGCGTTCGAAGGGGCCAGATCGACGGCACGGTGGTATGCATCCAGCGCTCCCAGGGCGTCGCCGGTTCTTTGCAGCGAGAGGCCAAGACCGTTCCAGGAGATGGCATCCGACGGCTGAAGAGCGGTGGCGGCTTTGAGGTGAGGGATCGCGTCCTGGTACTGCCCGGAGGCTTCCAACGCCTGGCCGAGCTTCGAGCGGTATGCGGCGTTATCCGGATCGAGAGCGGCCGCGCTCTGCAGGTGAGGGATGCTGCGGGCGTGGTCCTGGGCAAGCCAGTACGACACGCCCAGATGGTATTGCGCGGGAGCGAACCGCGGATCGAGGTCTATGGCACGCTGGAAATGCGCGATCGCCTCCTCGCGGCGATTCATCACGGCGAGCAGGAATCCGATCTCATCCTGGAGATGAGCCGACCCGGGGTCGAGCGCGGCAGCTTCCTCGTACGCAGCCAGAGCGCCGGCCGCGTCGCCTTTTGCCTTGAGAGCGTTGGCTCTCGATTCCAACTGCCCGGCCGTAGCGAAAGCCAACGCGATGACGGGCAGTCCGAGGACCAATGACAATCCGCGCACTTCACCAATTATACTGACATACATATACTGGGGACATGTGGCCGGTTCTGTTCCTCCTCGTGGAGGTGAGTGCGCAACATCAGTCGGCGCTTGTGGCATACAAGCAGCACAAGTTCGCCGACGCCGTCGTACAGTTCACCGAGGCATTGAAGACCGAACAGCCCGGCACCGCCGAATACCAGGAGTCGGTACTGTTTCTGGGACAGAGCTTGTTCCTCCAGGCGAAATATGCCGATGCGATCCCGTGGCTCGAGAAGGCAACCGGAGGGAACTCGCCGTTACCGGAAGCTGCCTACATGCTCGGCAATGCCTGCATCCTGACTCAACAGAGCGAGAGGGCAGTGAAAGCGTTCGCGCGTTTGTTCCAGGTGAGTCCGGACTCGGCGGCCGCGCACCTGGCCACGGCTCAGATGATGCTGCATAAGGACCTGGACACGGAGGCAGCGACGCAGGCGCGGATCGCTTTGGAGATCGATTCCAGGATTCCCGAAGCGCATTTCTTTCTCGGAGAGGTAGCCATCTACCACGCCGATTTCGAGGGCGCCATCGAGGAATTGAAGAAGGAGATCGCGGTGAACCCGGGTTTTGCGATGGCCCACTACCGCCTCGGAGACGCATACGGCCGGTTGGAACGGTGGGATGAAGCGATGGCGCCGCTGGAACGGTCGGTGTGGCTGAATCCGAACTACAGCGGGCCCTTTATCCTGCTCGGCAAGGGCTACCTGAGGCGAAAGGAGCTGGCGAACGCCGAAGGTGTCTTGCGGCATGCGCTCGTGCTGGACCCTCAGAATGTCTCCGCTCACTATATGCTGGGTCAAACGCTGATGCAGGAAGACAAGCCGGACGATGCCCGGAAGGAGTTTGCACGCTGGCGAGAGTTGAAGGGAAACGACTAGCGCCGTGCGCTTGCGCCCCTTCACCCGCCGCAGTTTTCTAAAGACCGCTGCCGGACTTGGCCTCGCCCGTCGCGCCTTTCCGCAAGGCATGGTTTCCCGCAACGTCCAGGCGCAGCCCCGTGGGAAGCCCTCCGGCCTTCCGTTCGATGCCCGATTCACCGACATTGCGCGGGGAGCCGGCCTTCGTGAGCCGGTCATTTACGGCGGCGTCGAGAACAAACGCTACCCGCTCGAAGCCGTCGGCTGCGGTTGCGCTTTCGTCGACTACGACAACGACGGCTGGATCGACATTCTCCTGCTCTGCGGATCGCGGCTCGACGGTTCCGCGAAGGGCGCCTCCAACCGTCTCTATAAGAACAACCGGGACGGCACGTTCTCCGATGTCACAGCGAAAGCCGGCCTGCTGCGCTCCGGATGGGCTTCCGCCGTTTGCGTGGGCGATTACAACAACGACGGTTTCGACGACCTGTTCATCACTTACTACGGCCAGAACGTCCTTTATCGCAACAACGGAGACGGCACGTTCACCGATGTGACCAGGCAGGCCGGACTTCTCCATCCCGGGCCGCGCTGGGGCTCCGGTTGTGCGTTTCTGGATTACAACCGCGACGGCTGGCTCGATCTGTTTGTCGCCAACTACTTCGACTTCGACCTCCAGCATGCCCCCGAGTTTGGATCCAGCCAGTATTGCGCCTGGCAGGGCGTCCCGGTCCACTGCGGCCCGCGCGGGTTTCCCATGCTTCCGTTGTCGCTGTACCGCAACAACGGCGACGGCACCTTCACCGATGTGTCCGAATCCTCGGGCATCGCCAAAAACCATCGCGGGTACGCCATGACGGTGGCCGCCGCCGACTTCGACAACGACGGGTGGACCGATATCTTCGTCGCTTGCGACTCCACGCCCAGCTTCCTTTTCCGCAACAACCACGACGGCACCTTCACCGATGTGGGCCTGGAATCGGGCGTCGCGGTGAATGAAGACGGCGTGGAACAGGCCGGCATGGGGGTTGCTATCGGTGACTATCTGCTCAGCGGCAGCCTCGACATCCTGAAGACGCACTTCACCGACGACACCAGCATCCTGTACAAGAACATGGGTGACGGGCGATTCGAAGACGCCACCTACCAGAGCGGCCTGGGAGTCGAAACCCGCTTCATTTCGTGGGGCGCTGGAATGGCCGACCTCGATAACGACGGCCTTCCCGATCTGTTCATTGCCACCGGCGGCATCTACCCCGAAGTGGCGGCTAAAATACCGCGCTATCCGATGAAGACCCCACGTGTTGTCTTTCGCAACCTGGGCGGCGGTAAGTTCGAGGAGTTACTCGCGGAAGCCGGGCCGGCGATCGCGGAACCTCACGCCAGCCGCGGCTGCGCGTTCGGCGATTTCGATAACGACGGCGATATCGACATTCTGATCGTCAACCTCAATGAGCCGCCGTCCCTGCTCCGCAACGACACCAGCGGCAAGAACCACTGGCTCAAAGTGAAGCTCATTGGCACGCACTCCAATCGCAGCGCGATCGGCGCGCGCATCACGGTTCGCTATGGCGAGCGGCTCCAAACGCAGGAGGTGCTGAGCCAGTCCAGCTTCTACTCGGCGAACGACCTGCGGCTCCACTTCGGCCTCGGTTCCCAGACGGCGGCGGACCTTGAGATCCGCTGGCCCGATGGCGCCAGACAGACGTTGGCCAACGTGCGGGCAAACCAGATTCTGACCGTGCGCGAACCGGCCGCTCCGCGCAAGAATTAGACGCGCGCGGCGCTACGCCCCAGGCTTGGTGCTGCCCTCTTTCACGATCAGGTCCTGATTGGCCTTCACGCCGGCAAGGTGGTCCACTTCACCGCTCGGCCAGTGAATCTCCAGGTCGGCTGTTTCCGCCGAGCCAAGGCCGAAATGAACGCGCAGGTCGCTTTGCGATACATACGAAGCGCCGCTGCGCACCTCGTCCATCTGCCGGTGGCCTGGGGTGGAGCAGTAGATCCGGGCGCCGATTCCGGAACGGTTCGATTTTACGCCGACCGTCTTGATCCGGATCCAGTTGTTTTTGAGAGTACTGGTGCAGCGCAGCAGTTGCGGGTAGTCGTTCGTGCAGTTGACCAGCACGTCGAGCACGCCGTCGTTGTTGTAGTCACCGACGGCGCAGCCGCGGCCGGAGACTAGTTCGTTAATACCCGGCCCGGCATCCAGCGAGACATCGGCGAAACGCCCGTTGCGGAGGTTCTTATACAGGACCTTCCTCTCGCGGTAGCCCGATTCGATAAGGGTGTCGCCAACCTCGGGATAAACATGACCGTTGCTGATCAGAATGTCGGCCCACCCGTCGTTGTCGAAGTCCATGAAACACACGCCCCAACTCAGAAACCGCGTATTCTTTCCCAGACCGGACTGGAAGGTCTGGTCTTCAAACAAGAAGTTGCCAAGGTTGTGGTACAGGGTCGCCGTGTCGCCGACGAAGTTCGTCTTGACGATGTCGAGATTCCCGTCGCAATCGTAGTCGGCCGCGGACACGCCCATGCCGGATTGCGGCTTGCCGTCGGCGCTGTAGGCAACGCCGGCCTCGATGGCGATGTCCGTGAAGGTGCCGTCGTGGTTGTTCTTGTACAGGATGGCGGACGTCGAATCGTCGGCCACGTAGATATCGGGCCAGGTGTCGTTGTCCAGATCGGCGACGAGAACGCCCAGGCCGTAGGTGCCGGGCGTGTTCACAACACCCGACTTCTGGCTGACATCGGTGAACGTGCCGTCGCCATTGTTGTGAAACAGAATGTTCTTGCCGCCTTTGAGGCCGGGCGGCCCGCAGGCCACAAGGAGCCCCTTGTAAAGGCACGGGCCGGCTTCGGGCCGCGGCGCGGTCTTTGGATCGAAGTCGATGTAGTTGGCGACGAACAGATCCAGGTGGCCGTCCTTGTCGTAATCGACGAATGCGCAGCCGGTATTCCACCGCCATTGACCATTACCGGGGTTCGTGGTGACTCCCGCATGCCTGGCAACATCGGTGAAGGTCCCGTTCCCGTTGTTGTGCCAGAGCGCGCACTCGCCCCAGTAGGTGACGTAGAGATCGTCGAAGCCGTCGTTGTCGTAGTCGCCCGCGCAGACGCCCTGCGACCAGCCGGTACGCGCCACGCCGGCCTTGACGGTGACATCGGTGAACGTACCGTCGCGGTTGTTCTTATAGAGGCGGCTGACAGGCGCCTGGTCAGGCGGCCAGTTGGCTTCGAAACGCGTGCCGTTCAGGAGGAAGATGTCGAGCCACCCGTCGTTGTCGTAGTCGATGAAAGCGCAGCCGCAGCCGTTGGTTTCGAGCAGGAATGTATTCTTCCGCTCCGCACCGAAGATGGTCTTCGTACGCAACCCGGCCTCTCGCGCGACGTTGACAAACTCGACACCGAGCGGGACGCCGGCGATGAGTCGGTCGAATGAAAAAACAGGAAGGGTGGCGCAGAGCGAGCGGACGAACCCTCGCCGCGACACATGGGTGATTGACCTACGGCCGGAGGGTGCGAAGGGCATGACTCAACGGCAAAAACCATGCTAGCAGAAGGCAAAGCGGACTTTCGTTCGATTCCCGTCTCAGTAGCCAGTAAGACCGGCTCAGCGTGCGTCCCGCGGTGTCTGGAACTTGAATCGACTGGTGCATTTCCGCGCTTCACGCCAGCCCGGTGGTTTGGCTGGCCAGGGACTTTGCACGCCGGAATTCGGTAGCCCCAGGTTGGTGTGGCCGGACACGTTCCCGGCATCGTTCCGGGGAGTGAACGAGATCCGCTCCTTAACCTTGAACGACCTGGCAATGGTGAGGTCCTGTCGGATCCAATTCGTGAAAACTGCTGTTGAACTGGCCCGGTGGTTTGCCCAGGACCACAATCGGCGCGCCGTTACGGCAGCGCACATCCCACGTCCCGCGCCCCCGGCACACGGGTCGTGACAGACGAGGTGAACGGGACCAGAGGCATAAGTCAATGCATTCGCAGTGACGTAACACCATTGGTAACCTCAGGTAACGCCACGGGAGTACTTCATTCGTGTTTGTCGCGTGTTTGTCGCGGTGGGGCCGTTTCCCGGAAAGACGGATCCCGGCTCAACGAAGGCGTCTGGTGCACCCTGTTGAAGAACAAGAGGAATAGCGCAACTCCCACAACCGCCGGTGCAACGGTTCGTACTGAGTGATCGGTAACACTCGGGTTCGGTTTTGTCCGGGTCGTTTTTAACTAGTATTTCTCCACTAGCTGGTAGACACTTTCCGTCGTGGTGCGAGTTGCATGACTGGACGCCTGCGAGGTGCTATTTCGACGGCGTGCCAGGTTGTGGCCAGGCTTCCAAAGGAGAAGACTATGGTTGGTTTACGCAAGGGGGGGGGCTTCACCCTCTCACTTTTCTGCGCCCTGCTGTTCTTGCTCGGCGTTACGGCAAATGCTCAAGAGGTCTTTGGCACCATCCACGGTACGGTTACCGATCCATCCGGGAGTGCCGTGACGAGTGCCAAAGTCACCATCACAGACATCGATAAAGGGACGCAATCCGTGGTCGCCACGGACGGGTCCGGCAACTACGAGAAACGTGAATTGATTCCGGACGGTTACAAAGTGACCATTGAGGCCGCCGGATTTCAAAAGGTCGTATCCGACCGCATCGCGGTGCGGGTCGACGAGGTGGCGCGTTTTGACGTAACGCTCCGGGTTGGCGATGTCAGCACCGAAGTGGAAGTTACCGCGACTGCCCCGCTGCTGCAGTCCGATCGGGCCGACGTCGCGCAAACGTTCACATCGCAGGAAATCAACGACCTGCCGAATATCGGGCGCAACATGCAGTCCATGGAGTTGCTGGAACCGGGATCGGCAAGGCTCGGTTGGCAGCACGCTTCCGACGAGGATCCGCAGGGGAGCGTCCAGATGGTCGTTGACGGCCAGTTGTTCTCGGCCATGGGCTACGAACTGGACGGAACCACGAACCAGGATCCCATCCTGGGCATCATCGTGATCAACCCGACGTTCGATTCCGTTTCCGAGGTGAAGCAGGCCCTGCAGAATTTCGATACGGAACACGAGTACGTGGGCGGCGGGGTCGCCTCCTACTCGACGAAGTCCGGCACCAACGAGTTCCATGGCGACGCCTTCGAATACCTGCAGCTCAACACACCGGGTTTCACGACCGAGGCCGAGAATCCCTTCGTGGGGCTGCCGCCCGCCCTGTATCGCCAGAATCAGTTCGGCGGCTCGATTGGCGGACCGATCAAAAAGAACAAGCTGTTCTTCTTCGGCGATGCCCAGTTGAACCGGGAAGCGCAGGGAGGATCTGTGGTCACCAGTACGCCCGATGCCCTGAATCGTACGGGCAACTTCAGCGACTGGCTGGCCTACAACGGCAACTACCAGATCTACGATCCGACTACCGGGAATCCTGCGACTGGCGTGGGACGCACGCCCTTCCCGGGCAATATCATCCCCAATCAGGACCTCAGCGCGCAGGCGCAGGCGCTTCTCAAGTATTTCCCTCTGCCGAACAGGCAGCAGATTGCGGGCGCGCCCTTCGTGAACAACTACGCGGTGGACGGCGACGTCGCCATCACGGGAAATCAGTGGAACACTCGTGAGGACTACTATCTGAACGACAAGAACACGATCTTCGGCCGTTACAGCTATGCGGCCTTCACCGAACAGGCGCCCGGGGCCTTCGGTTTGGAGGCTGGCGGCCCGAATTTCGGCCACTACGCGGGCGACTCGGTGGCGAATAACCAGAGCCTGGCGATCGGATGGACGTATACGATCAGCCCCACGATGATCAACGAATTCCGTTTCGGCTGGATGAGATACCACGTCTTTGACGTGCCCAACGGCTACGGGACAACTCCCGCACTCGACGCCGGCATCCCGGGGCTGAACCTCGACAAGACCTACACCTCCGGCATGCCGTACTTCAACATTTCTTCGCCGAACGATTCCTACCAGCTCGGGTACTCTTTGGGGGCCAATCAATGCAATTGCCCGCTCACCGAGACCGAGCGCCAGTTTCAGTTTGTCGATAATCTCAGCAAGACGATCGGCAAGCATACCCTCAAGTTCGGGGCGGACATACGCTTAGCCGCGAACCTCCGCGTTCCGAGCGACACCCACCGTTCCGGTGAGCTCAACTTTAACGGCGGCATCACCGGCAGCGTGGCCGTCGCAGGCCAGAACCAGTCGCCCGGTATCGGGCTGGCGTCATTCCTGTTAGGCGACGTGTCGAGCTTCGGCCGGTTTGTCAGCATCAGCACCAACGCCTCGGAAAGCCAGCCGCGGCTGTTCTGGTATGGCCAGGATGAATGGCGTCCGACGCCAAAATGGACCATCAACCTGGGCTTGCGCTGGGAGATGGTCTTCCCGGAAACCGTGAATGCCGCTGGGAACGGAGCGACGTTTAACCCCGCCGACGGTCTGATGTACGTGTTCGGGGTAGGCGGCGTGTCCAACCATGGCATCCAGACCATGAACTGGCACAACTTCGCGCCTCGAGTGGGCATTGCCTATCAGCTCAATCCCACCACCGTAATACGAGCCGGTTATGGCTGGGCCTACGATCTGGGGACATTCGGATCGAACTTCGGTCACAACGTGACCCAGAATCCGCCGGTGCTGTCGAACCAACAACTGACGGCGCCGAACGGGTTTACCGACGTGTTCACGCTGGCCCAGGGGCCTTCCACCCTGGCGCCGACAACCGTAAGTTCCAACGGAACCTTCCCGCTTCCCACCGGCGTCGACCCGAAGTACCGCCCGGCCACGATGACGTTGCTGACTACCTACCTGTACAACGCCGCGATCCAGCACCAGTTCACCAACAGGATCGCCGTGACGGCGGCGTATGTCGGAAATGCGAACCGGCACGGGTTCGACGGGAGCGGCCAGAACTTCAATTCCAATGAAGCCATGTTCGTGCCCGGGGTCTCCAATACGTATCTGAACATGCCGTTCTACAACAAGTTCGGCATTTCGTGGCCGCTCGCCTACTACTGCAATTGCTTCAACAACGAGTACAACTCGTTCCAGGGGACCATCAAGATCAGCGCCTGGCAGGGCTGGACCATGCAGGGTAGTTACACCTATCAGCGGCAGTATGGCGATGGCTGGGCCTACGACACCAGCTATTACGCCCTCTATGATCGCGCCGCCGGCCAGGGCTACACCAGCATGTTGCCGCGCCAGCAGTGGACCTTCGCCCAGACCTATGAAATACCGTTCGGCCACGGCCGCAGGTGGGGGACCAGCGTTAGCAAGGCCGCGGATTACGCCTTGGGTGGCTGGACGCTCAGCGGCGTCACCACCTACTACAGCGGGTTCCCATTCAGTCCATCGCTTGAGAACTACGGATCGCAGGGCGGCCAGCCGAACGATGGCCCCAACAACCGGCCCGATATCGGCACCGGGAATCCGTACTCCGGAGCACAGGGGAATCGTAACCAGTGGTTCGTGGGAGGGATCGGCACAACCTTCCTGATTCCGGCCGCGAACACATTCGGAAACTACCCCATCAACACGTTGTTCGGTCCACATTTCATCCAGCAGGATCTCACCCTGGCCAAGTCGTTCCAGATCACGGAGCGAGTTTCGTTCCAGCTGCGCACGGATGCCGCGAACGTGTTTAACCACACCAACCTGGGGCTGCCAAACGGCGACGTGCAAAGCCCCAGCGCCGGCCAGATCACCGGACTGGCGGCAGGCGCCGTAGTGCGCCAGTTGCAGTTCTCCGGAACGATCAAGTTCTGAGGAGACACTCCCTCGAAGCCGGCAGGGCGCTGACCCTGCCGGCTTTTTTCTTGTTCCGCCATACATTCACCGCCGTAACTGCAGTCAGGGGAAGACAATGACCAATCGGAGAAGTGGAATGCTGGGCGTGTGCGCCGTCCTCGCCACGATCGCTACAATGCCCGCGCAAAACGCTGCACCGGCGAGGACGTCCGACGCCTGGTGGAAGCACGCTGTGATCTATGAGGTCTATCCGCGCAGTTTCGCCGACACCAACGGTGACGGCATCGGCGACCTGAACGGTATTACGAAGCACCTTGACTATCTCGCCGAGCTCGGGATCGATGCCATCTGGATCTCCCCGTTCTACCCGTCGCCACAGGTCGATTTCGGCTACGATATCTCCGACTACAGCGCCATTGATCCGCAGTATGGAACGATGGCGGATTTCGACCGTCTTGTGGCCGAGGCGAAGAAACGCAACATCCGCATCGTCACGGATCTGGTGCTGAATCACACCTCGGACCGGCATCCCTGGTTTGTCGAATCCCGGTCGTCACGGACCAATCCGAAGGCCGACTGGTACATGTGGCGTGACGGCAACGCGAACGGTCAGCCGCCGAATAACTGGCAGTCGGGGTTTGGGCACTCGGCGTGGCAGTGGGATCCGCAGCGCCGCCAGTTTTACTACCACATGTTCTACAAGGAACAGCCGGACCTGAACTGGGACAACCGTGATTTGCGCAACGCCATTTACGACATGGTGCGCTTCTGGTTGAAACGTGGCGTGGCCGGTTTCCGGCTGGACGCTATTACCACGCTCTTCGAGGACCCACTGCTGCGGGATGAGCGGATCCTGCCGGGCGTCAACGCTTACGGCGATCCGGTTGTCGGGCACGAGTACACCGACAATCTGCCGAAGGTCCACGAGGTGCTCCGCGAGTTGCGGCGCGTCACGGACGAATTCCCGGATCGTGTTGTCATCGGCGAGACCTATCTTCCGAACGTTCAGGAGCTGGCCAGAATGTACGGCGCGAACGACGACGAGCTGCAGCTTCCGATGGATACCCAGCTCGGCTTCCTCAATCGTCTGTCCGCCGACGGCTTCCGCGACAAACTCCGGGACGCGGAGAGCGGACTCAACGGCAAGACTCCGCTGTTTGTCTTCGACAATCATGACAATCCTCGCAGTTGGAACCGCTACGGCGACGGCGTTCACGACGCGGCCATCGCCCGGCTCATTGCCACCCTGCTGCTGGCGCCGCGCTGCACCGCGCTGATGTACTACGGCGAAGAACTTGGCATGGACAACAACGACCCGAAGCGCAAGGAGGATGTGCGCGATCCCATCGGCATCACCGGGTGGCCGAAGGAGAAGGGCCGCGACGGCGAGCGCACGCCCATGCAGTGGAACGACGGTCCCAACGCCGGCTTCAGCACGGCTGCGGCAACGTGGCTGCCTGTGGCGCCGGACTACAAGGAACGCAACGTCGCGCGGGAGCGACAGAACCCCGCTTCGCTGCTCAACTTCTACAAAGCGCTAATCCGTCTGCGCAAGGAGAACCGCGCTCTTCGCGACGGCGACTTTGTTCTGGTCAACGAAGCGGACCACAACGTGCTTTCCTGGCTCCGCCGGGCAGGTGATGGCACCGCCGTGCTGGTGGCGCTCAATCTCAGCGCGACCCCGCAGACCGTGAGTTTCGACCTGCAGCCACAGGGAGTGCGCGGCGGTCGCGCATCGACCTTGCTCAGTTCGTTCGGGAAACCAGGCCAACCCGTCGAATTGCAGAAGGTCGTGTTGCCGGCCTACGCCGCCTGGGTTGGCCAGATTCAGTGAATCACCCGCGGCGCGATCCTTCCATGAGACCGGATGTATCCGAATACCTTCCGGCACGACATGAACGCGGACCGAATGCCGCGTCGGACAACCGCGCGGTCCTGATCCTCAACGGCTGGGTAGACTGGGCCGACGGCAGCACATTCCTCGCGGCGGCTCAGGAACGAAAGGGGGGACTCGTCGCGCCATGTCCCTCCGGTGCGCTTCCGCTTGTGCTGGCGGATATCTATCTGAACCTGGAAATAGTAACCCATTCTGCTGCAATCAGTTACGGCAGATGAACTGGCAGATCATCTTGGGTGTTCCGCTTGGAAAACAATGTGTTGTGGCCGTGAAACATCCGTCGGCGGAGTTGTAGATCGAACCAGAAGGCGGTGTTGCCACTCCCAAGCCGATTTGGGCAGCGGAGATGACGTGAATGAAGCCCTTGTCCTGCGATCTCTTGCTGGGGAGGCGCATTCAGTCGTTGGTACGGAGAGCGTTTCCGCCGCAGAATTTGAGATTCCGGCGGTCACCGGCGAGGCACGTTGTTGAAACTCGAGGAACGCCACAGGTACAAAAACGACTACAGCCGTTTCCTCAGTGCCCGAGAAAACGGCTGTATCTATTTGATTCCATTGGTCGGGGCGGGGCGATTTGAACGCCCGACCCCCTGCGCCCAAGGCAGTTTCAGGCACACTTCGAAAACGCCTTGTTTCCAAGTACTTAGGCTTCAAGTAGATATGGACACCCGGTTGAGGTCTGTTGAACACTGTTGAACCCGGAAGCACCGGGCAGCTCTCCCGAAAACTGCCGACCTGCGATCTCAGGCCGAAGCGCTCTTTGGCTCGATTGCGACAGTTAGCCCGAGCTGCTGAAGGCGCTTGACGTAATAACGCTGCAAGCCAGCGCTGCGG
>JBEKZH010000083.1:0-21906 GCA_049510065.1 Bryobacteraceae bacterium
GCTTCCATGGCCACCTGGCGGACCTGGTGTTGTTCCATCCATGCGGCCATCTGCTCCAATTCCTGTCGCGTGGTCCCGAAAACGCGGTTCTCCTTGCGGCTTTCCCCGCCATCTTCGATCCAATGAACATTACTCCCGGAATCAGGAAAATGATCAGGATGGGCTTATGTGAAATCGCATTGGTTCGCTCCGGCGGCTATAGCGACGACGAGCGGCGCAGTTTCGGGGCATACCCGTCACCACCTCCGCCGGTTCGCAGGGAAACACCAACTCGCAAAGCCGGGTTGAGGGGCGCTGCGTCAACGCTTCAAGCTGGCCAGCTTGCGATTTGAGGTTGGCATGGGGGCGGCGGGGTGGGGCTGTATGTTGTTGTGGGGGTTGAGGAGATTGTTGGGAACGGTGAGGTGCCGGTCCGCCAGCTCGATTTGCATGCAGAGGTTCATGACGGGGAGAACTTCGCGGTAGACGGCAAGCATGGACTCGACGAGGTCGAGTCCCGTGGCGCCCGGCTGGATCGTTTACACACAAGATGGAGAACAGGAGCGACCCGCACAACTGGGCAGGCGCCCTCCGGGTCCCCGTCACTACTCGAAGCGATACGCCGCGTACGTGCGGGACATCTGCAGGACCTCGAAGACGGTCGTGTCGCCGTCAATGTAGCCGTGCAACTGCGCGCCGGTTCGCAAGTCGAACAGTTTGGCGGATGCCTTCTTGACGACAATCTTGTAGCGCTCCGGGCCGGGCTGATAGGACCTGGTCACGAACGTGTTGTTGTCGTACGCGAACAGGCAGATCCTGCTGGGTGCGTCCAGGTAGACCGGAATCTCCCGCATTAGGCTCCGGCGGATTTGGGAAAGGACCTCCGGCGGAAGTTGATAGAGATCGCTTTGGTTCTCCGGTATCGTCAGGACATAAAACCTGCCCTTATCCAGGCCCCTCAGGCGCAGCAGAACCGGGTAACGGCTGTCGTCTTTGTAGATCGCCTGAATGATCTCCTCGTTGTCCACCAGTCCGTAGGCAAGCTGGGGAAGCACGATGTCGCTCGGGGAGTAGTAGTAGTTGGCTGGCTCCTCGTCATAGTCCCGCCGAAACGTGAACTTGTTCGCTATCACAGTGCGGCCGGTGTACTCGACCTCGGCCACTTTTTCGATGCCCTTGCCTTGCAGCGCCTTGAGCAGTCCGGTGGTGATCACCACGGTTTTGTTGGCGTTCAGATGCTTCCAGATTTTGTCCACGATCTGCGAGTCGAACTTGGCATGTTCGGTGAGCAGGATGGTGTTGCGGTCCTCCGGGAATTCCGGGTAGAGATCCATGGGGATGCCGATCATCCCGATGTAATTGTGAAGGTACATTTCGCCGGACGAATGATAGGGCTTGTAACTGGCCACGCCGAACGGGGTGCCCAGTTTGCCCAGGAACGAATCCATCTTGTCGAAGGCATCGCCGGCCACCTGCGCGAGGACACTCGTGACTCTGTCGGATCCGTCGGTCTGCCGGAGGGACTCGAGCAGTTGTCCCCAGGCCCAGATGGTGATCTCTTTCGGTCTGGCGAAGAGGGTATCCTCAAGCTGCTCGGCAAAGCGGTTGAGCGTCTGGCGCTGTCCGGGGTCCACCCAGCCGCCGCCGAACTTGCCCGGCTTGATGTGCTCGAAGTAGCGCATCAGTCCGTAGCTCTGATACGACTGGAGATGCTGCACGGTGTTCTCCGCGTCCCTGGTCTCGGTGCCGGCGTAGATCATGTCGAAGACCTTAGGCTGGGCTTCCAGATTGTAGCCGGAGAACTGGTATTGCTCGTACCAGTTTGGCGGTTTGAAAATGAGGTTGATCCTGGGGTTGACGCTTCTGGCGTTCTTCACCACCAGGTTCTCGCCCACCTCCTTCATGACGTCCAGGCGGAACTCGGTCCAGCTCCGGTTCCCTCTGGCCCGCTGGCACAGATCGCAGCGGCAGTTATACATGAACAGGTCGTCGAAGATGAGCTCGTCGAAGATACCGGCGGTGAAGGCGACCACCCTGCGGAAGCGCTCGCGCTGCTCCGGATTGGACCAGCAGAAGGACCGGATCCCGTCGCCCGGCGCCCCCATGACCGCCATGATGCCGCCGGATGTTTTGATGCCCTTGCTCTCGAAGAACCGCTTGACCTTGCGGACATCGGCCTCGCTGGTCGCCTCGCCCCCGCGGAAGGTCTCCAGCCAGACCTTGTTGAACTTGATGGACGCATGCACAACGTCGAAGCTTTCCTGCATGAATTTCGGGTCGGCCGCCATGCGCCGCATGTCGTCTATGGGGACGTAGATGGCGCTGTTGAAATTCCGGTAGTGTTCCGCCGTCTGGGCAAAGGCGGCGCCGCCGCAGGCAAACGCGATGCCCACGGCTACAAATGCGATCGTTCCAGGTCGCGCTTTCGTGATTCGCATGTTTCCCTCTCGCGGCCTAAGCCGCGCGGTAGCTGGTGAACGTGTGTCTGCATTCTATCGCGGACAACGGCGAGGGCGCGTCTGATATGATGCCGCTGGACACAATGAGATATCGTAAGCTGTTTCCATGTCCGTTGGCGGTGGCGGTCCTCTGCGCGATCCACCCCGCGGTTTTGGCTCAGGCCGGTAAACAACCCGTCGACCCGCTGGCTCCCACGCACGGAGTCAAGTCGGCCGAGGAGATCGACCGGGAATGGCAGGTGTCCGTTTCGAAGTACGATGCGCGGCGGAATTCTCTGATCGAAGAGGCTGATCGGCAGGCTCACGACGGGCCGTACCGCCCCGACTGGGAGACCCTCCGCAATTACGAGATTCCGCAGTGGTATAAGGACGCCAAGTTCGGCATTTTCCTGCATTGGGGCATTAATGTCGTTCCCGGCGCGGTGAACGAATGGTATCCGCACAACATGTACAGGCCCGGCGATGCGGCGTACGACCACTTTCAGAAAACGTATGGTTCCCTTGAAAATCTGGGGTACAAGGACCTAATTCCGAAGTTCCGCGCCGAGAAGTGGGACCCTGCCGACTGGGCAAACCTGTTCAAACATGCCGGCGCCAGATACGTGATCCCGGTGGCGGAACACCACGACGGTTTCTCTATGTACGACTCGGACCTCTCCGATTGGACGGTGGTGAAGATGGGTCCGCGTCGCGATACGCTGGGGGACCTGGCGAAAGCGGTTCGCGCGGCCGGATTGCATTTCGGCCTCTCTTCCCATCGCGCCGAACACAACTACTTTTTCGACCGGGGCCGCTACATACGCTCGGATGTGAACGATCCGAAGTACGCCTCGCTCTACGGTCCGGCCCACCCATGGATGAACGATCCGCACTTCGTCACCTACAACGAATGGTCCTGGGTGAGTGAAGCCTGGACGCGCGACTGGCTGGCTCGCTCGGTGGAGCTTGCCGAGAAGTATAAGCCCGAGGTCTTCTATTTCGACGGGGGAATTGGCCAGCCGACGTTTCGCAGGAGCGTCGCCGAGTTCGCCGCCTTCTATTACAACTTCGCCAGCCGCAACGGCATTCCTGCGGTGATCAACTTCAAAGACTATTCGCTGGACTGGAGCGCCGGAGCACGGGATTTCGAGAGGAGCCTGCGTCCCGGCATTGAAGCGCAGCACTGGCAAACGGACACCTCGATCAGTAACTGGTCCTGGGGTTACATGGAACACGACGAACTGAAATCGGCGGACTTCCTCATTCACCAACTGGTGGACATCGTCAGCAAGAACGGCAATCTGCTTCTCAACGTCGGCCCGAGGCCGGACGGTACGATTCCCGATAAAGTGCGAGCAACGCTGCTGGACATGGGAGCGTGGCTTGACCGGAACGGCGAGGCCATCTACACGACGGAGCCCTGGAAGATTTTTGGGGAAGGCCCGACGCAGATCCAGACTGGTTTTGGACACGACGTGGATACCAAACCGTACACCACGTCCGATTTCCGTTTCACGCGCAAAGGCGACAACATTTACGTCATCAGCCTGGCTTGCCCGGAGGACGGAACCGCCTCGGTGCACTCATTCGGTCTGGCCGGCGAGGCCAGCGGCCTGAAGATTCAGGACGTCAGCCTGCTCGGCTCGCCGGAGAAAGTTGACTGGCTGCGAACCACTGAAGCCCTGAACGTGAGATTGCCCCAGGGGGCTGCCTGCCAGCACGGTTTTGCGCTTCGACTGAGAGTGGCGAATTAGTACGTCGCCACCGAGACGCGCAGCACCACGGGATCGTCACCGAAGTTGAGGCCCCAGTCCGTCTCGTCGCCGTTCCAGATGCGAAGAAATTTGAAGGCGCCGTTCTCGTAGGTTCCCTCTTCGACGCGCAGGAACTGGCGATGCTTGTCAGGATCGACTGGCCGGAAATCGAGCCGGCAGAAGAATCCCGTCACCAGGAACTGGTTGTCTTTGATCTGAGCCACCAGAACACGCCCTTTCGGCTCCGCATTTCCCACGGCTCGACTGTTGCGTCTGGCTCCATACGACACCACGGCGTTCCAGTTTCCGAACGACAGCGTCTGGGTCACCTTGGGTTGCTCTTCGGCCACCGCCTTGAGCCTGCCTTCAAAGTTGAGACGCGCGATCTCGCGCTGCATCGGCCCTATCAGGCGGTAGTTCATCGCCCAGGCCTCGAACTCGTCTTTCTGCCGCGAGCCCGGACCCGTGTCGCGACCCCTGCTGTAATCCATCCCGAACGGCGAAAATCCTATAGTCTGGAGACCGAGCGCGGAGAAGAAGAAACGGGCATTGGCGGCGCCGCCGGTCTCGGGCACGAACAGCGGATTGTCGTCGCGGCGATAGAGCTCCAGCACCTTCAAGTACGCGGCGGGGTCGTTCTGGTAAATGTCGGGCGCCAGAATATCCAGGGCGGGCGCCGCGACTTTCCAGATGGCGAGCACATTGTCCGTGGGGCCGCCGCTCTCGTAGCTGCCGGGAGCGCCCGGCGTGAGCGGGTTGCGCAGTGCGGCGTTGGCGTATAGAGGCAGCGGATAAACGGCCTTGCCCGCGGCGGCCACTTGCCCTACGTATTTCGCTACCGACCAGGCGTGGAAGCAAACCTCGGCTTCGGGGCCAAAAGCTTCCTGCCAGGCCGGGGATGGCGAAGTGGTCTTCACCTGCATGGCGCTGAGCACCTCGGGCGGCACCGGCGCTTCGAAGAGCTTCTGGGCGGCTGGAGAGTAATCGCGGAGACTGCCCCAGGTGCCGGGCTCGTTCTCCACCTGAACCATGATCACGGTGCGCTGGGGATCGGCTGCCTTGAGGCGCCGCATGAAAGCGGTGAAGGCACTCTTGTCCGCTTCCAGCGAGGCGGTGGCGTAGGGCGAAGGCGAGTCCACCGCGTGCCCGTTCTTGTCCACCATGTGCGGGTAACGTTCGGGGGCCAGCTTCATCCACTCGGGCATGTAGTGCTGGCTGCCGTTCTTCCAGGTTCCGAACCAGAGCAGCACCAGGCGAACGCGATGCTGGCGAGCCTGTGTCAGAAGCGTGTCGATCATCGTGTAGTCGTACTGGCCTTGCTGTGATTCGAACTGCTCCCAGTAGACCGGAATCTCGACCGTATTGACATTGAGGTATTCCATGGCGGGCCACACCTTCGGAAGCGTGGCCGGCCAGGTGCTGGAGTTATGCACTTGCGCGCCCAACATCAGATAAGGAGCGTCGTCCACGAACAGGGCGAAGCGTCCGTCCTTTTTCATCAGGCGGGGAAGCGGGCGCTCCTTCACCTGGGCATCAAGCGTAACCACGAGGCTGGTGGCGACAAAAGCAGCCAGAACGGCAGAAGTCGTTTTCATCTCACTGGAGTCCTTTGACAGAATATTAGTCGGTCTCCGAACCAGTGTCTACCGGCCGGCCGCGAGCGATCTGTGATATTCGTATTTCAAAGAGATTCTCATGAGACTGCGACCACGTGCTGTCGTCCTCCCTCTACTTGTTGTGGTTGTCGGCATGGCGGAGGCGCTAGCCGCCGCTGAACCATTCCGCGATCCCAACCTGCCACTCGATCAGAGAGTGGACGACCTTGTCTCAAGGCTGACTCCGGACGAGAAGATCGCGATGCTCGGGCAGGTCCAGCCGGCCATCCAGCGGCTGGGAATCAAGGCGTTCACGAATTTCACCGAGGGGCTGCACGGCCTGGGCTGGGTGTGGGGCGGGAGCGTTACAGCCACCACTTTCCCGCAGTCGGTGGGGCTGGGCGAAACGTGGGACCCGGAGATTCTTCGTCAGGTTGGGGCCGTCGAAGGATACGAAGCACGGATCTATTTCAAGAAGTACGATGGCGCTCGCGTCGGCCTCGCCATCCGCGCCCCCAACGTCGACCTGGCGAGAGACCCCCGGTGGGGCCGGACGGAGGAGTCGTTCGGAGAGGACCCGTACTTCGTCGGGAAGATGTCGGTAGGTCTCATCCGGGGGCTTCAGGGGGACAATCCAAAGTATCTGCTCTCGGCGTCCACCATGAAGCACTTCCTCGCCAACAGCAATGAGAATGGCCGGACAAGTTCCTCGTCCGACTTCGACGAACGCAATCTTCGCGAATACTATCTGGTTCCATTCCAGATGGGCATCGAAGAGGGGAATGCGCAATCGTTCATGGCATCGTACAACGCTGTCAACAAAATCCCCGACACGGTCTCCCCCTTCATCAGAGACATTGTGGAGAAGGAATGGAAGTTCGACGGAATGGTGTGCACCGACGCGGGCTCTCTTCCCAACCTTACGCGCCAGTTCCACTATTATCCGGATGCCACAGCCGCGGTGGCGGGGTGCGTCAAAGCGGGCATCAGCGTATTCCTCGATCAATACTCCGCGCCTTTGCGGGACGCCCTCGAAAAGAAGCTGGTCTCCGAAACCGACATTGAACGGAACATCCGTGGCAATTTACGGATGCGCATGCGGCTGGGCGAGTTCGATCCGCCTGAGATGTCGCCGTACAACAACATCGCGGGGACCGAGGAGCCCTGGTACGGCGAGAAGAACAAGGCGCTGGCCAGAAAGGTGACTCAGGAATCCATCGTTCTGCTGAAGAACAGTGATAATCTCCTGCCCCTGGACAAGAACAAGCTGCGCTCGATCGCCGTGATCGGGCCCTACGGCGACAACGTTCTGGTGGACTGGTACGCCGGGATGCCCCCGTACACCGTGACACCGCTCGAAGGAATCCGGAACAAGGTGGGACCGGGCGTGCGGGTTCGCTACGCGCCCGACAACAACATTAATAACGACGCCGCTAACCTCGCCGCCGAATCCGACGTTGCCATTGTGTTCGTGGGCAACCATCCCACCTGCAACGATCGGTTTGGCCGGTGCGCGTTACCCAGCGAGGGAAAGGAAGCCGTGGACCGCAAGTCCATCGACCTGGACCCTGCGCAGCTCAACCTGATTCGCCGTGTGAAAGCGGCCAACGCGAAAACCATCGTCGTGCTGATTTCCAGCTTCCCGTACGCCATCGGCTGGGTGCAGGAGAACGTTGCCGCGATACTTCACATGGCGCACTCCAGCCAGGAGGAAGGCAACGCACTTGCGGATGTGCTGTTTGGCGATTACAATCCCGCCGGCCGGCTGGTGGCGACGTGGGTCCGGTCGCTGAACGATTTGCCTATCATGATGGACTACAACATTCGCGACGGCCGCACCTACATGTATTTCAAGGGGCAGCCGCTGTATCCCTTCGGATTCGGCCTGAGTTACACCACGTTCGAGTATTCCAACCTGCGCACGCCGGCCGATTCGCTGGACGCCGCGGGCGAGATAGTGGTGAGCGTGGATGTGAAGAACACGGGGACGCGTGCGGGTGACGAGGTGGCGCAGATGTACGTCAAACACGTCGATTCGGCGGTGGAGCGGCCGATCAAGGAACTGCGCGGGTTTCAGCGCATTGCACTGCAGCCGAATGAGACGCGCACCGTGCGGCTGCCGCTGAAGAGAAACGAGCTGACTTACTGGGATGCGGGCAAGCACAGCTTCGTAGTGGAACCCGGCCGTCTCAGCATCATGGTGGGCGCGTCGTCGGCCGACATGCGTTTGGAAAAGACGATTGAGGTGAAGGGAAAATGAACTCGGTAATTCGGCTTTCGTTTCTGGCTGCATGCGCGGTGTTGGTTGCGCTCGGGCAGTCGGACTCAGGCACACCGCGCTTGCAGAAACAGGGCTCTGCCACGCAGTTGATCGTGGATGGAAGGCCGTTCCTCGCGCTGACGGGGGAGCTGGGAAACAACACCGCCACCAGTCTTGAGAACATGCAGCCGATATGGCCCAGGCTGGTTTCGGGCAATCTCAACTGCGCGCTGGTGGCCATATCGTGGGCGCAGTTGGAGCCCGCCGAGGGCCGGTACGAGTTTGCTCTGGTGGACGGTCTCATTCAGGAAGCCCGGCGCAATAATCTGAAACTTGTCTTTCTATGGTTCGGAAGTTGGAAGAACGGTTTGTCGAGTTACGCTCCGTACTGGGTCAAGGCGGACTATAAGCGCTTCCCGCGCATTCAGATGAAGGGCGGGAAGAGCATGGAGTTACTCAGCACCTTCGGCGATGCCACGCGGGACGCCGACGCGCGAGCATACCGGGCCCTGATGCGGCACATCAGGGAAGTGGATAGCGGGCCGCATACCGTCGTGATGATGCAGGTGGAGAACGAAGTCGGTGTACTGCGGGACTCGCGCGACAGATCCGCGCCAGCCAATGCAGCCTTTGCCGGACCTGTTCCGAAGGAGCTGATGGATTATCTTCAGCGGCACGAGGATTCCCTGGCTCCCGAGCTGCGTGAGGTATGGGTCGCGAACGGCTCCAGGACCTCGGGATCATGGGAAGCGGTATTCGGCCCGGGTAAGCCCGATAGCTTCGATATGCCCATCCAGACGAAGAGCCCACCGATGAGCGCGGAAGAGCACGAGATCAGTTGGCGAAAGCTTCACTGGCCCGTAGACGAAATCTTCATGGCGTGGAACTACGCGCGCTTCGTTAACACAGTGGTTGAGGAGGGAAAGAAAGAATGCGACATCCCGGTGTACGTGAACGCGTGGCTGCAACAGCCGAATCATGCCTGGCCTGGAACGTACCCGAGCGGCGGTCCGGTGCCGCAGGTTCACGACATTTGGCGAGCCGGAGCGCCTGCCGTGGATGCGCTCGCGCCCGATCTTTATTTGGAGTACTTTGACGAAGTCTGCGCGAGGTTCACGCGCAACGGAAACCCGCTGTTCATTCCCGAGACCAGCGCCAACGCGGGCAATGTACTGTCTGCCTTCGGCAAGTTCAACGCCATCGGTTTTTCGCCGTTCTTCATCGAACGGTCGGCGGCTCCGGACACTGAGCTGGCCGCCGCGTACGGTCTGGTTTCGCAGTTGGCTCCGGCCATCGCGGCGCAGCAGGGGAAAGAGACAATCACCGCCGTTCGGATGAATCAGGGCGACGCTCCGCTGGACGTCAAGCTGGGGAACTACACACTGACTCTTACGTATGTCGGCATGGGCCGCGTTCCGATCGCTCCGGATCCGTCGGCCGCGGCAGCGGCTCGCGACCCTAAAGCGCCGGAAGCAGCGGCGATCCTCATTGCGCCGGGGCCGGACGAGTTCTATTTCGGAGCAGTTGGTGGCGCAATCCGAATCGGTTTTGCTCCAAACACGCCTGGGCCGCGGATTGTCGGGCTGGGCGACGTGCAGCAGGGCAAGTTCGTGGAAGGCCAATGGCGTGTCATCCGGCAGTTGGGTGGCGATGATACCGGCCAGGGCGAAATCCTGACGGTGCGCCCGAAAGCGGCCCTGCGCGTGACGGTTTACCGCTACGAATAGGCTACGCCAAAATCATGCAAAACAACCGTCGCGCTGTTGGTTTGTTCGCTACCATCGTTCTTCTTCAATTCCTTCCGGCCAGCGTAGCAACACCGATCGCCATCGACACCAGGAATCTGCTGATCACCGTCCACGCAAACACGTGCCGCTGGTCGGCCGAAGTCAAAGGCACACCGATGCGGTTGAACGATGTCCACTTTCTCCCAGGAGACGACCCCTCAGGTTGGACAGTCACGTCCTCTGTCAATAACAACGACTCCAATAACCTCGGATCGTTCGTCACAGTGACGTTGCGCGGGAGAAGCCCGGACAACTCGATTTCGAGTATCAAATCTCCGCCAGCAAAACCGGGAACGACATCCTTGTGAGCCTGGGACGATCCAACAACATTGGCAAGGCGGTGGATATCGGCGACATGGATTACTTTGTCTCGAGCGATGCGCGCCTGGGCGGCACCACCGACAAATGGATCGCGCTGGGAACCCAATCGCGCAATCGCGACTATTACGAGCTGTGGGCGGCGATCAATTTGATCACACCCAAAACCTACGCGGTGAACCATGTGGTGAGAGACCGCGACACGGGCAACAGCCTTTTGATGGGACATGTGACCACGCTGAAGGGAGCGTCAAGGTTTGAGGTCGCCTCCGGCTGGCAGGGCAGGGTTCCCGACCGAATGCAGATCCGCGGATACTGCAGCTACAAGGTCACCATGCCTCAGGGGAAAAGCTTCCCTGGAGAGAAACTTCTCATCGACTTCAATCAGGACGCGCTTCGCGCCATGGAACACCAGGCGGACCTGATCGCAATCGCGCACGACATACGTCTCAAACAGCGCCGGCCGATCAACCTGGACGACCGGGAACTGGTGGCGAACAACTACAGCCGCTTTCACGGATGGATGTCCGGCGGCCGTAACGCGGATGCGAAGAAGTTTTTCCAGGACAACGGCCTCGTCGATTTCTATTGGGGTATGGGCGGACCCGGTCCGCAGGGGAGCTTTGCGATTTACGGATCGGGGGGCAGCACGCAGGGCCGCCCCTCTCGCATCACGTTTCCGGCCGAATGCTTTCTTCCAATTCACACAGTCAAATACGACGGAGAAAGGGTAATCGATTTTTCTAATCCTCTTACCGTCAAGCTCGAGCGCGAGCGTGCACTGCGGTGGGTGACCGGTCAGGAGAAAGATACCGGCCGGGCGGAAATGGACTTCGCGGATTGGTGGGATAAGTGGCCGGCACAATACGATCCCTTCATGAGCGCGCTGGAGACTTACCACGCGGCCGGAGCCCCGTGGCGCGAGGCCATCGACCAGAAGGCCCCGCGAATGGTGATCCGCTCAAACATGCAGCCCGTCGATCACTCCTACGGAATTGTCGACATCTGCCGGATTTCGGAGGATGCCGATCACGGTTACGAGACGGGAGACTCGACCCTGGCGCAAACGGAGTTCACCGGGTTGTTCACAGAGACGGTGCTGGGCTCGGCGAACCGGTTCTTCTACAACGGCCGCGTGTTCTGGAACGACGGCGACGGCTTTCATATCTACAAATACAAATCATCCGACGGGAAAGACTTCACCGCCCAGCAGGCGAAGGTCGATGCAAACTTCCATTCCATAGCCGGAAGCACGCTCTTCGTATCGGAAGCGTTCAACGTTCCCTATCCCGCCGACCGTATTGAGCTGTTGAAACGGATCAGCCCGCCGACCATGGACGTTGCTTATCCCGTCGACTTATTCGTCGCCAGGCCGGCCCATGTCTGGAACATGCCCATCGAACGGCCTTTCGGTCAGTGGTCCGTCCTGGCGGTTTTCAATTTCACGGGCGCTGCCGATCACAAGTTCACTACGACGTTGGATGCGGCGAAGGATCTCCGACTCGACCCGAACAAAGAGTACATCGTCTACGAATTCTGGACCAGGCAACTGATCGGTACGTTCAAGGGAAAGTTCGTTACGCGTCCGCTGAGTTCCTATGACTGCGACATTTATAGCATCGTCGAGAAGCAGAACCGGCCGGTGCTGATTTCCACGAGCAGGCATATCCGGCAGATGGCGTTTGACATCAAGGACCTCGCCTGGGACGGCCAGCAACGTGTGTTGCGGGGTGTCTCCCGTGCGGTTGCCGGCGATCCGTATCAATTGCGCATTTACATCCCGGATGGATTCGCCGCCCAACATGTGGAACTGTCCGACGGCCTTGTTCCGAAGATGGCGGCCAACGGCAGCCTGCTGACGGTGGACTATGTGTCGTCGACCGCCAAGGACGTGGAATGGAAGGTCTTCTTCTGAATAGAGGTGATGGAGGCATCATGAAAAGCGAAGGCGAGAGTCGGCCGAAGGACGTTCTCAGCCGGCGAAGTCTGCTGGGGCAGGCGGTTGGAGCGGCCGCCGTCATATCCGCGCTCCAGTCTTCCGGGCCGGCCAACGCGCAAACGCCGTCCGCCGGCGATAGCCGGCCACGTGTGAGGGACAGCTTCGACTTTGGCTGGAAGTTCCTCAGGGACGATCCGCAAGGCGCGCAGCAACCAGATTTCGCGGACGCGAACTGGCGCGAGCTGGACCTGCCTCATGACTGGAGCATTGAGGGAGCTTTCGCTGAGAACGTGGATTCCAAAGAAGGCGCCAATCTGCCCACCGGCGTCGGCTGGTACCGGAAGCGCTTCAATGTGCCCGAATCCGGCAGAGACAGAAAAGTATTCATCGAATTTGACGGCGCCTATCAGAACAGTGAAGTGTGGATCAACGGTCGGTACCTCGGCAAACGGCCATACGGGTTCATCAGCGTCTGCTACGATCTCACTCCCCACCTGAACTTTGGCGCCCAGGACAACGTTCTGGCGGTGCGGGTGGATAATTCTCACCAGCCGAACTGCCGCTGGTACTCAGGATCGGGCATCTACAGGCACACCTGGTTACTCGTCACGAACAAGCTCCACGTTGCCCACTGGGGCATCTTCGTCACAACCCCCGTTGTCGCGGCGGAGTCCTCTATCGTCCAGATTAAGACAAAAGTCCAGAATGAAGGCACGAGCGCCGCTGCGTGCACGGTGTCCACCAGCATATTGGACAGGGACGGAAAGGTCGTCCAGACCGTGGACGCCAGTCAAACCCTCGCAGCGAACGGCACGGATTACGAGTTCGTGCAGCAGGTGCGAATCGACAAGCCCAGCCTTTGGTCGCCGGACAATCCTTATCTTTATAAAGTGCGCAGCACGGTGCGCGATCAAAGCGGCGTTGTGGACGTCTGCGACACCCCGATCGGAATCCGTGAAGCCATTTTCGATGCCGACAAGGGATTCCTGTTGAACCGCAGGCAGGTGAAGCTCAAGGGCGTGTGCCTACATCACGACGGCGGCTCGGTGGGAGCCGCGGTGCCGGAACGGGTTTGGGAACGGCGGCTGGACCTTCTGAAAGCAATGGGCTGCAATTCCATTCGGACCTCGCACAACCCTGGCGCGCCGGAATTCCTGGACTTATGCGACAGGCTGGGCTTTCTCGTGATGAACGAGGCCTTCGACGAATGGAAGGTTCCGAAGTCACAGACGCCCGGCTATGGCTACACGATCTATTTCGACGAATGGTCCGAGCGGGACGTGACCAGCTTCATCCACCGCGACCGGAACCATCCTTCCGTTGTGCTCTGGAGCGCGGGCAATGAGGTGGTCGACCAGGTGGTTCCCGCCGGCGTGGAGACGCTCCGGCGACTGATCGGGATCTTTCATCGCGAGGATCCGACGCGGCTGGTAACTGTGGGTTGCGACAGGATTGTTGCCGAGCCCGAAGCCGTGTCGCAGGAATTCCTTGAGCTCCTGGACGTGGTCGGCTATAACTACGTGGACCGCTGGCGCGATCGCCGGGAAAAGTATTACAGTATCGACTGGCACGCTTTCCCCCGCCGCAAGGTCATCGGCACCGAAAGCCCCTCCATGGGCGGCATCCGAGGCAACTTCAATGAGGGCCACTGGGCGCCCCCGGCCGACGTGGAGCAGTTACTTAAGTACGTCATGACTTATGACAATGTCGCGGGCGATCACATGTGGACGGGCATTGACTATCTTGGCGAGGCCAGGTGGCCGGCCAAGAGCAACCCATCGGGAGTCCTGGATACCTGCGGCTTCGAAAAGGACGGTTACTATTTCTATCAGAGCCAATGGACGGACAAGCCCATGATCCACCTGTTGCCGCACTGGAACTGGAAGGGCAAGGAGGGAGAAGTTATCCCCGTGGTTTGTTACACGAATTGCGATAGCGTGGAGCTCTTCCTGAACGGCAAGTCCTTCGGTGTGCAGGGTTATTGGTTTCCTCGCTCGGGAATGCTGGAGCGGTATGATAGGTACCCGGCGCGAAACCAGGCCCCACGCACCACGTCGGATCTGCATTTAAGTTGGACCGTGCCTTATCAAGCGGGCACTCTCAAGGCTGTGGGCACCAGAGCGGGGAAGGTTGTCGCCACGGCTGAGATCGCGACTGCCGGCGATCCGGCCGCTATCGGTCTCTCCGTTGACCGGGAGACGCTCGTTGCGGACCGGAGGGACGTCGCTCATGTCGAAGTGAAGATATTGGACTCGCAGGGCAGGCTGGTGCCAACCGCCGACAACGACGTCGTTTTCGAGTTGCAAGGTGAAGGTAAGATCATAGGGCTGGACAGCGGCAATCCGATAAGTCACGAGAGTTACAAGGGCAACCGCAGACGGGCGTTCAACGGGCTGTGCCTGGCGATCGTGCAATCCACCGCTCAACCGGGTCAGATCAGGTTGAACGTGAGCGCGCCTGGGATCAAAGCGGCAACTGTCGTCCTGGCCACAAAGATGTAGCTCTGTGACCGGCAGTCATAACGTGGAGATGCAGTGTGAAGACCTATTCAACTTTCAGGCTGATAACCAGACTCTTCTTATGCGTTGCCGCATGCGGTCTGCAGGGCCAAACGCAATCCGCGCGAACTGGAGCCGCAGCGAGCAGAGAGCGGATCCCGATGGATTCCGGATGGCAGTTCGCGCTCGGGCACGCCTACGACAACCAAAAGGACTTCGATTACGCGACGGTTCCCTTCTTCTTCGCCAAGGCCGGCTATGGCGACGGTCCCGCGTCGCCCCGGTTTGACGACCGGACCTGGCGCAAAGTCGATCTGCCGCATGACTGGGCGGTGGAGCTGCCTTTTGATGCAAGGGGCGACGGCAATCATGGATCGAAAGCAATCGGCAGGAACTTCCCCGAGAACAGCGTCGGCTGGTATCGCAAGACCTTCACTATTCCCGCCGTAGACCTCGGGTATCGCATTGGGATCGACTTCGACGGCGTTTACCGCGATTCCGTTGTCTGGGTAAATGGCTTCTATCTGGGCGCCGAGCACAGCGGCTACAGCAGCTTCCACTATGACCTGACTAACTACCTTAACTATGGCGGTCCGAACGTAATCGCCGTGCGCGTGAATGCAACGATTGATGTGCCGAAGGCATTTTGGCGGCTACACTTCCGTCTTCGCATTCCCGCGCATCCAGGTGTGAAAAGGTGTGAAACAGCTATCGGTTGGCCGCGGCGCAACCTGTCGAGTTTCGTACGATGAAGTCCGGAGCGACAAGGATATGGGCCCCGGTGGACCGCGTGGCTGGGGTGTGGGTTCGCAGGTAATCAAACGCGATGGATCCGACCCGGTCACGGGGCACATGGACCGTCGTCAGGGGAGGATTACAGAACTCGGAGATGGAGATGTTGTCAAATCCTGTAACCGAAACATCCCCCGGTACGCGCAGTCCCCGTTCTCGAATCTCCCGCAATGCGCCCAGCGCGACCAGGTCGTTCACGCACACGAACGCGGTCGGCGCGAACCCCTTATTCAGCAGTTCGCTCGTTGCCTGCCTGCCTCCTTCCAGATCGTCCGTACAAGGCGCAATACGGCTGTGCACCACGGGAAAACAACGCTCGATCACTTCGAGGAACGTCCTTTGGCGATAACTACCGGTGCCCGCCGCAGCACTGCACGCGACGAATCCAATCCGCACATGACCGAGACTGCGCAGATAGTCCGTGATTCTCTCGATGCCCGCCTGGTAGTTGACTTGGATCCGGGTGACGTTGGCAGCGGTCATTCCATCAGCCGGGCCACTTTCCGCACAGTCACAAAGCACTGTAGGAATCCCGGGATCCACGAGAAGCTCGATGAGAGCCGCGCTGACCCCCGGCACGATGATGACCAACCCGGCGACTCGGCGGCCGATCATCAGGCCGATGCTCGACGCAAGCTGCTCAGGGTCGCCGCCGCTGACGACTGCGGCTATCTCGTAGCCCGCAGCGAGGGCCTCCTTCTCGATCCTCTGAAGGACGTCCACAAAGAACGGATTGATCAGGCTCGCTGTGATTAGTCCGAGCGTATGGTTGTGGGCGCCAGCGAGCGCACGCGCGTTGAGATTTGGCTGGTATTTCAGCTCCGACATCACCTTCAGGACGCGCGCGCGGGTCGAACTCTTTACGGGCCCTTTTCCGTTCAGAATCCGTGAGACGGTCGCCGTCGATACCCCGGCCCGCGCTGCCACGTGGTTGATGTTCATCTTCGAGTTGCCCGGGCCCGAGTCGCGACTCCTGAAGTCAGCGCGACGTTTACACAATGACCTCGTTTCCTCGCCGTTCCCGCTGCTTTCGCTATAACGGCGGCCTGTTGCGAAGAAGTCGAACACGAACTGGAACGACCTGTTCCAGTGATGTGGTCGATGCAGGCATTCGCCTCTTGCGGAGCCAGAACAGCCTCAGGCACGAATGTGTTGGCGAGGGTGGCCTTCACCTCATCCTCCGTTACGGTGGTCCCGAAGGAGTCCCAACTGTTCCAGCCCATCGGAGGCGTGGGGGCCAGCGGCGCTTGCGAGCGGGCCGGCGCGGAGAGAACGGTGAGCAGAGCGATCCCGGCGATGAATGCAATTGGAAGACGCATCTCTATCCCCATGGCTGGACTTCAGTTTCTGAAAAGCCGCGGCGCGAAATCGTATAGATCCCGCCGCCAGGTCTGCCACTCGTGTGCCGTGCCGGGCGATTCCCAGTAGACGTGTCTGATGCCCGTTTTTTCGAGGGTCTCGTGGAATCCGTGGATGCCCGTGTACATCCGCTCCGGCTCCTTCGTGCCAACGCCCAGCCAGAGCAGCCTGACCTTCTTGTTGAATGCGTCGGCGTCTTTCAGCACTCCGTCGTAGGATGTGCTGGCGTCGAAGGCCTTGGGGCCGAAAGAATTGCCGGCGCCGCTGAACCCGCCGATCCAGGCGAACTTGTCCAGATGACCGAGGGTGATCTGGAACGTCTGCATGCCTCCCATGGAGAGCCCGGCCATGGCTCGGTGGTCGCGGTCGGGGATGGTGCGGTAGGTGGAGTCGATCATGGGAATCAGCTCCTGGATGACGACGTCCTCAAAGACGCGCATGCGCTCGACAAAAGCGGAAGCGGCAGCCTGACGCGCGGCGGCGTCCCCCTGCGAACCGGGCGGCGGGAACGTGGCCGGCTCGGGCGCTCCGGCTCTGGTCGCGTAGCCGCGGTCCATGACGATGATCATCGGAACCACTTTGCCCGCTGCCAGCAGATTGTCCATGATGATGTTGACCCGGCCCTGAATCACCCAGCCGCGCTCGTCCTCGCCGCCGCCGTGCTGGAGGTACAGCACCGGGTAGCGCTTCGTGGTGTTGTTGTCATAACCGGGCGGCGTGTAGACAAAGCAACGGCGCCATTTACCAGTGATGCTGGAGTGATAAGAGTGTTCGCGGATCTCGCCATACGGCACGTCTTTCGTATCGTAGAAATCGACGCCCTTCTCGGGGACTTCGATTCCGCTGTACTGTCTGCCGACACCATAGAAGGTTTCGCTGCCCGGGTCGTTGATGGAGACGCCGTCGACGATGAGTGCGTAGTAATGGAAGCCCGGAACCAGAGGGTTGGAGGTGGCAGTCCAGAATCCGCCGTCGCCCTTCACCATGTCGTAGTGGTGGTCCCCCACGTCCAGCGTTACCTTTTGGGCCTCGGGGGCCTTCAGGCGAAAGCTGGCGCGAAGATCCGCGTGAATCCGCGGGTACTCAGCCCCCGGGACGTTGGACGTCGCGGGAGTGGAATCATCAACAGCCTGGCCCAGGGAGATCCCGCATGCCAGGATCGAGGCCATCAGAATCAGCTTCATGGTACTGCTCCTTCGTCATGGAATCTTGCGCTTCAGCGCCAGCCGCCGGTGGCCTGGTTCGGCAGGCCGTGAGCACCTTGTCAAATCGGCCTGGGCGTTGGCGTGATACGCATCCCCACGGCGTATGGGCCGCGTTCGATCCGGCCGACGTTCACGATGAGGCTGCCGCCGTCCTGCTTCCAGGTGCTGTCAGCGGCCGCACCCAGCACCCGCACAGCCGTGCCATCGGCCGCGGCAATTCCCGGAAGAGCGATCTCTTCACCAACGCGAGGGCTCAGCAGATACGCATAGAGGGCACCGTCCTTTTGCGTAAAGCGAACATCCGGGCCACTGCCGGTGGTGGACGCCGCTCTGGTCCAGGGACGCGAGTCGAAGATGCCTTCGCCATTCACGGCCAGCCAGTCGCCAAGCTTGTGGAGACGGTCCATCTGAATATCGGATATCGACCCGTCCGCCATCGGCCCGATGTTCAGCAGAAGGTTGCCGTTCTTGCTGACGATGTCGACGAGCAACGCAATCAGTTTGTCGGGCGCGATGACCTGCTCCGGACCTTCGGCCTGGTTGTAACCGAAGCTGTACCCGAGCCCACGGCAGGCTTCCCACTTCTTCTCGGTGACCTTGCTGTAGCTCGAGTATTCGGGCGTTGTGAAGTCGCAGAACGGTACGCCAAACCGGTTGTCGATGACGCCATCCGGCACCGTGTTGTAGTACTCGGCGAATAGCTGTGGAATCTGCCCCAGCTTCGGGTAGTTGATGTCGTTCCACATCACTGAGGGCTGGTAGTGCTCAATCAACTCGCGCCAGTGAGCATCCGCGTACGTTGCATACTCCTGCGATTGCGGAACTCTTGCCTTCAGATCGGCAACGTTGCGGATGGGCTCCGTCGTGAACGTCCAATCCAGGCCGCCCGAGTAGTATAGCCCCATCTTCATGCCCTCCGAACGCACCGCGGAGGCAAGGTCGCCGACCAGATCCCGGCTGGCGCACAGCTTCCCGGCGCGCTTCGGATTCTGCACCTGGCTCGGCCACAGAGTGAAGCCATCGTGGTGTTTCGTGGTCAGCACCACATAACGGGCTCCCACTCGATGGAGCAGCTTTGCCAGGATGGATGGGTCCCAGTGTTCCACGCCTTTGTTGAACATCGGCATGAAGTCGTAGTAATCGAAATCCTTGCCGTACGTCTCCATGTGATGCTTCCACGTGGGCGAGCCGGTGATGCGCAGGCTGTTCAGATACCACTCGGCGTATGCGTTATCCGTGAACCACCGCGACATCGGCACCTTGCCGAGTTCTCCGCTCGTCGGCGCCCACGCGGGCACCGAGTAGAGGCCCCAGTGAATGAAGATGCCGAGTTTGGCGCCCGCATACCAGTCGGGAACCCGATGGGCTCCGAGCGAATCCCAGTTGGGTTGGAAACTAGCAGACTCGCCCGCGAGGAGATTACGACCGATGACGCCGGCGGCCGCTCCCAGTATCGTGCGATGGAATGCTCTTCGGTTCATTCGGACTCCTGTCCTCCCTCTCTCAGGGCGTGCTGGCATCGCCGCCGCCACTTATCGTTGACTTTAGCGATATAATAACACCATTCTTCGAGGCCGATGTGCAGATTTCATCGGCCAGGATTATGCAGTCTTCCCAAAGGTGGTGACATGAATCTGAGCGCTCTTCCCGAGGCGCCCCGTCCGACACGGGGCCAGCAGGCCCGTCACAGGCTTTTTGCGCGCGAGAATCTGGTGCCATTCCTGCTGGTCACGGCGCTGTTCTTTTTGTGGGGGATTCCCAACAACCTCAATGACGTTCTCATCCGTCAGTTCATGAAGTCGCTCGAGATCACCCGCTTCAAAGCGGGCCTCGTGCAGTCGGCCTTCTACATGGGGTACTTCCTGCTGTCCATGCCCGCGGCGCTGGTGATGCGCCGTTTCGGCTACAAGGCGGGACTGGTCACGGGCCTGTTTCTCTACGCCGCCGGCACGTGGCTGTTCTGGCCGGCGGCAATCGCGGGACAGTACGGGTTCTTTCTGATGGCTCTATTCGTCATCGCCAGCGGACTGGCCTTCCTCGAGACCGGGGCCAACCCTTTCATCGCCCAATTGGGCGACCCGGAAAGCTCAGCGCGGCGGCTGAATTTCTCGCAGGCGTTTAACCCGCTTGGTTCGATCTGTGGCGTCCTCATCGGCACGGTGTTCATCTTCTCGGGGATCGAGCTCAAGCCGGCGCAGGTTGCCGTCATGAAGACGAATGGCACGTGGCAGCCGTACCTGCACCATGAGACGATGCGCGTCATCACGCCCTACCTGGTGCTCGGCGCGGTCGTGTTCCTGTGGGCGCTGCTGATTATTCGCACCCGCTTTCCGCAGGTGGCCGGGGAAACCACCTCGCACGCCGCCGCGGAACATGGCCGGTTCCGGGATCTGTTCCGTTATCCGCATTTCATCCTGGCGGTGATCGCGCAGTTTTTCTATGTCGGCGCGCAGGTGGGCACCTGGAGCTACTTCATCCAGTACGTCCAGGATTACACGCATCAGCCGGAGAAGGTGGCCGGCTACTTCCTGAGTGGAACGCTGGTGGCTTTCGGGGTGGGCCGTTTCTCGGCCACGTGGATCATGCAGTTCATTCGTCCGAACGTATTGATGGGCTCGTACAGCGTGATCAACGTGCTGCTGGTCGCCATTGGGGTGATATTTCCCGGGTGGATCGGACTATGGTCGATCTTCCTGACCAGCTTCTTCATGTCCCTGATGTTCCCGACGATCTTCGCGCTGGGACTCAAGGGACTGGGGCCCAACACCAAGATCGGCGGCTCCCTGATCGTGATGGCGATCATCGGAGGCGCTGTGTTCACGCCGGTGATGGGGCTGGTATCGGAAGCCACCGGTAGCATGGCGAAGGCCATGCTGGTTCCGCTGGTCTGCTACGTGTTCATCGCTTACTATGGCTTCGCCGGTTCCCGGCTCGGCCTGGCCGCGCGAGTTGAATAGATAGCCCAGGCCGGCCCGTCGGATTCCCCTATTCTTCTCGCAGAGTGATCGCAGGGTCCAGCCGGGCCGCCCGTCTCGCCGGAAGATAGCACGCGAAGAGCGTTACAGCCGTCAGCAACGCCGAAGCGCACACGTATGTGGGCACATCGGTCGTAGCAGTGCCGAACAGGAAGCCCCGCAGAAACCGGGTCAGCAGGGCCGCTCCCGCAAGCCCTGCCAACAGCCCGGCGATAGTGAGCGCAACGCCACGGCGCAGGATCATCGTCAGCACCTGGGAGCGGCTGGAGCCCAGCGCCAACCGTATGCCGATCTCCCGCCTGCGCTGGCCGACGGCGAAGGTCGTGACGCCGTACACGCCGAGGCCCGCCAGCGCAAGCGCAGCGAGTGCGAATACGCCGATGAGGCTGAGTGCAAAGCGCCGTTGCGCCGTCGACCCGGCCACCACCCGATTCATGGTCTGCACCGCAAACACTGCCAAGTCGGGGTCAACCTTCTGAATCTCGCGTTCCATGCCGGCCATGTCGCTCTCGGGGTTCCCCGCCGTGCGAATCAGCACGCCCATGTTGTGGCCCGAACGCTGGTAGAGCGGGAAATAGGCGTGCGGCGGCGCCGGTGCTTCCAGTCCTCCGGTTTTCATGTCGCTCACGACGCCGGCAATCACCCACCACTGCGGCGCCGTCGCCGGACCCAGGCGAATGCGCTGGCCCAGCGGATTCTCGTTCTTCCAGAAGCGGCGCGCCATGCTCTGGTTGATGAGCGCCACGCGATACGGCCCGTCGTCCGCTTCGGTGAAGCCGCGGCCCGATACGATTCGGCCTCCTAGCACGCGCAGATAATCCGGGGTAATGGACGTCATCTGCGCCGCGAGCGACTCGTCGGAACCGCCCGTGCGCCCTTCAATGTTAACAGCCCGTGTCTAAACCGCCCGATTTTCGGCCGACCGGACGAATGAGCACCGTCTCCGAGGGCGGTGGAAGTAGCCCCGCGGACCGGTGTGGTGGGCGGACCTGGTCGGCGAGAAGCCT
>JBEKZH010000084.1:0-21721 GCA_049510065.1 Bryobacteraceae bacterium
AGCAATCATGGAAGCAAGCTGAATCATCAGCCGCGTCCGAACGTCCAGGTTGCTGTCTCGAAGCACCTCGTCGAAAGCGAAGTTGTCGAAAATCTCGATTAGCTCGGGATCGGTCACCGCCAAAGTGGAGACGTGGTCGGGAAACAGTTCGTCGTGATTCCTTTGTGCCTCCCGGTTGGGAGCCATGTTCATCCTCCTTCTGATTGTCATCCCTGAAACCGCGCCGTGCGTAGGCTACAGGAACACCGAGTACACTGCGGCGAAAGTGAGCGTGGCGCCCGGTAAGCTTCCGATATTCCCTGATAACGCCGCGCGATTACGGGCTGGCCAGCATTGCCTTCCAGGAAACCTCGTCGTGACCGATGGCGAGTCGAGCTCCGGCGCGAATCAGTGGCAGGCGCAGCAGCTTTGGCTCCTTCTCGATTCGCGCTAGAAGTTCCGAATCTGAGAGCTTGAGGTAGCCGAGGCCGGCGTCGATGTATGGCTTGCCCTCCTTATCCACCAGCCCGGTCAAGCTAAAACGGTCGATGAATCTCCTGATCTCGCCGGGAGCCATTGGTTTCTGGTTGAGATCGACAAAATGAATCGGGATGCGGCGCTCCTTGAAGAACCGCTCGGCCGCGCGGACGGCGGGTGAGTTCTTCACGCCGAAGACTTGGACGTTCAGCACCTAAGCCGATTCTTGCAGAGTAGCTGTCCTTTCGCTGAACGAACCTGACCGTGCTGCGCCGAATGGCGCCGTGCGCAGCGTCAGGACGTGCTGCCGGACCAGGATTGGTCCCCGGTTCTATTCCTTCGCTGACTGCTTCTTGCGCTTCGCCCAATACGCCTTCATCCGCTCTGACTGGGCTTTCCGCTTGGCGGAACTGAGGCCACCGCGTTTCTTCGGCGCCGCCTTCACAGAGGTGGTGGTTACCACGGCAGCTAACGGATTCTTCGGCGGCCGACCACGACGCTTCACCGTTGTTCCCAGGGCCTCGATTGCCCGATTGAGCTTGTCCCGTTCCGAGATCAAAAGCGCAATGATATGTTCTGTATTCATCTGTCGGAGATGGTATCACTGCTGCTCGTTACGCGGCAACACTTTGAGGCGAAAACCGCGCAACCGCAGGTCTACAAGAGACTTGAGAAGCGCTGACCCAACGGTGTCGTCACTCCTTCTTCTTCAACCTTGTCGGCGTTCTGCGCAATGAAGGCACGTATGTCATCCGCTCGGTCGAGCAGTTTCAACCACTGTTCCTGATAGAGCGTCACGGGAAACCGGCCGAGGCCATAGACGCTTACCGCCCCCTTCTCGCTAACCTTCAGGCTGAAATCACCCGGCTTCCTGCTCTGCTGACTCTTGAGCGCTTCCAATTGCGCTTTCAATTCTTCGTAGGTCGGCTCTGCCATAGTCGTTACCCATTCTACTTCTGGCTGCTGCCCCAAACGAGCTTGCTGGCTACCGATTACACAAAACGTCCCCCGCTCAGTAATGGAGCAACCAGCCCTCGTTAGCCGGTTTCGGAACTCATCGGCGTGAGATTTCGGCTACCCGATTCACATCGCGAAACATCGTCGGGAACTTGTTCCTGCCACTTCAATTCGATGGGCGCGGGGCCATACGTTGCGTTTGAGATTCTTGTTAAACAACTCCAGCCGGACCTTGATCCGAGTCGGACGCCAGTATGGGCGTACTCCAGTTCGGCAGCGGATCGTGCATGGTGAGGCGAACCAACATTTCGGCTCCAGTATTCTCATCGAGCAGTTGATGAAGGAACCGATACGTCCTGTTTACGACATCGATCATCAGTCCTTTCATTTCTTCATCACTCAGCCTTGACAGCCTGGACCAGGGAATCTCGCCGTAGGGCGTGGTTACGTGGACATCGGAGTAGTCCCCGGCGCCCGAGGATGGTGTAATCCCGCTGTGCAGATCTTCCAGCAGGGAATTGCGAAAGCACTGCAAGACCATGTACTTCGCCAGCCGTTTCTGAAGCTCAGGATCAGTGGCGAAAACGCGAATTGCCGAATCTCTGCTCAAGCGAACTCCGCCCCCCCACGGAAGCTCTAAATATCGCATGGATGTGCCTCGTCAGGCACCGTCGTTTTTTTCGCTTGCTTGAGGCCGCTCAGCCTGTATTTCGCTTGATGTCCTCGCCGTCCCGAGGTAAGGTCCACATGACTACCGATATGGCCCATTAAGGGGACTGAAATGAATGAGATAGCTTTGGCGAAGAGGGCGGCGGACTGGCGCAGATTGAAGACGCTCGTGCTCGACAGCGTCTCCTCGCCGATCACGAAGCGTGTGTACAACCTTGGGTTGGACGAGTTCTTCGCATGGTATGGCCAGGAGCCGCGCCCCGGCTTTACCAAGGCCACCGTGAACGCCTGGCGAGCGGAACTGGAAGCCCGCGGCCTCGGGTCGGTGTCCATCAACGTCCGCATCACCGCCGTTCGGAAACTGGCGGTCGAGGCGGCGGACAACGGGCTGCTCGCACCTGAGTTGGCCAGCGGGATCACGCGCGTGAAGGGCGTGGCATCCAAGGGCGTGCGAGTCGGGAACTGGCTGTCGCTCCGGCAGGCGCAGGCGCTCCTGAACGCGCCGGACATTACTACCAGGAAGGGGTTGCGCGACCGGGCGATGCTTGCGGTATTGCTCGGCTGCGGTCTGCGCCGATCTGAGGTGGCAGCGCTGACGATCAAACACATCCAGCAACGCGACAACCGCTGGTGCATCGTGGACCTCGTAGGGAAGCACGGGCGGGTGCGCACTATCCCCATGCCGACGTGGGTGAAGGGCGCAATCGACGCATGGACAACGGCTGTCGGGCTGACCGAGGGCCACGTACTGCGGCCCGTGAACCGCGGGGACCAGATTACGGGCGAGCGTATGACGGAGAAGGTTGTGTGGCAGTTGCTCCAGCCATACGCGACGGCCGCGGGCGTCCCCGGAATTGCACCTCACGACCTGCGGCGCAGTTGCGCGAAGATGTGCCGGGCGGCCGGCGGCGAACTTGAGCAGATTCAGTTGCTGCTGGGGCACGCATCCGTGCAGACGACTGAGCGATACCTCGGAACGAAACAGGATCTGGTTCATGCACCGAACGACGGAATCAAGCTGAGAGTAGCGGTGTAGCCCTCGGGCCGGGTCGGATCGCCCTTACTGCCCGCCAGAGCCGCTCAACGCGGGCCGCCGCCGTGCCGCACGCCCGCAGGTGAAGGATTCGTCCCGGCTCGTGCCGGAATCGGCCACCCTTTCGCGCCCGGAACCCCGTGCTGCGCCGTCTGGCTCCGGGTTGGCTGTGTGGGCCACCGCCATCTTCCGGCGCGCCACGGCGCGCCCTGCCGCCTGACCACCGACCACCTCTTTTTCAGTGAGACAGTAGCGAAATGGTGCAATCGTGCAGCGCGCCGCCGCCGCGTGCCGGCAAGTACCTATGGATTTCTTGCCGGCGCGGTTGTCCGTGACCGCCGCTTTGGTGCTGGCAATTCGACTTCGATCTCGATGGTTTCGGGAATCATTGTCCGTCTTCCCCCTTGCCCGTGTTCCCGCCGCGGCACATGTTGCGGATGCCAGCCGGACGGAAACTCACGGATACCGTGTTGGTCCTGCCGTCGCACGCCTTGCGAACCTCAATGCCACCGCTCCGCCCGTTACGGTGCAGGATCTCTTGCACACTCTCCCAAGTTTCGGCCTCGACGATGGCTTCGTGCTCGCCATCGTAGACCTGGCCTTTGAACTCGACGTTGCCGGTGTAAATCGGGTTTGTCAATAACCGGTACAGCCGGCCCTTGGTGAATGGTTTGCCACCCTGGATCTCGCCTCTCTTTGTAACCCATTGCTTGGTATGCCAGCCGCGGCGGTCGATTTCGCGTACTACCGGCAGCATGGCGTTGTAGTCGAGATACAGCTTGAAAATGTTCCGCACTTGCTGGGCTTCGTCGGCGTTGAGGATCAGCCGTCCGCCACGCGGGTCGATGTCGTAGCCGAGCATCGGGTGGCCCCCTGTCCATTTGCCCTTACGCCGCGCCGCCGACATCTTGTCGCGCGTCCGCTCAGCGATGATCTCCCGCTCGAACTGCGCGAACGACAGGAGGATGTTAAGGGTGAGGCGTCCGAGCGAGTTTGTGGTGTTGAACTGCTGTGTTACGGACACGAAGCTGACCCTCTGCTGCTCGAAGACTTCGATGATCCGGGCAAAGTCCAGCAGGGACCTGCTCAGCCGGTCCACCTTGTAAACCACGACACAATCGACCTCGCTGGCGCGGATGTCCGCGAGGAGCCGTTGCAGCGCTGGGCGCTCCAGATTGCCGCCTCGGAAGCCACCGTCGTCATAGCGCTCCGGCAAGGCGGCAAGCCCCTCACCCCGTTGGCTCAGGATGAAAGCTTCAGCCGCCTCGCGTTGCGCGTCAAGCGAATTGAAGTCCTGATCAAGGCCCTCGTCGGTCGATTTACGGGTATAGATGGCGCAACGGACCATCCGGGCGGGAGTCGGCGCCGGCGCGTTGGCCACCGCCTGTGTGTGTCTACCGTTGCGCAACTCCAGCCTCCTTTGGTGGGACCAAGCCGAAGAAGACAAAGCCATTCCACTTCGTGCCTGTCACTTCGCGGGCGATTCGAGCTGAACGATTTGTAGAGCTTTCCGCCCTATTCGAAGCCGTTTTCGCGAACATCGACGGCGTCCGGTCGCCCGGTGCCAGACACGGATAAGCGTAACGCTTCCGGGCGCGGAGCAGGCGGATTGTGAACACTCACGGGTATAGGCACAGGTAATGACGAGTGCTATGCTGGCCTGTTGACGTTCGAATTCTATCGCTTCCGCTTTTATTTCCGCTCTGCGGGCACACTCTTTTTCCCTGTCTACAAATCCGGCAACATTGTGCGCGGCGCGTTCGGCGGCATCTTTCGCAAACTGGTCTGCATCCCAAGCTGCCACGACGCGAAGACGTGCGACATTCGCGCGGACTGCCCGTATGCGCGCGTGTTCGAGCCGCAGGCGGCGCGGGGCGAGGGTCCAAGCGGTTTGGCGGACTGGCCGCGGCCGTTCGTGTTTCGCGCCGCGCACTTGGACGGGCGCACGATCTCGCAGGAAGAGGCTTTCCACTTCGACGTTCACATTTTCGAAGTGCGCGACCCGGCGCTGCCGTATTTCGTGCTGGCGTTCGCCCAACTGGCACGAGAGGGCCTGGGCCCGGGGCGCGGCCGCGCGGAACTGACCTCCGTGGATCAACTGGATCTTAACGAAGCGAGGGTGGCGCAAGTCTTCGACGGCGAGCAGTTCCGGATGCGCGAACTGGCCGCGCCCAACGTGGTGGACCTGAGCGAGACGCCGGAGCGTGTGGGCCGAGTGCGAGTGCGATTCGTAACGCCCACGGAACTGAAGGCAGGACACCAGGTGGCGGACCGGCCCGAATTCGGCATTCTCTTCGGGCGACTGCGCGACCGCATCAGCACGCTGCGTGCGCTTTACGGCGCCGACCCGCTGGAGATCGATTTCCGTGGGATGGGCGAGCGGGCCGCCGCCGTGCGGATGACGCGGTGTGAGTTGCAGCGGACCGAGGTGGACCGGCTTTCGTCGAGGACAGGCCAGAGGCATCCGCTGGCCGGGTTCGTGGGAGAGGCGGAGTATGAAGGGGAGTTGGGGGAATTCCTGCCGTACTTGCGGACGGGCAAGTGGACCGGCGTGGGGAGGCAGACGGTTTGGGGGAAGGGCGAAATCACCGTGGAGCCTGTATGATTAAGGAGGATCATCATATTCCCTTGTGAAAGTAGTCCTGACATGTCCTTGACAGGACGGTCTGTCCGACCCTAGCGAGAATGGCCACGGAAGTTTGGCCTCACCCCTACGCGAAGGGGGCTGTTCTTCATGCTGAATTGGACCGGTCACGCTCTGGTGGATGTCGGCATCGCAGCACTCTGTGCGATGACCGGCAAAACGGAACCGACACAACTCACACTCGAAGACCTTGATGCCGCCGCAGATGAGATGGAGCGGTATTACTTCAGCGGCGCGCTCACGAGCTATCTCACATGCGTCTTCATGAACTCGGAATACGTGCAGCCTGGTACTGGAACAAAGAAGGCTGAAACACGGAGACGGTACGCCGAACGGATTCTCAGAGCCCACCGTGCCAAGCCCGAAGAGTCGGCCAAGACCGAGCTGTGCGCGTTTTCTGGCCTGCCTGCCACTCATCGAATTCACCGAGGTCAGATGCCCTTACTGACCGGAGAGGACGTTTTGAATTTCTTTCCCGGCGGGGCGGGCGGGCTGTTTATCGCCGGACCCTATTTGACTGCTCTCCAAGCTCTGCCACTCGGGGGCAGACGCTCTGAGGGGAAGCTGCTCATCGCTCACTCCGATTCCCCCGCGCTGACACTCGCGTTGGCAAGAAACTTCGTGGAAGACAACCGGCGCCTGCTCGGGTTGGCGATGTCGGGTGGCCTTCCTGATCGGGAAGGCTTGGCCGAGGGATTACCCCGCGAGCAGGCTTCGTGGGACGCGGCAAAGAAGCGCCCGAAATACCCTGACGTGAAGTCCGCGTTCACGTTGATCGCCTCCGACCTACTCGATGTCCTGGAGCGCCGCAGAGATGTCTGCAATTCGGACACTCCAGCCTCGCTACAGATTTACTGGTTGAGCAGTTCCGGACAGGGGCCGTCGCTCGATGTTTTTTCCGTGCCTTCCAATCTGATTCGATTCCTCAGCAACGTGACCCAAGCCTCTACGAATGCTGCTTGGCGCCGGGTTGTTGCGCGCGGCTGGATTGTGGAAGACGCGGGCCAGACTCCAGCGGCTACAAAGAGGTCCACTAAGAAACCGGCAGCGCCTCCACTCAGCGGACCTGGACGGTCGAGGAATCCGGTACTCGTGAGTCTCTTTAGCATTTACGAAGATGGGTTCATCGACCCGCAACCCGCAAATCGCTTCATCAGGCGGTATCTGTTATCCGAACTCCGAGGCAGCATCGCGCACGCGGAAGACTGTGATTGGAAGTTGGCGAACCTATTCATGCAGGAGGTGTTAATCATGAGCCCGGACAGGATACAGCGTATCCGGGAATTTGCGGATGCGCTTGCCGCATATATTGAAAAGCGGAACGATGCACCGTTCTTCCGGAAGATTACGTTCGCCCGGTACCCCGGGATTCTCCGCGGGGAGTTGGTGAAGGCTCAACGGAAGGAGTTCCTTCAGGCGAAAGATCTGCTCTTCGCCTTGGATGATTATGTTGAGGTGTTTGAAGCCGAGGACAACTCCGGAGCGGCGAACTGGTCGCTGGTACGCGATCTGATCTGCATCCGGTTGGTGGAACAGCTTCAGAAAACTGGCTGGCTTACGCCGGAGAAGCTGCAGGAAGAGGTCGCCAGCGTCGAGGAAGAGCAGGCGACCGAAGCGCGAGGATGATATGGCTTTTGTGACGGGCTGCCTTGTATTGGATGCGCCAGCCTCTGCCCTGAACAATGCAGGAGCCGATGAGGGCGCAAGAACCGATAATGCTATTGTCGTTAAGAAGATCAGTACTCCTGAGGGACCCCACCCCTACGTGTCGGCGCAGGCGGTGAGGTACTGGATTCGGACAAACTTGGAGTTGAATGAGCCCCGGTGGAATGCGGCGCCGGTCCGAAGAGAAGGCAAGATCGCCTACACCGATGCGAACCCGATCGAGTTTTGGGACGACGATTTGTTCGGCTATATGCGAGCACCCTCGAAGAAGAGTGATGCCGCTAAAGATGAGAAAGCCAGTCCTCTGGAGAAGGATAGGGAGATTACGCGGGTCTCGCCGTTCCGCGTGAGCACGTTCGTTTCGATCTCTCCTTCTCGACCGGTAACCGACTTTGGGACGATGACCCGTCAGGACGGAGACCCAGTGCCCTACGAACATGAGTTTTACCGGGCACACCTTCTAGGGTTGCTGTCAGTCGATCTGTCCGCTGCTGGCACGTTCTTCGATGGGGCGCGGGTTGGTTATAAGAACCTCGACTCTTACCGACGGGATGCCGCGCGGAAGAACGAGCTTACGGAGGTGACCCTCCGTAAGCAGACGGCGTTTCGGCTACCGCTGGAAAGGCGGGTTGATAGGGTCGCCACCCTGATCGGAAGCCTTGCACTGCTCAACGGAGGAGCGAAGCAAGCGGTGCACTACACCGACCTCACGCCCGCGGTGGTGTTCCTTGCGGTGACCAAGCACGGCAACAATCCTTTCTACCGGATGTTGACGTCATCGCGGACCAAGACAACGCAGTTCCACACTGCCGCCTTTTACGAGCTGATGTCGACGTACAGAGACAGTTTTCTCTCGGGTGTCTACATTGGTTGGGCGCAGGGGTTCCTGGACGACGAACGAAAGAAGTTGGAAGAGGCCATAGGTGAATCCGGCGTTCAGAACGTAAACCTAGGACACCCGGCTGTCCAGATCGCGAAGTTTGCGGAGGCTCTAAAAGCCCCTCAAGGGACCGACTGGTATGCCTAGGCTGGCTGTGGTGAGGGTGACTGTAGAGGCCCCGGTCACTTCGTTCCGGTATCCGCACTTCCTTGTGGGGCGGCAGGTCAGTTACGACATGCCTCCACCGTCCACCATCTATGGTCACATTGCCAGCGCGCTTGGAGAGTTGCCCGACCCTAGCGATTTTCAATTCGCCTATGACTTCCGTTTTGCTGGGCGGTCATCCGACCTAGAACATCAACACATCATCAACGCCGGCGGGCAAGCGTTCACAGTGGACGGCAAGAAATATCCGACGTCGGTCCAAGCGACTGTACAGCCACATCTTCGGGATTTTTTGTTCAGGCCCAAGCTGGTGCTCTATGTGAATCGGCGCGACTGGGCCGGCGCATTCATGGCGCCGGTGTTTTGTGTCATTCTCGGCCGTTCCCAGGATCTCGCCTCCGTCACCAAGGTCGAGGAGGTCGAGCTGGAGCAGAGGAACGGCGCCTATTTCGAGCACACGCTGCTTCCGTTTTCGTATCGCCCGTACGTGGCATTGGGAACGACAGTGCTGATGCCAAGAATGATCGGCCCGCCGCCGGAACGACGCGCTCAGTTCGACCGCTTCATCACCTTACAGCGGGAGCGGTTGTTCGGAGGGGCCTACGCAAATCCGCCTGGCGTCGCGCCGGCCAGGCGTATGCTCCGGGAGGCTCAGGAGAAGCAGGTTTGGTGGGTCGATCCCGATAGCCCGGCGGACCGCGAGGTTCAGCGCGCCGTCGTTTTTCATTCCTGTGCGTGACGCATGGGATCTCTGGGCGAAGAGCACCGGCGAAGACATCGCGCGGCACACGCTAAAGGTGCTTGGCAACTTAGGCCAACTACGGCAGCGCTCCCCGTGGCTGCCCGCCCTGTGCCGAATGCCCCGGTTCTGGTTGCGGGCAGCACTAGCTGTGGCGCTGCACGATCTCGGGAAATGCTGCGAGAGCTTCCAGCAAGTTGTTCACGGCGGCGCGAGGTTTCCTCACCGCCATGAAGTGATGTCGGCTGTATTCGTGCGTTGGATACTGGCTCACGACGAGGAGGACGATCTTTCCTGGGCTGCCGCCACAATCATCACTCATCACAAAAACTGGCCAGAAATCGACCAACTCTATCGGCCAGCGGACCTCCTACTGGAGAGCGCGGATGGCCTCGAACCACTGCGATCACAAATGGGCGTGGAGTATTTCTTAAGCGCCGAGCGTGTTCTCCGGGAAGCGGTGTGGCCGACATTGGCAGCCAAGTGGGCGGTGCCGGAGACATGGTGCGAGACAATTTGCGCCGACTGGGTGCCAAAGGACCCCGTAGAGGAACTACGGGCAGTGCTCGAAGCCGTGCGGCATCTCGTCGTAGGGTTGAAGCAGCAGAACGCGCCCACTCCCGAACTGACGGCGGGGACGTTCCTCCGCGGCGTGATGATCCTCGCCGACCACTCGGGGTCCGCTTGGGAGAACTTCAGTTTTCTGCCCGAGTTGAAGAACGCGGATCGGATGCGGCAGCGTCTCGGATTGCCTGATGAGGAAAAACTCTGGGCACACCAGAGACTGGCCGGGGGACGAATCGGCAACACCGTCTTGACCGCGCCGACCGGTAGTGGAAAGACGGAATCTGCGATGCTCTGGGCGGCCCGGCAGTCATCATCGGCAGACGGCCATCCCGTCCTGTATTACCTGCTGCCTTATCAAGCGAGTCTCAACGCGATGCGATCTCGCCTCGCGGAGAAACTGGGAGACGCGGCCGTCACCTTGCAGCACTCGCGTGCCCTCCAAGCCCTTTATCGCCAGTTGCTCGACAAGAACTACGAATCCAGTGAGGCACAGAAGACGGCGCGGAGAGAGCGCAACCTAGCCTCACTACAGGTTAAACCCCTGCGGATCTCGACCCCTTACCAACTCCTGAAGGGCGCGTTCCAGCTCCGCGGTCACGAAGCCCTTTGGACCACGGCATCGGGGGCGCTCTTTATCCTGGATGAGGTTCACGTTTACGAGACGTCGCGGTTGGCGATCCTATTGGCCACCCTTCGATACCTTTGTAGAAGCTTGGGAGGAAGGGTCCTAGTAATGTCGGCCACGCTACCGAGATATCTAACGAAAGTCCTCAACGACGTACTGCCCGACGTTCTTGAAATCAAGGCTGATTCGAGCACGATGGAGAGATTCTGCCGCCACGAAGTTCGGTTATTGGATTTCGACCTATCCGAAGAGTTGGCCCTAGAGGCGATTTTGGAGGATGTGCGAAAGGGTCTGTCGGTTCTTGTTGTCGCAACGACAGTCGGGAGAGCACAGGAGATCTGGCGCCGGCTATCGGCCAAGACCGCGAGCGAGGTGGAATTGTTGCACGGACGTTTCCACTCGGATGATCGTGGCAAGAAGGAGGGCAGGCTCTCGGCGTGTCACGGGGTCGCCAATCGGCAGAATGGCGCTGCAAGCATCCTGGTTGCGACTCAGGTCGTCGAGGTAAGCCTAAACGTCGACTTCGACGCACTGTACTCTGATCCGGCTCCGCTCGAAGCTTTGTTGCAGCGGTTTGGCCGCATCAACCGCGGGCGTCTCGTGCCCCTCCGAACGGTAAGCGTGTGCCGCAAAATACCCGACGGCTGTCCTGTTTATCCTCTTTGGTTGGTGTCGAAAGCCATTGGTGTGTTGGACTCCTGGGACGGGAAGCCGCTCAAAGAGAATGCCGTGCAGGTGATACTCGATAGCGTCTATGATGGCGCGACGGCCGAACGGCTGACGCTGGAACTCAGACAGAACATGGATACGTTCGAGCGCAACGTCTTGGCGTCGTGCCGGCCATTTATTTCGGATGAGCAGTTGGAAACGATGTTTGAGGAAATGTTCGACGGCTTCGAAGTGCTGGCCGCGCCTTTGGAGAAGGAATACCGGCGGAGGTTGGATGAAGAGCCACTGTTAGCTCCGGGGCTTCTCGTGCCCATCACCACCGGACAATTCAACAGCCTGCGAAGACGTGGGCGCCTGCGCCTGTCGGAAAAGACTTGGATTGCTAATTGTCCTTATACGGATCAGGGACTCGAAGTCTACGGACCTCCATCCGAGGACGGCCAGTGATCCGGCGTTGTTGTGCAGATCCTAATGTGGATACTCTGCAGAGCAGACCATTGGAGTCGATATGTCCGCTTTAGCCAGTTCTCTTCTGTCCTCATCGACGCTCCGCAAGCCGCCGGCCGTCGCCCAGTACAACTGGATTACCGACGGCGTCGATGTCGTGCCTGAACAGCTCGAATTGCCGCTGCCGCCGGTCGATGACGCGGTGCTCCCGGACGACGGGTCGGTCGCCCTGCTGGCCACCGAGAACGGCTCACAGTTATTCGTGTCGGGGTTCGGGCTGTTCATCGGGAAGAAGAGTGAGCGGGTCGTGGTTAGGCAAGGCAAATCGGTCTGCGCGCAGGTCCCGCTGATGCGGCTGCAAGAGATTATCGTGGCATCGCGCGGCGTCAGTTTCTCGTCGGATCTGATCGAGGAACTGTGCGAACGCGGCATCCGGATCGCCTGCCTGACCTCCGGCGGAAAACCGTTCGCGCTGATCACGTCGCCCATGCTGACGGCGACGGTGGAGACGCGCCGCGCGCAGTTCGCCGCTTACCACAATGAGCGCGGAGCAGAGCTCTGCCGGTGGATTGTCGCCGGCAAGCTCCACAATCAGGAGAAACTGCTGCGTTACTTCGCCAAGAGCCGCGAGGGCGGGAGGAAGGACGCGCTGGAGAAGGGCGCGACCGCGCTTCGACGGTTGCGGAGAGCGGCCTTGTCGGCGGAGGGGAAGACGCCCGACGAAGTCCGCGGGGAGGTCATGGGGCTGGAGGGCACGGGCGGGCGCCTTTACTGGCAACAGATCGGCAACATGCTGCCGGACGCCCTCGGGTTCGAGGGGCGTAGCCACCAGGGCGCGACTGACGGCGTAAATGCCGCGCTCAACTACGGATACGGCATCCTGACCGCGCACGTCTGGGGCGCGGTGATGAACGCCGGCCTCGAGCCTTTCGCCGGCTTCCTCCATGTGGACCGAAGCGGTAAGCCATCGCTGGTGCTGGACCTGATGGAGGAGTTCCGCCAGCCGGTGGTGGACCGTGCGATCTTTTCCTGGCTCAACAAAGGCGGCGTTTTGACGCTACAAAAAGGAATGCTTGACTCGACGTCAAAGGAGAACGTGGCATCGCGCATACTCACGCGGCTGGTGGCAGCGGAACAGCACCGGGGAAAGGAGCACCAGGTACGTTCCATTGTGCAGATGCAGGCGCGCCTGGCGGCCAGCGCAGTGCGGGGACTGCGGCCGTACCGCTCGTTCTCCTTCAAGTGGTGAGGTATGGCGCGTAAGAACCGCTACACCGGCGTGCTGAAGCCCCTGCCCCTCGGCAAGGGGAGTCCGGAAGTGTCGCTTGTGTTGATTTACGACATCGAGAATGATCGGCTGCGCACCCGGGTGGCGGATGTTTGCCTGGACTACGGGCTGGAGCGGATTCAGTTTAGCGCGTTCTTCGGAAAGCTGAACCGAAACCGGCGGCAGGAGCTGGCGCTGCGCATGCAGAACGAACTCGGTCCCGAGAACGGGCGGGTGCGGATCATTCCGGTCTGCGAGCAGGACTTGAAGGACATGTGGGTGTTGGACCAGTACCGGCGCGATGCCGATGAATTGAAGGCGGAGGCGGATCGGGAAAAGCCGAGGCTCCGGGTCTTGGCAGCGGAGGATTGAGATGGACCTCATTCCGGTAACAGACCTCAAGCAATGGGCATACTGTCCGAGGGTGGTGTACTACCATCGAGTGATGCCGGCACCGCCGCGGCCGACGTACAAGATGAAGGAGGGGCTGGCGGCGCAGGACTTGATCGAGAGTCTGGAGACGCGGCGAAAACTCCGGGAGTATGGGCTTGAGGGGGCGCAGCGCCGGTTTGGAGTCTGGCTGGAGAATAAGGAATTGGGGCTGTCGGGTAAAATTGACTTGTTGCTGGAAGCGGTGGAGGAGTTAGCCGTGGTGGATTTCAAGCTGACCTCAGGCGAACCGGGGCGGAACCACCGCGTTCAGTTGGCAGGGTACTCGTTGCTTGCGGAGGCTGTGTTGGGGCTGCCGGCGCGGCGGGCATTTTTGTACCGGATTCCTGACAACCGCGTTTTCGCGGAGCCGGTGACGGAGGAGTTGCGGCAGGCAGTGAAGACGGCAGTTGCGGATATCCGGAGGATGGGCGAGTCGCAGTGGTGCCCGGAGCCGACCGAAGTCCGGGGGCGCTGCGTGGAGTGCGAATTCGCAAACTACTGTGCGGACGTTTGGTAAACAACAACCTCGCGGATTGGCGGCGATTCCCAGCAGAATGGCAATCTGCGCGAATTTGGCAGGTGGCGGTGGACATAACCCTATATGGAAGTATGATTTATGGAGCGGCCACGGAGGTGTCCCCCTCGCGAAGGGGACTGAAACGAGACATCCCGAATAGCCCAGCGAACGCCCTCCTCAAGCCACGGAGGTGTCCCCCTCGCGAAGGGGACTGAAACGTACGTTGCCGGCGGCTCCATGGAGCGTGATCGTGCGGCCACGGAGGTGTCCCCCTCGCGAAGGGGACTGAAACCTTCCGGCAGTGGTCGGTGGCGATCAGCCGCCCGGTGCCACGGAGGTGTCCCCCTCGCGAAGGGGACTGAAACTTAATAATGATTGTTTGGTCGCTTTGTCCGCATGTTGTGCCACGGAGGTGTCCCCCTCGCGAAGGGGACTGAAACGAAAGTAGAAGGTTCCGTTGCCGAGAAACTTGTCCGCCACGGAGGTGTCCCCCTCGCGAAGGGGACTGAAACCGAACAGAGTATCATGAGACATGGACGCAATCAACTGCCACGGAGGTGTCCCCCTCGCGAAGGGGACTGAAACCCGAGATTGCGGAGGAGGCCGGCTACACGTCTTTGGCCACGGAGGTGTCCCCCTCGCGAAGGGGACTGAAACTCGCTTCCGGCGTGGTAGGAACGGCCGGCGTGCTCGGCCACGGAGGTGTCCCCCTCGCGAAGGGGACTGAAACAAGGACAGCAAGGGAAGACAGCACCCGAATTTCCAGCGCCACGGAGGTGTCCCCCTCGCGAAGGGGACTGAAACATGTTGGCGCTTTTCTCGGCTGTGCCGAAAGGCTGGGCCACGGAGGTGTCCCCCTCGCGAAGGGGACTGAAACCACAATCGGGAACCACAGCGTTACCCAGGGCCTTCAGCCACGGAGGTGTCCCCCTCGCGAAGGGGACTGAAACTGAAAAAATGCACGGCGGCTCTCAAAGAAGCGGAAGCCACGGAGGTGTCCCCCTCGCGAAGGGGACTGAAACGCGATCATGGCGGGTGACGGCGTAAAGGTTGTCGCGCCACGGAGGTGTCCCCCTCGCGAAGGGGACTGAAACCTTTATGATCCCTCTGCTCGAAGACTGGGAGCGGCTGGCCACGGAGGTGTCCCCCTCGCGAAGGGGACTGAAACACAACACCATCTGGCTGACCGCAGCCCCCCCTGGTAGCCACGGAGGTGTCCCCCTCGCGAAGGGGACTGAAACTAAACGGAGGTCTGGACGGAATACCCAAGCAATTTGGAGCCACGGAGGTGTCCCCCTCGCGAAGGGGACTGAAACGAGAGGGCTACTCTGATTCTCTCCTGCCAGGACAGTGCCACGGAGGTGTCCCCCTCGCGAAGGGGACTGAAACGCAGTCTGGCTTTCCGATGACGGGCTTTCCATCCGCGCCACGGAGGTGTCCCCCTCGCGAAGGGGACTGAAACCGAAACGCGCATCGCTAAAGCCAATCAGAAGTTCGCGCCACGGAGGTGTCCCCCTCGCGAAGGGGACTGAAACTCTTGATGACTGGGACGGGCTGAGCGGTGACCCGACGCCACGGAGGTGTCCCCCTCGCGAAGGGGACTGAAACGCCGGTTTGTTCCGGGCTACTAAAGATGACATCGAAAAGCCACGGAGGTGTCCCCCTCGCGAAGGGGACTGAAACGAACCGATGGTTTGTTTGGCACGATCCGCCAGGCCGGCCACGGAGGTGTCCCCCTCGCGAAGGGGACTGAAACACGAAGGAAACACGGTCCAGAACGGTATCTTCGGTCTCCCTCCTGGATTTACGCGCGAGTTCCATCTGGCTCGCTCCCAGCCCCGCCACCTGCTCCCCACATCGCGACTCCCCGCCTCGATCCGTACTTCCCAATCCAACTTCGCCGGTCTGCTCGATTCCTGCATGTCGCTCAGCACGTTCTGGAATGTTACGCCGCACGCTTCCCCAAGGACCTCATCGTCGCCGTCTCGACCGCCTCGCTAATCGGCTCACTAAGATCACTTCAGAAACACGAAAACTCGGGCAAGGGTAGAAGTCGGCAGAGATTGGCCAGTTATTCCCTCATATCGGTAGGCAACGCCCAGGGGCTCCGGGGACCGAGTGTCCGCAGGGGCTTGCCGTTCGCGCACAGTTGGCCCACGTTGCGCCCCGGAGCGTCAGGACGGCTCGTCCTGCTCGGCGGGGATTCCGGCGCAACGAGTGCAGCCGCTGTTTGAGAGCTCCCTGAGCCATGTGGCCCCTGCTCAAACAAATCCATCTAGAATTGTAGTTGGCCGCCTAACCGGGCCTCATGAACCCGGCGAAAGGCTCCCGCCCCGGGCGGCCTTCAACTTCCTTGGCGGGCGTGGGGCGGGAAATGCCAAAGTGGCGCGGTTTTCCAGAACTCCTATCCGATCCAATCGATGCCGCTGCTTTCGATTGTCGGCGCTTTTGGGTAACCCGTGGCACCGCACCTAATCTTTCCGATCAAGGATACCTTGTCGATCCTGAGTTGCGACTCCTAATCGATCCGCCTGGGGTTCCGTTTGATGCGCTCGCCGAGTTTCCGGTGCTCGGCCTGCTGGGTGAGCCCGGGATGGGCAAGACCACTGTGGTCAAGCAGGAGGCGCGACGGCTAAAGGACACTTCGCAGGAGAATGGCGAACAGGTTCTCCGGATTGACCTTGCGGCTTTTGGAACCGACGTCCTGGTCTATCGGAGAGTATTCCAGTCCAAAGAAATGAAATCGTTGAGGAGGAGCAATGTTCGGCTCCACTTGTTTCTGGACGGCTTCGATACATGCCTGCACCACGTGGAAAACCTGGTGGCCCTGTTGCTCGATGGCCTTCACGAGCAACCGCGTGATCGGTTGTCCCTCCGCATCGCCTGCCGCACTGCTGATTGGCCGCCAGATCTGGAGGACGGGCTGGCGAAACTGTGGCAGAAGGAGGAGCAGGCTGTGGGGATTTTCGAACTTGCTCCACTGCGGCAAAAGGATGTCCGCGCTGTCGCTGAAGCTGCCGGACTTCCCGCGGCTGAATTTCTGAGCACAGTGGAAAACCTCGGTGCCGCTCAGTTCGCAAACCGCCCGATCACCCTGCGCTTCCTCCTGAATACGTTTCGCGCCGGCAAAGGACTTCCACAACGGCGGACCGATTTGTACCGTGAAGGCTGTCTGGTTCTGTGCGACGAGTGGCGCCCCGATCTTCGGCGTGGAAGGCGTCCGAAACTCTCGTCAGGCATGCGATTCGCAGTGGCGGGCCGGCTCGCGGCGGTCAGCGTGTTTGCGCGTAAGACCGCCCTATGGACGGCGTCGCGCCAGGACATTACGCCCCAGGAGGATGTGCGGATCGACGAGTTGCTCGGGGGCGAGGAGCACTTCGGAAGGGAGGGTACGGAGGTCCTTCCAGACGTCGTCACAGAAACTCTCCAAACCAGTCTATTCCGATCAGTAGGGCCGCACCGGACCGGCTTCTCTCATCAGACATACGCGGAATTTCTTGCAGCGCAGTACCTTGTCGACCATGCCGTCGACGTTCCCAGGATTCTCCGGCTGTTGCTTCACCCGGACGGTTCGGACAAAGTGGTATCGCAATTACGCGAAACCGCCGCCTGGCTGGCGGCGCTGGTGCCGGCAGTCTCCAGTCAGATTCTTGAAAAGGATCCTTTCGTATTGTTCGCCTCTGATACGCCGCTGGCCTCGGAAGAGGATCGGCGTATTCTTGTTCGTCAGATCCTGCGCCTTTTTGACAGCGGGGAGTTGTTCGACATCGAACTCATTGCCGCGGCCGGGAGGCACGAGAACGGAGCGCGTCTCAAATTCGCAGGGATCGCGAAGGACCTGAGGCCGTACATCGTCGACAAATCCAAAAGGAGCATCGTCCGACATGCGGCCGTCCTGATGGCACTATACACCCAGCAGGTCGAACTGGAGCACGACCTGCTCTGTACAGCATTGGATGATGGGGAAGGTCAGGATGTAAGGGTAGCAGCAGCAGTTGCAATCAGAATGATCGGACATGAGTCGTCAAAGGCAGCACTGAAGCCGCTTGTGACCATCCCCGCGTCAAGTGATCCCGGCGATGAACTGAAGGGCGCTGGTCTTGCAGCGACATGGCCGAAACACCTGACAGCCGAAGAGTTGTTCACCGCTCTGACTCCGCCGCGGAAACCGACAGGTGAGTACCAGAGTTTCCTGGAGAGCGATTTTGCGGTACATCTGCGTTGCTCTGATATGATCCGAGCGCTGCAATGGGCACGGAGTCACTCGACGACTGCGCGGGCCGAATTCGATGTCCTTGGTCGCGCAGCGGTGAGCGTAGTGATAGCGGCTATCGACTGTTTCCATGACGTTCGCGTGTGCGATTCCGTCGGCGAGATTCTGGTCCAGATCGCGCAAAAGCCCGCCCCGGTGTTGCAGCTAATGATAAAGTTGTCCTCGCATCGAGACGCGCGGACCGCCATTGCGCGGGTGGCAATTCGAGTGTCGCCGGATCTCTGGACCTTGCGGTGTCTGAAATCCTATGGTCTGGTCGAGGATGGTGACGTTCCGCTTCTTCTTGCTGAACTGGATACCGTTCCGGCTCGCGACAGACAGGAAGCAATCAGCCTTCTGATCGCTGACATCCTTCATGGGGCCACGTCTTTCGACGCGGAGTTGATAGAGCAGGTGCTCGCGGCGGCACGGGCCAATCCTGTCTTGTCCGCAGCCCTAAAGCCCGTTTTTGCCCCGGTTGAACTGGGTTCGGAAGAAGCAAAGAGGCAGCAGGAGCTATACAAGAATGGGCAGCGACAAAATGACCCCGCGCCTAAGCTGCAACCTGCTCCCGACCCTGAGGATCTGGTCGGCGTTGTCGACAGCAGAGACGCTCTGGCCTTCGTTGATATCTGCTACCGGCTCGCTGGCACTTCCTGGTATCCGGATGAGGAGGTGTTGCCGGGATGGGAAAAGCTGAAACCGGCTCTGCAGGCCCAGATAATTCGCTCCGCGGAAACGTACCTTAACGGCTATTGTGTCGCCAGCACTTCGTGGATCGATACGGGCGAGATTTGGTACAACGTCACCTGCGGCTATTGGGCATTGCGCCTGCTGGCTCAAAAGGCTCCCGACATCCTTCATGGCCTGAGCGGCGATGTCTGGCACGTCTGGATGCCCAGCGTGTTTGGTGATTCGTACATGCATCAGGTTCCGGACGCGGTGCAAACGGCCATCCTGAGGGCCGCATACCGGCGGGCGCCTGCTCGCTTCCGGGAATTGCTTAGCCGCTTTGTTGATGGTCAGAACAAACGGTCAGGGGAGGTATTCGTCCTGGATCTGGTGGCGCCGGTCTGGGATACCGAGATAGCCAACATACTGCGCACTCGGCTCGAAGACGACAGTTTTGGGCCCGGCGCCTTCCGCAGCATTCTCTCTGCTCTGCTGAAAGCGGGAGATGAGGCGGCTGTCCGGATCGCGACTGATCTCGTGGCCGCTGCAAATGATGCGTCCCCAGCGGTGATAGAGAGGTCGGTTCAGGCGGCTCTGGAAATGTTGGACAACGACCCGACCGCCGGCTGGCAAGTCATTTGGCCCGTTGCTAAGACAAACTACGCGATGGCTGAGAGGCTGTTGGGTAGTCTCGCGCTGGACCCATACAGCTCCAGTACGACCCGCGTTCTGGAGGGCCTTCGCGAGAACGACCTCGCGGAGTTGCAGATTTGGCTTTTTCAACATCATTCGAAACGAGAAGGCGCCGGCGGGTCCGAGGAGGAGGTTCATAAGGCCGGGCCGTTTACAGAAATCACCCTAAGTGCCAAGTGGCACTGGCTTGGCGTGGCTATAGTTAACAATCTCATTGAGCGAGCCACGCCCGCCGCCGCAGAGGCCATTCGAAAAATCAAAGAGGCGTTCCCCAACGAGAATCTGGACCGTGTTGAAAAGGTCGCAGAGGAGTTAATACGACAGAAAACGTGGACGCCCCTTACCCCATCTGAGTTTCTGGATTTCGCTCTAACTTCCACGCGTTCCCGTTCGGCGGTGTCGAGTCCAGCCATTTCGGAGTCGCCGCCACCGCCGATTGCCGTTGAGGCGGTCTCCGGGGAAAGGAAGCTGACGGAGATGAGAATCCGACGATGCGATCCGCGACTCTGGCGGAACTTCAGTTACGAAAAAACTTCCAGGACATCCACATTTCGCGAATTGCTCATACACCATTTCGTTCGCCTTTCGGTCCCGAAACCTTGCACAAATCGCGATGTAGTGAAACAAATCGCAAGGGACTCTCACATTCCTGTCGAGTCGTTGTGTGACGACCTCAACCAGCCGGTATTTACGCGAGGGCGGCCCATCTTCGGCTATGCAGGCGACGAGTTCGACCAAATTGCGGACAACTACGACAACATGCAATGGTGGCTCTCGGATGCCGGTCTGAACATGGCGATTGTGAGCCCCGCAGGCCCAGGCCCCAGTATCCCGACCCTTGATGAACTGTTCGGCGGGCGGATGCTTGACACCTCCGGTGTACCAGGATCCGTGCGGCCAGAATCAGATTCTGCGCGCGTCCCGCTCCCTGTCCTCTTGAGGGAAGCCGAAATCCGCACGGAAGATCCGAAGTTGCGGAACAAGCTGCTGGCGGTCCTTCGGTACAGCCGTTACTTCGAGGATCTTAAAGTGCTGAAGACTGCCTGCAAGCGGTATCAGACCCCGGCGTTGCTTGAGCAACAGTTTCCGGACCTCGATGTGTGGGCACCGCTTGACGACGCCGACAAGGCTGACATCGCGAACGGTGAGTTCCTCCCAGGTCGCTTCGCGTGGGCGCTGGTCCTGCGCTGGCTTAACTTGAAGGGCAAAGACAATCGAACCCTCAAAAACTACAGGAAAGCGTTGAGGACTGCTGGACTGCTCAACTGAGCCAACTGAGTTCGCTTCCTTTTGCCATCATTCACCTCCACCGCCCCGAGATTTTTCCCCTTCTTTCCCCTTGGATAGCCCGCTTTTTCACCTTGACGCAATGAGAAGCTATCCAAGAAGACACACTTCAGGGAGCGAATGCGAGGAGCTGAAACGAATCGACGAGGCCAGCAGTGATTGACCAGACGGAGTGCAGACCCGGGGTCCAGCAGGTCCAGGCTTTCGAGGACCGGCATTTTCCTGTGGGGTATTGGGCGCGGCTGTGGGGATTCAGCACAAAGACCGTACGGGAGTGGTTTCGGGACGAGTACGGTCCCGGCATCCTTCGCCAGCCAAACAAGGGCCGCCGGTCAAAGCGAGACTACACCACGATCATGGTTTCGGGCAGTGCGGCAGCGCGGGTGTATGGACGAAGGACCGCCAGGGAGCTAATCCACTGATTTTACAGGCCTTGAGGTAATGTGGACACCGTGAAAACAGGCACCGAACTCTACGCTTTCCGGCGGCACCTCAGGACCTGCCAATTCTTCGGTCCCGGTGGTCGCGAGATTCGTGTCGACAAGTGCAATTGCCCGTTCCATGTGGATGGACTTCACAATGGCCAGCGGGTCCGGCAATCGCTGAAGACGCGGAGTCGACAGATTGCCGACCGACGACTTGCGGAACTGAAGCGCAAACTCGATGCCCTGATCGCCGACGAGCATGGAATTCCGAATTCTGGCGGGACAGCTTCAGCAGCAACGCCCACGGTTGCAGAAGCGGTGGTCCGCTTCCTGAAGGTCCACGGGGAGATCGGCCCGGACGGAGAATACAAGGGTGATTCAGCACACGCAACGTGGAAGAAGTACCGTTGCGCCCTTCGGCTACTCACTTCATTCTGTGCCAGGGCCGGCATCACATCCCTCGCGGACGTGAGCACAGATGCTCTGGAGGAATATCGCGGAACCCGCAATCTCGGCAAAGTGGCCTGGAAGGTCGAACGGCAGATGCTGATCACATTTTTCGGCTTTTGCATGAGCCGGAAGTGGATCAGCACGAATCCCGCAAAGGAATTGAAGCCACCTCGCAACCTCAAGCCGAACGAAGTCGTGCCCTATACCATT
>JBEKZH010000085.1:0-21966 GCA_049510065.1 Bryobacteraceae bacterium
AACAAACGGGTCTGGGGCGAGTTGCTCTGGGCGCAGCCGACGGTGACGCCCGCATCGAACAGCAGATTGACGGCCTCGAAGAAATAGTCGCTGGGCGGTACGTCGGCGAACTGGGCGGTCGTGCTGAAGTTCGCCGTGACGGAAGCGTCGCCGTTCATCACAAGGCAGTTTGACGAGTCCAGCGCGGCCCCGGTCCAGAAGTTGAACAGCCAGCCTGTGTTTGGCGTGGCGGTCAAACACACCTGAGTGCCGGCAGCATAGACTCCACCGGTCGCCGGCGGCGATGGTGTAATCACGCCGGCGCCGGATGGCGATACCCCGGTGGTCAACGTGTATGCCAGCCCCACCACCACCGCAACGGTTGTCTTCGCCGGGAAGGGCTGACCATAGGACGAGCTGCTCACATCGGCTTCGAGCGTATACGGGCCAGGGGAGGCAGGAGCGACGATCTGCCAGGACTGTGCACCGGACTGTTGGCCCGGTCCGGGGTTGCCAAACTGATTCACCGTCCCGCCCGACGAGCCCTGCCAGTTCAGCGTGCCACTGACCGTGAACGCCATAAGATCGCCTGTATTCGTAACGGTGCAGGGGACCGTGAACGTCGCGTTTGCGGGCACATTACCGGAAGGGCCCGTGCACGAGACCATTAGTGCGGGGCCGTTCTTCGCGGTGAAACCCGCGGCTGAAACGGCCAGCGCGTACGGTTCCGACGAGACTCCGGAGATGCTGACCGGCGCCACCTTCAACACAGCCGTGCTCACGCTGGCGGTTATCACCTGCTCCACGTTCTGGATGGTGGACGCGGAGTTGCCGATTGCATCCCCAGTGGCGCCATCGTAAGCATAGAGGTCCAGGTTGCTCAGAGATGATGTCAGCCTGCGGTTACCGGTCAGATGACGATTCCAGACCAGCGTGGTTTTGAGAGCGGCGTTCACGGTGCCCGCGTAGAACGCCGGCTGCGCCGCGGACACCGAGGCCCGAAAATGGTTGCTGACCTGCGCGGACGCCTGGCTCAGGTCCACAAAGCCCCATCCGCTATCGGTTTGCCACCCCGGCTTTGTGTTGTAAGCCGTATTCAGCAGCACCGCTTTTGCCGCCAGAGCGTCCGGGGCTCCGGCGGATCGAATCAGCGCCAGCGAGCCGGCCACATGCGGCGTGGCCATGCTGGTTCCCAGCATTCGACAGTAGTCCCCTCCAACGCACGTGGAATCGATGCCCCCGAAGGTGCCGCCGTGGTTGCCGGGAGCCGAGACGTCGGGCTTGAACCGGCCCGCTATGGTTGGGCCGCGGCTGCTGAAGCTGGAGATGATGTCGTCGCTGCGGTCCACCGTGCCCTTATCGTCCATGCTGGCGACGGTAACGCCGTTGTAGGAAATTCCTGGGGACTCAACTCCCACGCCGTCCGCGTTGCCCGCCGCGATGACGATATTGACTCCCCAGACGTCGCCGATCTGATCGAGGAGCTGGCTGGTACTGTCGTCGTCGCCGCTCGCCGGGCCTCCGTAGCTGAAGTTAAACACGTTGACGGCAGTATTCTGTACCGCCCAGTCGATCGCGTCGAGGACATCGCCGTCGTCCGCCTGGCCGCTGCCCGGGCATCCGGGTGCACTGCTCGCCACCCAGCCGATCTTGAGGGCGTACAGGGTGTCGATTCCCGGGGCCACGCCAACGCAGTTGGGGCACGAGCCACCGCCCTGGCTGGCCACGATGCCGGCGACATGAGTCCCGTGTCCCATGTTGTCGGTGTTCGTGAGGTCGTCCGCGAAACAGGGATCGGCGGACCCCTGACTGAGAAAAACCTGACCCACGACGTTCAGGCCCGAAAACCCAGGGTTGCTGCTCATCACGCCGGAGTCCAGCACACCCACCGATTCGCCGGTACCTGTTGAGTGGGCGCTCCAGAACGCCGGCGCCTGGATGGCGGGCACGCTGATGTTCAATTGCGGGTAAAGTTTAATAGCCGGAAACACGCCGGCGACGTTGGAGTCTGCCTCCAGCGCGGGAAGGATCGCCGACGGCACTTCCGCGGTAATGGCATTGGTAACCGTGAACGGATGGATGTTCGCGGCCCCGTATGATCGCAGCAGCAGGACCACGCTGTCCTGTTGCGGCTGGATGGTCCGCTGGATCTCCTCAATCGCGCCGCGGCGGATTTCGAGGTTGATCCGGTCCAACTCGGCCCGGGCGTCGTTGACCTCCTGAGCGAGCGAAAACGGTGCGCTAACGGCCTCCTGGAAGCGCAGCCGGGCGGCGCTCTGCTGCGTCCGCGCGCCCTCTTCCACCCGGCGCACGATGTCGCGCTGAGGCTGCTGGCTGAGGACAATCAGAACGTGGAGCCGGTCTCCGCTCGCGGCGAGGGTTCGCAGATTCGGATCGATCCGTTCGGCCGCGGTACACACCATCATTAAGATAGGCAGTGCAAATCCGTATATCAGGCGCGAAACGCAGCTTGCCATACGCTTCAGTCGGGACGCTCGGACCTATTATCGGTGTTTCTCGGATGCCACGCGAGGGCTACGCGCTGGGTAGTACGACTTATCCTGTAACTGTTTGATCCCATTGGCCGAGACGAGCTGGAGTGATTAAGAACGGCGCTTCCACTTTGTACTGCAACTGCGAGCTCGATTCGTCGCGCGTGGCCGCGTGGCGAACTTCGGCGATGCGGGCCTTGACGGGTTGTGGACCCGCCACCGGGCGGCGCCGTTCCGAAGGATCTGAAAGTCGAGGTGGGCGTTCAATGACCCAGAAGGTCCCGGTGCCCACGATGGGTTGTACGACGGCGTGGGCAATCTGGTTGTGCGCAAGGCAGACGGTAGCGCGGGCGATCACATTGGGGAGGAGTTGGAAGGAACCGGCACTTACACCCTCACCAAATACCTGAACGGGAGGTTGGGCTACGGGCACCTGTTCCCGGGCCAGTTCAGTACGCCACCAGGGGCAGCCCGTACAACATCTCGTACCTGACGCTCACTTACACGTTCTGATGGGCGGGGGCGGGCCGGTCACCTCGTCCTCACATAAACATACTATTGACCCGTCATGGCGCACTCGGCGAGAATAGGCAACACGCTGCGGGGGACACTACATGCCAGAGAGCGATGTTCTCGCCAACCAGAAGCTCATCCTTGAGAATCAACAGACGATTGTCGCCAACCAGCAAACGATCAAAGAGAACCAGACCGCCATCCTGAAGAACCAGACCAGCCTCAATACCATCCTTGCGAATCAGGAGCAGATTCTCGCGCTGTTGAAAAGATAGCACCGCGACCACAATGCGATGGTAGTTCCCACGAGTGCGCGCGCCACGCTGCTGTGCGCCGTTCTCTTGACTTTAGCCGCGTGCATCCACCGGTCCGGCCTCCCCGAGCCCGGCTCAAAAGAGTATCGCGAGCTTGTCCATGCCTTCAATGTCGGCCTGTCCGCGCTGCAATGCAGCGAAGATGTCCGGGCCAAAGCGGACCTGACGCTGGCCGGCAAAATCGCGCCCGGCGAGCCTGCCGTCTGGGTCGACCTGGGCCTTCTGGCCATGCGCCAGCAGGAATTCGACGCCGCCTTGCAGAACATGGACAAGGCGCGCAGCCTCGCTCCCGACAACAGCCAGATCGAATTCTATTTGGGTGATATTGAGAGCAAGCGCGGCAAGTTATCCGAGGCCATCCTGCATTTCCGAAGGGCCGTCGAGCTGGACGCGAAGAACGTCAAGGCGCTCTATTCGCTGGCGGAAGCAACCGAGCGGCAGGCCAGCGGCTCCGGTGATGCCGACGCTCTGCAATTCCTGAAGAAGATTCTCGACCAGCAGCCGGCCAATTCCGCCGTGCTGCTGGACGTCGCTCGTCTGGCGGCGAAAACGGGCGACTCGGCCACGCTGAAATCGGCGGTGGCGCGGCTCTCGCAGGAATCGTCGGCATGGCCTGACGAGGTGCGGCAGCAGATGAAGACCCTCGAACAGGCGGCACTTGGTCCCAATCCGCGCGATGCCGCGTTGCGAGTGGCTTTTCTTCGGAACGTGCTGTTGCGCGTACCGGAATACCGGCAGAACGCCGATGCCGTGAAGACACCTCCGGCCTCCGCGGGCGAGCCGTTCGTGAAGTTCCTGAAACTGCCCTCGCCGAGCTCCGAGCCGGCGCCGCCCGACCTCACCACCACCTTCGACTCACAGTCGCTCGTGGGCGTGCCGCAAGGAAAAGTGGCGTGGGTGCGCAGCGTTTATCTCGACGGCGGTGGCAAGGAGTCCATCCTGTGGTCCGATGGCGCCAGTATCCACATTCTGGGCGGCGCAACTCTCAACACCGGGCCCGTCGGAAGGAATGGCGTGGCCGTGGCCGACCTGAATTTCGATTTCAAGAACGATCTGGTGGTGGCTGGCCCCGGCGGCGTGCGCATTTATCAGCAGGACGGCCCGGCCCACTTTTCCGACATCACAGCGCGTACCCGCCTTCCCAGAGACATCGTCAACGGATCGTACACCGGGGCGTGGCCGTTTGACTTCGATCTGGATGGCGACCTGGACATCGTGCTCGGCGTGAGCGGTGCTCCTCCGGTGGTGCTGCGCAACAACGGAGATGGAACATTCGCGGCGGTTCGCCCGTTCAACGGACCCGCGGGTCTCTCGTCGTTCGCGACGGCCGACGTTGCCGGCCTGGGTGCGCCCGACGTGGCTATGGTTGGCCAGGACGGCCGGCTAACTGTTCTCATGAACGATCGGCGGGGACAGTTCCGGGCCCGCGCCGTGCCGCCGACCGTGGCGGAGGGAGTGCTGGCAGTAGCCGAGGGCGACATCAACGGCGATGGCCTGCTCGACTTCATCGTGTGGAAGAGCGACGGCGCGGTGGTTCGCCTCTCCGACAAGAACGACGGCCAGCAGTGGGACACCGCCGAGGTGGCGCGCGCGAATGCCGCCGGAGCGACCGTGAGCAATGCGAGCCTCGCGGTGACGGACTTCGACAACAACGGCAGTCTCGATCTGCTGGTTGGCGATGGACAGATGTTTCTGGGCAGCGCTCACGGGTTCACCCGTTTGAACAATGTCCCGCCGATTGTTGCGCCGGCCATCCTGGACGCCAACGCCGGCGGCCGGCTCGATCTGATCGGTCTTTCGCAAGCGGGAACGCCGGTCACGCTGATCAACCACGGCACGAAGCACTATCGCTGGCAGGCGATTCGCCTCCGCGCGGCCAACGTCTACGGCGATCAGCGCATCAACTCCTTTGGGCTGGGAGGCGAGATTGAAGTCCGCACGGGGATGCTCACCGAGAAGCAGATCATCGCCGCGCCCGTGGTGCACTTTGGTTTGGGCGATCATGAGGGAACCGACGTCGCCCGCATCCTCTGGCCAAACGGTCTGCTGCAGGTGGAGTTCGAGTTGAAGGCGGACCAGTCGGTTCTCGCGGCGCAGCGGTTGAAGGGCTCGTGCCCGTCCCTGTTTGCCTGGGACGGCCAGCGGATGAGTTTCGTGAAGGATAGTGCGCCGCTGGCGACGGGACTTGGAGAGTACATCCCGCGAACCGAGGAATGGTACAAGCTGCCGGGCAGCCAGGTTCAGCCGCGCGACGGTTACTACGATCTGCGTGTCACGGACGAACTGTGGGAGTCGTATTACGTCGACTCTTACTCCCTGTTAGTAGTGGATCATCCGCGGGGTACCGAGATCTACAGCGATGAGCGCTTCCCACTGCCTCCGGTCGCGAGGATCTACACCACCGCGACGCCACAACCGTTCCGGAAGGTTGTCGACGACCTCGGCCACGACGTGAGTGAGATTGTTCGAAGCGTGGATCAGAATTACCTCGACACATTCGGGCGCGGCCGGTTTCAGGGAGTAACTCGCGACCATTGGGTGGAGCTCGAACTCCCCGAGGATGCTCCGCGAAACGGTCCTCTGTACCTGATCGGCGATGGCTGGATGCACCCGACCGACGCCAGCATCGACCTGGCAATGGAGCAGGGAAGCGGGCCGAAGGAAGAAGGACTGCGCATCGAGATTCCGGACGCGAGTGGCCGCTGGATAGTAGTGCGGTCGAAGCTGGGCTTTCCGGCCAGCAAGATGAAAACGATTGTCCTCGACCTCACTGGCTTGCCTCGCAAGTTTCGGCTTGCCACTAACATGGAGATCTTTTGGGACAGGCTTGCCTGGGCGCCGGGATTGCCGAATGACCAACTCTATACTCAACGGCTCCCCCTGGCGAGCGCGGAGTTACAACGTCGCGGTTTCTCGGTGATGGGCGCGGCGAACGCATCGTCGCCAGAGACGCCCGATTACAACCGGCTGGAGGGAACCGGGCATAAGTGGCGCGAGATTGAAGGTTACTACACGCGCTACGGCGATGTTCGCGAGTTACTACAAAAGGCAGATGACCGCTACGTCATCATGGGCTCGGGTGACGAAGTCCGTCTCCGCTTCGCCGCGCCCCCGGCGCCTCCAACCGGATGGGTGCGAGACTTCGTCATGATCGGCGATGGCTGGATCAAGGATGGAGACTACAACTCCGCGTTCTCGCGCACGGTGCTGCCTCTGCCATATCACGGGATGAAGGGCTACACGACTCCGCCCGGCCGCCTCGAAGACGATCCGGCGTACAGGAAACATCCCGGTGACTGGCAGGAGTTTCATACCCGCTATGTGGCCCCGGATGAGTTCAGGAGCGCATTGTGGAAGTAGTGCATGCATCGGGATGGTGGAGCAGGCTTACAGCCCAATGCCACCCGGTTTTCAGAGCGGCTTCGCAAGTCCAACAATTCACGACTTTTATGTTCACAACAGAAACTGTGTCTGGCGGAGTATGCCCTCGGTGGGGCAGCCAATCCTGGCTGCCGCCGCGTTTCTACGCGGCGTCGAGCCGGCTGAACGCCGGCTGCCGACTGAAAGTCCGCCCCACTAACTCAGAGAATCGATCATTTGCGGGGAAGGCGCGAAAAGTAAGTGGTATTGGGCTTACAGCCTGCGCACCTGCTTTCTCGCGGGTCCAGCCGGCCGGAAGGCCGGCTGCGGGCAGCATTGCCCGCCCCACATTTCTTCGCGCCAGGCAAACCATGCATTGGAGAGCCGGGAGATGAAAGATCGCCTGCTTCGAGTTAGTCTCTGGCTGTTGCTGGCCGCGCTGCTGGCCACGCCGCTCTTGATTAAGCGCTTCGGACGGCACGGCCATGTCTCGTCGCCGGGCGACGCCGCAACCGCCCTGACGCGATATGGATTTCACTTCCAGGAATCGGCGAAGGCGTCGGGTATCGATTTCGTCCACAAGGCTCCCACCCTCGACGTGAAGCTCAATCACATCATGGAGCAGGTGGCGTCCATGGGCGCGGCCGTCTCCATCGTCGATTTCGATCGCGACGGCTGGGACGACATCTACGTTGTGAACAGCGCCGAAGGCAGCCGAAACGCTCTCTACAGGAACCTGGGAAACGGACTGTTCCGCGACGTGGCCGCGGAAGTGGGCCTCGCGGACGTCAACCAGCCGGGCACGGGCGTTTCAATGGGCGCAGTCTGGGGCGACTATGACAACGACGGCTACGAGGACGTCTTTATCTATAAGTGGGGCAGGCCCGAGTTATTCCACAACGACGGCGGAAAGCACTTCACGCGAGTAACTGAGCAGGCCGGTCTGCCGAAATGGGCAAACGCCAACACCGCGCTCTGGCTGGACTACGACAACGACGGAAGACTCGATCTCTTCCTCGGCGGTTACTACCCGGAAGACGTGGATCTCTGGCATCTCAAGACCACGAAGATCATGCCTAACAGCTTCGAATACGCCACCAACAGCGGCCGTAAGTACCTGTTCCACAATCTGGGTGGCGGCCGTTTCGAGGAAGTGTCCGCGAAGCTCGGCATCAACTCGCGCCGGTGGACCCTGGCGGCGGTGGCGGCCGATCTCCGCGGAACCGGTTACCCGGACCTCTTCCTCTCCAATGACTATGGCGTGTCGGAGTTATACCTCAATGAGCGCGGCAAAAGGTTCCGCGAGGCCGGCAAGGAAACGGGCGTTGGCTACGCGCCCAAGAGCGGAATGAGCGCCGCCGTTGGCGACATACTCGACACGGGCCGGCAGGCGATCTACGTCTCCAATATCTCCGAAGAGGGCGTGCTGGTGCAGGGGAATAATCTCTGGGTGCCTAAGCCGGGTGCTTCCCTGGAGAAGATTGCGTACGAGAACATGGCCAACGCCATGGGCGTGGAACTGGGCGGTTGGAGTTTCGGCGCGCAGTTCGGCGACCTGAACAACGACGGTTTTCTGGACTTATACCTCACCAATGGCAACGTTTCGCTCGACCAGAACCGCAGTTACTGGTACGACTATTCAAAAGTGGCGGGCGGCAACGAGGCAATCATCTCCGACGCGGCGAACTGGCCGCCGCTCGACGGACGGTCGCTCGCCGGGTACCAGCACAAACACGTGTGGGTCAACGATGGCGCGGGCCAGTTCCAGGAAGTCGCCCAGATGGTAGGCGTCACCGATGTCTACGACGGCCGTTCCGTTGCGATGGCCGACTTCGGCAATCGCGGCGTGCTGGACGTAGTGGTGGCCAGCCAGCGTGCGCCGCTGTTGCTCTACAGGAACACGGTCGCACCCGGAAGGCATTGGATTGAGTTCGCGCTGGAGGGCCGGCGCAGCAATCGCAGCGCGATTGGGGCCGAGGTGCGGGTGTTCTGGAATGACCGGCAGCAACTCCAGGAGGTCTCCGGCGGCAGCGGGTTCTGCGCGCAAAATCAACGCCGGCTGCACTTCGGCCTGGGCAACGCCGCGGCAGTGGACCGCGTGGAGATTCGCTGGCCGTCCGGCACCAGGCAAACTATCCAGGCACCGGCCGTAGATCAAATTCACAGGCTGCAGGAGCCGCAATGAGCCGGCCCACTTCCGCCGTGGGGCAGTTCTTCAGCCCCGACAACCGCTACCTTGCGCCGCTGCTGATCACCACCATCCTACTGGTAAGCCAGGTCTCCTTCGGACTACTGGAGAGTTTCTCGCGCACCGCGCTGGCCATCGCCACCAGCGTCCTCTTCGATTTCGTACTGGGGCGGCTGGTGTTCGGCCGTTTTCCGAACGTCGCCAGCGCGTATATCACCGGCATCAGCGTCGGCATTCTGGTGCGTTCGCCGGAATTCTGGCCGTACGCCCTTTGCGCCGCGCTTTCCATCACCTCGAAATACGTCCTGCGCTGGCAGGGACGCCACCTGTGGAACCCTTCGAATTTCGGCATCTCCGCCGTTCTGCTGCTCGCGCCGGAGTATGTGGCGACGCTCAGCATCCAGTGGGGCAACAACGTCTGGCCCATGGTGATCGTGTGGATTCTCGGCGCGCTGATCGTCTACCGGGTGCGGCGCTTTCACATCACCTTCACATACGTAGTCTCGTTCCTGGCGCTGGCCGCGCTGCGCAGCGTGATCACCGGTCACCCGCTGCTGGCCGAGGTGTCGCCCATCACTGGGCCGATGTACCAGCTCTTCATCTTCTTCATGATCACCGATCCCAAAACCACGGTGAAGCCGAAGTGGGCGCAATGTCTGGTGGTGTTCCTGGTGGCCGTGGTGGAGATGATCCTGCGGCTGGCTCAGAATATCCACGCGCCGTTCTATGCACTGGCGCTGGTGGGTCCCGTGGCCATGGCCATCGAGATCTGGCGGACGTCGAAGAACGCGCCCAAAACCGCGACCGCCGCCTGAGGTATAATTACTGTTGGATGTTTGCTTCTCTTCCGCGTAAGCGGATGATCGCGGCTGGCTCGTTCGTAGCAGGAGCGGTCGTGGAGCGCCCCTCGCGGTACCCCCTCTTCATGTCCCCCCTCGCAGGATGAGACTCAGCGTTCAGATTTCCCGTGGGATCGAGTCCCTGTTCGGGACCCGCGACGAGAATATCCGCGTTCTCGAAGCGGGCCTGAATATCAGCACGCGTCTGCTGAACGACTGTCTGGAGCTGGACGGCGAAGAGCCCGACGTGATCCGCGCGGCGGCCATTCTCGAAGACTACGTGGCGCTGGTGAAAGAAGGCCACCAGTTCCGCAACGGCGACCTGAACAGCTATCTGCGTGTGGTGGCCGAGGATGCCGACGTCACCCTGCGGGCTCTGGTGCACAGCGGGCGGCAGCGTAACTTCGGCAAGAAGACGCTGGCCCCGAAAACCATCAACCAGCGCCGCTATCTGGAGGCCATCGAGCGCAACGACCTTGCCTTTGGCATCGGGCCCGCCGGCACCGGCAAGACGTATCTGGCCGTGGCCATGGCCGTCTCGGCGCTGATGAACAAGACGGTCGCCCGGATCATTCTGACGCGCCCCGCGGTGGAGGCCGGTGAACGCCTCGGCTTTCTGCCCGGCACGATCCAGGAGAAGGTGGACCCATACCTGCGCCCGCTGTACGACGCGCTGTACGACATGCTGGAGGGCGAGAAGGTGGAGAAGCTGCTGGAGCGCAACGTCATCGAGGTGGCGCCTATCGCATTCATGCGCGGGCGCACGCTGAACGACAGCTTCATCATCCTGGACGAAGCGCAGAACAGCACCGCCGAGCAGATGAAGATGGTGCTGACCCGGCAGGGCTTCAACTCGAAGATGGTAGTGAACGGCGACCTGACCCAGATTGACCTGCCCAGCGGCAAGCGCTGCGGGCTCACCGATGCGGTGGAAGTGCTGAAGGGCGTGGAGGGCATCAGCTTCGTCTATTTCGACGAGCGGGACGTGGTTCGCCACAGCCTGGTGCAGCGTATTGTGAAGGCGTACGAACGCTATAACGACGCGCTCGGCATTGGCCGTCAGCTCACCCTGCGGCTTGGCGCCGAACCGCCATCGGAAGCAGAGGCCGTCGCGCCGCTGCTCAGCGGCGACGCCCAGGACTAGACTCGACAACGCCATGGCTTCCGAGCGAAGCTCGATTCTGTTTCGCATCCGGTCACGCGCCCTGCGCCGCCGCGAGCTGCTGGAGTTTGCGCGCCGCCTGGAGGCCGACGTCGCCGGCGGACGGACGTTCTGCTGTCTGGTTACGAGCGATGAAGAGATCCGCCACCTGAACCGCCAATTCCGGAAGAAGGACGACGCCACCGACGTGCTGTCGTTCCCCGCGGTCGCGGGTGACCGGTTGGGCGAGATCGCCATCTCGTTCGATCGCGCGCGGGAACAGGCCGCCGGTCTCGGCCACTCCGTCGACGATGAGGTGCGCGTCCTGATGCTGCACGGCGTGCTCCATCTTGTGGGCATGGACCACGAGCGCGACCGGGGCGAGATGCGCCGCGTGGAACAACGCTGGCGCCGGCGGCTGGATCTTCCGGCCGGTCTCATCGAGCGGGTGGCGCGATGATTGATTGGCCTCCACTCTCTAACGTTCGCGGCTCGGTAAGTGCCAGCAAACCAGAGGCTGCGTTTCTGAGCCGCGCGTGTCAACAAGCGGTTGCGGGACGCGAATTCGGCCTGATCGTAGAGCAGAAGAAGCCGGCTGAAAGCCGGCTGCAGGATGACATCCTGCCCCACAACGGGGTGACGCGATGATTGCGCTCGCCGTTCTCGCCGCCGCGCTCATCGGGGCGCTGTTGTGTCTGGTCACTCTGGTGCAGGTGCTGCACATGGAGGCGGTGCGGCTGCGCCCGCGGGAATTGCCCGCGTTGGAGTTGTTCAAGGAGTCCCTGCAGGCGCGCATGGGGCTCACGGTGGAACGGGGTGCGCTGGCTTTCTCCATCGTCAAGCACACGCTGCTGCTGGCGCTGGTGGTGGTCATCTTCGCATCCGGCGTGGCGGCGCGGGAAGCGCTGTGGCAATCGGCCGTCGAGGCCCTGGTGTTCTCGTGGCTGCTGATGCTGGTCACCACCTGGGTGATCCCGCACGTCCTCTACCGCAAAACGTCGGGCCGCTGGCTGATCCCGCTGATGCCCCTGCTGCGCACCATCGTTTTCCTGGTGAAGCCGCTGGTGGCCGTGCTCGGCTTTTTCGAATCTCTGGTGGAGCTGGCTCGGCCGGACCAGTCCGCCGCCCAGCCGCCCACCGCGGCCGAGCACATCGACGCTCTGATTTCGGCGGGTGAGGACGAGGGAATCCTCGAAGAGGAAGACCGGAAGCTGATCGAATCGGTGGTGGCCTTCGGCGACAAAACCGTCCGCGAGGTGATGACGCCCCGGCCGAAAATCGTGGCCATCCCGGTGGACGCGTCGCTCGACCGCCTGCGCCAGCTCGTGGTGAACGAACGGTACTCGCGCATCCCCGTCTTCGAAGGAAACATCGATCACGTCATCGGCTTCGCTCATGTCCGCGACCTGTTCGAGGCGGACGCGCAGGATCACACGCTCAGCGGCATTCGCGATCTGCTCCGTCCCATCCGGGCGGTGCCGGAGACCAAGCCCGTCAACGACCTGCTGCGCGAGATGCAGCAGGAGTCCATCCAGATGGTGGTGGTGATCGACGAGTACGGCAACACGGCCGGCATCGCCACCATGGAAGATCTGGTGGAGGAAATCCTCGGCGAGATTCGCGACGAGCACGAACCCGAACGCGACGTGCGCGAGGAAGGCGAAGGCCGCTACGTCGTGGCCGGCAGCCTGGATCTGGACCGTCTGCAGGACCTGCTGGATTTCCGCCCGCAGGAGGAAACGGAGTCGACCACCATCGGCGGTCTGGTGACCGAGTGGCTTGGGCACGTGCCGCATCCGGGCGAAGCGGTGGAGCGCGAAGGCATCCGCATCGAGGTGATCGCGGGAAACGAGCTGCGCGTGGAGCAGGTGCGCGTGTGTCGAGTCGAAAAGAAAACCCATGTCTGAACACCGCTCCGGATTCGTCTCCATCATCGGAAGGCCGAATACCGGCAAGTCCACTCTGTTGAACGCGCTCACCGGCAGCAAGCTGGCCATCGTGTCGGAGAAACCGCAGACCACCCGGACGTCCATCCAGGGCGTGGTCAACGAACCGGGCGCGCAGATCGTCTTCATCGACACTCCGGGCATCCACAAATCCGACACGCTCTTCAACCGGCGCATGATGGAGACCGTGCGGGCGGCGGTGGACGAACGCGATCTGGTGCTGTTCATGGCGGATGCGAGCGCCCCCATGACCGCGGCCGACCGCGAAGCCGTCGATCTGGCGCGCAAGGTCCGGGCGCCCACGTTCCTACTGCTGAACAAGATCGATCGCGTGGACGACAAGCGCGCGCTGCTGCCGCTCATCGAGACCTATCAGAAGCTGTACGATTTCGCGGAGTATTTCCCCATTTCCGCGGCCACCGGCGACGGACTCGACCAGTTGCGCCGCGCCATCGTAGCCAGGTTGCCGGAAGGTCCGCATTACTTCCCGCCGGACTACCTGACCGACCAGCCGGAGCGTTTTCTGGCCGCCGAAATCATCCGCGAGAAGATCCTCTGCACAACCCGCCAGGAAGTGCCGCACGCCATCGCCGTGCTCATCGAAAAATGGGAGGACACCGGCAAGCTGCTGCGCATCGCCGCTACGATCTATGTGGAACGGCCCGGCCAGAAAGCGATCGTGATCGGCGCGAAGGGCGCGATGCTGAAGAGCATTGGAAGCCAGACCCGTGTGGAAATCGAGGCGCTGTTTTCGAAGAAGGTCTTTCTGGAGCTGTTTGTCAAAGTGCGGTCCGGCTGGCGCGAGGACCCCACGTTTCTGAACGCGATCGACTGGCGATCCATGACCGGAGATTCATCCGCCATAATGGAATGAGCATGAGAACTCTCATCACTGTCCTGCTTCTGGCGACGATTGTGCTGCAAACGGGAGTCGCGTTCGCGGCCGACAAGAGCAAACCCCCGCTTACCGACGACGCAATCGTCGATCAGGTGAGGCTGCGCCTGGCCGGCGACTCCGAGGTGAAAGGCGGCGGCATCGATGTTGAGGTGAAGGACGGCGTGGTGACTCTGAAAGGCCCTGTCGACACCGACAAAGCCCGGACGAAGGCCGAGAAGCTGACCAAACACGTCAAGGGCGTCAAGAGCGTGGTGAATCAGCTCACCGTGAGGAAGTAGCCGGGTTCACTTCCGGTTCAGGAACGTCGTGTCGTAGCGGCCCGCCAGGAACTCCGGATCGGCGAGAATGCGCTGGTGCAGCGGAATGGTGGTGTAGATTCCCTCCACCACAAACATGTCCAGCGCGCGTTTCATGCGGGCAAGGGCTTCCACGCGGCTGTCCCCGTACGCGATCAGCTTGGCCAGGAGCGAGTCATAGTAGGGCGGAATCACGCCGTCCGTGTATGCCGCCGTATCCACGCGAATACCGGGACCACCAGGCAGGTTGAGGCCGGTGATCCGTCCAGGCGACGGCGCGAACGTGTCCGGGTTCTCGGCGTTGATGCGGCACTCGATGGCGTGGCCGCGCATTGTCACCGGCCGCGGCAGAATGTCCTGCAGGCTGTGACCGGCCGCGATCAGAATCTGGCTGCGCACCAGGTCGATGCCGGTGACACATTCGGTGACCGGGTGTTCCACCTGAATGCGCGCGTTCACCTCGATGAAATAGAGGTTGCCCGAGGCGTCCATCACGAACTCCACCGTGCCCGCGTTGGTATAGCCCACCTGGCGCATGGCGTCGCGCAAGGCGTTCGAGACGGTCCTGCGCATCTCCGGAGCGATCGCCGTCGAAGGAGACTCTTCGACCAGCTTCTGGTGGCGGCGCTGGATGGAACACTCGCGCTCGCCCAGCACCTCGACGTCGCCGTGCTCGTCGGCGATGATCTGAAACTCGATGTGGCGCGGCGCCTCCACGAACCTCTCGAGATAGAGATCTCCGCAGGAGAAAGACGCCACCGCCTCCGCCTGCGCCTGGGCAAACAGAGCCGGCAACTCGACGTCGTTGCGGACCACACGCATGCCGCGCCCGCCGCCGCCCGCCGAAGCCTTCAGCATGACCGGGTAGCCGATGTCGCGCGCCACCGCACAGGCCTCTTCACAGTTTTGCAGGATGCCCTTCGACCCGGGCACGATGGGCACGCCGGCGGCTTCCATGGCCGTCCGGGCGCTCTGCTTGACGCCCATGGCGCGAATCACTTCGGGCTTCGGACCGATGAAGCGCAGGCCGGACGTCTCGCACACCTCGGCGAAATCGGCGTTCTCGCTGAGAAACCCATAGCCGGGGTGAACCGCGTCGGCGTTGGTGATTTCCGCGGCGCTGATCACCGAGGGAATGTCCAGATAGCTGCGCGAGCTGCGGGCCGGTCCGATGCAGATGGCCTCGTCGGCGAAGCGCACGTGCAGGCTGTGGCGGTCGGCTTCCGAATACACGGCCACGGTGCGGATGCCCAGATCCTTGCAGGCGCAAATGACACGAACCGCGATTTCGCCCCGGTTGGCGATGAGGATCTTACGAAACATGCCTGGTCAACGCGGGCGAACGCCGAATAGCGCCTCGCCGTATTCGACGGGCCTGCCGTTCTCCGTCAGCTTGCTCATGATGGTGCCGGCCACCTCCGCCTCGATCTCATTCATGAGCTTCATGGATTCGATGATGCAGAGGACCTGGCCGGGCTCGATCGCGTCGCCCACCTTGACGAACGGCGGGCTACCCGGCGCGGGTGCGTCGTAGTAGGTGCCGACGATGGGAGACTTCACGAGGATGGTGTCGGCCGCGGCGGCAACAGCGGCCCCCTGCCCCATGGAGATCCCCACGGAGGAATGTTCCGCGCTAATCTGCGGGACAACAGGGTGCGGCGCCGCGGGAGGCGACAGCTCGGACGGCGGCGGCACCGGCGCGAACACCTGCGGCACCACGACATCGGTGGTGGTTCCAAAAGTGCGCCGAATGCGCACCCTGTTCTCGCCGCGCTGGACCTCAATCTCCGCGACACCAGTCTCGACGATGAGCTGGATCAGCTCCCTGATTTCGTCTATGGTCATGTTCAAACCGTCAGAGTACTATGAACTCCTTCGTTGTGGGCGTCAGCACCTCGCATCCGCTGGCGGTGACCACCACGGTGTCTTCGATGCGTATGCCGCCGAAGCCCTCCACGTAAACGCCGGGCTCGATGGTGATGGTCATGCCCGCGCACAGGCGCGTTTTGTCCTTCTTGCCAAGGCGCGGCGGCTCGTGAATTTCCAGGCCGAGCCCGTGTCCGGTGGAATGGATGAAGGCTTTGTCGAGCCCGTCGGCGCGAAGCACGCGGCGCGTGGCGCGGTCCACCTGCTCGGCGGTCACGCCCTCCCGAACGGCGGCGATACCGGCAAGTTGCGCCATCAGGACACTGTCGTACATCTTCTGGACTTTTCGACCGGGCCTGCCCAGAAACAACGTGCGCGTCATGTCGCTTACATACCCGTTCCGGGTGGCGCCCATATCTATCAATAGTAGTTGATTGGAGCCGACCGGTTCGGAGGTGGGCTGCGCGTGGACCAGCGCCGAGCGCGGCCCCGAGGCGACGATGGTGTCGAAAGAGGGCTTCTCGGCCCCGTGCCGGCGCATCTGGTATTCGAGCTCCGCGGCGATCTCGGATTCGCGCACTCCCGGCCGAATCCGCGGCAGGGCCGCCTCGAAGGCCAGCGAATTGGCCAGCACCGAGGCGCGAATGCGCGCGATTTCCTCGGGCGTCTTGATCATGCGCAGCTCTTCCACCACGGGCCCCACCGGCTTCAGGGACGCTCCCAGCGGCAGGGCGTCTTTCAGGCGCTGCCACGAGTCGAACAGCAGGCGGCCCCGCTCGAAGCCGATGCGTTTCAGCCGCCGCCGGGCGATGAGTTGCGCGGCTTCGGCCACCAGCGGACCGCGCGCGGTCTTCACGGTACAGCCTGATGTCTGCTCCCCCGCCTGGATGGTGTAGCGCGGATCGGTGAACAGCGTGCTGCGGCCGGGTGTCACCAGCAGCAGCGCGTTGCTTCCGGTAAAGCCGGTGAGATAGCGGATGTTCGGCAGGGCGGAGACGAGGAAGGCGTCGATCTTCAGGTCGGCAAAGCGGCCGGTGAGTGCGTTCATGGGATCAGGATCAGCTTTCCGGTGGTCAGGCGTCCTTCGAGGTCGCGATGGGCCGCGGCGGCGTCATCAAGCCGGTATTCGCCGCCGATGTGGATATGCAGACGGCCCTCGGAAACCCAACGTAGCACGTCGCCGGCGCGCCAGTGCAGTTCGTCGCGGGTGGCGACGTAGTGCGCGAGGTTGGGGCGGGTGAGATAGAGCGAACCTTTTTGCGCGAGCAGGAGCGGTTCGATGGCCGGCGCGGGACCGCTGGCGTTGCCGAAGTCGACCAGCACGCCGCGCACGCGCAGGCAGTCCAGGCTCTTCAGAAACGTGGATTGGCCCACCGAGTTGTAGACCACGTGCACGCCCTCGCCGCCGGTGCGCTTCTTCGTCTCTTCGACGAAATCCTCCAGGGTGTAGAGGATGACGTCGTCGGCGCCGGCCTCGCGGGCTTTCCGCGCCTTCTCTTCCGAGGACACCGTGCCCAGCACGCGCGCGCCGAGCATCTTCGCCATCTGCACGATGAGCAGCCCGGTGCCTCCGGCGGCGGCGTGGACCAGGCAGGTGTGCTCGGGCTTGAGCAGGAAGGTGGAATGAGTCAGGTAATGGGCCGTCATGCCCTGCAGCATGGCCGCGGCTGCGAGTTTGAAACTGAGCTGCGCGGGCAGATGGATGAGCTGCCAGGAGGGGACCACGGCGTACTCGGCATACGAGCCGCGCACCATGGCCCAGGCGACGCGATCACCGGGATGGACGTCCTGGACATCCGGGCCGACGGCTTCGACGGTCCCCGCGCCCTCCATGCCCAGCAGCGCCGGCAGATCGAGTTTGTACAGCCCGGTGCGATGGTAGGTGTCGATGAAGTTGACGCCCGACACCGCGATCTTCACCAGCGCCTGACCCGGCCCCGGAGCGGGAACGGGCACGTCGTCAAAGCGAATCTTCTCCGGCCCGCCGAATTCGTGAACGCGTGCAGCCTTCATTGCCTTCGAATTGTCTCCTGAACTCGTAGTTTCTCACGACCGGAGGGGATGGGCCGAGTCTCGGATCAAGGTTTGGCCCTCCGGCTTGTTCTTGCTCCACCGCCTGCTTGCATAAACCAGAGTTAAGAGGCCGGGGTCTGGAAGAATGGACAACGGCTTTGGTCCATTCAAACGGGATTGCCTTGTAGGTCGGAGTGGAGTGCACATGGTACCAGCGGGTGGCGATTCCGGGTTCCAACGTGGGCCAGGCTTTCAGCCTGCGGCGGCCTTCGGGACGCCTTGCCCCCGGGTCGCTGCTATGCTGCTCTGCGGGGCAGGGTTTCATCTTGCGGGCCGATTTTCAATCGGCCCCCGTCAGGCAACCACGCGCGGGTCGGGCACCGGGTATCCGATCGCGAAATGGTATACCACCTGTCGCTCGCCGGAACTGAGATTGAGATAACGGTGCACTTCCTCATCGAAGAATGCGCCAATTCCGGTGGCTCCCATTCCCAGCGCTTCCGCGGCAAGATAGAGCCGCTGTCCCACGGCGCCGGCTTCAAAATGCACGTAGCGGTAGCCGCGGTCGCCATGGCAACGAACGGCGCCATCGAGATCGGCAACCATCGAGAACGCCACGCACGCATTACCGGCAAGGTCCTGCCCGAGGCTGAGGCCCGCCGCCGCGACCCTCTGATCGCCGGACCGGATTCGTTCCAACTCGGCGTGCTCCGGCCAGTATCGATATACGCCGCGTTCCAACCCGTGAACACGGTGTACGTACAGATAGAGCTGAATGAAACGAGTGCCGCCGAAATCGCAGGAAAGCGGTTGCGCCGTGACAGCGAGAACGGCCGAGAGCTGGGCGAGGGACATCGCTTCGGTCCCGCCCCGGAAACCCAGCGCCGAACGCCGCGTTCGGGCAACCTCGCCAAAGGTGCGAGCCGATGAGGCCGGCGAACATAGCTTGATGCCGCCAGAGCCCGTTGGCGCCGGCTCAGACGCCGCGATCAACCCCTGTACCGCTGGCAGCTTTGTCGCCGCATGGATGTCCTCAATCCGCGGGTAGGCGAACTGGTGGCTGGAGAGCTGGTTGGCCTTCCCACCGAACCAGACGGTCTCCCCGCTGTCCGGCTCTCGCGCCGGGATCGATTTTCCGGACAACCTGACCATCAGCATGGGCCACTCGTCTTCATGGAAACGGCAGCACTGCGCCGTTTCGTCGTCGGGGAAATGGCCCACCGCGAAGCTGTCGCAGCCCATGGCCCGGGCCGCGAGCGCGAGCGCCTGCCATGCGTGCCCCACATCATGAAGGCAATAGCGATAAGCCCGATCCCGGTATTTCCACGCCTCCCGCCAGGCAATGCTGGTCAGCACAAACACGATGGGCGCATCACCCCCGGCCGCTTTCAGATCCAGCTCGCCGACTGCGCGCTGCTCCGCCATGTGCGAAGACGGGCGGTAATGGTACAGCCCGTCCGGCCACTGCGGGAGGCCGCGCGTGAGAAAGTGGAACTCCGTCGGGTGCAGATTGCCGGAGGACGGATTCACCCGCAACGCGTATCGGTATCCGGTGGATGGGACCCGTTTGGACGCGCTGATGGCCGCGGAATGAAACAGCAGTTGCGAGAGGAACGTGGGACCGTCGGCGGCAAGCGTCGCGCCATGCGCGCCCTGGAGCAATTCGAGCGCCGGGACTTCAGGAGGTGGAGGATCCGCGGGCAGGTCGAGAACCGGCACGCCCTCGTAGTGCCGGAACGGATCGGGCATGCTGTCCCAGTGGAGGACGTGCTGCGCTCGGCGCAGCGATTCCACGCTGTGCCTGGTGAACTCGTGATACTCGCGCCAGCCCATTCACCGTCAGGCAGTCCCGGCGATGGGAGCCTGCCATCGAAACAGGAAGAAGTGGTGGCCGCAAAGAGAGCACCGATAGGGTATCAGGATAAAGTGCAGAAACGTCTCGATGCCATTGCGAACGCCGACGCCTCTGAACTCGACAGACCGGCAATGTGGACAGTGTGCGGAGAATACAGTCATTTCAGCTCGATTCGTCAGCCCGAAAGATCGGACTTCGCGGCACGGCCCGTCGTCGGAGCCGTTCTCGCCCGGAACGAAGGCACGGAGCTGGAGCCGTAGCCACGGGCGGCGTCGGGGCGGCTCGCTTCGCGGGCAGCCTTGATCTCTTCCGGTGTCCTGACGTCGGGCTCCGAGAGCCTCACCCGTTGTTTCGCCCGCAGAACCTGACGCTTGTGTCGCTTCTCTATTCGTTTGTTCATTGCTGCCCTCTCACTACGCCAACTACCGCTGCGCGGTTCGCCAACCAGTTGCCGCGGCCTGTTCGGTGGGAGGCCGGGGCGGTGGCGCCTTTCTCTTCCGGGCCGCATCCCGTTCGGCTGCACGGGTGTCCGCGTGCAAACGCATCCCCTCTTCGGTGAAGGTCACCGTACGAGCCTCTGCGCCCTCCGCCAGCCGGTCCAGCACTCCGCGGCACAAGAGCGGGAGTTCCTGCAGCCGGATGCCGTAATTCCGGCTCAGGCCAAGGTCGGCCTTCACCGTATACTCCAACCGTGTTCCGTTCGCCCCAATGCCCTGGAACGCGAACACGCGGAATCCTGTTTCCTCAGTGAACCCCGTGAGGATGAAATTCATCTTAGTGCTCCTGACAGAATTGCTCTTTATGCCATTCACGATCTTCTTCGTGCCCGTAACCGGTGGCCCGGGGACTGCCGCGGTGGATCGGCTCGCGCTAACCGGCGATCCCGGCTCCTCCGCAAGCGTACGCCCGAACCATTGCCGTAGGCGCCGAAGCAGGTGGTCGCGGATGTTCAAGCCCCTGCCCCGTTCATCTTCGGAAGGGACGCTCTCTTCGCGGCGCCATCGTCGGTCATGAGCCGCAAGCGTCCAACCAACGCTTTGCCGAGTTTGAGACCCTCGAAGTCGGGTCGAAAGCCAGGCATTTTCGGATCGATGAATTCTCTTCGGAATAACTGATCCGAGGCGAGCGCAGTCAGGACTCTCAGTTCTTCCACGGTGAGTTTCAGCGTAATTTGTTTCATAACGTCTGCTGTTCCATTGTCTCAGGTACGCGACTGATCATGGCCCTGGTGATCGGCATGACACGAGAGGAGCTTCGCGTAGGAATCAAACATCGTAACTCCCTGGTTCTGAGCGAGTCCTAAGAGGAGGGGATCAGATGACCTGACTTAGCTCAGATGACCTGCGAGCGGGCAGAAGCGCTCTCTCGTTAACCAGTATGGGTTAATTCTGCTGGCTTGTCCAGGCGATCTGTGCATCCGTGGACTCTTCGCTTTACCTGTCGCGATTAAGCACAGGTGTAGCGGGGTGGCCAACTGGCGCGGCTTAATCGAATTCCGGGCGACCCTCGCGAGCCGCCCGTTCGGTATGGCGATGGACCGGACTAGGTCTTTGACCGCGTGATGGTGTGCTCTTACGGGAGACCGCTCCCTTACGGTCACGGCTCAGTTCCGAGCCGCGCGCGTCAGCAAGCGGTTTCCATAGCACACCGAATAATGCGGTCAAAGTGTTCAGGCTTCGGCCATCGAGTTCTCTGCCGTTGAGATCGCCGATTGCGCGATTCCCCTCGTCATCACTTCTCATTTCGACGAACGCAAACCCTCTGGGCTGGCCCGAATCGCGATCCGTCACAATATTGACACGGTCAACTGCTCCGTACGATTCAAACATCGAACGGATGGAAGCCTCGGTCGCCCCGAAGCTGAGATTCCCTACAAAAATATTCTTCACTTTGGTTTCCTTCTGAATTTGCAGAGCAGCTAATCGGGCAAGATCGGACAAAGGCGGCAGGACCGGACAATGTGGGACAGTGCATTAATCGGCGGCGTTGGCAAAGACAACTTGATCATAGCACGTCCGTCTGATGAGCAGTTTTCGGCATGTGGGGCAGGATGGAACAAGCCGACGAGGGCGTCGGCTGCGGACCGGGGGTCCGCCCGGGGTCCGCCCCACCTTTCAGTGCCGACTGATTCGCAGGACAGTTGGGTTAGCAGCCCGTGTCTAAACCGCCCGATTTTCGGCCGACCGGACGAATGAGCACCGTCTCCGAGGGCGGTGGAAGTAGCCCCGCGGACCGGTGTGGTGGGCGGACCTGGTCGGCGAGAAGC
>JBEKZH010000086.1:0-21170 GCA_049510065.1 Bryobacteraceae bacterium
ATCCGAGAGTCTTCGCAGCCGGCGACGATTCGATGTGGGGCAGGCTCTCAGCCGGCTCTCAGCCTGCGGCGGCCTCTCAGGCCGCCCTTCCGTTTGGTTGCGGCTATGCTGCTCTGTGGGGCAGGATGGAATCCTGCGCGGCGGTTGCTTACCGCCGCTGGTGGGCCGATTGACAATCGGCCGCAGCTTAACAAGCTGCCCCTCACAAGGCAGCCGAGCCGCAACCCAGGGGCAGGGCGGGTCGGGGACCCGCCGCAGGCTGAGAGCCTGCCCCACATCGAATCGTCGCGGGTTGCGAAGATTCCTGGGGCGTAGTGACCAATCTCTTGCAGAAGCTGCGCATTGCGATCGCGGGCACGCGGGGCATTCCGGCGAACTACGGTGGTTTCGAGACGTTCGCGGAAGAGCTGGCGACGCGCCTGGCCGAGCGCGGGCATGATGTGCGCGTGTACTGCCGCTATCGCTGGATGGAGCCGGTGTGGCGCGGCGTGCGGCTGACCTATCTGCCCACCCTGCGGCACAAGTACCTGGACACCATCGTCCACACCTTCCTCTGCACGCTGCATCTCCTCACGCATCGCGTGGACGCGGCTTTGTACTGCAATGGCGCGAACGCGGTGTTCACGGCGTGGCCGCGTCTGCTGGGCATGCCGGTGGCGCTCAACGTCGACGGCCTCGAACGCAAACGGAGGAAGTGGAATGCGCTGGCGCGCGCCTGGTATCTGGTTTCCGAGTGGCTCTCCACGTTCTGCCCGTCGCGCGTGGTGACCGACGCCGAGCAGATTGCCGCGTACTATCGCCGGCGCTGGGCGAAGGCCACCACGTTCATTCCCTACGGCGCGGAGACGGGCGCGGTGAAAGGAACGGCGACGCTGCAGCGTCTGGGTCTCGAGCCCGGCGCATACTTCCTGTATGTGAGCCGCATGGAGCCGGAGAACAACGCGCTGCTGGTGCGCGAGTCCTTCGAAACGGTGGAGACCGGTGTGCGCCTGGCGCTGGTCGGCGACGCGCCCTACGCGCAGGAGTACATACGGCAGGTGGGCGACACCGCCGACCCCCGGATTGTGATGCCCGGAGCGATCTACGGAGCCGGGTACCACGAGTTGCAGTCGCACTCGTTTGCCTACATTCACGCCACCGAGGTGGGCGGCACGCATCCGGCGCTCATCGAGGCGATGGGGCGTGGGGCTGTGGTTCTGTATCTGGACACGCCCGAGAATACCGAGGTGGCCGGTGGCGTGGGCATGGCCTTCGAACCGACCACTCTGGCGGAGCGCATGCGCGAGGTGCTGGCGATGTCCGGCGAGGAACGGGCACAAATGGGACGGCGCGCGGCCGAACGCGTTCGCGAGCGCTATAGCTGGGACGCGGTGACGGATGCGTACGAGCGGCTGTTCCAGGAGATGCTGGGGTACTGCGACTCCGGTACTCATCCGTCTGGGACTCCTGGCCCTTGAGCGGCATTGAGCCGCCGCCCATACTCGGTTCATGAGTCTGTTCGAAACCACGCGGCGCCGCAGGGTACGGGTTCTGTTCGTGTGTTACGCGAACGCATGCCGCAGCCGGATGGCCGAGGGTTTCGCCAACGCGTACGCGCCCAACCTGGTGGAAGCGGCCAGCGCCGGTCTGGAACCGGCGAAGCACATCTCGCGCCGCACGGTGGCGGTGATGGAGGAGAAGAATATTCACCTGGACGGCCACGCGCCCCGTCCGCTCACCGACTTCGACCTCGATTCGTTCGACCTGATCGTCAACCTGAGCGGCCGTTCCCTTCCGTCTACCGGCGCGCGCGTCCTGCCAGTGCCTTTGCCCGACCCGGCGCGCGGCGACATGAACCTCCATCGCCAGGTGCGCGACTCGGTGGAGCGCGTGGTGCGCACTCTGCTGGTCAAGCTGAACTCGGCGCGAGAGATGGCGGCCTGAAGAGACCGCTCTCTAACGTTCGCGGCTCGGAAACGAGTGGTCATGGTCGCAGGTGGTCATTACTATAAGAATGTGAACTCGTTCGCATATCGGAGCTGGGTGGAGGTGTCGCTGGGGCAGATTGCCCGCAACTTCCGGGCGGTGCGCGAGGTGGTGGGCGCGGGCGTGGAAGTGATGCCGGTGGTGAAGGCCGATGCGTACCGTCACGGCGCGGTGGAGGTCTCTCGCCGGCTGATGGCGGAAGGCGCACGCTGGCTGGCGGTGAGCAGCGTGGAAGAGGGCGCGGCGTTGCGCGATGCCGGCATCGGCGCGCGGGTGCTGGTGATGGCCGACTTCCTGCCCGCGGAACGCGCCGGTTTGCTGGAGTACCGGCTCACGCCGGTGATCCATTCGCTGGAGGACATCGCCGCGTGGGATGCGCTGTGCCGGGAACGCGGCTGCGAGGCTGCCTATCATCTCAAGGTGGACAGCGGGATGGGTCGGCTGGGCACGCGCGGGCCGGCGGCCGACATCGCCACGGCGGTTCACGCGGCTTCGAGCGTACGGCTCGAGGGCATCATGACGCACCTGGCCTCCGCGGCCAACTACAGCGGTACGCAGACCAGTGAGCAGATCGCGACGTTCGCGCGATTGCAGGCGGGGTTGGAGCAGCTCGGCATCCGCCCGGAATACGTGCACGTCTCCAGCAGCATCCCCGTCGCCTACGGCCGGCGCGAAGCCTGGCAGAAGATGGTCCGGCCCGGCCATGCCATTTACGGATACGTGTCGCCCGTTTCGAGAGGCGCGGGGCCGGAGCGCGTGCTGAACGTGAAGCCCGCTCTCGCGTGGAAGGCCAGTGTGCTCGCGGTGAAGGAGCTGCCCGCCGGCGCCCTGGTCGGCTACGGCGGCATGTACCGCGCGCCGGGGCCGATGCGGATCGCGGTACTGGCGGCGGGCTACGCCGACGGCATCCCGCATCGTTTGGGGAATCGCGGTTCGGTGATCGCGGCGGGAAAACTCGCGCCGATCCGCGGCGCGGTGTCCATGGACCTCACCACCATCGACGCGACCGCGATACCGGAGCTGAAGCCGGGCGACGCGGTGACGCTGCTGGGCACCGAGGGCGGGGTGAGCATTGACGCGCAGCAGATCGCGCGCACGGCCGGGACCATCTCCTACAGCGTACTGTGCGGCATACACGCGCGGGTCAAGCGGGTGTACGTCGAATAGCCGACAAAGTCCCCCCGCGAACACGGCGTTCATATCTGAATGATTCTGCCCGATACGTGTAGTGAGGCCCGGAGGACACCGTGAAGAAGCAAATCGCAGTTGGAACAAAACTACTGACCAGCGTTGGCGCGCTGCTGATGATGATCGTCGCTCTGGCGGCAGGCGCTTTGTATTCGATCAGCAACACCGAGGCCGAGCTCGGCAACTCAGCCGCTACCGGAAAGAAGATGGACATGGCCGGTGAGATGGCCGCCCTGGTGAACATGATGCGTACCAACGGGCGTGGAATGATTGCCTTCTCGGCAATCAACGACTCGGTGCACGTGAACGCCGAAGCGACCCTGCTCAACCAGCGAGCCACTGCATTCGCCCAGCTCATGGCCGAGATGAAACCGCTCCTGGTTACCGAGCGAGGCCGTCAGTTGATGGCCACTCTCGAAGCGGCAATGCCCGGGTTCCTGCAAGCCGAACGGGAGATGCGGGAAATGTGCGAGGCGGGGAAAACGACGGACGCGATTGCACAGTTGCGCGATCACGTGGCTCCAGCGGCCGACGCCATCGAGAAAGCCATCGGCGGCCTGAAGGAGCTACAGCGGAGCCTGTTCCAGCAGGCGTTATCCGACGGCGCCCAGCAGGCCTCGGTAGCTCGCTGGATCACCTGGTCGCTGGCTGTGCTGTCTCTGCTGATCGCCGCCATCGTAGCCAGAGTGGTGATGGGGCTGAGCCGCCAGCTTCGGGCTGCCACCGCGGAACTGGACGAAGGCATCGCGCAGATTACCAGCGCCTCCCAGCAGGTGGCCACTTCCAGCCAGTCCATGGCAGAGGGGGCCTCGCAACAGGCCGCCTCGCTGGAGGAGACTTCGGCCTCCACCGAGGAGATCACTTCCATGACCCGCAACAACGCGCAAAGCTCGCAATCGGCCTCCGAACTGATGACCATCGCTCGCCAAACGGTCGCAGAGGGAAATCGCGCGCTGGAAGAGATGATGACCTCCATGCAGGAGATCAACACCTCCAGCGACAAGATCGCGAAGATCATCAAGGTAATCGACGCGATCGCTTTCCAGACCAACATCCTTGCGCTGAATGCGGCGGTGGAGGCGGCGCGCGCGGGCGAAGCCGGGATGGGGTTTGCGGTGGTAGCCGACGAAGTACGCAATCTGGCCCAGCGTTCCGCACAGGCTTCCAGGGACACCTCGGCACTGATCGAAGAATCCATCGCCAGCTCGCGCGAGGGTAAAGCGCGGCTGGAAAACGTGAGCGGCGTGATGCGCTCTATCACCGCCGCCGCGGAACAGGTGAAAACGCTGGTGGACGCGGTGAGCAGCGGCAGCCAGGAGCAGGCGCGGGGCATCGAGCAGATCGCCAAAGCGGTGGCGCACATGGACGGCACCACGCAGAGCGCCGCCGCCACGGCCGAGGAAGGGGCTTCGGCGGCGGAGGAGCTCTCGGCACAGGCGCAGACCATGAGCCGGGCGGTCCGGCAACTTCGCGTGCTGGTGGATGGCGGCGCGGCGGTGGCGGCGTAGGGTTCTGCAGACCGCTCAATGTGGGGCGGGATGGCTCCTGCGCGGCGGTTGGCCGATTGCGCCCCATCGATGCGGAGGCCAACGAAAACGAGACAGCAGCGATGAAGAAGGTGTTTATCCCAGGCCCGCCTACACGTCCAGATTGCGGACGTCCAGCGCGTTCTCCTCGATGAACTTGCGGCGGCCCTCGACGTCTTCGCCCATCAGCGTGGAGAAGATCGCTTCGGTTTCGGTGAGGTCCTCGAGGTCCACCCGGAGCAGCGTGCGCGTTTCGGCGTTCATGGTGGTTTCCCAGAGCTGCTCGGCGTTCATCTCGCCGAGGCCTTTGTAGCGGGTGACGGAGATCTCGCGGGTGCCCTCGGACTTCACGTAATCGAGCAGGTCGTTCCAGGCGCCGCGCGTCTCGCTGCTGTCGCCACGGGTGACGCTGAAGGGCGCGACGTTGAGCGACGCCACCTTCTTCGCCATGATGCGCAGGCGGCGATACTCGGGCATGGTGGCCAGCTCCCAGCCGATGAGGCGCTCGCCGTTGGTCTGGTCGCGATAGGCGATCATGCTGGCGGAATGCTCTTCGTCGAAGCGCATCTCGGCGGTGACGCCGGCCGCGCGAATGGCTTCCAGAACGGGCATCACGTTGGCCTCGTTCTGGAAGTCCTCTTTCACGTCCACGTGGTAGTCGACGTTGGCCAGAACGGCGGCGACGCGCGGCTCGCGAAAACGCCGCTCGGCGCGGCGGAACACCTGCTGGAATTCATCCAGGGTCATCAGGAAGCCGCGCAACTCGGCGCCTTCCAGACGACGGCCGCCGCCGTTCACCACCACCAGGTTCTCGGTGCCGCGACGCAGAATCTCGCGCGTGAACTCTTTGTCGTCCTTGATGTACTTCTCGCTCCTGCCGCGTTTGATGCGATACAACGGCGGTTGCGCCACGAAGATGTTGCCGCGCTTGATCAGCTCCTGCATATGGCGGAAGAAGAAGGTGAGCAGAAGCGTGCGGATGTGCGAGCCGTCCACGTCGGCGTCGGTCATGATGATGATCTTGTGGTAGCGCAGGCGCGCGGGATCGAAATCGTCCTTGCCGATGCCGGTGCCGATGGCTGTGATCATGGAGCGGATTTCGTCGTGGCCCAGCATCTTGTCGTAGCGGGCCTTCTCCACGTTGAGGATCTTGCCCTTGAGCGGCAGGATGGCCTGATAGCGCCGGTCGCGTCCGGTGCGCGCGGTACCGCCGGCCGATTCGCCCTCCACCAGAAACAGCTCGCAACGCTGGGGGTCCTTCTCCTGGCAATCGCTCAGCTTGCCGGGCAGCCCGCCGGAATCGAGCGCGCCTTTGCGCCGGGTCAGGTCGCGGGCCTTGCGGGCGGCTTCGCGCGCGCGGGCGGCGTCGATGGCCTTGCCCACGATGCGCTTCATCACGGCCTGGTTCTTGTCGAAATACTCGCTCAGCTTCTCGTTCAGGAACTGGGTAACGTATCCGCCGATGTCGCTGTTCAGCTTGCCCTTGGTCTGCCCTTCGAATTGCGGCTGCGGAAGCTTCACGCTGATGACGGCGGTGAGGCCTTCGCGAACGTCGTCGCCGCTGAGGTTTTCCTTCTGGTCTTTGAACAGCCCGCCGCTCTTGCCGTATTTGTTGATGGTGCCGGTGAGAGCGGTGCGAAAGCCGCTGAGATGCGCGCCACCGTCGACGGTGTTGATGTTGTTGGCGAAGCTGAACAGGCTCTCGGAATAGGAGTCGTTGTACTGCAGCGCAATCTCGAGGTTGAGCGTGCTGCCGTTGTCCATCACCCGGTCGCCTTCAAAATAGATGGGCTTGTCGTGCAGCGCGGACTTGCCGCGGTTGAGGTGGCGAATGAATTCGGAAATGCCGCCGCTGTAATGAAACTCGGACACCTTGGCCGGCTCGACGCGCTCGTCGGTGAGGGTGATCTTCAGTCCCTTGTTGAGGAAGGCGAGTTCGCGAAGCCGCTGGGCCAGAGTATCGAAGTTGAACTCCGTCACAGCCATGATGGTGGTGTCCGGCTTGAAGGTCACCTTGGTGCCGCGCTTGTGGCCGGCCTTGCCCGTCTGCTTCAGAGGAGCCTGCGGGATGCCGCGCTCGTAGTCCTGTTCCCAGGTGAACTTGTCCCGCCAGATTTCCAGTTGCAGCGCTTCCGACAGCGCATTCACGCAACTGACGCCCACTCCGTGTAAGCCGCCGGAGACTTTATAGGAGTTCGAATCGAACTTGCCACCGGCGTGTAGCTTGGTCATCACCACTTCCGCCGCCGAGACACCGGTTTCGTGCATGTCCACGGGGATGCCGCGGCCGTTGTCAATCACGGTGACCGAGTTGTCGCTATGGATGGTGACGCTGACCTCAGTGCAATAGCCGGCCAGATGCTCGTCTACGGAATTGTCCACCACCTCATAAACGAGGTGATGCAGACCGGATTCCGTTGTCGAGCCGATATACATTGCCGGGCGCAGGCGCACCGCTTCCAACCCCTCCAGCACTTTGATGGAACTGGCTTCGTAAAGGTTAATCCCGGCGGCATCCACGCCACTCACGTCTTTTGTTGCCATAGTTATTCTGGGTTACTTCAAATGCGCATCGGCATGACGACATACCGATAGCTCGATCCTTCCACCGCGGCGCCCGGCCGCAGCTCACCGGCGCTGTTGGCATCCCGCACCAGGAAGGTCACCTGCTCCTCTGAAACCACTCGGAGGAAGTCCAGCATGTACGTCGCGTTGAAACCAATTTCCATTACCTCGCCGGCGTACTCTATCCCAAGACTCTCTTCACTCTCGCCGGTATCGGAGAGAGACGAATGAATACTCAACTCGGCGGGTGAGAACTTCACGCGGACGGCTTTGCTGCGTTCGTCGGAGAACTGTGAAACACGCTCCACGGCGCCGCGGAACTCGTCTCGGTTGAGCTGGATGGCGTGCGGATGTTCCTTCGGCAGCACCCGTTCAAAATCGGGGAAGTTGCCGGTGAGTTTGCGGCTGAGCAATAGACGCTCGCCAAGACGGAAGAACAGGTGATTGTCATCGCCGGAGAACTGGATGCTGTCGTCGGCTCCGGCCTCAGCTGCTAGTTTGAGAATCTCACCCATAGCCTTCCGGGGCATCAGAGCCCTATACTGTCCAACAATGGATGGCAAATCGAGGGCAGTCTCCACCATTGCCAGACGATGGCCATCGGTAGCCACCATCACCACTCCATTGGGCTTCAGTAGAAACAGCGCGCCATTCAGCGTGAACCGCGACTCCTCCATAGAAATGGCAAAGATGGTGCGTGTGATCATACTCGCCAGCATCTTTACCGGCAGCTCCGCGATGACTTCTGGCATCGCTGGAAGTTCCGGAAAGCTCTCCCGTGACATCCCAGCAATCCGGGTACGCGAGCGGCCACATGTCAAACTCGCCCAGTGATTCTCTTGCAGCTTTACGTCCAGATCCGAGTCCGGGAGCAAGCGAACGTAGTCAAGCAGCTTCTTAGCTGGAATCGTTCCGGCTCCCGGCTTTTTCACACGCGCCGGACACGAGCAACGAACACCCAGCTCAAGGTCGGTTGACGTCAACTGAATTCGGCCATCCAACGCTTCCACCAGTACATTCGAGAGGATCGGAATGGTAGTCTTCTTCTCCACCACTCCCTGGGACAAGCTCAGTTCACGAACCAGATCAGCCTTGCTTACAGTGAATTCCATCATTAGCTCCGTGCTGCTCTGAGTACTCCTGCAGACCCTTCAAATACGTACTGGATCAGAACAGTAGTCATAGGGTCTGTGGATTCGTTGATTTCTCTCTAAATTATACAAAAACCAGTCAGTTCCCGCTACTGGGTGTTGTGGAAACCGGTGTGGGAACAGTGTATCGTCCGGGTGCCCGCCTGATGTTCCACAGCTGCTCACAGCCGGAATGGCGGCTGACTGGAAGCTGTAATCGTCATGATCAATGGAATGAGTCACTTACACTGTGCAACAGACTGTTCAAATCCTGATTCTTATGACGCAACTCCTCAATTTTGTGAATCGAGTGGAGAACGGTTGTGTGATGTTTGCCACCGAAGGCACGACCGATCTCGGGAAGTGAGGCAGGTGTGAGTTCCTTGATCAGGTACATGGCGATCTGGCGGGGGTAGGCAATGTCCTGTGCATTCGTCTTCTGTTTGAGCTGACTCGGCTGCAGGTTGAACTTGTCGGCCACCGCTCGAATGATGGAGTCCATACTGATGCGGCGCTCGGTGCCAACAGTGAGATGCTTTAGCGCCTGCTGCGCCATAGCAATAGTTATGGGACTGTCTGTTACCGACGAGTATGCGATCAGCTTGATCAGCGATCCTTCCAACTCACGGACACTCGACTTGGTGCGTGTGGCGATGAAGATGCGGACGTCCTCGGGCAGCTTGATTCCTTCGCTCTCGGCTTTCTTGTCGAGGATGGCCATCTTGGTTTCAAGATCTGGCGGCTGCACATCTACCATCAAACCCCACTCGAATCGCGAGCGCAGGCGATCTACCAGCCCGGTGACGCTCTTCGGCGGGGAATCGCTGGAGATCACAATCTGCTTCTGATGCTCGTAGAGCTCATTGAACGTGTGAAAGAATTCTTCCTGTGTCCGTTCCTTGTTCGCCAGGATCTGTATGTCATCCACAAGGAGCACGTCGGCCGAGCGGTAATAGGTGTGGAACGTCTGCATGCGGTCGAGCTTGATGCAGTTAATCATCTCGTTCATGAAGCGTTCGCTCGAGGTGTACACCACCTTGATCTTCGTGTAGCGGGCGTTGAGCTCGCGGCCGATGGCATGCATGAGATGGGTCTTGCCCATGCCGGCTCCGCCGTAGATGAACAGCGGGTTGTAGGTCTTCGAGGGTACCGCGGCCACGGCCCTGGCGGCGGCGTGGGCAAACTGGTTGCATGAGCCCACCACGAACGTGTCGAACGTGAAGCGCGGGTTCAGGCTTATAGATGGGGCAAATGACATTCCACCCAGGTCCTGTTCGAGGCCTCGGGGGGCCATATCCAGGCGCGCCGATTCCAGCTCGTAGATGATCTGGGTGAAGGGCAGTCCCATGTCGCGTATTGCCGTCCAGATCTCACCCGAGTATTCCTGTTGCAGCCAGACCCGGGTCACCTCATCCGGTACCCCGACGCGCATCGTGGAACCCTCCGATCCACGCCATGAGGTCCGCGATAACCAGTTCTGGAACGCCTCCGAAGTCAGTAGCAGAGCCAGTCTGGATTTGATTTGTTCCCAGCAGTTCATTTCTTTTGTCCGCACGCACCTTTTGCACAAGATTTCCACACGTGTGGAAATCGACACTTCCATCACATCTCCGGCTGTCAGCCGATGGTATTGTATTGGGGGTGACCGACCCTCCCAGGCAGCCACCTTTGTAAGCGGAGTTTCAGCTTACCACACTGCCAATCCCAGAACCCATCAACTTCCATTTTCTGTAACCGTCCTGTAATCAGGCGAATGCCGAGAACAGGAACGCCCCCGAATGTAACCGGTTGTTACCGGGCCCGAAGTGCCCATTTTCCGCAAACGCAGCGGCGGCGGGTGGGTCGGCGACCTCCCGGCCGGGTGCGCGGTTCCGGGCAGCCTGTCCCGGCATCGGACATCGGGCTGCTGCCGGCGGGGACGGAACCCGTGAGATTTGCAGGACGTGAGGTTGGAAGGGCGCTTGCATGTTTCATCCGACACCCTGGAGTCCGCACTCGACTGTTCGGATCTCCGTTCGCACCCGCCAGGCGGCGAAGGAACGGAGACCAAGTCAATGTTAAAGCCATCCAGGAAACAGAATTCCCGACGGAAGTTCCTGCGCGACAGCGCGCTGGCGGGCGGCGGGCTGCTGGCGTTCGAGGCCGGGGCAGCCGGGCTGGCCGCGGACACCACGCCAGCCGGATCGTCGAACGAGGTCATCCGGACCATCCACGGCCTGCGCACGATTCACGGCAACTTCCTCGACAAGCCGGTCCCGGACGCGGCGCTGCAGACAATCCTGCAGGCGAGCCTTCGTGCCGCAAACGCCTCCGCCAACCAGAGCTACTCGATCATCGTAATCAAGGATCGCGGAATGATGGGCCAGGTCTGCGGCTACAAGGGCGGCTGCCTGCTGCTGTACTGCGCCGACTACAACCGCCTGAAGGCGAGTGCCGAGTCGCTTGGGCACCCGTTCGAACCGGGCACCATGGAGAGCTTCATCACCGCCTCCACGAACACGGTGCTGGCGGCGCAGACTGCCGTGATCGCGGCCCGGTCGCTGGGTATCGATTCGCTGCTCACCAACGGCATTCATCGCGGCGACATGGACAGACTCTGGACGCTGCTGGATCTGCCGCAGACGCATTGTTTCCCCCTCATCGCCCTGGCGCTGGGCTATCCAACCGAGCAGCCGGCGGTTCTCAAGGGCCGTCTGGACGGAGCCGGCATCATCCATAACGAGAAGTATCATCGGCTCACCAAAGAAGAGACCGAGGAGATCACGCGCAAGTACGACGACAAGCAACGCCACCTCGGCCTGAACGACGACTGGGAGCGCCAGGGGTACAAGCACTACCTCGACTGGTTTTTCACGGCGTGGATGGGTCAGTGGGCGAAGCCTCCCGCACAGGAGACGCAGATCCTGCGCCGCCTGAAGCGAAGCGGCTTTGTCGAACTGCAGAAGGGGTGAAGGAGAACGTCGATGGATCGAAAAGAATTCCTGAATACGTGCGCGGCCGGTTTGTGCGCCTGCGCGGCCGGAAGCGTGATTCCCGCTTCCAGTCTGTCTGCCGCGGAGACGGCGACTCCCGAGGACTGGCGCCTGCGGTTCGTGAAAGAGCGCTACGCCAGAATGCTGCAGATCTTGTTGGATCGGATGAGCAAAGACGATCTGAACCAGACCCTGCATGACGTGGGCACTTTCTGCTCCAGTCTGGGGGACCAGACCCTCGTGAAGTATCGCAGCGATTTCGACGGCTTCTGCAAGTTGGTCAAACAGGGAGTGTCGGGCGATGAGGTGACCTGGGATCGCGAGAAGGGCATTATCACCATGACCTCGCCAGAGCGCTCCGATTGCTTCTGCCCGCTGAACAGCCGACACCAGAACACTCCGCCGGTGGTCTGCAACTGTTCCCTGGGCTGGCAGCAACACACCTGGGAGACGTTGTTGCAGAAGAAGGTCCGGGTGGAGTTGAAGGAAGCGGTGCTGCGCGGCGGGAAACGATGCATATTCGAAATCCACGTGGGCGAGCCGGTTTAGTTACGTTGGTTGACAGTGCCGTTTCGGCCACGAGAGAATGAAGGAGGCAAGCGGGAGTAACTCAGTTGGTAGAGTGCGACCTTGCCAAGGTCGATGTCGCCGGTTCGAATCCGGTCTCCCGCTCCATTCAATCCACTCCCACCCGCTATAATTAGGCGATACCCGTGAATCCGAAGCCGGCCCACGTTGTCGCCATCTACCCAGGCTCGTTCGACCCGATCACCAACGGCCATCTGGACCTGATTGACCGCGGCTCCAAGCTGGTGGACCGGCTCATCGTGGCCGTCCTTCAGAACTCCGAGAAAGAGCCGCTGTTCACGGTGGAAGAGCGGATGGCGATGCTGTGCGAATCGGTAGCGGACTACTCGAACGTGGAAGTCAGCTCGTTCCGTGGGCTGCTGGTGGACTACGCTGCGCGGCAGAACGCCAACCTGATTCTGCGCGGCATCCGGGCCATCTCCGACTATGAGTTCGAGCTGCAGATGGCGCTGATGAACCGGCGGCTGCGGCCCGAGCTGGAGACGGTGTTTCTGATGGCCAGCGAGGCCCACTCGTTCCTCAGCTCGCGTCTGGTGAAGGACCTGTTCCGGCTGGGCGGCAACATCTCCGGCCTGGTTCCGGCCAGCGTGGCGAGGCGTCTGAAGGAGAGAATAACAGTAGAGGGGAGTTGACTACTTCGTCATGCAGGCAACCACGGCGGCAACAAAAGAACTGGCAGACCGGATCGCGCTGATCAGCGAATCCTCCACGATGAAGGTGGCGGCCGATGCGGACCGCCTTCGCCGGGAGGGCGTGGACGTGGTGGACTTCGGCGCCGGCGAGCCCGATTTTCCCACCCCGGACAACATCAAGGCGGCGGCCGTTCGCGCGCTGGAAGCGAACTTCACCAAATACACGGCGGCGGGCGGAACTCTGGAGCTGAAGAAAGCCATCTGCGAGCGCCACCGCGTGGACTACGGGACCAATTACGCGCCCAACGAGTGCATGGTGACGGTGGGCGGCAAGCACGCCATCTTCAACATCACCCAGGCGCTGCTGAATCCGGGCGACGAGGTGATTATTCCGGTGCCCTACTGGGTCACCTATAAGGACGTGGTCAACTACGCCGGCGGACGCTGCGTGTTCGTGCCCACCGACGAAGCCAGCGGCTTCACGTTCACCGCCGCCGACCTCGAGCCGCACATCACCGGCCGGACGAAGCTGATGATCATCAACTCGCCGTCGAACCCCAGCGGGGGCGTGCTTGGCCGCGCGGAGTTCGAACGCATCTACCAGCTTGCGGCGAGCCGCGGCATCTGGCTGATGACCGACGAGTGCTACTGCCGGTTTCTCTACGAAGCGTCGGACGAGCCATACTCCATCGCCGCGCTGCCGGGCGCGAAGGAACACGTGCTGGTGGCCGGTTCGTTATCGAAGACGTACGCGATGACCGGGTGGCGAATCGGCTTTGCTCTGGCGCCCGCGGCGGTAATCGGCGCCATGTCGAAGCTGCAGAGCCACAGCACTTCGAATCCGACCTCCATCGCGCAGAAGGCCGCCGTCGAAGCGCTCACCGGGCCACAGGGCTCGGTGGATGTGATGCTGGCCGAGTATCGCCGCCGGCGCGACTTTGTGGTGGAGCGGCTGCGCGCGATTCCGGGTGTGCGCATCGCCGTGCCGAGGGGCGCGTTCTACGCGTATCCGAACGTCTCGGTCGCTTTTCGCAAAGGAATCGGTTCCGCGCTGCAGTTCTCCGAGAGGCTGCTCGCGGAGGCGCATGTGGCCGTGGTGCCAGGCGAGGCGTTCGGAACCAGCGAGCACGTCCGTATCTCCTACGCGACTTCGATGGAAGAGTTGAGCCGGGGCCTGCAGCGCATTGACGCGTTCGTGCGCGAGTATGCGGCTGGGTAGTGTTGGAGACCTCTCGATTACAAACCGCTGGCGCCATGGATGTGGGACAGGATGGTATCCTGCGCGGCGGTTGATTACCGCCGCTGTTCGGGTGCAAACGTGGTGGTGGGCCGATGGACAACCGGCCGCAGCTTGACAAGCTGCCCCGCAAGGTCTCAGCCAGGTTCAGCCGATACCCAGTTCGTCGGCCTTCTCCAGCGGCGTTCCGCAGCGGCGGCAGATGAGGGCCGCGCAGTCTCCGCACACCAGCGGATCGGTGACCGGCGCGTCACAGGCGGGACAATAGTATTCGGTGGTTTCGGTATCGCTCACACACGAACTCGCTACACTCAAAAGTATCACCCGTACACGATTCGCGCTCCTGCTGTGGTGCGTGGCCGGAGCGTGCCTGCCGTTAACGTCCTGCGGGTCGAATACGCAGTCTCACCGGCCGGTCCTTGGGGAAGCGTTCGCCGGGCCCATGACGGTGCGTGTCCGCCAGGAAATCAGCCCGCAATCGCCGGTTGTGGCCACGCTCGCGCATGGCGACAAAGTGGACGTCCTGCAGCAGAGGCGCATCTTCGCGCGGGTGCGCACGGCGGATGGCCACGAAGGCTGGACGGAGGTGAAGCAGCTCATGTCGAAGGAGCAGATGAACGAGCTGCGCGCGTTCACCGAACAGGCCGCCTCGCTCACCTCTCAGGGAGCGGCGGTCTCCTATGAACCGGTGAACATGCACACCGCGCCCGATCGGAACAGTGCTTCCTTCTTCCAGTTCCGCGAGGGCACCCGGGTGGAGGTACTGGCGCATAAGCTCGCGCCGAGGCTCCCGCGAGCCAGCGCTCCTCAGACGCGGCTGCTTCCCGCCAGGCCGAAGACCGAGAGAAGGAAGCCGCAAAGCGACGATTCGGATGGCCGCCGCCGGCTCCGCCTGCCCGCCGCGCCCGCGCCGGGGCTTCCCGGGAACTGGCTGGAGTTGTCGAAAACCGGTGAGACCGAAGCGTCCGTTCCCGCTCCGAAGCCGCCGCCCGAAGAGCCACGCGTGCCGATGGAGGACTGGACGCTGGTCCGCACCAGGGACGGCGCAGCCGGGTGGGTGCTCACCCGCATGCTGGTCATGGCCATCCCGGACGAAGTGGCGCAGTATTCCGAGGGCCACCGCATCACTGCGTACTTCGCCATGGCGGAGGTGCGCGACGGCGACCGCGTGAAGCACGACTGGCTCTGGACCACGCAATCGAAGATGGACGTTCCGTACGATTTCGACAGCTTCCGCTATTTCGTCTGGAACCCCAGGCACCACCGCTACGAAACCGGATACATCCAGCGGAACGTGATCGGCTACTATCCGGTGAAGGTGACGCCGGGCGCGCAACCGAAGTTCAGCATGATTCTGCAGGACGACGACGGCAGGTTGTATCGGAACGACTTCGTCCTGCAGGGGTTTCACGTTCGCCGCGCCGCCAAGGAGCCGTGGGTGCCGCTGCAGGAGGGTGCCGCGACCGGGCAATTGCCCGCTCCCGCGCAACTGGAGACGCCGGCCGCGAAGCCGGGCCTGATCGAGCGGATGCGGGACAAGGTACGGGGCTGGCTGAAGTAGGCCCTACTGCACCCACATCGCGGAAGCCTGGGAGGTCACGCCGCCCACGGTGATGGTGATCGGCTGGTTGCCCGGTTGCAGGTCGGACGGAACCTTGAAATTGACCTGATAGAGCCCGGTGAAGCCAGGCGCGAGGCCGCTGAAATCCCCGGGGGAATCGACGGTCACCGTCTCCCCGCCAATGGTAACCGTGACCGTGTTGGTGGTCTTGCACAACAGGTTACCGGAGACCGGCGCGGGATCGCCGCTGGCAGGCTGATTGGTCACCGGACCGAGCCCGTTCACGTAGAGCTGCACATACCGGCCGCGGACCGCCGGATGACTCTGATTGATCGCGACGTTGTTGGTGTCCAGCGCCGCGACCGTGCCCGCGGGCCCGAAAAAGGCCGGCGCAAACGGCTGGATGGACACGGTGACCACGTTGCCGGGCGAATAGTCAATGGTCACTTTCACGAGCGCCGAGGTCTGGCCCTGCAACTCCCACGGCACCTGTACGTTCACCTGGGTGGGGCTCACATACGTGAGATGGCCGGGGACGCTGATACCCGCCGAGGGAACGTCGAAGCTGACGTTGACGTAGTCGATGGCCTGCGGAAGCCGCAGGGTGTTGGAGATATCCGTGGCGCCGGGGTCGCTGAGGCCACTGCCGAAGAGGGCGACGTAGGACCCTGGCGCGACAGTGAGGTCGAAGCTGGCCGCGTTTTCCACTGGGTTGGAGGCTCGCAGGGCCGGCGGCACACGCGCGCTACCGGTGAAGTTCCAACTCTGGCCGGCGACCGTGGCTGTGAACGTGTATGTGCCCGGCTGAGTGCCGAGTTTCACTTGATTGATGCCCGCGTATCCGTACGGGTTTGTCACGCTGTCGGCGCTGACGATGGTAGGGTTACTGCCGGTGGGGCCGCTGGCGCGCCAGGTGACCGGCGCGCCGGCAATCGGCAGACCGAGATCATCCACGAGCTGGAGCAGAGGTTCTCCGAACGCGGCTGGGATGTCCTGATCGACGGTCCCGTCAAAACCAGTACCGCCATCGAGGAACGGGCCGCTGCTGGACGGGATCCCGTCCCCGAGAATATAAACGTATGGCACCACGAGCGAGACGCCGGTCCCGGTGATGGTGATCATGCCACTGTAATACCCGACGCCGGGGACCCTCCCCGAGGGCGTCACCGTAACGGTTCCCGAGGCCCCGGGCGCGAGCGGAAGACTGGACGTGCTGAGGCCCAGCGTCAGGGTGCTGGCGAAATCGAGCGTCGTATTGGGAGTCACCGCGATGGCGAGAGTCACCGCCGAAGCGCCATTGTTGGTGATGGTGAGCTGCTGCGCCGCGGGAACGGTACTCGACAACACGCCGAACGAAAGCGTGGGCGGCAGCACCGAAACGGTACTGGTGACGGCGCCACCGGCGTTCAGCAGGCCGGCGCCAATCTCGAACACGTCCACTGCCGGGTTGCCCTGGTCGTCTCCAGTCACGGTCTGCGCGGCGTTGTTGATCAGAGCCGAACGGACCAGACGCAGCCGGGCCGCACCGTTCACGCCAGGATGAGCCTGCAGCACCAGAGCGGCGGCGCCGGCGGTAATCGGAGTCGAGAAGCTGGTGCCTTCAGCCGATACGAAGCCGGTGGAGCTGTACATTATCCCGAGCGGGTCGTAGGACTGGGCGGCCATGTAAACGCCGCCGTAGAAATACGGCGTCGCATTGAAGGTGAACGGGCTCTGCGGACTTTCCCCGGGGGCCACCAGCTCCGGCTTCACCAGCAGCGGCCCGACCGTCGGGCCTTGCGAAGAGAACGTGGTGAACTGGTTGGCGTCGGCTGAGTCGTCCTGCTCGGCACCGTCGGGATCGATGGTCACCTGCTGGTTCGGGTTGGCGTCGATGTAGCTCTTCATGGCCACGCCGTCCGACTGGCCGATCATGACCACCGGAACATAGCCGCCAGCGCTGCCCACCGAGAATGGGGTGCCCGTTGCCGCTCCCGCATTGTTGTAGAGGAGGACGCCGATGGCGCCCGCAGCCATCGCGTTGAACATTTTCGTCGCAAACGTGCAGTTCCCGCGCTCGATCAGAGCGATGTAGCCGGCGAGTGAGTAAGGCGGCAGAGCATTGCACGCGGTCCCGTTGTCGCCGAGGGTGGTGACGTCGCGCAGGGGGCCGGTGGCGGCTCCCACGATGTCGTTATCGGGGAAGACGTCGCTAGCCAGGTTCTGCAGGTTCGAGGGCGCGCCGGTACCCACGGCCGAAGCGGTCGGCGTGAAGTAGTGCGAACTGGTGGTGGCGCCCAGGGTGATCACCGAGGGCGTGTCGCCGGGACTCTGGATGGTGCCCGGGGCGCCATCGTTGCCCGCCGACACCGTAAGGATGGTGCCTGCCTGGGCGGCGTTCTCAAAAGCCGCGGCGACCGGGTCGCAGAGCACGCCCGCGGGATTGCCGCAGACAGCGCCGGTTTCCAGCGCGCCGCTTATCGCCGGACCGCCGCTGGACAGGGAGACCACATCCATGCCGTCGGCCACGGCATCGTCCAGAGCCATGATGATGATGTCGCTGGTGGTGGTGTCGTTCAATTCCGGCGAACCGTAGATGCGGTAATTGCCCAGGTATGCCTTTGGCGCGACGCCTCCGATGGAGACCGTGCCGCTTCCGCCAGCGGCCACCGACGGCGTGGCGGTAGCGGCCACTCCGGCCGCACAGGAAGCGAGGGCCGTCCCATGACCCTCGTGATCGCGGGGAGAAATGTCATCCGGCCGGGAATCGAGCTCGGGATGATTTGGATCGATGGCGCCTCCGGCAGCCAGAAGGCCCACGTAACTGCGGGCCACAATAACCTTGTTGTTCGTAAACGCGCTCTGGCTGCAGGTGTTGATTCGGGTGGGGTCGCAGACCGGGCTGAATCCCGCTGGAGACGGCAGAGAGGGGTCCTGAAACGCCAGGTTGGTCTGGTCGATGCCGCTATCCAGAATGCCTATTCTGATGCCGGCGCCGGCATGGGACGTCCCGCCGAGCGCGGTCCACGCGGCGGGCGCGTTCACCAGTTGCGTGGCGCGGTTGAGATTGCGGTGGAAGTGCCGCGCCGCGACGACGCCGCGGACGCCGGGGAGAGCCCTGAGTTCGGCCACGCGGTCCGGCGCGGCGGCGACGAACACCGCATTCAGCACCGTCGAGGCACTGCCGATCAGCGCGAAGCGTCTGGTCGCGAGCTGCTGGCGGAGAGTCTCCTGCTTACGCGCAATCTGCCGGCGATACTGGCCGGCATCCGCCGTGGCCATGGCTTCCCGCGAAGAGAATCGCGACGTTACCGGCGGATCTTCGAGAATCAGAATATAGCGTTGGGGCGAACCCTGGGCAAAAACCAGAGAAATGATCGACCAGGCGGCTGGGATTAACAGGCGGGTCAGGATGCGGAAGTTCCGATGCTGCACAGAGTTGGGGACGCGGGCGTGGGAACATTCGTTTCCTCTTTGCGCGTAAGAAAGTGTATTGGGCACCTGGTATCATGATACGAAGATCTCCCGCCCGATCAGGCGAGTTGTCCAGCATGGAACTTTAGTACCTATATCAGGCTCTAACCGGGGCCGTGGGCTCGCGATAACTACCCTGAGGTGGTACAGGCGGCCACAAATACGGACTACCGGGAGCGTGTGCTCGAAATGCTGCAGCATCTTCCGCCCTATTCGCGGACGATGTCGAAGCTGCGGGCGGCGCTGGCCAACGAGTGGGTGGACTTCCGGACGCTGGTGCCTCTGGTGGAGGCGGACGTGGTGATCGCGAACACCATCCTGCGCATTGCCAACTCCGCGCTTTACGGGCGCGGCTCGATGGCCTCCATTTCGCGCGCCATGACCATGCTGGGCCTGGGCCGCTTGCGCAATCTGATTCTCGGGCTGGGCCTCAACCAGATCTGTCACAAGATACAGACGCCTCCGGGCTGGCCGGCCAAACGGTTCCACTTCCATTCGCTGGCCACCGCGGTAGTCTGCGACCTGCTGGCGGCGCGGGTGCCGGTGAGCGGCGTGGACGCGGCGTTCAGCGCGGGGCTGTTTCACGATTTCGGGAAGCTGCTGATTGTCACCGCGTTGCCCGAGCACTTCGTGCGCATCCGCACGCTGCAAGGCGCCGGGCAGCTCTCCGCGGAAGAGTGCGAGCGTCAGATTCTGGGCTTCACGCACGGCGAGATGTCGGCGGAGGCGCTGCGGCGGTCGGGGATGCCCGACGAGCTGGTGGCGGCGGCGCTGTATCATCACCACCCGGCGGACGACCCCACGGTGTGCGAGCCGGGGAAACCGATCCGGCTCAGCGAGCTGGTGCATGCGGCCGACAACTTCGCGTGCGGACTGGGCTACAGCGTTTTTCCGATGGAAGCCGCGCGGCCGGAAGAAGCGGCGGCGTTACCGTTGCGGGCAGGAATTGGCGACGTTCCCGAGCTGGCCGGCGAGTTTCAGGAGCTATTTGGCAGTCTGACGACCGCCATGGGGATGTAGATGGAAATGGCCTTGCCGTGGTTCCGGTTTGACAGGTCGAAGGCCGAGTTCGCCGCCGAACTTCGCCAGCGGCTGCAGGAGCACGCGACGTGGCTGGCCAGCGGCACGGGACGCCGCGCCGATCTGCACGGGTGGTTCCTGCACGGCGCCGCGCTGGGCGGGGCCGACCTGCGGAAGGCAATTCTGCGAGGGGTGGTGTTCACCGAAGCGGACCTCAGCGGCGCGAATCTAAACGGCGCGGATCTGGAGAGAGCCGACCTGCGCATGGCGAGGCTCACCGCGGCGGACCTGTGCGAGAGCATCCTCGACCGCGCTCGCCTGGATTCGTGCTGGCTCACCGAGGCGAGCATATCCGAAGCGACGCTGATCGAAACTTCCCTGCGGCGCGCCACGCTGGCCTCGGCGCGTCTGTTCGACAGCCGCCTGATCCGCTGCCAGATGGCCGGCGCGAAATTCGACGAGGCGAGCATGCACCGGGTTTTCCTGGCCGAGTGCAATTGCGAAGAGGCCAGCTTCGCCGGGGCGGTATTGCAGCGCGCGCGAGCCTCGTGGTGCCGGTTCGCGCTGGCGACGTTCAGCGACGCCAACTGGGCCGACGGCGCGGCGCAGAACTGCACCTTTTACGGCGCCGACTGCGATCGCGCCCGGTTTACGCGCGCCAACATCAGCCACGCCGGGTTCCAACGGGCTTCGCTGCGCGGGGCCGATTTTCAGGGGGCGAACATTGCCGGCGCCGATTTCGAGAGCGCCGATCTTACCGGCGCTAACTTCCGCGATGCGGTGGTAACGGCGGCGAGGCTCGCCAGCGCCAACCTGACCGGCGCGCGGGGCCTGACGGGCGATCAGCTCACGCAGACGTTCACCTCCATGGACACCATCCTGCCCAACGGAACGAACGGGCCATATAGGCGATTCTCCGGCGCGGAACGGCCGCTGGCGGCGGGCGGGGCGCGGTAGGGGCTCGTTGATGTGGGGCAGCTTGTTAAGCTGCAGCCGATTGTCAATCGGCGCACCCGAACAGCGGCGGTAATCAACCGCCGCGCAGGATGCCATCCTGCCCCGCAGAGCGGCATAGCCGCAACTAGGTCTTTGACCGCGTGATGGTGTGCTCTTACGGGAGACCGCTCCCTTACGGTCACGGCTCAGTTCCGAGCCGCGCGCGTCAGCAAGCGGTTTCCATAGCACACCGAATAATCCGGTCAAAGACCTAGTACTACTGTGTTATAAACAGAACATTCTGGTGTAGAATTGTTTTGTGGGTACACAACCGACGCCAGGCCCACAGGAGAAGCGCTTTGCGGCATATACGGACAGCCCGGCGAAAGCCGCAGGG
>JBEKZH010000087.1:0-20486 GCA_049510065.1 Bryobacteraceae bacterium
CGGGAATCATGCCGCCCGGCCAAAGCGAACCGGCGCTGCCGTTATTGATATTGCTGACATCCCCGACCCCGCCGTAGTTGTTCTTGAAGCTCGTACCGAGGCTGGCGAGGTAGGCGGGGCTGAAGTTGCCATTTTGCATCATGTCCGCAGTCGGGATGAAGTAGTTGTGGAGCGCTCCGGCCTGCTGCTGCCACATGTACTCGAAGGCGGAATAGAAGAAAAGCTTGTTCCGGTCGTGGTTGAACTTCGTCCACGGGAGCAGAACCGGTCCGCCAAAGTCGCCGCCAGGATAGTAGTAGTGATCCTGCGGAGGCTTGATCCCCTGATTCTTCAGGTAGGAGTCCTCGGCGTTCATGACGTAGTTGCGCTCGTAGAAGTAGCCGCTGCCGTGGAACTGGGCGCCGCCGCTCTTGCCGATGGCCTGGAAGGTGACCGGGCCCTTGGCGAATTCCGCGCCATAGGAGGAGGTGAGCAGCGTGACTTCTGCGGTCTGGTCGGCGTTGATGTTGGCCGTCTGGGTTCCCTGGTTGCCCGGGTCCAGCAGGTTGGCGCCGTCCGAAGTCATGGTCATAGCGCCGTAGGGCTGGGTTCCATTCGCGGAGTACGTCCCGATCGGGCCCGTGTTGTTCGCGGTTCCCGTGGTCGGGTTGAACGAACTGCCCTGGCTGAGCCCGTTGCTGAATCCCATTCCAGGCATGATCTTGATCAACTCGGCGGCGTCGCGGCCGGCGATCGAGAGCTGCGTGATCATGTGCGTGTTCAGCGTGGTGCTGGCCTGGCCGTTATCGGTCGGCACAATCACGTCGTTAGCCGCGACAACGGCGACTTCCGACTTGGTGCCGCCCACCTGCAGGACGATGCTTGGTATGGTGACGCTGGCGCCCTGGGTGAACGGGATGTTCCGTTCTTCCCAGGTGGTGAAGCCCGAGGCCGACACCGTGAGTGTGTAGGAGCCTGGCTTAACAGCCTGGAAGTTGAAGAACCCACTGCCGTTGGAGACCGACTCACGGACAGTCTGCTGGGCTTCGTCCTTCAGAACGATCCTGGCATCCGGGACCACCGCGTTGGAGCTGTCGGTGACCGTTCCGCTCAAGGAACCCGTTGCGTTCTGGGCATATACGGGTAGTTGACAGAGTATCAGGACTGCGAGAAACAGACCTGCGAAAAACGTAAAGTGCCTGAGTCTTCCCGAGACCGACGTGGCGTTCGGGAACACTGATTTTTGCATGATTGACCCCTTTCGATGCAGTTGCTTCCGCGGGATGCAGTTGCTTCCGCCGGGCGCGACAGATCCTGCCTTTGCCGGGTCTGCCGTACATGGCGCATGATGGAAATGCATAGTCGTCTAACCGAGGGGCTCTCTAACGATTCGGTTCCCACGGGAATCGGCTAGCCGTCCCATCGGAGCTGCGGAATCGTACAGTTCGCCCTGCGCAAGACATACGGCGACCTGATACGTCTATAGCTGCTTCTGCCCCTTAATGTGTTTATACTACTCCGTGGCAGCGCTTCATGGAAGTGAAATCAAGCGTGAAATCGCGTATTATCTGAAGTAACTTGTTGCCTGTCAACGTGTGTACAGGTACGAGAATCGCCACTGGACAAGTGGTTCCGAGGTATCAGACCAGTAACATTTCGGCTTGCAGCCTGTAACCTGGGCGTTAGCGCGTGTGGATGGCGACAACCTCGGATTCGATCGGCACCCCGCCCCGGATGGTAGTACGGAGGAGCGCCTCGAACATGGGAAGGCTCCCGCCCGGCCTGACGTTCAGTTTCGCCAGAAGGATTCTTGTGGAGTCCTCCCGGGTGACGAACTCGGCGGCCGCCTGTGTGCCGTATTCGGTGATCCCGGCGAGGGCGAGCGTCCGGTGGCTCGGATTCACCGACGGTCTGAGGGCTACCACGGCGTAGTCGAATTCAAAAGGACGCGCCTGCGGTCCGAAGTAGATGGAAGACTCGCCTTTTCGGGGGTGCAGGTTCAGGATTGCGCCGGACGGACCCGGTATGCCCGCTCGCCGGTTGCGGAACTCGAACTCCGTCAGAATGGGCACTTCGCGCAGCGGGGTTTGCGCCAGCGGCCCACCCACGAAGATGAGATTGCTGTCCCTGGCCTCGTCCCAGGTGAGCAGGGCGCCGTGCTTGGCCCGCATAGGCTGGTGGAGGAGGGTCAGTAACCTGGTGATTTCAAAGACTCCATTGACCTCGCCCATGGTCGTGTAGGTATCGAGAATGGGTTGCTGGGCATCGACCTTCGGGTCGAATTCCCGCAAGCCGCTGTCCAGCGACCCGACCAGCCGGAGGTTCGAGTACACCACCAGCGGCAAGTCGCTGCCACCAATAAAAGGACGCCAGAATGTTCGCAGCGCCTGGGGGACGGCGGGGCCATCGCTCTCGCGCCGCAGCGTCCGGCCGGCCAGCCATGTAATCACCGCCGTAACCGTCACAAGCAGCAGCGCCAGCCAGATCAGCGGCGGATGAAAGTACGTCGTTCGCGTCCTTTCCGGCGCCACCTGCCCGTTGGAGGCGGGCTGCGGCGGCAAAGGCTCCGCAGCCGGTGCCGCGGCGGGCTGGCGGTAGCGCCACGAAAGCGCGTAGCTGCCCCTGGGAATGGAGATGACGATGGGGTCTTCGGCGCCCTCGGTCAGGTAGTATTCGGCGAGCTTCGAGCGCAAGCGGCCGGTATGCACGCGCACGATGGAATCCGTCTGAGAGTCGAAGTCATCGGATCGCCCGAACACGACCGTGGCGATCTCCCTGACCCGCACCGGCTCCGCAGCGCCCTCGGCGGCGCGTTTGGCCAGGTAATCCAGAAGATGCCGAAGAATCTCAGATCCGCGGAACGGTCCGCTGCGGACAACTCGATCCGCCTGCTGAATCAGCTCCGGTTCCCACGCAACGGACGCGGTCTCGGTTTCCACTCTCAAAGACATGGTGCGGAACCCGCCACAACCCCAGACTGTCTGTCAAACCCTGATCGCAGGCCGGGAGGACGACCCCTCGGCCTCCGAACCGCGAATCGCAGGACTAACCCACTCCGGGGTCAAGAATACCACAATCTCCGGGTGTATTGAAGCCATCGGACGCAGGGGCCGCCCGGCGCACGGCTCGCCAGAGGCCAGTGTGAAGCCGCGTTTTCATGCAGATATGATGGAGATAATACGCAGATTTAACTTTTGCCGGGAGGGTAGGTCACCGTACTCTGGTCGAGGCAGCCTTCAAAATGCGTTCTACTACTCTGCTTCTCATCGCCGCCGCCATGGCCGCGAGCATCCACGCCCAGTGGATCCCGTTGAATCCGGTAACTGCGGTTCAACGCCAGGACAACGGTCTGGTTCTGACCATGCAAACGGGCGTCCTCCGCCTGCAGGTCTGCACGGACTCGATTATTCACGTGCAGTACACGCCCACCCCGGCTTTCCCCCAGCTTACCGATTACGTGGTCACCAAGACGGAGTGGCCGGCCGTGGAATGGTCTACGCAATCGGCCGGCAACACGGTGAGCGTGACCACCGCGAAAATGAGCGTGACCGTGGCCCGCGACGACGGCACCATCACGTTCAAGGACAAGTCCGGGCGGGAGCTTCTCGCCGACGGACCCCGGCAGATGATCCCGGCAAAGGTGAACGGCGAAGACACCTGGCACGCCGAGGACGTCTTCAAGATGTACGGATCGGAGGAGGCATTCTACGGTCTGGGCCAGCACCAAGCGGGCGTCTGGAACTTCCGCGGCGAGTCGGTGGAGCTGTCCCAGGAGAACACCAACATCGCAGTCCCGATGTGGCTGTCCAGCAAGGGCTACGGCATCTTCTGGAACAACCCCGGGGTGAGCCGGTTCAACAACCGCTTCATTCACTATTTGTACGTCAGCTCCAGCGTAGCGGACACCATAGATTACTACTTCTTCTACGGACCGCAGTTCGACAAGATCATCGCCAGCTACCGCGAGCTGACCGGCACGGCGCCCATGTACGGCAAGTGGGCCTACGGCTTCTGGCAGTGCAAGAACAAGTACACGTCGCAGGAGCAGATTCTGGGCGTGGCGCACAAGTACCGCGACCTGCACATTCCCCTGGACAACATCGTGCAGGACTGGTTCTGGTGGACCAACACGGGCGAGTTCAAATTCAACAAGAACTACCCGGACCCGAAAGGCATGGTGGACGATCTGCACGCGCATCACGTGCACCTGATGATGTCGGTGTGGCCGTACTTCTATCCCGGCTCCGCCACCTACGACGAGATGGACAAGCTGGGCTATTTCATCGACCGCATGCAGGTGAAGTCGTTCCACCCGAAGGGGACCGCGCTGTACGACGCCTTCAATCCGGCCGCGCGTCGTTATTACTGGAAGCTGCTGGACGACTCGCTATTCAAGATCGGCGCGGATGCCTGGTGGATGGACACCACCGAGCCGGAGAGCGAGGGCGTGGAGGAGAGCTTCCTGCTGCACGACAAAGTGGGGGGCGCCAGTGGGGCGCGTTATGCGAATCTCTTTCCGCTGATGACAACGACGGTAGTTCACGATGGCCAGCGCGCGGAATCGGACCAGAAGCGCGTGTACATTCTGTCGCGCTCGGCGTTTGCCGGCAGCCAGCGAAACGGCGTGACGGCGTGGTCGGGCGACGTGCTCTCGGATTTCGAAACGTACAAGCGCCAGATTCCGGCCGCGCTGAATTTCGAGCTGTCGGGGATTCCGTACTGGACGTCCGATATCGGCGGCTTCATCATGGGCCATCCCAACGACCCGGCGTACCGCGAGCTGTTCGTGCGCTGGTTCCAGTTCGGCACGTTCTGTCCGATCCTCCGCGTTCACGGGACGCGCGCGCCGGACACCAACGAACTGTGGTCCTACGGGCAGGAGGCGCAGGCCGCGCTGGTGGGCTTCGACAAGCTGCGCTACCGGTTGATGCCCTACATTTACTCGATGGCGTGGATGGTGACCAATGCGCATTACACGCCGATGCGGCCGCTGGTGATGGACTTCGCGTCCGACGCGCGCGTGCTCAACATCGGCGACCAGTTCCTGTTCGGCCCGGCCATCCTGGTGAACCCAGTGACCGAGCAGGGCGCCACTTCGCGGCGTCTGTACCTGCCGGCCGGCACGCGGTGGTATGACTTCTGGACGGGCGAAGCGCAGAACGGCGGGAAGTCCGTGGAAGGCGCGGCACCGCTGGATCGCATCCCGCTTTACGTTCGCGCCGGGTCGATTCTCCCGCTGGGGCCCGACGTCGAATACGCGGCGGAGAAGGCGGCCGATCCGATCGAACTGCGCGTGTTTGCCGGCGCGGATGGCGATTTCACGCTGTACGAAGACGAGAACGATAACTACAACTACGAACGCGGCGTCTACGCCACTATTCCGCTGCACTGGGACGACGCGCGTAAGACGCTGACCATCGGTACGCGAAAAGGGAGTTTCCCGGGGATGCTGCAGAAACGGACGTTTCGCGTTGTGTTTGCGGGGCGCGGGCATGGAACCGGCGGCGCGCTGACCGGCGATCCTGACAAGACCGTGCAGTATTCGGGGACCGAGGTGAAGGTCACCCAATGATGCCTAAAAGTCCGCTCCGTCACCGTCGCGGCTCGGTAAGGATCTGCGAGCGTGTGGCTGCGTTACTGCTTTTGACGGCTGCAGTGCTACCCGCGGCGGTGGTGGTGGACCGGGGCGCCGGCACTATCGCTTTAGAGCCGTACGCTCCCAATATCGTTCGCGTGACGCTGAGCCTGGACAAGAGTCAGGCTACCGCCGCCCCCGGCTACGGGTTCGTCGCATCGCCGTCGGTTGACGGCTGGGATTACCAGCACACCGACGACGGAGACGTCTACCGGTCCTCCCGCATGGTGGTTACCGTTGTGGTGGACCGCGCTCGCAAGCCCATGGCCACCGAGCTGGACATTGCCCGGTTCTTCGGCGGTTCCGCCCCGTCTACCCACATCACCATCCGGACGCCCGAAGGCGGGATGCTGCTGGAGATGAAAGACTGGTCCATGTCCGCGCCCAATCACAAGGACGGAAACGCCGGCATCCTGAATGACCGGCGCGCGACGGACACACTTTTCTACCAGGTGGGCGCCACTTTCGCTTCGCCGGCCGACGAGCATTATTACGGCCTCGGCCAGAATCACGAGGGTTTCCTCGACCATCGCGGGCACACGGTGGACTGCTGGCATAATTACACGGCTGCCGGCGGCCCGAGCGTTTGCGTGCCCTTCGTGGTCACCAACCGGGGCTACGGCATGATCTGGGACAATCCGTCGAAGACCACCATCGAGCCGGGCTTCAACGAGCAGACGAAGTGGACGTCCGAGGTCGGCAACCGGGTGTCCTTCTTCGTGATCGCCGGCAAGACCACCGATGAAATATACGCCGGGTACCGCCTGCTTACCGGCGCCACGCCGATGCTGCCGAAGGCCGCTTACGGATACATCCAGTGCAAGCAGCGGTATCGCTCGCAAGAGGAAGTGCTGGCCGTGGCCAAAGGCTATCGGGAGCGGCACCTGCCGGCGGATGTGCTTGTCGTCGACTGGTTCTACTACACGAAGATGGGCCAGATGGATTTCGATCCCGTCGCGTGGCCCGATCCGGCCGCCATGAATCGCCAGCTCCACGACATGGGGTTCCAGACCATGATCAGCGTGTGGCCTCGTTTTGTGCCCGAATCGCGCTATTACGATCTGCTGCTGCGCAACGGCTGGTTCGAGCACCTGGCCGACGGCACGCCCACCAATGGTCTGCCGTACGACCGCGCCGGGTCCGACATCGACACCACGAATCCGGAGGCGGCGCACTGGTACTGGGGCGCGATTCGCGACAACATCGTCAGCAAGGGCTTCGACTCCATCTGGGCCGACGAGACCGAGCCAGACCTGCCGCCCAACGGCAGTTACTTTCACATTGGGCCGGGCACGCGGTACTACAACACCTACCCGTTGTTTCACACGGCGGCCATCTATGAAGGCTTCCGCCGCGACGTGGATCACCGCGCGCTCATTCTCTCTCGCGACGCGTATTTGGGCGCACAACGCAACGGCGCCATCTTCTGGTCTTCGGACATTTATCCGACCTGGGACGCGCTGAAGCGCCAGATCCCCACCGGGCTCGACTTCACCGCGTCTGGCATCGCCTACTGGAGCAACGACACCGGCGGATGGCAATACCTGCCGCCCGAGCATCATCCCGCTCATCCTCCGCTGCTTGACCCCAGCGACGCGCGCGACAACGTCGGCGGCTATGACGACTACCCGGAACTTTATACGCGCTGGTTCGAGTACGCCAGCTTTCTGCCCATCTTCCGGAGCCATGGCAGCCGCCTGTACAACGAGGTGTGGTCCTACGGCAAGGCGGCCGAACCGATTCTGGAGAAGTATCTGAAGCTGCGCTACCAGCTCATGCCTTACATCTACTCGCTCGGGTATCGCACCTACGAATCGGGCGCTCCCTCCATGCGCGCGCTGTTCATGGACTTCCCGGATGACCCAAACGTGGCCGACCTTCGGGATGAGTACATGTTTGGGCCGGCGTTTCTGGTAGCGCCGGTAACCGATCAGGGCGCGACAAGCCGGATGGTGTATCTGCCGGCGGGCACGGACTGGTACAACTACTGGACCAGCGAGCGCGTGCACGGCGGGCAGACGATCAAGGTGGACGCGCCCATCGACATCCTGCCGCTTTTCGTGCGCGCCGGCTCCGTCGTTCCCATCGGCGAACCGGTCGAAAGCACCAGTCAGACGCAGAAGCTGGCGAAGGTGCGGGTCTGGGCGGGCGCCGACGGCGATTTCACGCTGTACGACGACGATGGCAAAACGTACGCGTACGAAAAGGGCGCGATGAAGATTACACATCTGCACTGGGACGATGCCGCGCGGAAGCTCAGCGGTTACGATTCGCGGATACTGGAAGTCGTAGGACATTGATCAGATGAGAGTCACAGCGGTCCTTGCGGCGGCGGTGTGCTTGCCGGCGGCCGGCGGCCTTTTCTTTCTCCGTTCCGGCGTTGCCCGGGCGGAGTCTCCGAACCAGTACGCGTTTCAGAATCCAGCCCTCCCCATGGAGGAACGAGTCGTCAACATCCTCTCCCTGATGACCATCGAGGAGAAGATTGCCTGCCTCGGCACCACTCCCAACGTGCGCCGCCTGGGTATCAACGGGACCGGACACGTGGAGGGCCTGCACGGCCTGGCCATGGGCGGCCCGGGCGGGTGGGGCCGGCCGAAGGTGGTGCCCACCACGCAGTTTCCACAGGCCATCGGCATGGCGGAGACCTGGGACACCGACGTCATCCACCAGGCAGGCGCGCTGGAAGGATACGAAGTCCGCTACATGGCGCAGAAATATCACCAGGGCGGACTCGTGGTGCGCGCGCCCAATGCCGACCTCGGCCGCGATCCGCGCTGGGGCAGAACGGAAGAGTGCTATGGCGAGGATCCGTTCTTCAATGGGACCATGGCCGTCGCCTTCATCAAAGGACTGCAGGGAGACGATCCGAAATACTGGCAGGCCGCTTCTCTGATGAAGCATTTTCTGGCCAACAGTAACGAGAACAACCGCGCCGGGTCTTCCTCGAACTTCGATGCGCGCCTGTTGCGTGAGTATTACTCGGTTCCTTTCCGCATGGGCGTCGTGGAAGGCGGGTCGCGAGCGTACATGGCCGCGTACAACGCCGTCAACGGCATCCCGTGCACCATGCAGCCCATCGTGCGAAACATCACCATCGATGAGTGGGGGCAGGATGGCATTGTCTGCACCGACGCGGGCGGGCTGCGCTTTTCCGTGACGCAGCACAAGCACTTCCACACGATGAACGAAGCCGCGGCCGGGGCCATCAAGGCCGGCATCAACCAGTTCCTCGAGCCCAGCGGCCTGTATCAATCCGCGGTGCGAGGCGCTCTGGACGAGAAACTGCTCACCGAAGCGGACATTGATCGCTCGCTTAAAGGCGTGTTTCGGGTAATGATTCGGCTGGGCGTTCTGGACCCTCCGGCTGTGGTTCCGTACACGCGGATCGGCCAGGAACAACAGGATCCCTGGACTACGGAAAAGCACAAAGCCGTGGCCAGGCTGGTGACGCAGAAATCCATCACGTTGCTGAAGAACGACCGGCATCTGCTTCCGCTCGACAAGGCCGCGCTGAAGTCCGTTGCGGTGATCGGGCCGTGGGCGAACCAGGTGCTGCTCGATTGGTACAGCGGAACGCCGCCCTATACGGTGAGCGCGCTTGATGGTATCCGGAACAAAGTTGGAAAGAACGTTGTCGTCAAATATGATGCGGGGGACAATGGCGCCGCGGTGGCCCGGTCGTCGGACGTGGCCATCGTGGTGGTGGGCAATCATCCCACATGCAATGCCGGCTGGGAGAAGTGCCCAACGTTGAGCGACGGGAAAGAAGCGGTGGACCGGCGGTCCATCACGCTGGAGCAGGAAGACCTGGTGAAGGCCGTGTATGCGGCGAATCCGAAGACCGTGGTGGTGCTGATCGCCAGCTTCCCGTTCGCGATCAACTGGACCCAGGACCATGTTCCCGCCATCCTTCACATGACGCACAACAGCGAGGAACTGGGGAACGCGCTGGCCGATGTGCTCTTCGGCGATTACAACCCGGGCGGGAGGCTGGTGCAGACGTGGCCACGGTCTCTGGCGCAGTTGCCGGCCATGATGGACTACGACATCCGGCGCGGAAGAACGTACATGTACCTCCAGAGCGACCCGCTGTATCCTTTCGGGTTCGGCCTGAGTTACACCACTTTCCGGTACTCGAATGTACGCGTGGACGCGGACCGCCTGCGGGCAGACGGGAAGGTGGCCGTGAGTGTGGATGTCACCAACACGGGGACGCGCGCGGGCGACGAAGTGGTGGAGTTGTATGTGGCGCACCCGAAGTCGAAGGTGGCGCGGCCGTCGCGGGAGCTGAAGGGCTTTCGCAGGGTGACGCTGGCGCCGGGAGAGAAGCGCACGGCGAAGATCCCGCTGACAGCGGCGAGCCTTGCGTATTGGGACGAAGGCGGGAATAAGTTCGTGGTGGAAAACGAACCGGTGGAGATTCTGGTTGGGAGCTCCTCCGCCGACATCCGGGAACGGAAGACACTCCGCGTCACGGAGTGAACGACGAGGGCGGCCTGAGAGGCCGCCGCAGGCTACGAGCCTGCCCCACATCATTGGGAGGAAGCATGAGTCGAAGGTTGCTGTTCGCGCTGGCGTCCCTTGTGTTCGCCGGGGGCGTGGCGCACGCGCTGGATAACGGGCTGGCCAGGACGCCGCCCATGGGTTGGAATAGCTGGAACAAATTCGCCTGCAATGTGAGCGAGGATCTGGTCCGGAAGGCGGCCGATTCGATGGTGAAAACCGGCATGAAGGACGCCGGATATCAGTACATCGTGATTGACGACTGCTGGCAGGTTTCTCGCGATGGCGAGGGGAACATTGTCGCCGACCCGGTCCGCTTCCGTTCCGGCATCAAGGCGCTGGCGGACTATGTGCATTCGCTCGGGCTGAAGATGGGGATCTACTCGGACGCCGGATCTAACACCTGCGGCGGCCGGCCGGGCAGCCGGGGCCATGAGTTTCAGGATGCGCGGCAGTACGCGCGCTGGGGCATCGACTATCTCAAGTACGACTGGTGCAACACCTCCACGCAGGACGCCCCGTCGTCCTATGCCACCATGCGCGACGCCCTGGCGGATTCGGGGCGGCCCATCGTTTTCAGCATCTGCGAGTGGGGGAATTCGAAGCCGTGGTTGTGGGGCGCGGGCGCCGGCAATCTGTGGCGGACCACCACCGACATTCTGGATCGCTGGGAAGGCAAGGGCGAGAAGTATGGGGCGGGCGTGATGGACATCGCCGACATGCAGGTGGGGATTGAGCAGTATGCGGGCCCCGGCCACTGGAACGATCCCGACATGCTGGAGGTGGGCAACGGTGGCATGACCGATACCGAGAATCGAGCGCACTTCAGCTTGTGGGCCGTGCTCGCCGCGCCGCTGATGGCCGGAAATGACCTCGACCACATGACGCCGGAGATTCACGACATCCTCACCAACAAGGAAGTCATCGCCGTCGACCAGGACTCGCTGGGCGTCGAGGGCAGACGGGTTCGCCATGCGTCGGACGGTCAGGACATCTGGGTGAAGCCGCTGGCTGAGCATGCGCAGGCAGTACTGTTGTTGAACCGGGCGGCGAGGGATCAGACCATCACGGTGAAATGGTCCGAACTGGGTCTGGCGGCGGACCAGAGCGCGGCGGTTCGGGATTTGTGGGAGCACAAGGACCTGGGTGCGAAGACCGGCGAGTTTTCGGCGATGGTGCCCTCGCATGGCGTGGCCATGGTTGTGGTGAAACCGTGACCAGACGAGAAGCGGTGGGCCTGCTTGCTGCCGTGCCGGCATTGGCGCAAGGTGGCCGGGAGTTGCCGCCGGGCATCGAAATTGTCCCGGGGCCGTTCGAGGGGACGCGAAAATCGCTTGCCGCTTATCGCATTCCGGAGTGGTTCCACGATGCGAAGTTCGGCATCTGGGCGCACTGGGGTCCGCAGTCGGCCATCGAGCATGGCGATTGGTACGCCCGCAACATGTATCTGCAGGGCAGCCCGGAATACAACTATCACGTAGAGCATTACGGACACCCGTCAAAATTCGGCTACAAGGACACCATCCCGGACTGGAAGGCCGAGAAGTTCGATCCCGCCGCTCTGATGCGTCTGTACAAGAAGGCCGGCGCGAAGTATTTCATGAGCATGGGCGTGCACCACGACAACTTCGACCTGTGGAACTCGAAACACCAGCGCTGGAACTCGGTGAATATGGGTCCGCGGAAAGACATCGTGGGCATGTGGAGCAGAGCGGCTCGCGAAGAAGGTCTGAAGTTCGCGGTGAGCGAGCATCTGTGGATTTCGCATAACTGGTTTTCGGTCAGCCACGGAAGCGATCTCAGCGGTCCGCTGGCCGGAGTCCCTTACGACGGCGCGGACCCGAAGTATTACGACCTGTACATCGATTCCGATCAGATCTATCGCGATCTTCCGTGGAATGAGGATGGCATTCCGGAGTGGTGGAAGCGCCACTGGTACATGCGCATCAAGGATCTGGTGGATCAGTATCAGCCGGATTTGCTGTACAGCGATGGCGCGCTCCCCTTCGAGGAGTATGGCCTGAACCTGGTGGCGCACTTCTACAACGCCAGCGCAAAGCGCAACGGCGGCCGCGTGGAAGTGGTGTACACCAGCAAGCGCGTGCAGGACGCCGAACAGGGCATCGCGGCGCTGGATCGGGAACGGGGCGTGGTGGATAAGATCTGGCCGCAGCCGTGGCAGACCGACACCTGCATCGGAAACTGGCACTACCTTCGCGGCACCGCGTACAAGACACCGAAGCGCGTGATCGACATGCTGGTGGACATTGTCAGCCGGAACGGCAACCTGATGTTGAACTTCCCGCTGCCGGCCAGCGGCGCGCTGGACCTTGAGGAGTTGAATGTCCTGAGCGCGATCACGGACTGGATGGCGGTGAACAGCGAGGCGATCCACGGAAGCCGGCCGTGGAAGGTTTTCGGCGCGGGTCCGGGCACGGAGGCGTCGGCTAAGGGTGGCGATTTCAACGAGAACAGCCGCAAGGACCTCACGGCCGACGACGTACGCTTCACCACAAAGGGCGATACGTTGTACGCGTTCGTGATGGGCTGGCCGGAGTATCAGGCGGTGATTCGTCCGCTGGCTTTGAAAACCGCGCTGCGCGTGGGCGCCATCCGGAACGTGGAGCTGCTCGGCTTCGACGGCAAGCTGGAGTGGTCCCAGGATGAAGCGGGATTGAAGGTGTTGACGCCGGCGCGGAAGCCGTCCGAGCACGCGGTTGTGTTCAAGGTGGTGGGGGCGTAGAGGTAGAGGACTCCCCGCGCACAGGATACAATTCTGCCCCACCGGGCAAACTGACCTGCAGGGCGGCCGCCCCTCGGAGCGCGCTTGCAATCGCTTGCAGTGTTGTGATGTCATGATCTGGAACAAGTTCCACGTTGGGAGCTCGTTCTACATTTCACGTCATGACTACCAGACTGCTCACATTAGCCCCCGTTGACATTGTCATCGTCGCTCTGTATTTCGCCGTAGTCATCGGCATCGGATTCTACCTGAAGCGGCACACCAAGACCGGCGAGGACTTCTTCCTGGCCGGCCGGGAGATGACCGCCTGGATAGCCGGTCTGGCCTTTGTCTCGGCAAACCTTGGCGCGCTCGAACTGATGGGATGGGCCGCGTCCGCCTATCAGTACGGCATCCTCGCCACGCACTGGTACTGGATCGGCGCCATCCCCGCGATGCTGCTCCTGGGCATCGTGATGATGCCGTTTTACTACATCTGCAAGACGCACTCGGTCCCGGGTTTCCTCAAGCTGCGCTACGGCGAAGCGGCGCGCATGTTTTCGGCCATCAGCTTCTCGCTCGAGATGATTCTGATGAGCGGCATCAACATGTTCGCCATGGCCCTGGTGATGAAAGTCGTGCTGGGCTGGGACATCAACTTCAGCATCTGGGTCTCCTCGCTGACCGTGGCCGTGTATGTCTTCCTTGGTGGATTGCTGTCGGCCATCTTCAATGAGGTTCTGCAGTTCATGCTGATCTGGGCCGGCGCCATGCTGATTCCCATCCTCGGGTTGATTGAGGCGGGCGGCTGGCATCAATTGGTAGACAAGATCGCACTGCGGATGCATACCGCCGCTTACACGCATATGTGGTCCACGATGGGATCGTTTACGAACAATCCCATGGGCATCCACTGGACCGGCATCGTCTTCGGCCTTGCGTGCGTGATCTCAACCGGGTACTGGACCACCGACTTTCTGGTGGTTCAGCGCGTGCTCTCGGCCAGGAACCTGCGCGCGGCGCGCATGGCGCCCATCATCGGTTCGGCGTTCAAGATGGCGGTGCCGTTCATCGTCATCCTGCCCGGCCTGATTGGTATCGTCGTGCTGCCCTTCAATCTGCTGCCGCAATCGCAGGCCATCGCCACCGGCGGACACAGCTACAACGAAGTGCTGCCGCTGTTGCTGGCGCGCTACCTCGGGCCGGGTCTGCTGGGTCTGGGCGTCACCGCGCTCATTGCCGGCTTCATGTCCGGGATGGCCGGCAACGTGAGCGCCTTCGCCACGGTCTGGACCTACGACATCTACCGCGCCTCCATCCGCAAAAACGCCACCGACAAGCACTACCTTGCGATGGGCCGCTGGTGCACCCTCTTTGGCGTGCTGATCAGCATCGGCACCGCCTACGTCGTCATGCATTTCGCCAGCATCATGGACTACGTCCAGGCGGTGTTCAGCTTCGTCATCGCGCCGCTGTTTGGCACGGTGCTGCTGGGGATGCTCTGGAAACGAGCCTCGCCACTTGGCGGATTCCTGGGCCTGTGCCTCGGCACCGCCGGCTCGCTCGCCATGTGGGTCTGGGTCTGGCTGGACCCCTCGGCAGTACGGTACGTCGCGCTGTCGCCGCATGCCTCGGCGATGGCCGAGAACATGTATCGCGCACTATGGTCCTTCCTCTTCTGCGTTGTCGTGACCGTAGTGGTCTCGTACATGACCAAACCTAAACCCGACGCGGAGTTGGTCGGCCTCGTTTACGGCCTCACCGAACTGCCCAGCGAGCGCGATCTGACCATCTGGCAAAAGCCGGCCTTCTGGGCGACCGTGGTGGCGGTGGTGTTCGTGATCCTCAACGTCATTTTCTGGTAGGCAACCATGGATAAAAAAGGAGTGGTCCCAATCTGGTTCTTCATCGGCGTCATTTTGCTGGTGTACGGCACCATCATCACGGGCGTGAGTGTCTATGATCTCTTTGTGCCGCCCGTCCGGACGGTGGTGCTGCAGAAGCTGCACGCGGGCGTCTGGTGGGGAGCGTTTCTGCTGCTAACCGGCCTGTTCTACACAATTCGATTCTGGCCCGCGAAACTGGACCGGTAATCGGAACACGGCACACGCGGGGCAGACCCGTGATGCGCACGGCATGATGCGCACGGCGATTCGCTGCGTTCGCCGATATGTTATCATTGCCGCGCGTTGCCTGGCACAGAACAGGATGTTACCTTTTTGGAGCAGACTCGCCCATTCCTACGCGAACCTGGAACCACCGCTGCGGCCGTCCAGCGCGGACATCGACTGCATGGAACGAGCGGTTGCATGCTGGGCGGCACGCCATCCGCAACGCCGGTGCCAGGCTGTGTTGTTGGGCGTAACGCCGCAGATCGCGGAAATGAAGTGGCCGCGTGGGTCGTCGCTGATTGCGGCCGACCTTTCCATGCCCATGGTGCAGGGCGTCTGGCCGGGTGATCTACCAAACAAACGAGCAGCGTGCCAGGCCAACTGGCTGGCGCTGCCGCTCAGGGATTCGTCTCGCGACGTCGTGATCGGTGATGGCAGCTTTTCGTGCGTCCGATATCCGCATGACTGTCGAGCGCTGGCAGCCGAGACCAACCGTGTTGTACGCGAGGACGGCATTTTGGTGTTGCGCTGCTACATTCAGTCCGCCAGGCCGGAGCGCAAGGAAGATGTCTTCGAGGATCTGTTCCGGTCGGCGATCCCCAGCTTTCACTGGTTCAAGCTCCGCCTGCTGATGGCGATGCAGGAGAACGCCGAGCGCGGCGTGGCCGTCGACGAGGTTTACCGGTACTGGGCCAGCCGGAACATTGACGAATCCGCCCTGAGCGCACGAACCGGTTGGGACGCGGCGGTCATCCGCACCATCGAGCTGTACCGCGGCAGCGACACCGTCCACTCGTTTCCCACGATGGTGGAACTGCAGTCCGCATTGTCCGAGTTCTTCGAAGAGATTGCGCTCTCGATTCCGGCACACCCGATGGGCGACCGTTGTCCCATCCTGGTTGCGCGGCCGCGGCGAGTTCCCGGAGTGGCCGGATGCTCCCGCTGAGTGCAGCCGAGCGCCGTCCGCTGACCGCGATTCAGACCAGCATGGTCCTGGCGTCCCTGCGGGAGCCGACCGGCGGCGCGTACATAGTTCAGGATGTTTGCGAAACGGACGAGGCGCTGGAGCTGAGTCGATTGCAGCGAGCCTGGCGCCTGGTGGCGGCGCGGCACCCGGCGTTGCGGATGATGATCGAGACGGGGCCGGAGGAAACTCTCGCGCAACGGGTCCACGCCGAAGCCGACGTCAACTGGACCGAGTTGGATTGGAGCGGCCGGACTCCCGGCGAGGATCCGGACAGACTCGCTGGATGGCTGCGGGCGGATCGCGAGCGCGGTTTCGATTTCCAGCAGGGCGTCCCGATGCGCTTCACGCTGTTGCGAACGCGGGACCAGTCGATCCTGATCTGGACGAGTCACCACGCGTTGCTGGACGGAAGGTCCTACCAGATCGCGTGGAGCGAATGGTTCGCGATTTACGAGGCGCTGGACCGAGGCGAGGAGATTCGTTTACCGGAGCCAGGCTCTTTCCCCGAGTACCTCGATTGGCTCAACGAACAGGACCTAAGTGCGGCGGAGCGGTATTGGAAGGAGCAACTGAGGGGCACTTCGAGCGCAACCGGCCACGTCCCGGATCGCATCCGTCTGCCGGATTCCCCAACAGACGACACCGTGGCCAAAGAAACCGTGACTTGTTCCGGGGATCTCACGGAGCACGCCAGGGAGTTTGCCGCTCAGCACGAAATCACGGTCAGCACGCTGCTCCAGGGCTCCTGGAGTCTGCTGTTGAGCCGCTACTGCGGCCGGCCGGAGACGGTGCTGGGGGTGACACGCGCTGGCCGGCGCGGTTCCGTGCCGCGTGCCGGCAACATCATCGGGCCGCTGATCAACACGCTGCCTTTCCGAATCACCGCGGGGCCCGATGCCTGCGTGCTGCCCTGGCTGCGGCAGGTGCGGGAGCAGATGCTGGCTCAGCGCGAGTATGCGCACACTCCGCTGCGCAAGATTCAGGAGTGGGGCGTCCTGCCGCGTTTCGACAGCCTGTTCGTATACGAACATCTCCGGCCGTCGGACGCGCTGCGGAAGCTCGGCGGCAACTGGCGCCGGCGCACGCTCACGCGCTTCCAACGAACCGATGTTCCGCTGACGCTCGCCGGATACGGTGAGCCGCTTCTCAGCCTGGATGTGGTTTACGACACGCGTCTGTTTTGCCGCGAGACCGTCGCAGGCATGGCCGGGCATCTGGAGGCGCTGCTCGCGCGCATGATCGAGCGGCCGCAGGCGCGTCTGGCGGAGTTGAGCCTGCTGACCGAACGCGAACGCAGGGAACCGATCGATCAACCGACTCAGGCGACCACCCTGCGCGTCGACTTGTGCGCGCACCAGCTCTTCGAGCGACAGGTACAACAGCGGCCTGCGGCGATTGCCCTCGAGCATGGCGGGGAAGCGATTTCGTACGCGGAAGTTAACCGGCGGGCCAACCGACTCGCACACCTTCTCAGGGAGCGGGGCGCCGGCGCCGAAGACCTGGTGGGCGTGTGTCTGGACCGATCACCCGAAGCGGTGATCGCGGTGATGGCCGTTCTGAAGGCGGGCGCGGCCTTTGTGATGTTCGGCCCGAATCTTCCAGCGGGACGACTGGCGGCGATGCTTCAGGATGCGTCTCCGAAGTTGGTCATCACCACAGACGCTCATGAGGAGAAGTTGAGCGGCTGCGCCGTGCTGAGCCTCGACCGGGAGTGGGCGCACATCGACCGGCAATCGGCGTCGAATCCGGATTGCACCGCCGCGTTGGACAACGCCGCGTACGCCGTCTTTACGTCGGGTTCGACCGGGAGACCGAAGGCCGTCGTCGTGACGCATCGGTCGCTGGCGAATCACAGCCTGGCGGTGTCGCGAATCTATGGCGTCTCACCGGGGGACCGCAGGGTTCAGTTCGGCGCCGTCGGTTCGGACATCTTCCTCTCCGAGGTGTTCACCAATCTGTGCAGCGGCGTGACGCTGGTTTTCTGTCTGGACCGCGGCGGGAATTCAGTAGCGGAGTTTTTGCGGCTCATCGAGGTGCATCGCATCACCCTGACCGGGCTTCCCAGTAGCTGGTGGGCCGAATGGGCGGCGGCGATGGCACGCGGCGATCTGGCCATTCCGCCCTCGCTGCGATTGGTGATCGTCGGAATGGAGCAGGTGAACCCGGCAGCTTTGGCGGCGTTCCGCAAGGCGGCAGGGGATCGCATCCGCTTGTTCAACGCGTATGGACCGACGGAGACCGGCCCCACCACCACGATCTATGAGGCGGGCTCGTCGCGATGGGAAGGAGCCTCGCTGGTGCCGATCGGCAGACCGATCGCAAACACCAGGGTTTATGTTCTGGATGAACAGCAGAACCCGGTACCCGTGGGCGTTCCCGGCGAACTCTATATCGGCGGCGATGGCGTGGCGCGAGGATACCTCAACGCGCCGGAACAAACCGAGGCAAGGTTCATACCGGACCCTTACGACGGGGCGCAACCGGCACGGCGCCTGTTCCGCACCGGCGACGTGGTGTTCTCTCTTCCCGACGGCAACCTGGTGTTTCTGGGGCGCGTCGACCGGCAAGTGAAGATTCGGGGATTCCGTGTCGAGTTGGAAGAGATCGAAGCCGCGCTGGCGGAGCACCCCGATATTCGCCAGTGCGCCGTGGTGGTCCGGAATGACCAGGGAGGTGAGCGTTTGGCGGCGTATCTGACGCCCTGGAGTCTGCCCGGACCGACACCCGGCGAATTGCGCCGGCACCTTCTCCAGCGCGTGCCTGACTACATGCTTCCCGCGGACTTCACGACGCTGCCGGACATGCCGATGACCGCAAACGGCAAGGTGGACCGGCAGGCACTTCCAGCGGACGCGCCGCAAATGCAGGAACCGGAGCGATTCGACGTAGCCGTCACTGCGACGGAGAAGCGTGTGGCCGCGCTTTGGCAGGAAGTGCTTGGGGCCGCGCATACCAGCGTGATCGCAAACTTCTTCGAGTCCGGCGGCGACAGCCTCAGAGCCACACGACTTCTGGCGCGGATTCAGGAAGAATTTCGCAGACCGTTCCCGTTTGCGCTGTTCCAGCGCGGGCCCACGATCACGCAGATCGCTCACGCGCTGGATGCTGACACGCCGGGCGCGCCGTACGCCGATACGGTGCTCGCCCGCGGGACGCAAGGGTCGCGTGTCCCGCTGTTCTGCATCACGTCCGCGGCGGACGATCTGTATGTGTTTCGCCACATCACGAGCCACCTGGACGGCCCTCAGCCGGTCTTTGTGCTGAACGCTCCAATTCGTGAGGGGGAAGGCTTGCGGAGAGTGGAAGACCTGGCGGTACGGGTGTGCGAATCGATCCACGGGATCCAGGGGAGCGGTCCGTACATCCTGGGTGGATATTGTTTCGGAGGAATCCTGGCGTTCGAGGCCGCGCAGCAGCTCCTCCTGCAAGGCGAGGAGGTTCGGCTGGTGGTGCTGTTCGATACACCGGCACCGGGATATCCGCGAATTCTCAGCAGCCGGCAGCGGTATTGGGATGAACTGGTTAGCGGGGGCGTGGTCCGAACAACTGTTCGGGAAGTGCTGGCTCACGCGAAGGCGGTTGGGCGCCTGCTGAAGAGCAGGACTCTGGCCAACGCACAAAACACGCTGGTGAACGTGGGCATAGCCGCCGCGGCGGTTCGCGGCAAAGACGGCGTGAATCTGGTGGAGGCCGCGGCCCGGACGTACGTGCCGAAGCCGATTGATGCCGACGTGGCGCAGTTTATCGCGGAGGACCAGAACGTCAGCAGCCGGGTCCTGGAAGATCCGCGGCTCGGCTGGCGCTATCTGTGCAAACGCGATTTCCGGGTCTGGCGCGTACCGGGCGACCATATCACCTGGCTTCGGGAACCGCACGCGAGGGCCACGGCGGAATTGTTGAACCGGGTACTGGGGGAACGGACCGAGCTTTGAGCCGGCGTACCGCCCTACTGCACCACGATGGTCACGCCGTCCGGGCTGGCGGCGGTCCCGATGGTCAGTTGGATGGGCACGTTGTTTCCTGGGGCGACTGCCATCGGCACCTGGGCGTTCACCTGGAGTTCGCCGGCCGTGTACTGCGGCGTGGCCCCACAGTAATCCACATGGGCGTCCAGCCCGCCAATCTTCACCGAGCAGCTCAGCACCGGTTTGGGATAAGGCCCAAACGCGCGCCGGCCATCTACACCCGGCGGAGTGGTCTGGCCTTCGCCGGTGGCGAATATCAGGATGTAGCTGCCCCGAGTGGCCGGTTGCGTGGGCAGCGGCGTCGTGGAGGGATTCAGCAGACCGTTTCGGGTGATCACGCTGCCGTCCTGGTTGAGCAGCGCGGCCTGGCCGAGGCCGGAATAGTCGTTGGTGAAGAGACCGGGAAGAACGGCCACCACCGGCAGGGTGAAGGGATCCGAACGGTTCCCCTGATACTCCACCTGTACGTTCACGTTCGTCGCAGCGGGGTTCGCGGCCACCTCATACGGCACAATTGCCGCCACCTGCGTGGGCAGAGTGTAATACAGAGGCGCCGGCACGCCATTGAACAACACGCGGACTCCTCCCAGAGATGTGGTCA
>JBEKZH010000088.1:0-38835 GCA_049510065.1 Bryobacteraceae bacterium
GGGCAGTGCCATCCACCAGCTTATAGCTGATCCGACGGGCTTCGCGCCAGGTCTCTTAAAACATTTTAATGATTTTCTGTTTCTGAGGCCCACCGCTCTCAAAAAGTTAAGTGCCATTGGGCCCTCGGCCTGCGGCGGCCTCTCAGGCCGCCGTCGTGCGAGCGGGACAGATCAGCGATGTCGTTACGCTTGACGTAACGTGTAATAGAGATCATCCTCAGACTATCATCAGGGGGACGCCATGGCAGTGGCTGCGATACATCCGGGGGAGCATCTGGCCGAAGAGCTGAAGGAGCTCGGCATGAGCGCCGCTGAGCTGGCGCGCAAGCTGGACGTGCCGACCAACCGCATCACCGGCATTTTGAATGGGCAGCGCGCCATCACCGGAGACACCGCCTTGCGGCTGGCCCATTTCTTTGGCACGAGCGCGGAGTTCTGGTCGAATCTGCAAAGCCTCTACGAGTTGCGCGTTGCCCGGAAGAAAGTCGGGAAATCGATCAAGGCCCTTCCCAGGTTGAAGCGCTCCGAGCGCGTTCACGCGTGAGCGTACTGTAGCTCCCTCAGCGGCGGCCCCGCAATTGTACAATCAAGCCGGGAGATCCATGCTCGAAAACATCAACCTCAAAAAGCAGATCTCGCGGAAAGACTACAAGCGCAGCCTGCCCGCGCTGCAGCGGCGCCTCTACGATCTGGAGAAGGCGTGCTGGGACCACGGGGTCCCCACCATCATCGTCTTCGAGGGATGGGACGCTTCCGGGAAGGGAACCACCATCGCCACATTGACGCAGCGCCTGGACCCGCGCGGTTTCAAGCTGTATCCCATCACGCCACCGCGCACCTACGAACAACAACGGCCCTGGCTGTGGCGATTCTGGCTGAAGGTCCCCAACCGCGGCGAGATGGTCATCTTCGACGGTAGTTGGTACGGGCGCGTGCTGGAAGAACACGTGGAGCGCACGGCGCCCGAGAAAGCGGTGCGGGCGGCCTACCGGGACATCGTCGAGTTCGAGCGCATGCTGGCCGACGACGGCACGGTGATCCTGAAATTCTTCCTGCACATCAGCCGAAAGGAACAGAGCAAGCGGTTCAAAGCGATTGAGGCGGACCCGCTGGAAGCGTGGCGGGTCACCGAGACGGACTGGGCGCGGCACCGGAAATACGACGAATATCTGGAAGCGATGGAGGAGATGCTGGAGCTGACCGAATCCGAGTACGGGCCGTGGACCATCGTCGAGGCGACGTCAAAATGGTACGCGCGGAAGAAGGTGTTCCAGACCATTATCGCGGCCATGGAGGAACGTCTGGGCGCGGACGCTCCGCCGCGTACCGGGGATGTGGAGGGCGCACCCGAGGACGAGGACCTGCGGGCGGCCATGGAATCGCTGGGCGGAGGAAAGGTCTGATGCTGGAAACCATGGATCTTACCCGGAAGCTCGATCGCGACGAATACGTGCGCGAGGTCACGCGGCGGCAGATCGAGCTGCGCGAGCTGGGCTATCAGGTGTATCTGCAAAAGCGTCCGGTGGTGATGGTCTTCGAAGGGTGGGACGCCGCCGGCAAGGGCGGGGTGATCAAGCGCGTCACCGAGAAGCTGGACCCGCGCGGATACGTCGTCTACCCGATCAGCGCGCCGCAGGGCGAGGACAAGACCCGCCACTACCTCTACCGCTTCTGGCGGCGGTTGCCGGAGCGCGGCCAGATTGCCATCTTCGACCGGTCCTGGTACGGCCGCGTGATGGTGGAACGCGTGGAAGGATTCGCCAAAGAAGAGGAATGGAAACGGGCTTTCAAGGAAATCAACTCTTTTGAACGGCAATTGCGCGATTTCGGAGTCATTGTGGCGAAGTTCTGGATCCACATTTCCCGGGAAGAGCAGTTGCGGCGGTTTGAAGAGCGCAAGGCCATCGGCTACAAGGCCTGGAAGCTGACCGACGAGGATTGGCGGAACCGTGGGAAATGGAGCGACTATGAGGAGGCCGTGGAGGAGATGCTGGTGAAGACCAGCACCAGAACAGCCCCCTGGTGCCTGATCGAAGGCAACGACAAGTACTGGGCTCGCGCGCGGGTGCTGTCGAAGCTGGTCCGCATCCTGTCGGCAGGTCTCGGGTACGAGCCCGCCGATCCACTGAGCCATGGAGGGAAGAAGCGCGCGAAGAAGGCGGCAGCTCGGGCGCAGGGCTGAGGCAGACTTCCTCCGCCGTCGCCGGTGAGTATGGCCCTGATCAAAATTTCCGATTGGACCGCCACATCCGGCGCAGATAGCCTGAGTTATGGCAACCATGTGCGCTAGCCAGCCCCCTTCGTCGCAGGTCGCTCTGCTGCATCGGATCAGCAGTGTGGTGAGTTCCCAGCGGTCTCTCGACGAAATGCTGGGCGAGATCGTCGGTCTGACGTCGCAAGTGACCGATTGCGATGCTTGTCTGGTTTATCTGCTGGAACACGAAACGGCCGAGGTGGTGCTGCGGGCTTCGCAGGTACCCCACGCCGCCGATCTCGGCAACCTGCGGATGAAAGTCGGCGAGGGAATCGCCGGCTGGGTCGCCGAACACAAGTCGGTGGTGGCCCTCTCCTCCAAAGCTCCCTCGGACAATCGGTTCAAGTATTTCAAGGGCCTTGTCGAGGACACCTATCAGGCCATGCTGTCGGTGCCACTGGTCACGGGTGGCGACGTCGTGGGGGTCATCAACGTGCATCACCGCGATGCGCATCAGTACACCTCCGACGAGGTGGCGCTGCTCACGTTCATTGGGGAACAGATGGGCGTGGCGGTGGCCAGGTCGATGCTCTCCGAGCAGAACGCGCGGCTGCGCGAGGAGACCGAGGACATGAAGCGGCAGCTTGAGACGCGCAAGCTGGTGGAGCGCGCCAAAGGGCTGTTACAGTCCCGTCACAATCTGACCGAGGAAGAGGCCTATCTGCGTCTGCGGAACGAAAGCCGGCGGTTGCGGCGTCCCATGCGCGATCTGGCTGAGGCCATCATCCTCGCCGAGGACCTCAGCCGGAAGGCCGAGTCTTCGCCCAACACCTAAGCTCCCTGACGGTCGCGGCTCGGCAACGCACTGATTCTACTGAGCCGCGCGCGGTAGCAAGCGGTCAGGCAGCGGATTCGGGCCCCCGCTCCAGCGCATTGGTGAAACACCCTACTGCTCTGCTCAGGAACAGCCGATATTCTGGCAGAGGAGTTTCAATGCCGTTCCCAAGCTACCAGCGCAAGGTAGTCGGGGGAGAGTTTGTCGCCACTCCCCTGGGAAAGCCCGAGGACGTCGCCCTGCCGGAAGGGTCGATGATCAGTTTTGAAGTGAATCCGGCCATGTGCCGGCGAAGGGACAAACTGATCTTCGAATGGCTTGGGGAGTCCTTCACCGCGCCGGGGTGGCTGGTTCACGACCAGACCGAGCCGGCTGATCCTACAATGGTGAGTTGATCCCGTTCCAGCCGTTCTTTCGGAATCCTCATCTCGCCACCATCGCCGGCAATTACTGGCGCCGCAACCTGGATCCAACCCGATTCCCCGTTGCCGCCCGTCTGTTCGACACCGAGCCGGGCGTGCGCGTGCTGGTTCATTCGCAGCTTCCGGCCCGGCGGCCGAAGGCCCATGCCATCATCGTGCATGGCTTGGAAGGGTCGAGCCTGGCCGGCTACGCCTGCAGCCTCGCCCAGGTGCTCCTCGAAGCCGGGTTTGCCGCGCATCGCTTCAACATGCGGAGCTGTGGCGGGACAGAGAACTACAGCGGTAGTACATTGTACCATTCCGGCCAGACGGGCGACCTGCGCGAGGTGGTTCGGCAGCTTCGTGATGACGATGATATCCCGTTCTTTATCATTGGGTTCTCGCTGGGAGGTAATGTAGTACTTAAGCTGGCGGGCGAGCTGGCCGACGAGGCTCCTCGGGAGGGTATCGAAGGGGTTTGCGCGGTATCGGCGCCCATTGATCTCGCGGAGTGCGTTCGCCGGCTCCACCGTCCCGGCAACTGGTTGTACGCAAACCGGTTTCTGAAGCGCCTGAAGGAACGCATCCGCGCCAAGGAGCGGCTGACGCCGGGGCTTTTTTCCCTGCACCGCCTGCCCGAGGTCCGGACCATCTACGACTTTGATGACGTCTTCACCGCGCCGGCGTTTGGCTTCGGCACGGCGGATAACTACTATGCGACGCAGTCCTCGGCCGGGTTTCTGGAGCGCATCCGCATCCCCGCGCTGCTGGTGCAGGCCAAGGACGACCCGTTGATCCCATTCGCGGTGTTTGACCACCCGGCGTTCGCCACCAACTCGTTTCTGCGCCTGGTTGCTCCGGACCGCGGCGGGCATGTCGGCTTCATCGCGCGCGGGCAGCACCGATTCTGGGTGGATCGGGTTATCGTGGAGTGGATGGAACACGTTGGGGAACAGTTGCGTTATCCTCTGCAGGGCCCCCTGATTACATGACCGGCACCGCTTCTTTCCGCGAGGCCGCCGCCATCGCCGCTGACTCCCTGCGCGGCAGCAAGATGCGCAGCTTTCTCACGCTGCTCGGCATTATTCTGGCCACCACCACACTGATCGCCGTGATGTCCATGATTCACGGCATGGACGTGTACATCGCCGAGAACCTGTCGGACATGGGGACCGACGGATTCCGCGTCGTCCGCATGGCCTTCATCGGGAATTACGACCCTAAGAAATTCCTGGCCATGCAGAAGAGGAACCCGCAGCTCAGCGTCGACGAATTCGAGTTTCTGAAGAGCCGCGCCACGCTGGTGCGGGAGCTCGGGATGCAGGTGAACCGCGGCGTCAAAGTGCAGTACGGGAGCGACAGCCTGGATGACATCACCCTGACCGGCGCCAGCGCCAACTACGGCGTCCTCGACAACATCGATCTGACCGCCGGGCGCTTCCTCACCGATACCGAGGACGAGCGCCGCCTTCCGGTGGCCGTCATTGGATCGGACATCCGCAACCGCTTCTTCGCGGGCGTCGATCCCATCGACAAGATCATCAAGGTGGATGGCCGCCAACTGAAAGTGATCGGCGTGGCCAAGGCGAAGGGGAGCGTGTTCGGGCAGTCGCAGGACGGCTACGTGCTCATGCCGATTCACACCTACTTCCAGTACTACGGGGCGCGGAAGGGCATCCGATATGTGGCCAGAGCGCTCGACCGCGACACCATCCAGAGGGCTGAGGAGGAGGTGAGCATGCTTCTACGCTCGTATCGCCATCTCCGGCCGAAGCAGGACGACACCTTTAGTGTGGTCTCTTCCGACGCGCTGCTGACGGCCTGGGACCAGCTCACCGGAGTGATCGCCTCCACTGCGGTGGCCATCGTCTCCATCTTCATGGTGGTGGGCGGTGTGGTGATCATGAACATCATGCTGGCGGTGGTGACTGAACGAACGCGGGAAATCGGCATCCGCAAATCGCTGGGCGCGCGGCGCATCGACATTCTGAATCAGTTTCTGGTGGAGTCTTCCATGCTGGCGGCAGCGGGTGGCCTGTTGGGCGTGATCATCGCATGGGCGGTGGCCATCCTGGTGCGCAACACCACGCCGGTTCCCATGGTGGTGCCGTTGAATTCGGTCGTCATTGGCGTCGGACTTTCCACCGTCGTGGGATTGTTCTTCGGCATCTACCCGGCGCAGCGGGCCGCCCGCATGGACCCCATCGAAGCGTTGAGGCAGGAACGATGAGGAAGAGGAGCAGCCGGGTGGGGCAGCCAATCATGGCTGCCGCCGCGTTTCCAGGCGGCGTTTGGCCGGCTGAAAGCCGGCTGCGGGCACGATTGCCCGCCCCACTCAGACAGAGGCGGGAGTCATGAGGAACCGGGTCTTCTTCGCCACCATTCTGCTTGCCCTGAACACCATCCGGGAACACAAGATGCGCGCGTTCCTCACCGTGCTGGGCGTGATCATGGGGACGGGGACCATCATCGCGGTGGGATCGGTGATTGTCGGGCTCGACGGGGCCATCACCGACATTTTGCGCGGCTTCGGTCCGAACAACGCCGTCGTGTTCAAATTCCAGTTCGCGTTTCGCGGCCACTTCACGCCGGAAGAACTGCAGCGCAAGCCGCTGACTTACGCCAACGCGGTGGCTATCAAGGAACGCTGCCCGGCGGTGGTTGCGGTGAGTCCGTTCCTGTTCTCGCCGTCGGCCATGACCGGCCGCGGCCTGGACGTCGCCAAATACAAATCGAACGACCTGTACAACCTGCAACTGGGCGGCACGGAAGAATCGTATCAGGGCGGCGGCTCGGCGGAGATCAAACAGGGACGCTTTCTGGCCGACTACGACAACGCGCATCATTTGCCGGTGACGGTGGTGGGAGAAGACGTGCCCAGGGCGCTGATGGCCGAAGAGAACCCGATCGGCAAGTGGATCGGCGTGAACGGCCACCCGTTCGAGATCATCGGCGTGATGAAGCGGCCGCCTGCCTCGCTTGGCCAGGACGACACGCGTGTGCTGCTGCCGTACTTCACAATGAAGAAGGTGATGCCGGAAGCGACCGAGAACATGCTGATTGTGGTGGCGAAGCCCGGGATGCTGGCGGATGCGATCGACCAGACTGCCGCGGTGCTGCGCCTCGAACGCCGCGTGCCCGCTGACAAACCGGACAATTTTTCCATCTCTACCGCCGAGGAGATGCTGGAGCGCTTTCACAACATCACCGGGATGGTGGCCATGGTGATGATCGCGCTGAGCTCGGTGGGTCTGCTGGTGGGCGGCATCGGCGTCATGAATATCATGCTGGTTTCGGTGACCGAGCGCACCCGCGAGATCGGCGTGCGCAAGGCCGTCGGCGCACGCCGGCGCGATATCGTGATGCAGTTTCTCACCGAAGCGGTGGTGCTCACCGGACTGGGCGGCCTGATCGGCATGACGCTGGGCTGGCTGCTTTCCACGGTGGTGCGTCTGGTGTTCCCGTCGCTCCCAACGGCCGTGCCCTTGTGGGCGGCGGTGCTCGGGGTCGGCGTTTCGGTGGGAGTGGGTTTGTTTTTCGGGATCTGGCCGGCCAATAAAGCGGCCCGCCTCGATCCGGTGGAGGCCCTTCGGTACGAATAATGAGAGGCACTGCTTCATTTCGCGAGGCCGCATCCGTGGCCATCGATTCGCTCCGCGGCAGCAAGCTGCGCAGCTTCCTGACGTTGCTGGGCATCATCCTGGCCACTACTACGCTGATCGCGGTGATGTCCATGATCCACGGCATGGATGTGTACATCGCCGACGCGCTGTCCGATCTCGGCTCGGACGGCTTCGTGGTGGTCCGGATGGCCTTCATCGGAAATTTCGACCCGAAGAAATTCCTGGAGTTCCTGAAGAAGAATCCAGAGCTGAGCGTTGACGAATTCAACTTTCTGAAGAGTCATGCCACCCAGCTCAGTGAAATCGGGATGCAGGCGGAACGGTCGGTCAAGATCCAATACCAGGGCGACAGCCTGGACGATGAACAGTTAGTGGGCGGCGGCGCGAACTACGGCGTGCTCAACAACGTGGAGCTGAGCGCCGGGCGGTTCGTGACCGAACTGGAGGACGAGCATCGCATGCCTGTGGCGGTGATCGGCAGCGACATCAGGGACAAGTTCTTCAGCGCAGTGGACCCGATCGGCAAGACCATCCGGGTGGACGGGCGCGCGGTGCAGGTGGTGGGCGTGGCCAAGGCCAAGGGAAGCGTGTTCGGCCAGTCGCAGGACGGCTATGTGCTGATCCCCGTCCGCACTTTCTTTCAGTATTACGGCTCGCGCAAGGGCATCGCGTATGTGGCCAAGACGGGCGATCGCAGGAACCTGGAGCAGGCGCAGGACGAAGTGCGGATGCTGCTGCGGGCGTACCGCCATCTGCGGCCGCAGCAGGACGACACGTTCGCCATGGTGACCGCCGACGCGATTCTCAGCTTCTGGGACCAGCTCACCGGGGCCATCGCTTCCACGGCCGTCGCCATCGTTTCCGTGTTCATGGTGGTGGGCGGCGTGGTGATCATGAACATCATGCTGGCGGTGGTGACCGAGCGCACGCGCGAGATCGGCATTCGGAAGTCGGTGGGCGCGCGGAGGAGCGACATCCTGAACCAGTTCCTGATTGAATCGGCGATCATGGCCGCAACCGGGGGGCTGATTGGCGTCGTCATCGCCTGGCTGCTGGCCGTGCTGATCCGCAACGTCACTCCCGTTCCCATGGCGGTGCCTCCCTCGGCGGTGATCATCGGGGTGGGGCTGTCTACGGTGGTCGGTTTGTTCTTTGGGATTTATCCGGCGCAGCGGGCGGCGAAACTCGATCCGATTGAAGCGTTGAGGGCGGAACGATGAGAAACCGCGTATTCTTTTCGACAATTAATCTCGCGCTGGTCACGGTGCGCGAGCACAAAATGCGGTCGTTTCTGACGGTGCTGGGCGTGATTATCGGATCGGGCACCATTATCGCGGTGGGCTCCATCATCGCCGGGCTGGACAGCAGCATTTCGGGGATTTTCGAGAGCCTGGGGAGCAATTCCGCGATTGCGTTCAAGGTTCCGCCATTGTCGGGCCATCTGACGCCGGAGGAACTCAACCGCAAGCCGCTGACGTATGAGGACGCAGTGGCCGTCGGGGAGCGCTGCCCCAGCGTGGAGCGCGTGAGCGCGATGCTGTTTCCCCCGGGCGTGTTTCAGGGCCCGGCGCTGAACCGGATCAAGTACAAGGGCAACGACATGTTTAGCATCGTGGTGCGCGGCACCGACGAATCCTACACGCTCAGCGGGAACAGCGGCGACATCCTGAAGGGCCGCTTCTTCACCGAGCTGGAGAATCGCCATCGCATGCCCGTGGTGGTGCTGGGTGAAGACGTGCCTAAGGCGATCATGGCCAACGAGGATCCCATTGGCAAATGGGTCAACCTGAACGGCGGCGAGTTCCAGGTGGTGGGCGTGCTGGGGAAGATGCCGAACTCGTTTCCGGGCCAGGACGACCGGCGTGCCATGCTGCCGTACTTCACCATGCAGAAGATATTCCCAACGGCGAAGGAGAACCTGCTGATCATCGCCTCGAAGCCGGGCCGCCTTTCCGAGGCCATCGACGAGGCGCGCGTGGTGCTGCGCATGCAGCGGCATGTACCGTACACCAAGCCCGACAACTTCGCCATTTCCACGTCGGACCAGATGGTGGAGAAGTTTCACCAGGTGACGGGGATGGTGGCGGTGGTGATGATCGTTCTCAGTTCGGTAGGGCTGCTGGTGGGCGGAATCGGCGTGATGAACATCATGCTGGTCTCGGTGACCGAGCGCACCCGCGAGATCGGCGTTCGCAAAGCCATCGGCGCGCGGCGGAGCGACATCATCCTGCAGTTTCTGACCGAGGCCGTGGTGCTCACCGGGATCGGGGGGCTGATTGGCATGACTCTCGGATGGCTGGTGTCACTGTCTGTGCGGCTGATTTTCCCGTCTCTGCCCACCGCCGTGCAGCTGTGGGCCGCCGTGATGGGCGTGGCCGTGTCGGTGGGCGTGGGCCTGTTCTTCGGCATCTGGCCGGCGAACAAGGCGGCGCGCCTGGACCCGGTGGACGCGCTGCGGTACGAATAGGGCGGGAATCGGTTCCCGATCAAAGCAATTCGATGAACTCGCCGATTGAGAGGGCGCATCCCGGACAATGGCGCGCAGGACCGGTTCCTTGACTGTGCGGCCGGGATGAACCGGAACTACGGTTCGCGCGCGTGTCTCAGGGTGGATCAAGACCAGGTGACTTCCTCGTTGCCGGTCCTCGACGAATCCAGCGCGTTTGAGCGCCTGGACCACTTTCCGCGCAGTGAGAGACGGAAGCCTGGCCATGAATCAACCGGAACTCAGGCGGGAACGGTCACCCGTCCCTGAAATGATCGGCCCTCTTCAGGAATCGCTTCTCCATGGGCAGTCAGGCTCTCCAGGTACACAGCGATGGCTTCCTTGACGTTGCTCTCTGTTTCTTCAAGGGTTTCGCCCTGGGTGTGACAGCAAGGCAGAGCGGGGACGAAGGCCACGTAGCCGCCTTCTGGCGCTTGTTCGTAGAACACCGAATAGGAAAAGGCCTTGGGAACCCTACTCTTCATCACCTTGATTGTAGGGGGTCCGGTCGCTCGTGTGTTACTCCACTGGGCAGGGCTTCACGTTCCAGATCTCGGAGGCGTACTGCGCGATGGTCCGGTCGCTGGAGAATTTGCCGGAGCTGGCCACGTTCAGGATGGCCTTGCGGGTCCATTCTTCCGGCTTTGTGTACAGTTCGCCGAGCCGGGCCTGCGCCTGCGCGTACGAGTTCAAATCGGCGAGGTGCATGTAGAAGTCGCCGCGGGTGAGCAGCGTGTCACGGAGCGGTTCGAAGACGGCCGGCTCCCCCGCGTTGAAGTGCCCGGAGAAGATCAGGTCCAGAGCCGCGCGCGTCTCGGGATCGTGCTCGTAGTGCCACCAGGGGCTGTACCAGCCGCGATGATCCTCGACTTCGGCCGCGGTGAGTCCGAACAGGAAGAAGTTCTCCGCGCCCGCCTCCTCGGCCATTTCGATGGTTGCACCGTCGCGCGTGCCGATGGTCAGCGCGCCATTCATCATGAACTTCATGTTGCTGGTGCCGCTGGCCTCGTAGCCGGCGGTGGAGATCTGCTCGGAAACGTCGCTGGCGGGAATCAGGCGCTCGGCGACGGAGACGCTGTAATCGGGGATGAAGATCACCTTGAGCCTGCCGCGCACGGCCGGATCGTTGTCGATGGTGGTGGCGAGATCGTTGATGAACTTGATGATGACCTTGGCCAGGCGGTAGGCGGGCGCGGCTTTTCCGGCGAAGAAGAACGTCCGCGGCGGCACCGCGAGATTGGGGTTGTCGCGCAGGCGGTTGTAGAGGATCACGATGTGCAGCGCGTTTAGCAACTGGCGCTTATATTCGTGAATGCGCTTGATCTGGCTGTCGAAGATGGAGTCGGGGTCCACGATGTCGCCGGTGGTGCGGCGCAGCCAGTCGGCAAACTGCACCTTGCCCTCGCGGCAACTCTGGCGGAATACGGCGCGAAACGGGGCGTCGCCGGCCAGCGGCTTGAGCGCGGCAAGGCGGCCCAGGTCGACAATCCAGTCGTCGCTGCCAAGGGCCTCGCTGATCGCGCGGGCCAAAGGCGGATTGGCCACCAGCAGCCAGCGCCGCGGAGTGACGCCGTTGGTCTTGTTGTTGAAGCGCTCCGGGTACAGGGCGGCGAAATCGGCCACCACGTGCCGCTTAAGCAGATCGGTGTGGATGGCCGCGACGCCGTTGGTGCTGTGCGAACCGACAATGGCCAGATGGGCCATGCGCACCTTCTTCACGGGCTCGTCTTCGATCAGGCTCATGCGGCGCGCGCGGTCCTCGTCGCCAGGAAAGCGCTCGCGCACGGTGTCGAGAAAGCGGCGGTTGATCTCGTAAATGATCTCGAGGTGCCGCGGGATGATGTCCTCGAACCACGACACCGGCCACTTCTCCAGCGCCTCGGGCAGCAGCGTGTGATTGGTGTAGGCGAGCGTGCGTTGGGTGATGGACCACGCTTCGTCCCAGCCCAGATGCGCGTCATCCAGCAACAGGCGCATGAGCTCGGCAACGGTGAGTGTCGGGTGCGTGTCGTTAAGCTGGATGGCGACTTTGTCGGGCAGGGCATGCCAGTCGGTGTTCATCCGGCGGAAGCGGCGGATGAGATCGGCCACCGAGCAGGCCGACAGGAAGTACTCCTGCAGGAATCGGAGTTCCTGACCGGTTGCGGTGGAGTCGTCGGGATAGAGGACGCGCGTCACCGACTCGGCGGCCAGCGTCGCGGTGACCGCGCCGACGTAATCGCCATGGCTGAACTCCAGGAAGTCGAAGGAGTCCGGGGCCGCCGCGCCCCACAGTCGCAGCGTGTTGATGGTCTTGCCGCCGTAGCCGATCACCGGGCGATCGTAGGGAATGCCCAGCAACAGGGATGGCTTGCCGGGAACGATTTCCAGGCGCCCGCCATTAACGTGAAACCGGCAGTTCAGCTTCACTTCCACCACGTCGTCCAGGCGCGCCACCTCCCAGGGGTCCGGACGGCGCAGCCAGTTGTCCGGCTGTTCCACCTGCCAGCCATCCTGGATGGTTTGCCGGAAGATCCCATACTCGTAGCGCAGGCCGTAGCCCACGGCCGGAATCTGCATGGTCGCCAGCGAGTCGATGAAACAGGCGGCCAGCCTTCCCAGACCGCCGTTGCCGAGGCCGGCGTCCGGCTCCTGTTCGAGCAACTCATCCCAGTCACAGTCCTTTTCCCTGCAGGCTTCGCGCATCACCGGGTCGAGCAGCAGACTGGACGCGTTGTTGGCGAGGGAACGGCCGATCAGGTACTCCATGGAGAGGTAATAGACGCGCTTCGGATTCTGGTGCTCGTAGGTCCGGCGAGTGCGCAGCCAGCGCACGGAGAGGATGTCGCGCAGCGATCGCGCCATCGCTTCGAAGCGGTCGCGAGGGTTGGCGATAGCCGGGTCGATGGCGTTGTCGAACATGAGGTGCCGGTCGTAGAGGGCGTTGGGATCGCCATGGAAGCGAATGGGGCCGAATTCGTGGAGGACGTCGGGGTGCATGGGACAACCGTAGCAGAGTTCGGATTACAGAATGTCTCAATGCGATGACAGTTTCTCTCAGGGTATCGGTTCGTGTGCGGTTTTCCCGCGGTCCATGACGATCCTGTTCTTATGCGGCGTTGGGCGCCTCCTCGCGCCGATCCGGCGAGGCCGGACCACTTCCTCCAGCGGGACCGCGATCGGACCATGAGTATGCGCCGTTATCCGCGTTGTTACTGGGAGTTGGCCGTGTTGCGACGGGCGGGTGCGGATTGCCGGGCGAGGTGGAATTGGGTTCGTTTCGTGGTGCAGCATTTCGCGCGGTCTGGGCGGCGAGTTTGCGGAGGGCGAGGAGCTGCTGGAGGGCCCGGTGCCCGGTTCGTTCGATGGACGCGGCGTAGCGCTGGAGTTCGGTGAAGGGACGGGCCGTGTCGTTGTACAGCGCGGCGGACATGGCGGCATCGGCATTGACGGCTTCGCGGATGGCGATCATGTCCTCGATGATGCCGGCTTCGAGACGGCGGGCGCGGGCGAGGCGCCAGCGGGCTTGCACGATTTCCTCGACGAGGAAGCACTCGTGCGTGTTGGTGGGCGCGAATGTGCGGTAGTATTCGGCGACTAATTCGTCGAACTCCTCCTGGATCTCGCCGGGGAGGACGCGGAAACCGCCGGAGAGTCCGTGTTTGGTGGAATTGGCGCTGGAAATGGCCTTGCCTTCCAGGGTGCGTGGGCCCGTGCTGGCCTGGGCATTTCTGCGATTGGCCTGGATTTGCGCTTCTGATGGCATCGTGGCCCGACGGTAGCATGGGCTGGTGGGGTTTCCGCGGTGGTGGGGGCGGAAGTGGTGGGTTTTGTGGTGGTTTGGTGGGAAAGATTGTGGTGAACGGCGAAGATGCGAAGGTCGGGGACTACGCAATCGCGTGAAATGCCATAGGTGGCCGGAAGCGCGCTTATGGGTCCTGGTCCGCGAATCGCGAGCGAACCCAGATCGAAGAACCAGAGGTTCTCGACCGCCGATATCACATGGACGCGACGGTCGGAGCCCGCATCGAGGCCTTTACTTTCGCGGGTCGAAGCGCACTTCCACCTCGCTATTCACTCTGACCGGGTGGCCGCCCCTGGCCGTGGGCTGATAACGGAACTGAGACCACGGCACGGTCTCGCAGAGTTGCGCGCCGCTGTCGAGCTCCGTAATCCTGCCTTCCTCGTCGATGACGACTTTGCAGCGAGCCGTTCCGCCCGCGGGTTCCCAAAGGGGCGCGGTCAGGACGGTGGGACCCTCGACCAGGAGAGCGCGTTGTTTATCCGCCGGAACGGAGACTTCCGGCGCTTCCTTCTGCCCGGCCCTGGTATCCTTCTTCTGTTTCGCGGAATCGGCGGCGCTGGTAACGGGCTGGATCCGGGTCACCAGGAATATGGGCCTGGCGGGAAAGCGTTTCACCCTGGCGCGCAGACTCGTGGTGTGCAAATCGGTCACATCAAAGGCCAGCCCGGGCCAGGCCATCCTCACGACACGGTCGCAGCTCGATTCAAGCGGATAGCCGTTTTTGCCCTGGTCGGGATCGCCAATCGCATCGATGGCCTTTTGCGCATAGATGCCCTCGGCAATGTACTCCTTCCCGGGTTCAACCTGAAAAGCCTTGTTGAAGAAGAGGCGGTAGCGATTCAGGCCATCCATAAGGTAGACGGAAGGTCCACCCGCGTTCAGAGCGGCGTCTGACGAGGTCGTTTCGTCGAGAAGAACCTGGGCCTTCCCATGGATTTTGTCTGGCGCGGTGGCGGCTTGCCCGGATGCTTTGGTGGACGGCTCGCTGGAACATCCGGCCAATCCGGCAAGAGCAAGCACGAGGAAACAAGAAACGTACTTATTGCGGGTCATCGGTCGTGCCCTCCTTTCAAGATGTTGTATGAATCTGACGTTACCACGGGGCATGGGCGGTGACAACCGATGCGGCGGGGATTCGTGGCCGCGCAAGCTACGCCGGTTTGTGGGGGCAGCGTCGAGAGGCTCGATGCGCCTTCCAGGACGCGGCCCAACACGCTGGCAGTGCTGAACCTCAACAACTGCGGCGTTGCATCGCTACAGCTTAAGTAGCCATGCAACCAACTGCCGATCACTTCCGTGTATCCTGTACCAAGGTTGGCTGTGAATGCGCAAACTCGTTCTCACTGTTTTACTGATTTCGCCGCTCGCTGCGTGGGCAGAGGACCCAGGACCGCAGGCCTCGTCGGCTGAGGCGAACAAGGCCGTCGTTCGCCGGGCGTTTGCTGCCTTTGAGCAGGGCGACGTTGCGACGCTCAACGAACTTTTTGATCCCGAAGGTCCGTGGCACACTCCTGCAGGCACTACCATCCGCCAGGGCGGTCCCTATGCTTCGCTCCAGGCATCCTGCCCGATGTGTGCGTCATTGGCGCAACGCAAGATGTCAATTGACGTGATGCTCGCCGAAGGCGATCTGGTAGCGGTGCGTTCGACCTGGAGTGGCGTCTATACGGGGAATTTTCGGGGAACTCGCGTGGATGGAAAGAAAGTCAGCATAGTCTACTCGAATATTTACCGGGTGGTTGATGGCAAAATCCGTGAGAACTGGGCGAATGCCGACCGACTCTCGCTCGCAGAGCAATTCGGGATGCAATTGAGTGGCGCCGGCGCATCGAAATAGACCAGGATGCCGGTTAGGCACGAGCCGCTGGTGTTCTGGCTCTAAAGCCGTTTATACTTCCGCAGGTTCCCGATCATCGTGTTGGCGTTCGCCACAGGCTTCTACCGGCACCCGTCACATCGTCACAAGCCTGCGCCCGATGCGGCCCGTCCCATTGCCCGCGACGGCGCAAGCGCGGGCTGCTTGAAAACAACTGTGGTGAAGAACTCGATTATCAACCCGAATGCCGCATTGCCAACGGGGTTGACCAACGTGAGCGTGCCTACTCCCAGGTTCATGAAAAGGAACCAGGAGAAGATCGAACCGACCACCAGCCCCATGACGATGCCGTTCCAGGCCCAATGCAGTCTCAGTCCGGACGCCCCAATGACAAAGCCCATCACTGCCCTGTTTAACAAGACCCACGCCAAAGAAACAGACGTGAGCTTCAGTATGCCGCCAGAGAATATCACGGTTGCACAAATCACGCCTGCAACCAGGCCGAACAGAGTAGCAATCGCAATCCGCTTCATAGGTCCTCCGCGCTGCGAGCACAACCGCTCGCGCGCTCGGAGCACAATGGCCCTCGCGCCCCGATCGGAGATACGCTTCAGCGCGAACGATAGTTCGCATCTTCTCGGGAAAGTGGCGCCGACCAGCCCCGGCATCCCTGGGGATGGCAACTTTGAGAAGTGTTCGCCCGGCAGGTACGGGGAAGGGGGTCGGGAACGGCACCAGCCGAACAATTTGCAGGTTCCGGGAAACCCGGCCGACCGACGTTCGTAATAAGGTAAGGAGCCCCATTCATGCTCAGCACTCTTCGGTACACCTTGCGGCAGTTGCGGATGGCGCCGGTGTTCACGGCGGCGGCCACGGCGACACTGGCACTGGGAATCGGGGGAACCACGGCAATCTTCACCATGATCCACGCGGTGATGCTGCGGTCCCTGCCGGTTTCGGATCCCGGGCTGCTGTTTCGCGTCGGGGACGGCGACGATTGCTGCGTGGAAGGGGGTCCGCAGGACCGTTGGGGAATGTTCTCCTTGCCACTCTACGAGAGGCTGAAGGCAGAGGCCCCGGAATTCGAAGAAGTGGCCGCATTCCAGGCTGGGGGGAACCGGTTGAGCGTGAGGCGGCAAGGAAGCGCCGTCGCTGCGAGGCCGCTGCGCTCGGAGTACGTGACGGGCAACTACTTTTCGACACTTGGCGTGAAGGCGTTCGGCGGCCGCGTGCTCTCCCGGGATGACGACAAGCCGTCCGCTCCGCCGGTTGTCGTGATGAGCCACCAGGCATGGCAGGCCGAATATGCAGCAGATCCTTCCGTAGTGGGCTCCACTTTCGTTGTGGAGGGACGTCCGTTTACTGTGATCGGTGTAACTCCGCCGGGCTTTTTCGGGGAAACACTGCGCGGCGATCCGCCCGACATCTGGATTCCCCTGCACCAGGAGCCGATGATCGCCGGCGATGGCGCGTTGCTTCATCAGTCAGTCGGGGCATGGTTGCGAGTGATCGGCCGTCTGCGTCCCGGCGCGTCCATAGCCGGCATGGCGCCCCGGTTGACCGGCGTGCTGCGGCAATGGATGCAGCACGACTCGGGCTATCCCGCCAACTGGATGCCGGACGTGATTCGCATGCTCCCCAGGCAAACGATCAACGTAGTTCCGGCAGGCGCGGGAGTAGCCGAAATGAAAGAGGAGTACGGTCGCAGTCTCCAGATCCTGCTTGGTGTTTGCGGCATGGTCCTGCTGATCGCCTGTGCCAACGTAGCCAACCTGCTGCTGGCCCGCGCGGTGGCGCGCCGCGGGCAAATCGCACTGCGCCTGGCGGTGGGGGCCAGCAGGCGCCAGATCATAGGGCAAGCGCTCGGGGAGGCGATTGTGCTGGCAATGGCCGGCGGAATCGCGGGGCTCGTAGTGGCGGTACTTGCGGGGCGCCTGCTGCTGGCTTTGGCATTTCGCGGTTCACACTTCCTGCCCATCAGCACTCTGCCGTCGCCCATCGTTCTCGCGTTCGCGTTCGTGGTAGCCCTGTTGACCGGTATCATTTTTGGCTCGGCCCCAGCCTGGCTTGCCACCCGAACGGATCCGGTGGAAGCGCTACGCGGGGCGGGCCGGAGTACGAGCGATCGCTCTTCCTTTGCGCGTCAGGCGCTGCTCGTCGTCCAGGCGGCTCTGTCCATCGTGTTGGTGGCGGGCTCCACCATGCTGGCGCGAAGCCTCAATAAACTCGAGCACCAGAATTTCGGGTTCCTGACGGAAGGCCGCGTGGTGGTTTCTCTGAACCCGCCTCCGGCCACCTACACGCTGCCGCAACTGGCATCGCTTTATCGGCAGATCGAAGAGGGCATGGACCGTTTGCCTGGCGTGAGAGGATCGGGCCTCGCGTTATACAACCCGCTGACGAATAACTGGGGAGAACTCATTCTGGTGTCCGGCCATCCGGCGCCCAAAATGAGCGAGGAGGGGGGCGCATCCTGGGACCGGGTGAGCGCCCACTATCTTCAGAACCTGGGTGTGAACCTCGTCCACGGCCGATACTTCGCCCGCAGCGACAACGAAACGACGGAGCCGGTTGCGATTGTCAACGAAGCTTTCGTGAAGCGCTTTTTCAGGAACGACGAAGATCCACTCGGGCAGTACTTCGGTCTCGATTTGCCGCAGAACGCCGGCACATTTCGCATCGTGGGTATAGTGCGCGACGCAAAGTTCGCCGGTTGGGGCTTGCGCAGTCCGGCACGTCCGATGTTCTACGTTCCGCTCGCGCAAAACGTCCCCTATAAGGATCTAATGGCGCGAGTTGAGTTGCGGTCCCATTTCATTGGCGGACTGATGCTTGTGACGAATGCGCCGCCTGGCGCACTGGAGCCGCTGCTCACCCGGCTCCTGGCAGGGACCGATCCGAATCTGACAATCAACAGCGTGCGGACGATGGGACAACAAGTCGAACGCACCTTCGATCAGGAGCGCGCGGTTGCCAGCCTTGCCGGACTGTTCGGGATAGTCGCTCTGTTGCTGGCTGCGGTTGGACTTTACGGGGTGACTGCCTACACGGTAGCGCGACGCACGAATGAGATCGGAATCCGCATGGCCCTGGGCGCTGACCGCGCGACGGTAGTCCGATACGTACTTCGTGGAGCTTTGATTCGCGTCGCGGCGGGGCTTGCGCTGGGAATCCCGCTGGCCATCGGCGCCGGCCGCCTGATCTCAAACCAGCTATACGACGTTTCTTTCTGGGACCCGCCTGCTCTGCTGCTGGCCGCGGGTGCGCTCGCGATTTGCGCCGTGGCCGCGGCCATGATTCCGGCCGGTCTGGCTGCATCCATTTCTCCCATGGCTGCGCTGAGGGCTGAGTAGCACGGACGCTAACGGACCTGACCTTGCTGCTCGGTCACTCGCGCAGTCGGTGTTCGGATCAGGAACGAGAAGCCGGGTTCGGTCCGGCCATCGTCAACACAACGTCACCTGTTTGCGAAACGCCGCCGTATCGTCGCTGTATCTGCCATCGAAGACACTTCTGAGTGGCGACCGCCAACGGCGGGTCTTCAGGAATCGTGACCATCTCGAGAGCTGGCTCGACTACAGATGTGTCAATGCGATGACGAATTCGGCTCTGGAATCGCACGGGAGAACGCCGCATAATGGCGTATGGTCGAAGTGGATCCTGTGCTCGCCTGGGTCCGGTTCATGGACTTCGAGGAAGCCGAACGCTACAGAATCGAGGTGCAGCAAACATGGGCGCGGTCTCTCGGCTTCTTTGGCCGCTTCGTCGCCCGGCACTACAGTTGGTTTTTGGCGTTGTTCAAGAGACTGGGCTGGTTCCGGATTTCGCTGGTTCTGCTGGCTTGTCTGGTGGCGCTGCTGTCGCGCATCGGCGTGTGGGAGAAGAGCACCATCATTGAGATGGCCGTCGCGCTCAGCGCCGTGGGTGGCGCGTTGTTGTGGTGCTACTTTCTGGCGTCGGCCATGGCCACCAACTGGAAACGCGTGGAGTATCGCAACTTCCGCAAGCGGTTCGTGCCTGCCGAGTTGCACACCATTGCCGTCGACCTCGAACCCATTCTGCCGTCCAACGCGCGGTTGATCGTGGAATACTTCGGGCGGACGTTCCTCATCGGGGTTGTGCAATCGCGCCACGAAGTGCGCTATTTCGGCTGCTGGTCCGGACGGTCGAACCGAAGAAGCCGGCTGCTGTTCCCGCGGGAGAGCTGAGTTACCCGTGCGCGTGTGACTGCTGCTGGCGGAGCAGGTTCTTTCCATAATCGTTGCCGTTTGGCGTGCGTACCACGCAGTGAATGTGCTGCCTCGTCGGCAATCCGGGGTCCGCGGCGAATCGCGCAAGGTTCGCGGGGCGCTGGTGATCGAGTTCAATCAGGATCACCGGGTTGTGGACGCGATAGTAGTAGACGCCCGATGAATCCGAGTCGCCGATCCAGGCGAACCAGGTGCGATCAAGCTGCCGCCCGACCTCGTCCATCCTGACGCGGGCATGGCCGTCGTCGATGTTGCCAACGTAGAGGTCGACGAGATTCAGAAGCTGCCTGCGCCGCGGCCCGGAGAAATCGGCGGCTCGTGCGCCTGCATAGTCGAGCACCACGTTGGTGCGCGTCCACAGCTGGGTAGTTCTCCAGGACTCTCATCCTGGAGCGCCGTTCCGGCAAGTTCACTTCAGCCGCTCCCAAACCAATCTGTCTTCCACCTTCCGCAGAAGCAGCCGGTTTCCCTGCAGCTCAAGCCTCCGGATCCGCGTCGTGCCAATCCGGTTGGCGAGGCACTCCGCCCGGCAGGTGGCGGCCACAGACAGTCGGCGACCGGCTACTTCCGGGTGACCGGCTTGTACGCCGATTTCCCGGCCTTCTTCATCGCTGCCAATCCTTCCGCGATGCTGAGCAGGGGAGTGGTCTTCACATTCTTACAGGCTCCGCCTGCTGCGACGGCGAATGAGAACGCCGCGGCGTTGACATTGTCCGGCATATCGAGGATTCCGACAAGGTCGTAGTCTCCAAAAGCCAGCCAGAACGCTCCGACTTTGCCCCCGAGTTTCTCAACCGCTTTGCGCACTGCCTCTACGCGGTCCTGCGGGCGCTTGATCATGGCGGCCCAAGCTTCGGCGCTATAGGACACCTGGAACAGGTAACTGGGCACGGAAGGCCCCCTTTCAACCGGGATCTCCCTTTTGGGCTCCCGGGGTTCAGGTAAGTATACACCCAGCGGCGTAATGGGTGCTGACTAGGTCTTTGACCGCGTGATGGTGTGCTCTTACGGGAGACCGCTCCCTTACGGTCACGGCTCAGTTCCGAGCCGCGCGCGTCAGCAAGCGGTTTCCATAGCACACCGAATAATGCGCCGAGCCCGCCGAGCTGCACACCATCGCTGTCGGCCCTGAACCCATGCTGCCTTCCGGTCGTGTACCAGGTTTCTGCGCACTATAATATGCCAAAGAGGAACCGACTTATGGATCGCCGCGAGTTTCTTGGCGCTGCCGCCGCTGTGACGGCCACCGCCGCATACGGTTCGGGGGCGCCTTTGCCACGCCGCCCTTACAAGAACGGAATCGACCTCTCGATCATCGCCTTCGGCGGCATCGTGGTTTGTGGCCTTTCGCAGGAGGAGGGCTCGCGCCGCGTCGCCGGAGCGTACGACCGGGGCGTGAACTACTTCGATTGCGCCCCGTCGTACTTCGATGGGGAGGCGGAAATCAAACTCGGCGAAGCGTTGCGGCCATATCGCGGCAAGGTATTCCTTGCGGAAAAGACGATGGCTCGCGACGCGAAGGGTGCACGCGAGGAGTTGGAGCGCACGCTGCAGCGTTTCCACACCGATCATGTGGACCTCTACCAGTTTCACGCCGTCGGCTCGATGGACGATGTCGATAAGATTCTCGCGCCAGCGGGCGCCGCGGAGACGTTCTTTGCGGCCAGGAAGGAGGGCAAGGTCCGGCATCTCGGTTTTTCCGCGCATCATGCGCCGGCCGCTCTCCGTCTGATGGACGCGCTCGAACTGGACAGCGTGCTGTTCCCGGTGAATGTCAACGCCTGGGAGAACGGCGGCTTCGGCCCACAGATCCTGGCCAGGGCGAAATCGAAAGGCATGGCTCGCATGGCGTTGAAGGCTCTCGCGTTTGGCAAGTGGCCCGCGGAAATGAAAGAGAGCGATCGCAAGTATCCGAAGTGCTGGTATCAACCGATCGACGATCGCGAGATGGCTCGCCTGGCGCTGCGATTCACCTTGAACCAGGAGATCACTGCCGCCGTGCCGCCTGGTGACGAACGCATCTTTGACCTGGCAATGGAGCTTGTTTCGGCGCCGCTGCCTGCGTTGAGCGCGGCCGAACTGACGGGACTGAAGGCCAGGATCTCTTCTCTCGAGCCGGTCTTCCGGGCGTGACGCGCGCCTAATCCCCCAGGAACTTCCCGTAGGCTTCGAGGCCGTCGATGTGGTCGCAGGCGGCCTTGACGCCAGCCACAATCGGCACCGCCAGGACCAGTCCGATGGCGCCCCATAACGTGCCCCAGAACATCAGCGCCACGGTTACCACCAACGGATTCAGGTGCAACCGCGAGCCCACCACCTTCGGATACAGCAGATTCACCGCCAGCAGGTGCACCGCCGCAATCACCACCACGATCAGCACGTAGATGGCCGGGTTGTCGTACACGGTGAGCCCGGCGGCGAACGCGGGCAAAATGGCCAGAGGCAGGCCCACGTATGGCACCAGGCTCAGGAACCCGCTCAATGCGCCCACCAGCAGCCAGTAGGGCATGCGAATGGTCAGGAAGAAGCCCGCGCTCACCACCGCGAGAATCACGCCCAGCATGAAGTTCCCGATCATGTAGGTGCGCGTGGCGTCGGCGATGCTCTCCCAGGTCTTGTGCGCCATCTGGCGGTCCGCGCCGCTGAACAGGTACAGGAAGCTGCGCCGCAGATGATCGCGCCAGCTCAACATGAAATACACCACGAACGGCACAAAACTCGCCATCAGCACGAAATCGTAGATGGAGCGCACATAGCTGTAGAGGAACGAAAACAGCGGCTTGGGCTCCGGGCGAATACGAACCTCGGGGATCGCGGGCGCCGGTGTGACCGTGGCGGGCGGACGTTTGCGTCCCCGCACGATATTGGTGAGGGCTGACGTGGCGGACGAGGGTGTGGGCAACGGCTCTTCGCGAAATCGCCTGGGCACAATCACCTGGATGGTGTTCTTCTCCACCTGATCCATCTTCGTGGCCACCGCATCGGCGATGGCGTCGATGCGGCCGCTGTAGTTGGGCAGGTCCTCCACCAGGCCGGCCAGTTGCGTCCAGGCACCCAGTCCGATGAGATACAGCATGGCCAGCGCAATGCAACAGACCACCAGGCTGGACAGCGGCCGGGGCAGGCGCAGGCGCACGAACAGCGTCACCACCGGGTCCAGCAGGAAGGCGATGATGGTGGAGATCACCATGGTGATGCAGAAGATGCGGCCGTAGTAGAGCAGCGCGATGCAGGCCGCGGCGGCCAGGATGGCCACGGACGGGCTGGACGGCTTGCGGGTTGGAAGATTGGGAATCAGAGCTGACATGGCGTAGCCGGCCGCGCTGAAAACACCTGCTCTTATAATGGAATGGAATCGTGGAGGACAGCAATCGAAACCGCGCTTTGGAGCACGTTGCCCGCGTTCTGGCGCTGGATCTGGGGAAGAAGCGCATCGGGCTGGCGCTCAGCGATCCGCTGGGCATCACCGCGCAGGGCCTCCGGACGCTCCAGCGCGCCAGCATCCGCGCCGACCTGGCCGAGCTGGCGGAACTCATTTCCGAGAAAGGCGTGTCCCTGATCCTGATGGGTAAGCCGCTGCACATGAGCGGGCACGAAGGCCGGCAGACCGAATACACGCGCGATTTCGCGGAGCGCCTCGGCAAGGCCACGGGCGTGCCGGTGGAGTTCCGCGACGAGCGGCTCACCACGGTGCAGGCCGAGCGCGTGCTGCGGGAAGGCGGCGTGCATTTGCGCGAAGAGCGCGTCCGGTCTGTCGACATGCTCTCCGCGGTCCTCCTCCTGCAGGATTATCTCGACTCGCGCCGCATATGAAGCATCGTCGTCGGCGGGGCGGGTGCATCGTCCGATTGTTGCTGGCCGCGGTCGCGCTGGCTCTGCTGGCGGCCGGCGGCGTTGCGTGGTCGTTGTCCACGCCGTTCGAAGGGTTTGCGGATTCCGCGGTTGTGGACATAGAGAAGGGAACCGGCACCCGGGCTATCGCCTCGGAACTGGCGCGCGCGGGTGTCCTGCGCTTCTTTTGGCAGTTCCTGGCGGTACGCCTGTTGCGGCCCTCGGCGAAACTGCAGGCCGGCGAATACCGTTTCTCGCAGCCCGATTCGGCCTGGCATGTCTTCGACCGGATTGTGCGCGGCGACGTCTTCTACTACGAGCTGACCATTCCGGAGGGCAGCAACGTCTTCGACATCGCCGCCGAAGTGGACCGCCTGGGCTTCCTGAGCGGCAGCGACTTCCTGCAGGCCGCCCACAACCCGGCGTCGATTCGCGATCTGGCGCCCGCGGCGCCCACGCTGGAGGGTTACCTGTTCCCCTCCACTTACCAGGTGACGCGCCACACCGGCATCCATCAGCTCTGCCGCATGATGACCGACGAGTTCCGGCGCCAGTGGCGTTTGCTCGATCCGCCGGCGGGCGTCGAGGTGAGCCGCGTGGTCACCCTGGCTTCCATCGTGGAGAAGGAGACCGCGGTGGCCGGCGAGCGGCCCGAGGTGGCTTCGGTCTACTACAACCGGCTGAACCTCGGTATGGCGCTGGACTGCGATCCCACCACCATCTACGCGGCCCTGCTGGACCGGCGCTATCGCGGCGTCATTCACCGGTCCGATCTGGCCAGCGCGAACACGTACAACACTTACACGCATGTGGGGCTGCCGCCGGGACCCATTGCCAACCCCGGCGTGGCATCGCTGCGGGCGGCCCTCCATCCGGCCGATACGAACTACCTGTATTTTGTGGCGAAGCCGGACGGTTCGGGGGGGCACCAGTTCTCCGTGGATCTGGCGGCCCACAACCGCGCGGTGGAGCAGTATCGCCGCCGCTCCCGGAATCGGACAGTTGGTGGCGAAATCGGACAGCGCCGGGGCCGCTAGCGCGTCTATTTCGGGGACGTACACCTCAATCCCCAATTAGCGGGGCGCGGATTGGCTCCACCTGCCTGCAGGAAGGCGGGTAATTGGGGATTGAGGTGTACGTCCCCGAAATAGTGCCAAGTGGAAGGGGAATTGCACCTTTTCCGGTTTGCGACCTCCCATGAAGATCATCTCTGCTGTCATCCTGACCACTCTCGCCTCCGCCGGTTTCGCGCAAACCCCGGAGATCTCTATTGAGGAGCCTGCGGGTGCGCCGGTTGTCGGCCCGCTGATGCGGCCCTTCCACATTCAGAAGCGGGTGGTGTCGCCGGTGAAGCTCTCCAACTCGCCGCGCCTGGAGACGCTGGTTCGCGCGGGCAATCTGTATCTCTCGTCGCAGGACGTGATCGCGGCGGTGCTGGAGAACAACGTCGACATCGCCATTCAGCGCTACGGGCCGTTTCTCGCGCGCGAGGTTTTACGGCGCGCCCAGGGCGGCGGATTCCTGCGCAGCGTGGGCATGCCCATCAACCCCGGGCCGGTGAGTGTCAGCCTGGCCGGCGTGAGCGTGAACAACGTGGGACTCGCCGAGGGGGGCGGAGTCGGCTCGGGAGGCGGCATTGTGATTCAGCTTGGTCCGACGCCGCCGAGCCTCGACCCGTACCTGTTCGCCTATGCGAACTTCCAGCATTCCACCACGCCGCAGAGCAACATCTACCTGACCGGGGTCAACCCGCTCACCAACGACAGCCGGGTGTATCAGTTCGGGTATGGGCAGTCCTTCGTCACGGGCACCAACTACCAACTGACGTTCAGCAGCTTTCGCAACATCTTCAACAGCCCGGATTTTTCGCTTAGTCCCTATAACAGCGGCAACCTGGATCTGTACATCACGCAGAACCTGCTGCAGGGGCGATCCATCGGGGTGAACAACCGCAACATTCGCGTGGCGAAGAACAACATGAAGGTGACCGACCTGCAATTGAAGCGGCAGGTGATCACCACCACCTCCGCCATCCTGAATCTCTACTGGGATCTGGTGAGCTTCAACGAAGACATGCGCATCAAGCAGCAGGCGCTCGAGATCGCGCAGAAGCTCTACGACGACAACAGGAACCAGGTGAAGCTGGGGACGCTGCCAGCCATCGAAGTGACCCGCGCGGCGGCCGAGGTTTCCCAGAGGAAGGAGGATCTGCTCATTTCGCAGACCAACGTGGCCCAGCAGGAGACCATCCTGAAGAACTCGCTCAGCCGGAACGGCATCGCCAGTCCCTGGCTGGACGATGTGCACATTATTCCTCTCGATCGCATTCAGGTGCCGGAGAAGGAGGACCTGAAGCCCACCGCGGAGCTGATTCAGGCAGCGCTCGCCAGCCGGCCGGAGATTGAACAGACCAGGATCAACATCCAGAGCAGCCTGGTGAACCTGGGCGGCAGCAGGAACGCTCTGCAGCCGGTGCTGCAGGCCTTCGCGGAGTTCACCAACCACGCGCTGAGCGGGCCGGTGAGCTCCATCTACAACGGTTCCAGCGGCCCGGTGGACCCCTACTTCATTGGCGGCTACGGGAACTTTCTGGCGCAGATCTTCCGCCGGAATTTCCCAGACTACACGGTCGGTTTCTCGTTAAACATTCCATTCCGTAACCGCGCCGCGCAAGCCGACTATGTTACCGATCAACTCGCGCTGCGGCAGAGCGAACTGCAGTTGCAGCGGAGCATCAGCCAGGTTCGCGTGGACGTGAAGAACGCGGTGATCGGGTTGCAGCAGGCGCGCGCGCGATACGAGGCTGCGGTGGCGACGCGCGCGCTGGCCCAGCAGACGCTCGAAGCCGAGCAGAACCGCTTCAAGTTCGGACAATCCACCATCCCGCTGGTGGTGCAGGCGCAACGGGACCTGGCGAACGATCAGAGTGCCGAGACACAGGCCATGGCCAATTACACGCATGCAAGGACCGCCTTCGACGAGGCAGTGGGACAAACGCTGGAGGTGAACGGTATCTCCATGGCGGAGGCTGCATCGGGCCGGGTTGCGCGGCAGTCGTCCATACCGGAGGGCAAGTGATGTACCGGTCGATTTGGCGGTCGGGCGTGGCCTTCCTCGCAGCCTTCTGCCTTCTTGCCAACGCGCAGGATTCGGCGATCGTGGTCGAGAGGCCCACCGCGCCGGTGCTGGTGCGCCCGTGGATGGCCGCCACCGTCGCCGCTTCGCGGATGACGAACTCGGACCGCCTGCGCAGCCTGATTCGCGCGGGCAAGCTATACCTGACGGTGCAGGACGCCATCGCTCTGGCCATAGAAAACAACCTCGGCCTGGAGGTGGATCGCTACGGCCCCACCGTTGCCGGCTGGGCGGTAGAGCGCGCGGACGCGGGCGGCGTGCTGCGCGGCGTTACCAGCGGCAATTCGCAGGTGGGACAGACTGCCAGTGGCCAGGGCGTTTCGGGCAGCCAGCGCAGCGCCGGAGTCGGGGGCGGTGGCGGTGGCGGCAGCAGCAGCGGCGGCGGCGCGACGGTTTCGCAGATTGGACCGGTGACCGCGAACCTGGATCCGGTCCTCCGGAACACCACTCTGTTCTCACACCAGACCAGCCCGCAGGTGAACGCCGTGCAGAGCCAGACCGACGCGCTGGTCAACGTAAGTCACATCTACAACACCTCGCTGCAGGAGGGCCTGCTGACGGGCGGGTTCGCGACGCTCTCGGCCAGCGACTCGTATCTGAAGGAGAACGCGCCCAGTGACGTCCTCAATCCTTCGGTAGCGCCGAGCGTCCAGTTCTACATTCAACATTCTTTGATGCGTGGGTTCGGCCGGGCCGTCAACAGCCGCTTCATTCGCGTGGCCCGGAATAATGCCGCGGCGGCCGATTTCACGTTCCGCTCGCAATTGCTCAATCTGGTGGCCGGCGTGCTCAATCTCTATTGGGGTCTGGTGAGCGACCAGGAAGACGTGAAGGCGAAACAACACGCCCTCGATGTCGCGCAGAAGTTCCTGGACGACACGAAGCAGCAGATCCAGTTAGGCGTGCTGGCGCGAGTGGAAGTCTACCGCGTTGAATCGGAGGTGGCCACGCGCAAGCGCGAGCTGATCATCTCCCAGGCAACCGTGCGGCAGCAGGAGACCCTGCTGAAGGACACCATCAGCCGCAACGGAGTGGAAGATCCGCTGCTGGACGCCGCCGAGATTGTTCCGCTGGACTCCATTCAGATTCCGGCCAGCGACGAGTTGCCGCCTTTGCGCGATCTGGTGACGCGGGCGCTGGCGAAGCGGCCCGACTTCGCGGTGACCAGACTGAATGAGGAGAGCGCGGAGATCTCCGCGCTGGGCACCGCCAACGGCCTCCTGCCGAATGTGCAGGTGGCTGCGGCCACCTGGAACAGCGGTCTGGCGGGATCGGCCAATCCGGAGTCCGGGTTGCAGCCGAGTCCGCAGTTCCTGGGCGGTCTGGGAACCGCGCTGGGGCAGATCTTCCGACGCGATTATTCCAATGAGGCGGCCGGAGGCGAGATTGCCGTTTCCATCTTCAACCGCGTCAGCCAGGGCGACTACGGCATCGATCAGTTGCAGTTGCGCCAGAGCCAGCTCGCCGCGCATCGGGACCGGAATCAACTGGTGGTGGATATCTCGAATCAGATGGTGGGTCTGCGGCAGGCGCGGGCGCGGTATTCGGCGGCGGTGGACACGCGCGCCCTGCAGGAGCAGTTGCTGGAGAAGGAACAGCAGAAGTTCACTCTGGGCGGCTCGACGCTGAACGATCTGATCACGGCCCAGCGGGCGCTGGCCGACTCGCGGACCGCCGAAGTTGCCGCTCTGGCCAGCTACAGCCGCGCGCGCGTGGCGCTGGACCAGGTGCTGGGTGAAACGCTGGAGGCCAACCACGTTTCGGTGGACGAGGCGCTGAAGGGCAAGGTGGCGCGCGTGTCGGCACTGCCCAATCCGTAACGGCAGCGCTCACGCGCTTTGATATCGTTTCACCCCTGCCGCGCTCGCGGTTCGATCGAGCTTCTCGTCGAGTGTCCAGAGAGCGCAGTTGGATAGCAGCGCCGACGCGAGAAGATGCGCGTCCACCCAGCCGATGCCTCGTCCCCAGAGCCGGTGATCCTCGATCAGTCGCAAGGTCTCTCCGTGGGTGGCCGGCACCGCGACGGGCAGCGCCTCCAGACTGCTCAGAACGGCGTCCCGATTCTTCATGGTGCCGCACGCCAGTTCGCCCAGCACGAATGGATGCGTGAGCACCGTGGCTTCGTCGAGGAGTTCGGCGAGCGCGGGCGAGTTCCTGCGAAAGTGGTCGATCCAGACGGATGTATCGACGAGTACCATCACCCGGCCTCGGTACGCCGCCTCGGAACAGAGCGCAGTTTGGGCTCGGAGCCGCCCAGTGCGGCCAGACGCTTTGCGGCCTCGCGGGCGATCAGTGCCTCCAGACCGGCCCGTACCAACGCGGTCTTTTCAGGAATTCCGGACAGTTGCCTGGCCCGATCGAGCAAGGAATCGTCGATGATCAGCGTCGTTCTCATATGCATAAGTATGCATGTATAAGGCATATCGCGTCAAGCATGTCCCCCACTTCCCACGGACCGCCTTCCGCAGTAAACTGGACCCGGCAGGAGGAAGATCATGGACAAACCACGTCATCCTCACGTGATCCGGACCTGGGTCACGGGACGGAACAGGCACCCACTCCCCACCGTGCCGGCGCACCACCCCGAAGGCCCGCGCCGGTCTTCCATCCGCGGCGTTCCGAAACCGGCCAGGCCACCGAGGCCGGAAGAGAACAAGGAACCGGAGACGTAGATGATCACCGCCTCGCAACTTCGTGCCGGGCTGGCCATTCGCTACGAGCATCAGCCGTACAAGGTGCTGGCCGCCGACTACCATCCCGGACAGGGCAAGATGGGCGGCGCCAATCACGTCCGCCTTCGCAACCTCGAGACCGGAACGCTGTGGGAGCACAGTTTCCGGGCAGAGCTGAAGATCGAGGAGCTGACCGTGGAACGGCAAACACTCGACTTTCTCTACGAGAACGGCGGCCAGTGCTGTTTCATGAACGCCGAGAGCTATGAGCAGGTCGATTTGCCCGCCGCGGTGATCGGCCCCCAGGCGAAGTTTCTGGAAGCGGGGATGAGCCTTCCCGTCGAGTATATCGAGGGCCGCGCGGTCAGCGTGGTGTTCCCGGACATCCTCGAAGTGTCCATCGCGGACACTGCGCCGCCGCTGCACAGCCAGCAGGACAGCACGTGGAAACCGGCGCGGCTCGCCAACGGGGTGGAGATCATGGTGCCGCCGTTCGTCAAAACCGGCGACTCCATCCGGCTGAACCTTGTGGAGATGAAATACATGGACCGGGCCAGGGCCAAAGTCACCTGAATTCCGATCCGGCTCGTCCGAACCCGCATCGCACTCGTATACAACTCACGAGGAGAGACTACGATGCTGGGTGAACTAATCGCGGAAGGTCGCGGCAAGCGGACGGGGAGACGGGTTCTGGAGACCCAACCCCAATTCCAAGGTGGAGGTCTCCTTTGAGGACCTCTCCAACAAGCCGGACGGAAGCCTGGACGGAGACATCGTGACCTGGAAGGGGATCGGTGCCGGCCGCTTCCTGGCCGGGGGCGCGGCGGCCTGCCGGGGCTGCCTGGCGCGCCTCAATACCATCGCCGGCGTATTCGAATTCGAAGTGGACGCGGAAGGCAACACGCACTCGCAGATCTGGGAATGGAAGTAGTCCCGGAACGCGGCTGGCGCCGCATGTCCACACCTCTGGCATAGTGGGTCTATGGCTTTGAGCGGACATGCGGTTCTGGCAGCGGTGGTTTTCTCGTTCGCGCCGGGTTGCGCGAGCGCCGAGGTGGTTGATTCGTCGGCGGGCGGGTTCACGGCGAAGACCACGCTCACCGTACAAGCGGCGCCCGCGGTGGTCTACGACCGGCTGGTGCACAAGGTGGGCGACTGGTGGAATTCCGCGCACACCTTCTCCGGCGACGCGCACAATCTCAGCATCCAGGATAAGGCGATGGGATGCTTCTGCGAGACGCTTCCTAACGGCGGCGCCGTTCGCCACATGGAGGTGATCTTCGCCGCGCCCGGCAAGGCGTTGGTGCTGAGCGGCGGTCTCGGCCCGCTGCAATCGGTGGCGGCGACGGGCAGCATGCAAATCAAGCTCTCGCCGGCCGATGGCGGAACGAAGCTGGAGGTCACCTACGCGGTGGGCGGCTACCTTCCGGCGGGTCTGAACACCTGGGCCGCGCCGGTGGACATGGTGCTCGGCGAGCAATTCACGCGGCTGAAGAACTACGTCGAGCACGGAGACCCGGCGCCAAAGTAGCATCGGGCTGTGGTCCTTTTCTCAAGGCTTCGTGATGCTGGAGTGCATACAGACATCTTAAGGGTGGCGCAGGTTCCGCCTACTTCCTGCCCTTCGGGTCCAACGCCGGCGCCAGCTTCTCCGGTTCCGCGGTCTTGCCTTCGGGCTGCGTCCCGACGTCGCTGTACTTGATGTTCACGTCGCTCTTGAACTGCTTGTAGTCCTCGTACTTCATGACCATCTTCATGCGCAGCGGACCCTCGGGGAAGTTCAGCGTGTCGTTCGCATAGGTGTAGGTGGGGAACCAGTACCGGCCGTCCACCTGCTCGCGGTATGTCTCGAACTTCGGGAATTGCTGGCCTTTGGCGTTCTTCGAATTGCCCACGCCGCGCCCGTAGGTCTTTACGATCTGCAGGTCCTTGTCGTCCACCCAGACCTGTCCTTCGAAGTACCGTTTGGCGGGATTCATCTGCTTCGGCTTCACCGCGAACACATAGCAGGGCACTTCGTCCACCTGCTCATGACCCAGGTAGCGGATGTTGTACTCCGGAACGTCCTCCGAGGTCAGCACGAACGGCTGCACGTCTTTAAGGTCCTGCATGTCCTCGGGAGTGAGGATGAGCCGCTCCAGCGTGTTCACGGGCGCGTACACCACCCGCTCGGTGCGCTTGCCCTCCGGCGAAAAGATGATGTCGCTCACCATCTGGTACTTGCCGCCGTCGGGCTGGCCGGATTCGTCCAGCGTCTGGACCTTCACCGACTGCCGGTAGGTATAGTTCTCGCGGGCTTTGGCGAACTCCGATTCCTTGGCCGCGAACCTCGTGATGATGTCGTTGACTTGATCCTGGGAGAGCTGTGTGCTGTCTGCGGCGATGCCCGGAAGAGCCAGGCCGGTGAGCAGGACAGAAGCGAGTGCCACGCGCGCGGGAAAAGACATGGTTCCTCTTCGTAGACGAAGTTCATGACCACACGGTTGCGAGAACACGGTTACCGCCCCAGCAACTGCTTCGCGATGGTCAGCATCTGCATGTTCGTGGTGCCCTCGTAGATGCGCCCGATCTTGGCGTCCCGATACAGCTTCTCCACCGGGTAGTCCTTCGTAAACCCCACGCCGCCAAAGACTTCCACGGCACGGGAGGCGTTGGTCTCGGCCACCTCAGAGGCGTACAGCTTGGCCATGGCGGCCTCGGTGACAAACGGGACGCCCGCATCGCGCATCCGCGCCGCGTTGTAGACCAGCAGGCGCGCGGCCTCGGCGCCGGTGGCCATGCGGGCCAGCTCGAACTGCACGCCCTGGAACTCCGCGATGGCCTGTCCGAACTGTTTGCGCTGGCGGGCATAGGCGACGGCGTGGTCCAGAGCGCCCTGGGCCAGGCCCACCATCTGGGCGCCGATGGCGATGCGGCCCTCGTTCAACGTCTCGATGGCCACCTTGTACCCCTTGCCCAACTCGCCCAGCACGTTCGCCGCGGGCACCAGGCAATCGTCCATGATCAGCTCGCAGGTGGACGAAGCCCGGATGCCCAGCTTGTCCTCTTTCTTTCCCACCTGGAAGCCGGGGGTGTCGCGCTCCACGATGAAGCAGGTGATGCCGCGGTGGCCCGCTTCCGGGTTGGCGTTGGCGAACACCAGGTAGAGGCCGGCTTCGGCGGCGTTGGTGATCCACAGCTTGCGGCCGTTAAGGCGGAACGAGTCGCCCTCGCGGACGGCGCGCGTGGTCAGCGCGAATGCATCGGATCCGGAGCCCGCCTCCGACAGTGCGAACGCGCCCACCGTGTCGGCCGCCAGCCGGGGCAGGTACTTCGCCTTCTGCTCGGCCGTGCCCCAGCGCAGCAGAACGTTGTTGACGATGGTGTTCTGAACGTCGACGATGACCGCCGCCGAGGGATCCACTTCCGCGATGGCCTCAATGGCCAGCACCGCGAGGAAGAACGAACCGCCCTGGCCGCCGAACTCCTCCGGAATCTCCACGCCCATCAGGCCCAGCTCGAACATCTCGCGCAGCAGGTCTTTGCGGAAGATGCCGGCCTCGTCCATTTCGCGGACATGCGGTCCAATGCGCTCGCGCGCGAACCGGCGCACGACGTCGCGGAACATGCGCTCTTCGTCGCTGAGGGTGGTGAGCGGAGGGGTGCTCATCGGTCGTCCTATTGTAGAATGTCGCTGGCATGACTGATAGCGATGTTGTGGAACAACTGCGCGCCGAACTGGCGCGGGCCGCGGCGGAGCTGCCTCCGGACGCGCCGATGGCGGTCGACCTCGACTTGCCCCGGATCGAGGAGGAGGCCGAATGACTCTCGAGGAAGCATCGGCGGCCATTGTGGCCCGGCGGGTCTCTTCGGTGGAACTCACGCGCGCGTGTCTTGATCGCATTGAGCGCCGCAATCCCGAATTGAACGCCTTCCTCACCGTCACCGCCGAAGCTGCGCTCGAGCGCGCCGAAGAAATGGACCGCGAACTCGCCGGCGCGGGCCCGCGCGGATTCCTGCACGGCATCCCCATCGCGCACAAAGACAACGTGTCCACGCGTGGTGTACGCACCACTTCAGGCTCGAAGATCTTTGCCGACGATGTGCCCAGGGTGGACGCGGAGATTGTCTGGAGGCTGGAACAGGCGGGCGCGGTGGTGCTCGGCAAGACCGGCATGCACGAGCTGGCCTACGGAATCACGTCGGTGAATCCGCACTACGGGCCCGTCCGCAATCCGCACGATCCGGCTCGTATCGCCGGCGGATCGAGCGGAGGTTCGGCCGCAGCGGTGGCCGACGGCATGTGTTTCCTGGCCACCGGCACCGACACGGGCGGCTCCCTGCGCATACCAGCGTCGTTCTGCGGGGTGGTGGGCATGAAACCGACCTACGGGCTGGTCAGCCGCGATGGCATCCAGCCGCTGGGCCTGACGCTGGACCACGTGGGCCCACTCGCGCCGACGGTTCGCGACGCTGCGATCGCGCTGGCATGGATGTCGGGGCGCGATTTCGACATCGCGCACGAGCCGTCGCTGGCCGGGCTCATGATCGGTGTCCCGGAGAACTTCTTCTTTGACGATGTCGATCCGGAGGTGAGCCATGCGGTGAAGCATGCCGCCGAAGCGTGCATTCACGCGGGCGCCCACATCGAACACGTTGTGGTGCCAGACATGGATCTGCTCAACGCGGTGAGCCGCACCATCACGCTGGCGGAGGCGGCCGCCATCTTCGAACCATGGGCCGGCCAGCGCGCGGACTTCGGAGAAGACGTGCTGGCGTTGCTCGACCAGGGACGGATGCTGCCCGCCACCGCCTACGTGAACGCGCAACGGCTGCGCAGGGAACTCATCGCTGCGTTTCGGGGGTTGCTGGAAACCGTCGATTTGTTGCTGACGCCGGCCACGCCGACGCCCGCGCCGCTGGTTGAGGCAGCGGGCGACATCCGTCTGATCACCACGCGGCTGGTGCGCGGGATGAACGTGATCGGCTTCCCGGCGCTGGCGATGCCCTGCGGAAAGACACAGTCGGACCTTCCTATCGGCCTGCAACTCATTGCCGCGCCCTGGCGCGACCTCGAACTGTTCAACGCCGCGGCAGCGCTGGAGGATGTGTTAGCGAGTTGACCCCACAGGCTGAAGCCTGTGCCACCCTGTGCTGACAAGCCTGTAATCAAAGGTGGCACAGACTTCAGTCTGTGTCTGACCACTACGCCGAGGCCTTCTCCGCCGCGTGCAGAAACTCCACGGTGCGCGCGCGCTTTACCGCAGGATTCTTCAACAGTTCCTGCAGCACCGCTTCGGAGACGGACTGATCGGTGGCAATCACCGAAACCGCATCGCCCTGCGCGGAGCGGCGGCCCAGCGAGAACGTGGCGATGTTGACGCCGTTGTTCCCCAGAACCTTGCCCACGTGACCGATCACGCCCGGCACATCCTGGTTCTGCAGGAAGACCAGATGACCGGCCAGCGGCGCTTCGCAATAGATGCCATCCACCTGAATGAGCCTCGGCTGGTCCAGTACGACGGCGCCCTCCACCGACACCATGCCGTGGTCGGTTTCCAGCTCCAGCCGTACCGAGTCGGTGTGATCGGTGCGGTGCTCGTGCACTTCCGCGACGCTGAGGCCGCGGTCGTCGGCAAGCTGCATGGCATTCACGGTGTTAGTGCGCACTGCCGTGGAGCGGCTCAGCACGCCGGCCACGCCCGCGTTGCGAATCAGCACGGTCTTCTGGTCGGCGATCTTGCCGTGGTAGATGAGCCGCACGCGGCTGGGATTGCCGATGGCGATGTGCGCCGCGAAGCTGCCCAGGCGGTCGGCCAGCTCCACGTACGGACCCACCGTGCGGTACTGCTCGGCGGTGAGCGCGGGAATGTTCACGGCGTTGATGGCCACGCCGTTCTTCAGGAACTCGACGAGCTGCTCCACAATGCGGACGCCCACGATTTCCTGCGCTTCCTCGGTGGATCCGCCAATGTGCGGCGTCGCCACCAGCGTCTCCATGGTGAGAATCGGGTCGTCGACGGGCGGCTCCTTCTCGTATACGTCGAGCCCCGCGCCTGCCACCCTGCCCGAATCCATGGCCACCTTCAGCGCCTTCTCGTCGATCAGTTCCCCGCGCGCGCAGTTGATGATGCGCACGCCGGGCTTCATCTTGTCGAAAGCGGCGGTGGACAGCATGCCCCTGGTCTCGGGCGTGAGCGCCACGTGCAGGGAGATGTAGTCGCTCTCGGCGTACAGCTTGTCGATGTCCACCAACTGGATGCCCAGGCTGGTGGCGGTCTGCGAGCTGACGTACGGGTCGCTGGCCAGCACGCGCATCTCGAAGGCTTTGCCGCGGCGCACTACTTCACGGCCGATGCTGCCCAGGCCGAGGACGCCCAGCGTCTTGCTGCGGACCTCGTTACCCAGAAACTTCTTCTTCTCCCACTTGCCGCTCTTGGTGGACGCGCTGGCCTGGGGAATGGAGCGGGCCAGCGCCAGCATGAGCGCGAAGGTGTGTTCGGCCACCGAAACGGAATTGCCGCCCGGCGTATTCATCACCAGAATGCCCGCGGCGGTGGCGGCCTGCAGGTCGACGTTGTCGACGCCCACGCCTGCCCGGCCGATGACCTTCAGCTTCGGCGCTTTGGCCAGCACTTCGGCATTGACCTTGACCGCGCTGCGGACCAGCAGCGCGTCGCAATCCGCCAGGTGCTGCGCGTATTCTTTCGGATTGGAAACGACGACGTCCCAGCCCGCTTGTTCCTGGAGGAGCTTGACCCCAGCCGGGGCCAGAGGTTCGGCAATCAGTATCTTCATGGATGACCTGCTTCTTTTGATGGCATCAGCGCGAGACGTCCCTCGCCCTGGAATGATTCATATCACATCCGCCGCGGCCGCGTGTGCATGGGGCGGATTGATATGTTTAGAATAACAGACGGAATGCCTCTCCTCGACCGAATCCAGAAAGACCTGGTGGACGCCATGCGTGCCCGTGACGAAGCGCGCCTCAGCGCTATTCGCATGGTCAAGGCCGCCCTGACGAAGCACGAGATCGACGGTATGAAGCCGCTCGACGAGAATTCCGAGCAGGCCGTGCTCAACACGCTGATCAAGCAGCGGCGCGACGCGGCGGAGATGTTCCGCAAAGGCAACCGGCCGGAACTTGCGGAGAAGGAGGAGAACGAGCAGAAGCTCATCGAGAGCTACATGCCCGCCTCCGCCGGCGATTCCGAGATCGACGCGGCGATTGCAGCCGTCCTGGCCGAGACCGGCATCACTTCGGCCAAACAGATGGGGCTGGTGATGAGCGCCGTGAAGGCGAAGCTGGCCGGCAGCCGTGTGGACGGCAAGGCGCTCAGCGAGAAGGTTCGGGCGCGCCTGCAATAGTCATAGCGCCGGGCCCGCGCCCAGTGCCCGCCAGTCGTAAGATAGAGTCACCAGCATGGCCGCTCTGTCCGATCTTCGTGCCGGCGCCTCCGGGCACTCCGCGCCCCGGATTGTCGATCTGCGGCTGGTGCGTGCCGAGCAACTGGCGCCCGTGCTGGAGGAAGAGGCGGATGCCTGGCGCCGGGAGCTGGACTGGGACTTCGCGGGCTCGGCGGCCCTCGTGCGGCGGTTTCTGGACATGCAGGCTCTGAGCGGCTTCTGCCTCGTGGGGGGCGGCGGGCCGGTCGGCTACGCCTACGTCGTTTCGGAAAACAACAAGGGGCTGATCGGCGACTTCTTCATTGCCCGCGAATACTCCACCCTCGAGAACGAACGCATTCTCCTCGGCGCCGTTGTGGACGCACTGACGCGCTCGCCGGCGGTGCGGCGCATCGAGTCGCAGCTCATGATGCTGCGCTGGCTGCGTCGCGACACGCTGCCGCACAGCGAGTACGCCCACGTGGTTCCGCGCTGCTTCATGCGGCTCGATCTGACTACTCTGGGCTCCCTCCCGCCGCGCCGGGACATTCGCAACGTCACCTTCGATTCCTGGAGCGAGCGGCGGCAGGACGAAGCCGCGGCGTTGATCCCGGTGGCCTATCGCGGCCACGTCGACAGTGACATCAACGATCAATACCGCTCGCCGGCGGGTGCGCGCCGCTTTCTCGCCAACATCATCCAGTACCCCGGCTGCGGGACGTTCTTCCATCCCGCCTCCTTCATGGCGCTGGATAACGGCAATGGACGCCTCTGCGGCATGTGCCTGAGCAGTCTGGTGGCTTTTGACGTCGGCCACATTACTCAGGTCTGCGTGGTGCCGGCGTTCAAGGGGAAGGGTTGCGGATATGAGCTGATGCGCCGTTCCCTCGACGCGCTGATCAACGCCGGTTGCCGTGCCGCCAGCCTGACCGTGACGGCCGCCAATACCGAGGCCATCGTGCTCTACGAGCGGCTTGGCTTCCGCACGGTGAAGACGTTTTCTGCCTGCGTCTGGGAAGGATTCTGAGGCGCTACGGTTCCGCCAGCAACTGCGCCTTCTTGAGCCGGAACATGATGTTCCTAGGATTCCACTTCAGATAGCGGTCGAGCGTGGCGACCGCTTCCGTCTTCCGTTGCCGGTCGTAGAACAGAATGGCCAGCTCCATGTAGGTGCGCTCCAGCGACGGGTCGAGTTCCATAGCGCGCTTCAATTCCCGCTCCGCGCCATTGGAATCCCCGGCGACCTTCAAGTCATAGGCCAGATTGACCGCATAGTCCGCGCTCTCGGGCTGCGCCTCGGCAGCCCGCTCGTGGAGACCGACGGCCTCGCGGATGTCCCCGCGGAGCAATCGCACGGCGCCGAGCGCCGTCAGCACCAGCGGATCGTCATTCGCTTGTCCGGGCGGGAGATTCTCGAGGATGGAAAGCCCGGACCCGGTGAGCTGTGGAACGTGCTTCAGCAGAGCCACCAGGAGGTCGGCCAGCCCCAGGTTGCGTTGCTGGAACCGCGCCGGTGGCTCGGCCCACGCTTCCAGGTGCTCCATCGCCTCAAGAGGCGGTTGCGCGAGGGGCAGTGGCCGCCGGAGGATGCGGTGATCGGTGATGGCGCTGTGCTGGACATCGGAGGCGGCTGAGCGAGGCATGTGGCAGGACACGCAGTCCATCTGCCCGGAGGGATGGGCCGTCTTCGACAGGGAGGCGTGGCACGATGTGCAGACGCCGCGCATTTGCTGCTTGCGGTCCACCGGCTCGCCGTGCGGATGGTGACAGGTGCCGCACCACATCCGGCCACCGCTTTCGCGCGCGCAGCGGCTCACGGCGAGCTGCTCGACGTGGTTCACCACCGTGGCGCCGGTTTCCTGGCGGTTGGCCACGTAGACGGTCAGGACATCCTCGAGATTCTGGCCCGGATGGAAGTCCGACAGCGATTTCCCGGGGTTCAGAATGCGGGCCTCGCCCTCCAGATGACACTGTTCGCACACACTGGGACGAGCGCGGCCGGTGAGTTTCGCCGGGTTCACGATGGTTGCCGCCGAGGGGTGGCGAAGGTGCTCCCGGCTGGGGCCATGACAGCGTTCGCAGGTGATGGGTTCCAGAGTCGCGCTGGCGACACGGCGGCCATCGGGGCCGGAGAACTTCGTGGCGCCGCTGTGGCAGTAGAGGCAGGCGTCGTCAATGGGGCGGTTGAAGTCGACCGTCGGCAGTTTTTGAAATCCGGGGGAGAGATCCCACCCGTTGCGCCTGTAAAAGGAGATGGGAGACTGGAAAAAGAAATCGCCGATCCGGACGAGATAGCTGTAGCCGAACAGATTCGCGCCTATCTGATAGTCGATGGCATACTCTGCTGTGAGGCCAGCTTCGGAGAGCCGTTGCACCATACGGCCGTCGCGCTGCTCGCTGGTAATCACGCTGCCTGAAGGGTCGTGCGTGACGCGGCCGTCGGG
>JBEKZH010000089.1:0-20457 GCA_049510065.1 Bryobacteraceae bacterium
CATGCGCAAGCCGTTGATCATCTTTACGCCCAAGCGCGGGCTGCGCAACCCACGTACGGTTTCCACGCTGGACGACTTCGCCGCCGGGCGTTTTTCCGAGGTGCTGCAGGATGGCGGCATCGGCGATCCGGCCCGCGTGCGCCGCGTGCTGATCTGCTCCGGGCAGATCTACTACGACCTGCTGACCAGCCGCGAACAGCGCAAGGTGGACGACGTGGCCATCGTGCGGCTGGAGCAGATCTACCCGTTCCCCGCCGTCGAGATGAAGGAAGCGGTGCACCGGTATCCGGCCACGGCCGAGGTGGTGTGGGTGCAGGAAGAACCGCGCAACATGGGCCCGTGGGAGTTTGTGCAGGACGTGATCGGCGCGGTGCTGGAAGGCAAGCGGCCGCTACGCTATCTGGGCCGGGCCGAATCCGCCAGCCCCGCGGCCGGCTCGCTGAAGCGGCACACCGAGGAGCAGACGGATATCCTTGAAGCGGCGTTCAATGCCGCGCCGGTGCTCAAGCTGCGGGGCCGGCGTCGACGGTAGGGTTGGGAGTGGCGACACGGAACAGAACGCGCAACGGGGGAAACCGACAGCAGCCCGCACCCTTGCTTGGCGACCTACAACGATTCGATCTGCAACTGGTAATGGTGTTCGTCAAGTGCCATTCTGGAAAGGCTGACGTGCCTGTACTCGCTCGTCAGTGTGAGCGCTTGGATCGATTTTTTGAGAGTTGAGTTAGCCCGGCACCCGAGAATGATCTCTCGCACGCTGCTGGGCTGGAAACGGCAAAGATAGAGCAGTTCTCCGCTTGAGCTTGGAAGAACTTCGTCGTATTCGGAAGGACTGCGGCAGCACTTAACCCATCGCCATTCCTCCTCCGACACCCATTCAGTGCTCTTGGTGAGGAAGATCAACGTCGGATACTTCCCAGTCAGCGAAGGACGTTCAGGCTGGTACGTGACCGGGCTGAGTTCTCCTCCGCTAATTGCGTTAGCAATGAACTCCGATTTAGTGTCGAAGCCAATCACGAATCCTTCGTGTGCGGCCGCATAGTGCGTCCACATCGGAATCGAATCCTTCTTGGTCGTTAGGCACAGCACGCCGTACAACCGGGATAGTTCGCGGAAATGAACATCCCGCGCCTTAGCTTTCGCCTCGAAGTGAACGATGCCGTCTGCAGCGGGAACCGGGAAGCCTGGCTTGAACTCGAATGGGTCATTTAGGAAACACGGCTGAGTAAAGCGGATGCGTTTGTTGACTAAGACGTCGATTCGTTCTGGAACAACGTACTTATAGAGGGTGTCAGCTACCAACTGGTTGCTCCCGTGTCCAGTATACGCCTTGCTCTCGATCTATTGAGTTCGGGCAGGGGTTGGGGATCGAATTCGTCGCCCCGGACGGTGTTAGACTCCAGGCATGAGCCGAGTTGAGGATATTCAGGCTGCTATCGATGGCCTGCCCCCGGAAGAATACCGGCGCATCATCCAATGGTTTCGTGTGCGCGAGCAAGAGCGGTGGGACGAGCAGCTAGATGCCGACTCATCCGCGGGCAAGCTCGATTTCCTTTTTGACGAAGCTGAAAGTGAATCGGCGAAGGGCCTTCTTCGGGGGTGGCCGGCTCAATCGTGAAATCCGTCGCCACCCGGCGATTCTGGGAACTCTTCCAGGCGTTGCCCTCTGAAGTCCAAGATCTCGCCGTCAGGAACTATCATTTATGGCGACGGGACCCTCATCATCCCTCGCTCCGCTTCCGGCGTTTGCAGGGAAACGAAGAACGCTTCAGCGTTCGCGTCGGAGATCACTACCGCGCCCTCGGCAAGCTCGCGGGCGATAAAGTGATTTGGGTTTGGATCGGAACCCACTCAGACTACGATCGCCTGGTCGGGTCCTGAGGTGGAAGAGACGGCGGCAGGTCCGGGGGGTCTGAGGGGCCGGAAGCCGCATTGGCCGGGTTTGACAAACGTTCGCAAATTGACGAACACTAAGGTGTAGCGTGCCGCGGACCAAACTCCTTTACTACATGGAAGAGGATGGGATGGTTCCGATCGTTGAATGGCTCGCCGGGCTGCCTCGTAAGGCGACTGCCAAGTGCCACGCGTATCTCGCCCGGTTGGAGTCGGAAGGACATGGACTGCGGAGGCCCATTGGCGATTACCTGCGGGACGGCATCCACGAACTGCGGCCGTCCCTCGCGGGAGTCCATTACCGCATCCTCTATTTCTTTCATGGCAACGATGCGGTGGTGGTTTCACATGGCCTGACGAAGGAGCGCGATGTGCCAGGGGTGGAGATCGAACGGGCGACCCGGAGGATGAAACGATTCCGATCCAATCCCCCGAACCACACCTTCATCCCGGCGAAAGGAGAGTAACCGAGTGGCGGCAAAGAAGAAGTTCGCATCGGACGCGCTGCAGTATACGTACGATCGATTCGTCGCGGGCGATCCGGAGCAGGAAGATACCTACGAACAGACGGTCTTTGACACGGAGGTCGCATCCCTGATCTACGATCTGCGCACGAAAGCCGGGTTGACCCAGCGGGCGATGGCGAAGAAAGTCGGCACTACGGCTTCGGTGATCTGCCGCCTGGAGGATGCCGATTACGAGGGTCACTCCCTGGCGATGTTGCGGCGCGTTGCGGCTGCGCTCGGCAAGAGGGTGGAGATTCGGTTCCTCCCCGCCGCAAAGCCGAAGCGGACGAAGTCCCGTAAGGTCGCGTAACCGCTGCATTGCGACGAATCGCAAGTGGATCGTTTTGGCGAGCGCCAAGCCGCTTCGGCGACGCCGTCCAGTGCCATCGCATCATGCCTGGCCGATCCTGGCAAGCGGCGTCATGCAAAAAACCGCACGTCGTAATGAAAGTCTTCGGGAGCATGAATCCGGATGCGAGGGAATTCCGGATGCCGGGGATTGATGAGCCAGTTCGATTCAGACGGGGCCAGGACCGATGGAACGATCAACACCGCGGCTTTGCGATCCGCCAAGAACGAATCGCCGATGGCCGCCAGTTCGGGAGGGGCCGGACTCTGGCGCCAATCGGCGGGCAGCCGGTTGAGGACCACCTTTTTCCGGAAGACGCTGTCCGGTATGTCCGCGGAAACCACCACCAGGTCCGGGGGCGAATCGCCAGGATCGATATGGATGAAATACTCGATCATGGCCAACGACAGGTGCTCGGACGTGTACGCGAGCCGCGTCCCCGGACTGGACCAGCGGCCGCCGAATCGGAACGCCCCTTCTCCGTCGAGCGGCTTCTTCGCGTGAACCTTCCGGAGAATTCGATAGACGCGCGTCAACTAATGCCGCCGTACGCAATCCGGCCCAGCACATTTTCGACCGCCCGCGCTCCCGGTTCCGTATCCATCAGTTCAAGGGGGGCGCTGCCGCCCAGCGCACGGTTGGGGCGCTTGAGCCAACGGGACGCGCGGTCCTTGTCCCCAATGTAGTGCCTGGCTAACGCCACCATGCGAGCCAGCCGGTACACACGGTCGGATTCGTGCCGGGCCAGGCGGCCCTGGTGACCTCGGCGCTGCAAGCTGCGTGGGGAAAGGTTCAGGCTTCGGGAGAGATCCTTGAGGGTCAGGCCGGCCGAGTCCATCACGCTCTCCACCACCTCCGTTGGGAAGCCCTCCCGAATCGCGGTGCGAAGGTCGGCCTCCGTGGTCAGAGCACGGCCCAGCGCGGCCTTTCCTCCGAGTTCTTCAATGACGGCATTCAGCTCGTTAACCATTCTGTCGTCAATCATAGCGCCAATTGTCGCCCATGGCGAGGGGTGCGCCCACAACCCCGCCGTGCCTTTCGGTAGTGTTCTGGCCCCACCGCAACAGGGCGCTGATAGTATGGCTATTGCACGCCCATTGCGCAAGTGCGCGAGGACGTGAACGCTAATATGAAATCATTACAATGCATTCCAGTAGTGGCTGGCGCCCTGTTTCTGGCGGCAACCTTTGCAGGCAGTGGGCGCCCGGCCGTCGCACAGGCATTCGCCCCATTCGCGGAATGGAAAGCGGCGGTGATGGCCGGCGATAAAGCGGCGCTCGCCCGGCTCTATAGCACCAATCCCCCCGCCGTCGCGCAGGTGCGCAAGACCAGGGTCGCCAATCTGGACGAAGAGTGGCGCTTCTGGGCGAGTTTGCGATCCTCGGGCATCACTGAGTTCAATCCCAAGGTGCTGGACATCGCTGTGCTCCACGGCGCGACGAGAGTGCTCTTGCGCATCGAGGCCGTGCAAGGCAGCGGCCAGGCTGTGGTTGCCTCAATGTCGCAATACTGGGTGCAACAGGCGGATGGCTGGCACATCGTCGCTACGGGACGTAGTGACTTCTCCAACAATGCCACACGGCGGCTGCCGCAGCCCGCCACGCCGAATACCAGTTTGTATTCCGACCCGAGCGAGGCGCAGGCGGAGTTGAAGGCAGCGTCGGACAGGGCGGCGAGAGAGAACAAGCGCGTGCTGGTGGTGTTCGGCGCGAACTGGTGCTACGACTGCCACGTGCTGGACCACACGTTCCACTCGAAGGCATTCGCACCGCTGGTGGACGCCAGCTATGTGGTGGTGCATGTCAACATAGGCGAAGAGGGAAAGGATAACAACGACCTAGCGGCGCGCCTGGGCGTGGCGCTGGATCGAGGAGTTCCGAGCCTGGCCGTTCTGGATCCCGACGGGAAAGTCGTGGTCGCCCAGAAGGGTGGCGAATTCGAATCCACCGCGAAGATCGGTCCCGAGGACGTTCGTGCTTTTCTCGAAAAGTGGAAGCCCGCGCAACGGTGAGTTGCCGATGCGAAGGCAAACCATGCGATCCACGCTCGCCGCCCTCCTGGTCGTCTGGCTTGCCTTTCCCCAGACAACCACGCCTCAGGATCTGCAACATATCCTCGATGACGTTTCCGGAGCCTTTGCCAAACTGGAGCCGCAGACCGTCCGCCCGGCGGAAGGTTACATCAAGTATGACTATCTGATTCCTGCCGGCTTCTACAAACAGATGTGGGACTGGGATGGCTTCTTCATCGGCTCGCACCTGGCCCATCAGAGTCGCGAACAAGGGAAGTACCTGAAATGGTGGGTTCTGAGCTTCGCGGGTGCCATCGACAAGAATGGCTATGTGCCGGGGGTCATCACCGCAAACAGTCCTCCGGCAGCACAGCCGAATCCGATACTCGGCACGTTCGCCGTGAAGCCGTTCCTGGCGCAGGGTGCCGTGATCGCCTCGGAACGCCTGGGAGACTACCAATGGGTGGCGCCGGTGTGGGAAAACCTGCGGCTCATCGTCGCCTACCGCGAAAAAACGCAATACGATCCGAAGTGGGAGTTGTTCTTCTGGGAGAGCGCCATGCAGTCGGGGGAGGACAACAATGTCGCTCTCACCAACGACCCCGCGGATCGCAACGCCATCCTGGCCGCCGACATTTGCACCTTCCAGCTTCGCGAGTACAAGGCGATGGCCCGGCTCGCGGAAATGCTGGGAAAAAACACCGAAGCCGGCGAATACCGGCGGAAAGCAGATAGGCTGCGCACCGCAATGCTGAAGCATCTGTGGTTCGCCCGGGACGCGATGTTCTTCAATGTGCGCCGCGATACCGGCCACGCCGTCCGGCGCATCAGCGGTTCGAATTTCGTTCCGCTCGCCGAAGGCGTCCTGCCGCCCGCCGACGCGCGCCGTATGATCCTCCGCTACTTGTGGAACCCCGGCCACATGCTCGCGCCCTGGGGAATTCGGAGTCTGTCGAAACAGGATCCCGGTTATAACAACGTGAGCATGATCACACCGTACTCGAATTGGCAGGGACCGGTATGGATTAATGCCAACTATCTTTATTTCCTGGCGCTCAAGCGCTACGGGTTTGACGACGAAGCTCGACAGTTGGCCGGCACCCTGGGGCGGTTGGTTCTTGCGGACATTCGTAAGTGGGGATCGATGCACGAATGCTACGACGCCGAAACCGGCGAGGGACTCGCGCCCACCGCAGAGCAATCAAAGGATCACGTCTTCCCTGGTTTCGTAGGCTGGAATCTTCTGGTGCAGGATATCCTGCAGTGTGAAACGAAGAGGGATTGCTTACTGCTCGACTGGCCTGGAAAGAATTGAATTAATTCCTCTGCACCACTCGATTGCGATCTGCCTCAAGGCCTCCCAGACGCGTCTGCCCGGCGCGCCGCTTACGGCAGCAGAGTGATCTCATGGGTCGCGCGATCCACCGCGCGGCCCACAAAAAAGCCTGCGATCGCCCCGGCGACCGCTACGATGCCCCAAACGCCTTCCCCCGCGTACTTGCCTTCAATCGCCCTACCGATCGCGGCTACACTGTAGTAACCTGCAACCACTCCGATCACACGCCCCCGCACTCGCTGCTTCCCCGTTCTCAGTCCGACGATGGATGACCTTGGAAGCGTCTGCAAACCCTTTCCAACCACATGACGGTCCGAGGTTTTCACGACATTCATCGTGAAAGTCTCTGGCGTGACGCTGGCCCAATGCCCCTCAATCCGCGTGCCCTTTGCCAGACGAACCAGAACCCGTCTGCCCGCGAATGCTTCCGGCGTTCGATTCCATGCAATGCGCTCGGGTTGCACCTCACCCTGAAGGGTCAACATGCACGTCATTAAGAGAATAATTGTCCGCATGGTGGAAGTGTGGACCTCCACATCGGGAAACGGGTTGGGGGTTGTTACACTTTCTACGCTGTCACAAGGCTGCAGATCTCAGCCAGTGAGTCGTCGGCCACTATGCGAAAAACCAGGGGCTGGATACTCTCCGGGAATTCCGCCGCGGCGCATATGTCGCTGGCGACGATATCGCACGCGGTGAGACCTTCCTGCCAGCCGGTGTCGCGCGGATTCCGGAGCACCACGGATTCGACATCGAATCCGAGGGCTGAGAGCAATGGAGAGGCCCACGAGAGAACGGATTGCGACCGGGAAACCACCGCTATCAACACCGGCGTGGCCGGCCGCCGCGCGCCCGCCAATACATCCTGCATCGAATTCAGTCGAATCGGATGGAAGGGCGTATGTCCGAGGTACGCGACCACCTGCGGTGCGTGTCCGGAGTTTACCAGGACGAGCGAACCCGGTGCTACGCCCCGTACCAGATCATCGCATGATGCCACAGCGACCTTCTGTCCGGTCGCCTCAGCGATTTCGGCCGCCAGGATTCGTGCAAGCTCTCCGTCAGGATCGGCGACCAACAGGTTTCGAGGTTGTAGCTGCTGCGCGACCAGCTCCAGTTCCGATTGCAGCTCCTGGACCGTGTATCCACGTACCCTTCCCTCTTCGATCCACGCGTTTACGAACGAAAGGATACCGTCGTCCGGAGGCTGGCATTCGATGCGGTTCACGAATACGCCACTGCCGCCTCGGGCTTTCACCCACCCTCGTGCGGCCAGGTCGCGATAGACGGCGCTCACTGTGTTGGCGTGAATCTGCAGACGGCGGGCCAGATCACGAACGCTGGGCAGCCGTTCATCCGGCGCCAGCCGCCGGCTCAGGATACCAAGCAGCAATTGCGCACTGAGTTGTTCCCGAATAGGGATGGAGCCTCCGCGAGACAGCCATAATCGAATCACGCGCGCCTCCCGAGAAGTGGCCCGGCGACCGGTTGTGAGGACGTCTTCGAAATGCAGCAGAACTACAAGTTCGATCATATATGGGACCGGGCGTGTGCGAAGCCGGATCTTGTTGGAGTGACCGTCACGGCAAGCCGGGCTCCCATCAGGACTAACTCCGCTCGTATCGCAAAGCCTCTATAGGATCGCGGTTCCCGTGCAGGCAAACGGGTGTAGACTGATTGGAAATCGGGAGCGAGAATAAATGCCGGGTTATCACGATCTCCGGGTTGCCGCGCGCGTCCTCGCGAAAACCCCCATACCAACCGCGCTGGCGGTGATCTCAATTGCCCTCGGGATTGGCCTGACCACCGGTGTTTTCAGCCTGGCAGATGCTCTGTTCCTGCGTCCGCTTCCCATAGCGCGTCCCGGCGAGGTGCTGACGGTGACTTCGCTCGGTGATGACGGGTCGCCGTTCATGTATGGCTGGCCGGACTACGAAGACATGCGGAACTCCGGCGCGGGCATTTCCGGCATCGCCACCTACCAGCGTCGCGGCGGCATGCTCGCCAACGAGGAAGGCGGCGCCGACGAGGTGCTGGTCTCGCCCGCCACGCCGAATTTCTTCTCTCTGCTCGGCGTCCGGGCAGCGGTCGGCCGCGCTTCTTTCGACGCGCGCGAGGGCCGTCCGGCAGCCGTACTCGGGTGGCGCTTGTGGCAGCGCCGCTTCGGCGGCGACCCGGCGATCGCCGGGAAGACGATTGTCCTCGGCGGCAAGGCCTTAAGCGTAACCGGCGTCATGCCGGCGGAATTCGGCGGGCTGGAACGCGGCGTGGCGAACGATATCTGGGTTTCCACCGATGCCTGGTTCGACGTACTCGAGCGCGGCGCCCGGCAGAATCGCGACGATCAATTCGAAACCATCCTGCGGCTCAAGCCTGGCGTCAGCGCCGAGGCTGCCGCGGCCCAACTCGACGCCAGCATTCGCGGTCCGGGGAAACGAAAACCGGCGCCCGCCGGCGCTCACGGCACGGTTCTCGAAGCTCAGTTCGCCCCCGGCTGGCGGAACGGCCTGCTCGTGGGAGGCGGGCTCCTCGTCGTGCTGGGCCTCGTCCTGTTCGTCGCTTGCGCGAACGTGGCGCAGCTTCGAATGGCCCAGGCCGAGGCGCGTAAGCGGGAGATCGGCGTGCGCATGGCGTTGGGCGCCAACGCGCGCCGGATCGTCGGTCAGTTGTTGCTCGAAACGAGTCTGGCGGCCATACCCGGCGCGGCTCTTGGTTTGCTGCTCGCGGGCGCTCTTCTCGCCAAAGCCGTTGAGTTCCTGGCCACGGGCCGGATGTTCCTCGATGCGGGAATTCGCCTCGACGCGCGCGTTCTCACCTTCACCATGGCCGCGACCCTCTTCACGGTGCTGATCGCCGGCCTGCTTCCCGCTCGCCTGGCCGCGCGGTTGAGCATCTCGGAGGTGCTCAAGAGCGGGCAGGGCGCAACCGGCGCGCGAACCGTATGGCGCCAGAGATTCCTGATCGTCGTACAGGCCGCCGTCAGCGTCGCGTTGCTCGGGACCATGCTGCTGTTTGTCCAAAGCCTCAGAACCGCGACGGCAATTCGGCCCGGCTTCGACACAACCAGGAAGTTGCTGGTCCTGGACGCGGTTCCGGGCTTGCAGATACCCTATGCTGCCTGGTGCGAACAGGTATGCGAGCGCCTCGCGGCGTTGCCGGGCGCACGCGCGGCTACGTTTGCCCGTCGTTTGCCGCTCAGCGACTCCGGCGGCGGGGCGATGGTGCGGGTTGTGATGACGGGACAGGCGCCGCGCTCGGTCAGATTCAACAATGTTGCCGGGAACTATTTTGCGGTAATGGGTACGCGCGTGGTGGCCGGCCGCGGAATTGACACGAATGACCGGGAGCGTACGCAGCCGGTAACCGTGGTGTCGCAGACTTTCGCCCGGCAGTTCCTCCCGGCACGCAACCCGTTGGGCGAGTATGTTCCGATCCAGGGCAAACTGTGGCAGGTGGTCGGCGTGGCCGAGGACGCGCCCTCGAACGACCTTCACGAACCTCCCGAGCCGTACCTGTATTTCTCCTACGCCCAAATGCCGCCGGACGATATCACGCTCCTGTTGGAAACGGCTGGGGAGCCGGCGGCGCTGGCCCGCGCCATGAATAGCGAGATCAGAAAGTTCGATTCCCACGCCACCCTCTACGGCATGACCACACTGCGGCAACACATGGACGTCGCCTTGTCCGGGGACCGCCTGATGACCACGACGGCCAGCGTGCTGGGTCTGTTCAGCATCGGACTCATGGCCGCGGGATTGTTCGGCGTACTCCAGTATGCCGTCGCGCGGCGCACGCGCGAGCTTGGCCTTCGCGTCGCACTGGGCGCAACGCCGCGCTCGATTCAGCGCCTGGTCCTCAGCGCGGCCTTGCGCATCGTGGCCTGGGGGATTCCCATCGGTCTCGGTTTGCTCGCGGCGCTGGCATGGCTGGCGAGATCCGCCATCCTGGGCGTTTCTCCGCTGAATCCGCTGCTGTACATAACCAGCGCGCTGGCGGTATTCGCCATTACGGTCTGTGCCGCATGGCTGCCCGCGCGGCGGGCCACCCGCATCGAACCCATGGACGCGCTGCGGTCAGAGTAGCGCGGTGGCGATCACAACAACTCGCGCCAATCAAACACCACATTACACAACCAGTTCCACGCCTCTCCGCCCGGGTATCGCGGCACCCCGTGCTACCGTCAATGCGGCATGTCCACTGACGCGCAGATCCTCGCGAACCGAATAAACGCCCGCGCCAGCACCGGGTCCGCAAACCGGAGGCCCGGTCTGCTGATAATCCCTGTACTACGAAACGAAGCCAATTCCGAGCCGGCTCGAAGAATCAATCCCGCGCTGTCAACAATCCCGTATTTACGAAACGAACCCAATTCCGTCTTGCCCGGGAGTCGCGCCGGGCACACGACTTCAGCCCGCCGCCCGTCTCGCCAGAGCGCGGATCTCGCGAATCTGCTCCGCGTGCCGGACCGGGTGCCCGATCAGCAACCACAGGCACTCCTGACAGGTGATGCGCCCAACGAACGGATGCACGGTCGACAAACTCCGCAGGTCTTCCGAGCACGATTGCACGTAGCGAATGGTGCGCTCGCGGCTGGCGACGAACTGCTCCACCGCCTCGAATACCGATGCGAACCGGCCGCGCGGCTGTACCAGTTCGGGGGCGACGTACTTACGGCTCCGATCCGGCGCAGCGTTCCGGAAGCGATCCACCCGGCTGCCATCATCCGGCGCCGGTGCGGCGATCGGCGTCCCGTGGCGGACCGCCCGGAACATCAGAGTCTCGGCGACGGCCACGTGCTCCGCGCATTCCAGCACCGACCATCGGTCCGGCGCCGGCTTCCACACGGCTTCCGCCTCCGAGACGCCATCCAGCGCGTTCACGAAGGCCTCCTGGCTCTGGCGAAGGGAATCGAGCAACGTCCGCTTTTCGTTTTCGTCCATGTCTCAGCGTACCAGGGGCATCACGATCTCCACCCCGCCCACCACGCCGCGCCTCGGCATGGACACGCCCAGCACTTCCTGGTAGATGGTGCTGCTGAGATTGGTGAACTGCAGGAAGGGCCGCACCCGCCCCCGCGGCCGCGCGAACGAGGCGTCCCAGATGGCGCAAGGATCGCGCGAATAACGGTCCACAATGCCGATGCGCGTGCGCCCCACCAGCCACGAACGAATGGAGCCCTGCCAGCCCACCACGGCGCTGTGGATCGGGTAGTTGAACACATACTTCGACACCACGTCGCCAAGGCCGGCGCGATCGCCAGCCAGGCCCGTGTAACCCACCGACACCACCTCGTCCTCCCGCAGCCGCGCCTCCACCGAGCCCTCGAATCCGGTGAACACCAGCTTCTGGAAGTTGGTGGCGTGATACACGTTCGTCTGCGCATCCAGGACGTAGTCGATCAGGTCGGTATCGCGGCGCTGAAACACGGTGGCCGACGCCTTGAATCGCCGCCCGGCGAAGTAGTCGAGGCCGCCCTCGTAATTCCACGATTTCTCCGGGCGCAGGTTCGGGTTCCCGACGTTGGCCGGGTCGTGGTAGTAGAGATCGGTGTAGGAAGGCAGCCGGAACGCGCGGCTGGCCGACGCGCGCGCCCTGAGCTTCCCGCTGATCCAGTAGCCGCCGGCGGCGGTGGGGCTCACCTGGTTGCTGAGGCCGTCGTAAATGTCGTCGCGGACGCCCACGCTGAACGAGAACCTGCGCAGCGCCCGCGTGTCCCAGGACGCGTATACGGCCTCATGATTGCGCGCGTGCACGCCGAGGTTGTTGCTGTTGATGGACTCGTCGTAATACTCCGCGCCGTAGTGCAGCGCGCCGACAGGCAGCGTGTCGGTGCGCCGCAACGCGCCTTCATAACTGTCCAGCAAATGCTGGTTGGTGTAGATCTGCGGGGCGTCGCGGAACAGCACGAACAGGTCGGTGTGGCGGCGGTAGGCGAAGTCCACTTCGGTGTTGCGGCCCAGCTCCTGGCGGACGGAAGCGAACCAGCCTTTTGTGCGCTCCCACGAAGGGAAATTGCCGTAGAACTGGTCCGCGCCGAAGGGGCGATCGCTGAGCGTGAGCAGCAGGTCGGTGAAGCCGAGACGGGTTTTGGCGTGGCTGATGGAAGTGAGCGCCAGGTCGCGGTAGTCGCGATCCGGGATGAAGCCGGTGGAGAAATCGCGCGCGGCGAAAAGCTGCTCGCTGAGCCGGTCGCCGCCGAGCGAAACCGAGCCGCCTTCCTCGTTCACCCCGTAGTTGCCGAGCGCCCCGCGCAGGTGCAGCTCGGGACCCTCCGACGGCTTCCGCGTCAGGATGTTCACCACGCCGCCCACCGCGTCCGAGCCGTACTGCGTCGAACCGGAACCGTTGAGGATCTGCACCTCGGAAACGGCGTCCAGCGGGAGCGGGAGATCCATGTTGTGATGCCCGCTCTGCGCGTCGTTGATGCGCATGCCGTTCAGCAGCACCAGCGTCTGGCCGAACGTGCCGCCGCGGATGGAGATATCGGACTGGATAGTGTTGGGCGCCCGCTGCCGCAGGTCGACCGAGGAATCCAGCTTCACGTAATCGGCGAAGGAATCGAACAGCAGGCGCTCGCCGCGCACGGTGAGGACGTCGACGTTGCGGTCGGCCTCTTCGAGCGGGATGGGTTCGAAGGTGCCGGTGACCACCACCACTTCTTTCTGCGGAGGAATAGCGGGAGGGCTGGTCTGGGCGAAGCAGGAGGACACTACGAGTGCGATTAGTAATGCGCGGCACATCGGGAAAACTTCAGAATACCAAACCGCCCAGGCGCCCCCATCTTCCCCAGAATGGTCTATCATATAAAACAATCAGGAGGCGTTCTGTTTGCGGATATCCGGCAGCCTTACCGTGCATGTGGATGATACGCGGGCAGTTGCGCGCCACCGGGGCCGGAAGGTTTTCCACAGAGTTTTGCAGAAGGTTATGCAGAGCGTAAACACAGACAAACACGGCGCCATGCACAGTACTGGCATTGGCGGTGCGCGCCCGTTAAGGTAAAGGTCGTCCCTAACATGGCAGCGCCCGACCTCGCACTCGTAAAAGGCCTTCCGGCGAATCTGGACGCCGAGAGGTTCGTGCTCGGCTCCATCCTGCTGGACGACTCGACGTTCATCGAGACGGCCGGCTTGCTGGAGGCCGGCGATTTCAGTCTGGAGAAGCACCGCCGCATCTTCCAGCGCATGACCGAGCTGTTCGAGCGCGGCGAGCGCATCGACCGCGTCACCCTGGCCAACGAGCTGATGAAGCTGGGCCAGCTCGAATCGGTGGACGGCCTCAGCTACCTGGTCTCGCTGGACGACGGGCTGCCGCACATCGCCAATCTCGAGAGCTATGTGCGCATCGTCAAGGACAAGTCCCTGCTGCGGCGCATCATCTTCAGCTCGCAGAAGCTGATCGACCGCTGTTTCATTGGCGAGGACGATCCCAACGAGATTCTGGCCGGCGCCGAAGAGAACCTGCTGAAGCTGGGCGATTCGCGGTCCTCCGACGCACTGGCGAACTGCGACACCATCATTCGGGATTACGAGGGCGGAGTCAACGCGTTCCTCGATCCCAGCAAGCGCATCAAGGGCCTCAGCACCGGCTATCTGAAGCTGGACGAGATGACCGGCGGCCTGCACGGGGGCGAGCTGTTGATTCTGGCGGGGCGGCCGTCCATGGGCAAGACGGCGCTGGCCCTGAACATCGCGCAGCATATCGCCACCAATTCGCAGGCGCGCCAGACGGTGGCCGTCTTCTCGCTGGAGATGTCCAAGGAGTCGCTGCTTACGCGCATGATCTGCGCGGGCGCGCGGGTGGACCAGCAGAAGTTTCGGGCGGGCTATCTCAATCAGGACGAGCGGCGCCAGTTGCAGCTTTCCGCCAACGAGCTGGTGAAGGCCCCGTTGTTCATCGACGATACCGCGGGCATCAACATCATGGACATGCACGCCAAGCTGCGGCGCCTGCGTAGCGAGAGCGGCCTGGGGCTGGTGATTGTCGACTACCTGCAACTGATGACCGGCCGCGGCCGGTTCGAAAACCGCAACGCCGAGGTCAGCTCTCTGTCGCGCGGCTTCAAGCTGCTGGCCAAGGAGTTGAAGGTGCCCATGCTGGTGCTCTCGCAGTTGAGCCGCGCCCCGGAAACGCGCCAGGGCGACCACCGGCCGCAACTGAGCGATCTGCGCGAATCGGGCTCCATCGAGCAGGACGCGGACCTGGTGGCTTTCATCTTCCGCGAGGAAATCTACAAGCCGGATCGCGAGGACCTGAAAGGCAAGGCCGAGCTGCTGGTGGCCAAGCAGCGCAACGGCCCCATCGGGCGCGTGAACCTGTTCTTCCTGAAGCACTGCACGAAGTTCGAGAACCCCGCGCGCGACATCGACGTGGCGGAGGCCGAGTAAGGCACTTAAAGTGACAAACCCACCAGATCGAAGCCTGTCTGGTTGGCGCGGTTGTGGCGCTGCTCGCCAGCCTGCGTTGAACCGGACGGCTAAACACGCAGGGCGAGTACCTGTCGACGCTGCTGGATAACGATGGATTGTAACGCTCCTCGTTAAGGCCGATTGCCCGGGCGCAAAACGGCCTCAGGTTACGTCGCCCAGGGGCCCCCCGATCTGGTCTTTGGAACCACATCAGCGGGCGAACCGCCCGGCCGGCGGTGGTCTCAGCCCGGGCGTTCGGAGCTAAGCTGAAGACGTACCGCCATATTCTTGAACCCGGGGTGCGTGCCGAAAGGCTGCCATCCGGGAATGGAGGCTCCAGTGGAGCGAACGATTGCGTTCACGCTCAACGGAAAGCCCGCTCGCGTCACCGTGGACGACGACCGCACGCTGTTGTGGGTGTTGCGCGGCGACCTGGGATTGACCGGCACGAAGTTTGGGTGTGGCGCGGCGTTGTGCGGAGTCTGTACCGTGATCGTTGACGGCGACGCCGTGCGGTCGTGCACGATGCCAGTGAAAGAGGTCGCCGGGAAGAGCGTTCTGACCATCGAGGGCCTTGGTGCGGAGGGGAAGCTTCACCCCATCCAGGAAGCGTTTGTGAAGCATGGCGCCTTCCAGTGCGGCTACTGCACACCCGGCATGATTCTCACCACGTACGCGCTCCTGCGAAAGACGCCACGGCCCACCCGCGAGCAGACCATCGACGCGCTGGACGGCAACCTCTGCCGCTGCGGAGCGCACGTCCGCATCCTGGAGGCCGTGGAAGAGGCGGCCGCCGCCATGACGAAGGAAGGTGCGCGATGAGCACGAGCGATTTCAGCCGTCGCGATTTTCTGGCCACCGGCACGGGCCTGTTCGTGTTTCTGCACGCTGCCCCAGCGGACGCTCAGGAGCCCGCGCGCCTGCCAACCCGCATGGGCTATCCCACCGACTTCAACGCCTGGATGCGCATCGGCGCGGATGGCCGCGTGACGTGCTTCGTGGGCAAGGTGGAGCTGGGCCAGGGAGCGATGACCTCGCTGGCGCAGTGTCTGGCCGAAGAGCTCGACGTCCCGTTCGACTCGGTGGACATGGTGATGGGGGACACAGACCTCTGCCCGTGGGACATGGGCACGTTCGGCTCCATGACCACGCCGTACTATGTGCCGGTATTGCGAGCCGCCGCGGCCGAGGCCCGGGCCGTGCTGCTGGAGATGGCGGCCGAGCGCCTTCAAGCGCCGCTGGCGCGCCTCAAGGTGAGCGCTGGTATCGTCGCCGATCCCACCAGCCACAAACAGGTCACATATGCGCAACTGGTGGAGGGCAGGCGCATCGAGCACCATATTGATCACATCCCGGTGAAGTCCCCTGAGGCGTTCAGAGTGCTCGGCAAACCGGTGCGCCGCAAGGACGCGCTGGAGAAGGTCACCGGCCGGGCCCGCTACGCCGGCGACATGCGGCTGCCCGGCATGCTGTGCGCGCGCATCCTGCGACCGCCGGCGCATGGGGCGACGCTGAAGAGCGTGGACACAAGTGCTGTAAAGGGCGCGGGCGTTCAGGTGGTGCGCGACGGCGATTTTGTCGCCGTGCTGCACGAGCGCCGCGATGTGGCCGACGCAGCTCTGGACCAGGTGAAGGCGGAGTTCGATCACCCGCGCGGGGGCGTCGATGACGTCACCATCTTCGATCACTTGCTGAAGACCGCCCCGCCACCCAGCGTGGTGGCCGAGGCCGGTCATCTGGCCGACGGCGAGAAACTGGCCGCGACCGTAGTGGAGGAGGTCTACCGCAACAGCTACGTCGCGCACGCGCCGGCGGAGACACACTCAGCGCTGGCAAAGATGGAAGGTGGCCGAATCACGGTGTGGGCCAGCACGCAGGCTCCCTTCCTGGTGAAGCGGGAGGTGGCGCAGGCGCTGCATCTGCCGGAGGCGAACGTACGCGTCATCTCTTTCTACGTGGGCGGCGGCTTCGGCGGAAAGAGCGAGGCGCCGCAGGCGGTGGAAGCGGCGCGCCTGGCGAGGGCCACGGGACGGCCGGTGCAGGTGATGTGGGACCGCGCGGAGGAGTTCTTCTACGATCCGTTCCGCCCGGCCGCCGTGGTGAAGGTCCGGTCGGGGCTGACCAGTGCGAACCGGATCGCTTTCTGGGACTTCCAGGTGGTCGGCGCGGGCGACCGCGAGGCCAATCACTTCTACGATATTCCGCACCATCGGACGACCTCGGCGGGAGGCTGGATGGGCGGCAATCCTCCGGGCATGCAGCCGCTCGCGGTGGGGCCTTGGCGCGCGCCCTCGGTGAATACCAACACCTTCGCGCGCGAGTCGCACATCGATATTCTGGCGAGCCGGGCGGGGGTGGACCCGCTGGAGTTTCGTTTGAAACACCTGAGCGATCCGCGCATGCGGCGCGTGCTCGAAGCGGCGGCCGCCCGGTTCGGGTGGAAGGCCGCGAAAGCACCGAGTGGACGCGGCGTTGGTGTGGCCTGCGGAGTTTACTCGCAGACGCGCGTGGCCGCGATGGCCGAGGTGACGGTGGACGGGACCAGCGGGCGAGTGCGGGTGAAGCGCGTGGTTCTCGCTCTCGACCAGGGACTCACGCTGAACCCCGACGGCACCCGCCAGCAGATGGAAGGCGCTATCACCATGGGGTTGGGCTACAGCCTGACCGAGGAGGTGCGCTTCCGGGGCGGCGACGTGCTCGAACGGAACTTCGACAGCTATGAGATTCCCCGGTTCTCGTGGGTGCCGAAGATCGAGACCGTGGTGATCGACAACCCGGGCACGCCCGCGCAGGGGTGCGGCGAACCGCCCATTATCACCACCGGCGCGGTGCTCGCGAATGCGATTTACGACGCCACCGGCGCGCGCCTGACCCAACTGCCAATGACCCCGGAGCGAATCCGGGCGGCGGTGAAGCAGCACGGCACGGAACCTCGACGCGCTTCGGGCTCGCGCGAGGCAGGCCCTGCATAGCTACCGATATTGCCCCATAACGCAGTCGACTCGAAGGCACGGCTGAATAATTGCCAGGCGGCGCAACGCGTTCGTGCGGCGGCGCGGGGTTCACCGCTCCACAAGTTCCACACGACGATTCCTGGCTCTGCCTTCCTCGTCCCTGTTCGAGGTGACGGGGGCCAACGGGCCGTTGCCGTAGGCTCGGAGCCGCTCCGGCGCCACGCCATAGGTGGTGGTTAGCGCTTTGAGGACTGCGTCCGCGCGCCGGCGCGACAGGTCCATGTTCATCTGCAATTCGCCGACGCTGTCGGTGTGGCCGACGATATACAACCTGAGCTTCGGGTCCTGCCGTAGTAACTTGCCGATCTCCTGCAGGGCCGGCGCGGACTCCGGCTTGACATCCGCCCTGGCAGTGTCGAAGTAGATGCCGTAGACAGCCACGTGCCCGGTCTTGCCGATATCGCCCTTCAGCGCGGCCGCATCGACGGTCACCAGCCCGCCTTCCATGGGCTTAGTTTCGATGATGTCCAGATTGGTTGTGCCCGGCGCGACATGGAGGCTCACATAGACGTCTCCTTCCGGGCGCGCCAGCTTGCCGGAGAATTGCCAGTGGCCGGCGCCATACCAGGTGTCGGACCAGTCGGCGGTCATGTGAAACCTGGCCAATCCGCAGGCATCGCCGCCGCAGGTAAACACCGTCTCAAATCCGGCGCGCTTCAGGGCGCTTTCGTAGTTGCGGTAGACCTCCAGGGGCGAGCGATCCTGAGGATAGGTGTATGAGATCCGGGTGATCTTGCCCTCAAGGTGCAGGCTTTTGGGCATACCCTGCGAGGTAACCGCGCCTATGGGAAAACTGAACTCGTCAAACTGCCTCGTCTTGTAGTTATCAATGACCGAGCCAGGGTACCGCGAAGCGAGCGGGGAATCCTTGCTTCCCTCGACATCCTTCGACTGTGCAGCCGCCGGCGCAACGGCGAGAGCGAGGAAAAGCCCCGCGACGAGCAGGTTCCGGTTCATTGTCATTAGTACCTCTATCGTAGAATCGTGTGCGTTCCTGGCAAAACATCTTTGGCGATGCGCTTCTCGGGCAATAACCATGGACCTTTGGACGCACTTTGCAGGGGGCTCCAACTTCTTGATATGGAGCCCTGTTTGGTTCCGGGCACGCCGTGTCAGGACTCCATCGTAGCAGACGAGTGTACCTGAACCACCTTCCGGAGGGTTGGTGGCTCGGCAGAACAGTCACGCGGCGCCTGGCGGCGGCGCCGGTTCCACAACCAGCCCCAACGCCTGGTGCAACGCCTTACTGCTTTACCAGCTCGACGCGGCGGTTTTTCGCGCGGCCGTCCTCGCTGTCATTCGACGCCACGGGAGCGTAGGGGCCACTGCCGTAGGCCCGCAGCCGGCCGGCCGGAACCGCGTACTTCGTCGTGAGCGCGGCGAGCGCCGCCTCGGCGCGCCGGCGCGAAAGGTCCATATTCAGGTCGAGCGCGCCCTGGTTGTCGGTGTGCCCGACGACATAGAGTCTCAGCCTGGGGTCGCCTTGAAGCAGCCTGGCGATCTCTTTCAGCGTCGCGTCGGACTCAGGCTTGATATCAGCCTTGCCGGTGTCGAAGTAGATCCCGTAAACCGAAGCGTGGCCGGTGCGGTTGATGTCGTTGGCCAGCGACGCGGCGTCCACCGTGATGAGCTCCGACTCCATGGGCTTCATTTCGATGACGTAGAGCTCGACGCCGGGTCCGCCAAGCCCGCCTTGATCGTCCACGAGCAAGCTCACATAAACGTCGCCCTCCGGCCGCGCGAGCTTCGCCGAAACGTATCGAATCCCGTGGTCGGGTCCCCAGTAATCGTCGTAATCACCGTCACCGTACACCCTTGCATTCGAGCACCCCGACCCGCAGCAGTCCTGCGGGCTGCAAGCAAAGAGCGTCTCGAACGCGGCCTTCCTGAGCGCGCCTTGATAGTTGCGAAAGACCTCCAGCACCGAGCGTCCCTGGGGAACTGCATAAACGATGCGGGTGACCTTCCCTTCCAGATGCTGGCTCCTGGCAAATTTCTGGTCAATAGCTTTGCTGAGCGGAAGCGTGAACTCATCGAACTCTTTCGTGAGATAGTTCTTGATAACCGAGCCGGGATATCGCGAAATCAAGGGATGGTCCTGGCTTCCCTCCACGTCCTGGTCTTGTCCTGCCGCGAAGGGTGCCGCCAGGCCTGGCAATAAACAGGCTACGAATACTGTGCGAATGAAAGTTGTCATGGGCTCCTCTCGGACCGGTGTTTCCATTTTAGCCCCCAACTGCCCCAAAGCATATTCGCCGGAACGGACAGCAACGGCGCGACCAGCCACTTTCGCGTTCCCGCGCCGGCCGTCAACTAGCGCGCCGCTGGGCGGCGATGGTCAGCCCTGCGGAGTGACGGCCGCCACCAGCGCGCGGGCATCCGCCTGCAGCCGCGCAGGTGCTCCCGTTCCCTGGAAGCGTGCGGCCAGCCGCATCCTTCAACTCCTCCAAGGTCCGAGGTCCGGTTAGCTTCCGATATTCCCCGATAACGCCGGGCTGTTACGGGCTGGCTGGCATTGCCTTTCAGGAGGCCTCTTCGTGACCGATGCTGAGTTGGCCTCCGGCACGAATCAGTGGCAGGCGTGACAGCTCTGGCTCCCTCTCGATTCGCGACAGAAGCTCCAAATCTGAGAGCTTGAGGAGCCGAGGCCGGAATCGACGTATGGCGTACCCTCGGTGTCCAGCAGGCCGGTCAAGCCAAAACGGTCGGAGAATCTCTTGATCTCGCCAGAGCCATTTCGTGTTCGGCCGCGTCGGTATCCACGCGGTTGGTCCCGCTACTGATGATTGTAGAGTCCCGGCGCGAGTTGCTCGAAGAAGATGCGGTTCCCGCGTGTGTCCAGGCTAAACCACCAACTGGCGTTTGCGGCCCATCAGCGCCACGCCAAGCAGAACCGTCGCGAGCAGCAGATACAGCGCGGCGTACTGCAGGGTCCGGACG
>JBEKZH010000009.1:0-105528 GCA_049510065.1 Bryobacteraceae bacterium
GCCGAGACGCGCTCGGCGGCGCCCAGATCGGCAATAGTGCGCGCCACTTTGAGGATGCGGTCGTGCGCGCGGGCGCTGAGGCCCATCTTCCGCACGGCGAGTTCCAGCGTGCGCTCACCGGCATCGTCGAGCGCACAGAGCGTCCGCAACTGGCCGTGAGGGATGTGGGCGTTGTAGAACCCGCGACGCTGTTGCACGTCGCGCGTGGCGGCCACTCGCTGGCGCATCTGCTCGGACGTGACGCCCTGATCGTGGCCGCGCAGTTCCTTATACGGTACCGCCGGCACCTCGATGTGCAGGTCGATGCGATCGAGCAGCGGCCCGCTCACGCGCCCCAGATAGCGCTGAATAATCGCGCCGGTGCAACGGCATTCCCGCGTGGTGTCGCCGTAGAATCCGCACGGACACGGGTTCATCGCAGCCACCAGCATGAAATGGGAGGGGAACGACAGCGTCATGTTGCTGCGCGCGATGGTCACAGAGCCTTCCTCCAGCGGCTGGCGCAACTGCTCCAGCACGTTGCGAGCGAACTCCGGAAGCTCGTCGAGGAACAGCACGCCATGGTGCGCCAGGCTCACTTCGCCCGGACGCGGCATACCCGAGCCGCCGCCGATCAGCCCGGCGTCGGAAACGGTGTGATGCGGGGCGCGGAACGGCCGCTGCGCGAGCAGTCCCAACCCGCGCGGCAGAACGCCGGCGACGCTGTGCACCTGTGTGGTCTCCAGCGCTTCCTGAAAAGTGAGCGGCGGGAGGATGCCTGCGAATCGCCGCGCCAGCATGGTCTTGCCCGATCCCGGCGGACCCACCATCAGCACGTTGTGCGCGCCGGCCGCCGCCACTTCGAGCGCGCGTTTCGCGGTGGTCTGGCCGCGCACGTCGCGGAAGTCGGGCAGCGATGGTTCCAGCGAGACTGGAGCCGCGATGGGAGACGGCGTTGGCTCGAAGCGGTCCGGTTCGTTGAGGAAGCTGACCACCTCGGCCAGGTGCCGAAAGCCGAATACGCGCACGCCATCGGCCACTGCGGCCTCCGCGGCGTTGTCGGCCGGCACCAGCAGGTTGGCGATGCCCTGACTCCGCGCACACACCGCCATCGACAGCGCGCCGCGCACCGGGCGGATGGACCCATCCAGCGACAACTCGCCGGCCAGCAGGTGCTGGTCAGACCGGGCCACCATGCCCATAGCCCCGAGGATTCCCAGGGCCATCGGCAGATCGAAGCCGGCGCCCTCCTTGCGCACGTTGGCGGGCGCCAGGTTGATGGTGACGGATTTGTTGGGGTACCCGAAACCCGAATTCAGCAGAGCGGACTTGATTCGTTCCCGGCTCTCGCGCACAGCCGTGTCCGGCATGCCGACGGTGACGAAGTCGCGGGCCGAACCGGCCGGGTACATGTCCACCTCGACGTCAATCAGGTGGGCTTCAATACCGAACAGAGCCGCGCTGCGCGTGCGGAACAGGGCCATGGCAGACAACGTAGTGGCGGGCGGGGCCCATTACTCTACTGAGAACTTCTGCTGGGTTTCCGTGGTCTGGTTGCCGATTTTGTCCCGAACGGTGAGTACGATGGTGTGCTCGCCCTTCACGACGTCGGCCGGCAGCGTGAGGCTGAGCGCCGCGGGTGTGTATCGCCGTGGATAAAACGACTGGTCCTTTAGCGTAGCGGCCTCGGGCTGGCTGAAGCCGGCCTTGCCGTCGGGCCGGATCACGGTCAGGCCATACTGCACCTCGAAGGTGTTGCCAGCGCCGAGCTTGTATCCGGTGATGTCGAAGCGGGCCCAGACACTCTCGCCGGGCCGGTAGGCGGCGGCTGCGAGCGGCTGCGGATCGTCCTCGGAGCGGTAGAAACGGAAATTGCGCACCACCAGCGTCTCGCTGGGCGCGACATTGTGACCGCGCACGCGGAACGGGATGTCGGCGCTGGCATCGGCTCCGCTCAGCGCATCGTGCACGGTAATCAGGACGTGGTAGTTGCCCGAGGGCGTGTACGATGGGATCTCGAAGTTCTGGCGAACCTTCGGCAGCCACTCCTTGTCCTCGGGAGAGACATCTGTCTCCACCTTGCCGCTGGCCGGCTCCACCAGCGGAATGCCGGACGGGTCCAGGCACTTCCACTCCCAGGCAAGTTGAATGTGGTCCTTCTCGGATTTCTGATAGCCGGCGATCTCCACGCTGAAGAACGCCAGCTCGCCGGCGGCGTAGCCGAGGTCGGCGGGCATGCGCGGGCCGTCCTCATACTGCTGCAGAGCCGTGTTGACGATGCTCAGGGGCAGCTTCGGCCCTTTGGACGGCGCCGCCAGAAGCACGGCAGCGCCTGCGGCAGCTACAATGGACCAGCGGAATCGAGTGCGCACCTGCCTTCATTCTAAAGCGCCGCCGTTGATGCTCGCTCAGAAGAACTTGCGGATGGCCTCGTATTCCGCTTCGAAGTCCCGCATGATGGGCTCCGCGGCACTGCCGGCGAGTTGAAGGAATGGTTCCTGCGAAACCTCGTCGAACTCGGCGGACTTCGGCTGGACGCAGTTGCCCAGGTAGTTCACGTAGCTGTCGGCGGCGAACACCACTCGGCTGAGCCGCGTGAAACCGGTTTCGGAAGGCGTAGGGTCTCCGTCCGGCTGATGATGGTAGCGCACGGCGGTCTGAATCGGCTCCGGCAGGTTCCACGCAGCCAGAGCCAGCGACGAGATCTCCGCATGATCGAGCCCGAGTACTTCCCGCTCGCAGTCGCACAGCGTCCCGTGGTTGGCCGCGTAGAGCGCCATGATTTCGGTGTACTCATCGACGACGGCAAGGGCAATCAGCAGGCGGCCGAGGTCGTGCAACAGACCCGCGATGAAGGCGCCTTCGGGGTAGCGGACACCGGTTCGCTGCGCCAGCAGGTCGCTGAGCACGGCCACCGCGACCGAGTGCATGTTGAAATCCTTCGTCGACCAGCCGCCCGGGGTCTTCACCCTGGCCCACATTCGGGTTATCGACATACCCAGCACCGTGTTCCGCAGTTTGTTCACGCCGAGCAGCGCCACCGCATGCCGCACGGAATTCACCGTGCCGCGCCGGCCGTACAATGCCGAATTCACCACCCTGAGGATGTTGCCTGCGAGCACCGTGTCCTTTTCGATGAGGTCGGAAAGCGATGAAAACGACACATCTTCGCTGGCAAGGTTGGCCATGACGCGGTTGAGCGTGGGCGAGAACGGGGGAAGCCCGCTCAGGCTTCTGAGAATCTGGTCCTGGCAATTCTCCCGTTTGAGCGCGAGCGTCACTGGGAGTCTTATCGGCAGGCGGCCCGCCAGTCATCAGGGTAATCGGCCGCGGCGGAGTTGCCGCGCACGGAGCGACGCCGGAATGGTAAACTGGCTCTGTAGTTCCTCACACTGTCGGGGCGTGGCTCAGCCTGGTAGAGCGCCTGGTTCGGGACCAGGAGGCCGGTGGTTCGAATCCACTCGCCCCGACCACTTCCCCTGGCTCTGCGGTCGTCAACAGGCTCTACGCCAACAATGGCGCCGAGCCGCTGGCCGCCATTCCATCTACAGGTTGCGCTTCAGAAACGAGCAGATGTGGTAGCCGGCGATGAACTTGAACGGGAACTCGCCCATGGTGTAGTGCCCGCATGGCAACGCTACCACGCGATGATCCGCTCCGGCGCGGGCGATACGGCCAAGGATGTCGAGCGAGAGCTCCGGCAGGAAGGTGGTGTCGTACTTCGTGTAGAGGAACAGCGATTTTTGCGGGCGGCGGGCGAACTTCTCGACATAGCTGATGGGGCTGATGGCCATCCATGCTTCCCTCAGCCGGTCCGCGTCGATGTGCCCCTCAATGCCTTGCCGGATGTGGCGGGTTGACAACCCGGTCCAGACCACGTCGGCAAAGTAGGTGGAGCAGTGGTTGAAGACGTTCACGGCGATCCGCGGGTCGTGCGCGGAGACCAGAAAGGCAAAGCAGGAGCCGAGACTCGTGCCCACGATGCCGAGCCGCTCATAGCCCTGGGTCTCCAGCCAGTCGAAACAGCAACGGACGTCGATCACCGCCTGGCGGGTGGCGTCGATGGTGCGGCCGATGTTGGCGGACACCGCATAGTCGGCGCGCTCGAGCTCGGCGGGCATGCGGTAGTCGTGATAGGGCAGGCTGATGCGCAACGCGGAGATCCCCAGCGCCGCGATGCCCTTGGCCAGACCGTTGTGCCCGTGCTGTGGCGCGTTCCAGTGCGGCAACACCACTACCGCTTTCGCCGGCTGCCGTCCGTTGCGGGAGGCGGCGGGAAACCACTGCCCATGAACCTTGTTGTTCTCGGGCCATGGCGTGCGCACGGGAGACGTGAACGTCAGCAGGCTGTCATTGAGCCGGTAATCCTGGGGGCGCTCATACGCATAGAATGCGTCGCTTTGGGCGATGGCAAGCTGGTTCAGCTTACAAAGGTAGTCTTCCGGCGTATCTCCGTTGCGCGGCGCCAGGCGCGTGGGAGGCCAGTCCCGCGACCATTCCTCGCCCCATTCGAACGGACGCACCACCCGGTTTGTGGAGCGGAAGCACAGCCGGTGCTCCCACTCCTCCATCCACTTCGCGTACAGGCTCTTCATTTTCGGTGATTGCTTATTCAAGGATAGCGATTCTGCATGTCGCCCCGATGAGCGCATTCCTACTTCAGGTTGATGGTCCCCCGGCAGCGCGGGGACCCGCAGGCGCAGGGCACCTTCTCGACGTGCTTCTCGAAACGGTAGTCCACCGTCAACTCCTCGCCTTTCCGGATCGCGCGGCCGCTGTAATAGAGAATGTGACCCTTCACAACGCGCGCCACGATGTTGGGATCGCAGGAATGGTTGATAAACTCCGCTCCGCTGCCGCCCACCGAACCGTCGATGGACCAGTAGGCATCGAGCGTGAAGATGTAGTTGAACGGCCGCTCGCTGCGCTTCTTAGTCTCGCGACGGCTGATCCGCTCCCCCGTGTACTCGATTACTTTCCGGTTCGCCGGAATCGCCTCGGCCGCATACACGCCCCAGCGGTGGATCTTCGAGACTCCGGGCCGCAGCCGGAAACAGGCATGCCGCGGGTCGATTCTCGGCTTCTGCTCCATGCGCTCCCCGTGCGGACGGCCGGCGCTCACTGAGCCATGTCGGCCATCTTCTTCTTCAGGATGTCGATCAGTTCCTGCACGGAAGCGGCGCTCTTATCCAGCGCGGCCTTCTCATCGGGCTCCAGCTTCAGCTCATAGATCTGCTCCACGCCGCCCGCGCCCAGCTTCACCGGAACTCCCACGAACAGGTCCTTGTAGCCGTACTCGCCGTCCAGGTATGCCGAGCACGGCAGCACCTTCTTCTGGTCGAGGAGAATCGACTCCACCATCTCAATGGCCGCGGCCGAAGGCGCATAGTAGGCACTGCCGGTCTTGAGGTATTTGACGATCTCGGCGCCGCCGTTGCGGGCGCGGTTCACCAGCCGCTCCAGCGTCTGCGGGTCCAGCAACTCGGTAAGCGGAATGCCGGAAACGTTGCTCAGGCGTACAATCGGCACCATGGTGTCACCATGCCCGCCCAGAACCATGGCGGTGACGTTGGCCATGGCCACGTTGAGTTCGTGGGCCACAAACGTGCGGAAACGGGCCGTATCGAGCACGCCCGCCATACCCATCACGCGGTGGCGCGGGAACTTCGAGACTCGCAGAGCGGTCCAGCACATGGCATCGAGCGGGTTAGTAACAAGAAGAAGGATGGCGTTAGGAGAGTATTTAGCAGCCTGCTCGGTGGCGCTCTTCACCACTGCGTAGTTGGCCAGCAGCAGGTCGTCCCGGCTCATGCCTGGTTTGCGCGCCAGACCCGCGGTAATGACTACGATATCGGAGTTCTCGGTGGCCTCATACGTGTTCGCTCCGGCGAGGTTCACCTCGTAACCCTGCACCGGCCCGGACTGGAGCAAGTCGAGCGCCTTGCCCTGCGGGACGCCCTCCACAATGTCGACGAGAAGCACATCCGCCAGCTGCTTCTCCGCGATTCGCAGAGCGCAGTTGGCGCCTACGTTCCCAGCGCCTACAACCGTAACCTTCTTTCGCATTATTACTCCAGGGTAGGATAGTCGCGGTCACGGACGCAAGCCGCGCCCGTGTGTCGTTTCGATAAATCCGCGGTTTTCAGTGCGCCGGGGGCACTTCCACCGCGGCCACCGGTATGCTCAGCGACCCGTACGCATTGCTGGCGTGATCGAACACCACGAAACGGACTTCGCGCATGGTGCTGTCCACCGCGTGGTCCACGCCAAACGAAAGGCCGTCCTTCAACACCTTCGCGTGCTGCTCAGGTGTCAGATGGAGATTGAAGTCCGAGGGAAGCGGCACGCCCTTCAGCCCGTTCGCGGTGTAGTCGGCGAACATCACGGCGATCTGATCGTCGAAAGCCCCGGCCTGCTCGCGCAACTGCAGGTCGGTGGCATCGATGCGGATCTGAAAATGAACCGCCTTCTTACCCCCGGCGGCGGGAGAAACAGCCACTTGCAATCCGATGTCGGGAACATCCACCTGGCTCTCCAGAGCCGCAATCAGGGCCGAGTCCTCGTCCTTCGCGGCAGGCGCCTTTTGTTCCGGAACGGCGACGGCGAAATAGCGCTGCTTCGTCTGGATCTTCACGCCTTTGCGCTCGCAGTTGACGCGAACCTTGTGGAACTTCGAATCCCAATTGCCCGAGGCAGGCTCATACGCGATCGCGTAGGCGCTCTTCGCATCGCTGCCGATCTGCGTCATCACGTCGCGGAGGTCTATGCCGGAAAATGACCGTCCACCCGTAGAAGATGCGAAATAGTCCATGTCGCGAGACGCATTGGTATCGGGAGACATAGTGTAAGTGAGCGGGTACACCGCGGTATTCGCGCCCGCGAGCCTTACGCTCAGGTGCGGCAGGTACAACGCGCAGTCGCCGAACCAGTCGCCGGGGCAGCCTCTCTCCTGGTCCTTCTGCGAAAACACTTCCGGTACCCCGTCGGTAACCCAGATGATATCCCTCGTGCCACGAAACGCCGTCAGGTCCTTTGCCAGGGTCTCCAGGGCCACGTAGGTCTTCTTGGCGAAGTCTTCGTTGGTCATCCCCGCCTTACGCGCTCTGTTCACCGTCTTCATGGCCGTTTGGATCTGGGCGTCGGCCTGTTGCGTCCATGACTTGTCGTCCGCGGGCGCGGCGCCCGGCTCGGGGAACGGGTGGATCGGAAAGAGGTTGCCGTCCAGACTCAGAATGTAGAAATACAGCGAGTCACCCGATGGGAGCTGCCCAAGGGCACGGCCGAGTTTGTGGGCGGCGTCCAGCCCGTTCGTCCGAGCCTGATTCAGCAGGTCGAACAGAACGACGGTGGTGTGGCCGCCGGCGGCCCGATTCGAGAACTCGTGCGGCCCCAGAGCCGCCGCGGCTTCGCTCCGGTGGAAGGAGACAATACGCTGTGGTTTCCCCTGGTCGAGTATCTGAAAGTCGTCGGCGTTCAAATCGCCGACCGGTACATTCTGGCTGTCGAGCGCCACTACGTTCAGGCGTACCTGAGGCGCGGCGGGTGCGGGAGCGGCGGCGGACGGCTGGCCTTGCGCATACAGGACGCACCCGGCGAATACCAGGCCGTAAACAAGCTTTTCTACTGTCATAAGATTCTTCCCTCTCGAGCCCGCGGACCTTGAGCGTCCTGACCGCGGCCTGCATCCAGCTTCTCTACTCGGAGTAAGTCCGGTAGTGGTTGTGCGGACCCCAGATCGCCTGAAACTGCGAGGCGCGGATTTGAGACGGGCTTGGTCCCATCATCTCGCGGAACTCCGCCGCCGTCCAGCGCCGCTTGTCCCGGGCGCTCACGAGGCTGCTGGAATCAGGCCGTCCAGATAAGCCCGATCGCGGTTGAACACCGGGATTTCGAGATCGATTTCCCAGCGCTGCGCCTGGGCGTCGCCCTCCGGCTCCGCCGCGCGCCGGACCACCCGGCCCCGCTTGAAATCCGCCGGCTGCCTCGCCCAGTTGACCCCTCTGGCGTGCAGCATCTCGTGCTTTTCGGCGGTGGATTTGTGCGACAGCTCGGCATGCGAGAAATGCGCGGACGCCAGCATGTTCAGGCTGTTGGCCGAAGCGTCGAGTTGCCGCCAAAGGAAGTATTTCGTGACCTCGGTGCGCTGCGGGATCAGCAGCACGCGCGCGTCGAAGGTGGCGAGAGTGGCGCCGGCGAAGCGGCGATTGAACGCGGCAGTGAACAGACTGGCCGACACCGAGACGATCTTCTGCACGTTGCCGTCGAACCACAGCGGCGATTTCTCCCCCTCGACATCCGTGAGCAGGAAAGAGTACTCGTCGCTCTGGCCATAGGCGAACCGGCAGCCGATCATCTGCTGGCACGCGTACAGCGCGGCCTGGTCGAGAGCGTCGGCCAGTCGCCGGCAATACGGTCGTTCCAGATCGCTGGTGAAGGTGTGGAACGCCCGGCCGTCAATGCGAACGATGACATAGGAACGACGCGGAAGACAGAGACGTAGCGCGTCCTCATAGTACTGCTTCATGCGCCGGCCGAGTTCGTCTTTCATGTGGGGAACCTGGTCCAATTGTGCCAAACTCAATGTGCTGTGCGTGTCGTTCTGGACACCAATATTCTGGTCTCGGCCTGCTGGAAGCCGGATGGGCTGGAGGCGCGCACCGTGGCCCTGGCCATCCGCGGCGCGTTCACGGCGTGCGCTTCCACCGAGATCCGGGCCGAGTATCGCGAGGTTCTGTTCCGGGACAAGTTCGCGTCGTCGCGCGCGCGGGCCACCCGGTTGCTGGCCGCGCTGGAACCGAAACTGCTGATGGTGGAAACGGCCCGCCAGATCCACGCTTCGCGTGACAAAGACGACACCTGCTTCATGGACTGCGCGGCGTCGGCCGGAGCCGATTATCTGGTCACCGGCAACCTGAAGCACTTCCCGCCGCAATGGGGCAGCAAGCTGAGCAGCCGGACGCGGGCGGTGAACGCGCGTCAGTTTCTGGAGGAGCTGGGCACGGTAAAATGACCGCGGGCATCACGTGAAGACCATCATCGAGCCGTTCCGCATCAAGAGCGTGGAGCCGTTGCGCCGCACCACCCGCGAGCAGCGCGAACAATTCCTCAAAGAGGCCGGTTACAACCTCTTCCAGATCCACGCCCGCGACATCCTGCTGGACCTGCTGACCGATTCCGGCACCAGCGCCATGTCCACCGAGCAGTGGGCGGCGGTGATGCGCGGCGACGAGTCCTACGCCGGAAGCGAGAGCTTCTATCGCCTCCAGCGCGCGGTGAACGGCCTCATGGGCTTTCGCCACGTCATCCCCACGCACCAGGGCCGCGCCGCCGAGCGCATCCTGTTCTCCGTCCTCTGCAAGCCCGGCCACATCGTGCCGAACAACACGCATTTCGACACCACCCGGGCCAACATCGAATTCACCGGCGCGCAGGCCGTCGACCTGCCGCTGCCCGAAGCGGCCGACACCCAGGCGCGCATTCCGTTCAAGGGCAACATGGACGTGGTTGCGCTGGAGCGCCTGCTCAACGAATATGGGCACGATCGCATTCCGCTGGTGATGATCACCGTCACCAACAACTCCGGCGGCGGCCAGCCCGTGTCCATGGCCAACATCGAGGCGGTCCGCGAGCTGACCCGGCGGCATGGCGTTCCGCTGTATCTGGATGCCTGCCGCTTCGCGGAAAACGCGTGGTTCATCCGCCAGCAGGAGGACGGCTACGCGGCGCTCTCGCCGAAGGAGATCGCGCAGCGCATGTTCCGCCTGGCCGACGGCTGCACGTTCTCGGCCAAGAAGGACGCCTTCGCCAACATCGGCGGGCTGCTGTGCACCAACGACGACAAGCTGGCCGAGCAGGAAAAGGACCTGCTGATCCTCACCGAGGGCTTTCCCACTTACGGAGGGCTGGCGGGCCGCGATCTGGACGCCATCGCCGTCGGGCTCGAAGAGGTGCTGCAACCCGAGTATCTGGAGTATCGCATCGCCTCCACGGCGTATCTGGGCCGCCACATCGCGGACCATGGCGTACCCATTGTGGAGCCGCCCGGCGGCCATGCCATTTACATCGATGCCGGCCGCATGCTGCCGCACATTCCGAAGCACCAGTTCCCCGGCCAGGCGCTGGCGGTGGAGCTGTACCGGCACGCGGGCGTGCGCTCGGTGGAGATCGGCTCAGTGATGTTCGGCGACAAGGCCAGGCACGAACTGCTGCGCCTGGCCATCCCGCGGCGCGTGTACACACAGAGCCACATCGACTATTTGGTGGAAGCGATTCTGGAGGTGAACGAGCGGAAGAGCGCACTGCGCGGCTTCGAGATCGTTCACGAACCACCGTTCCTGCGCCACTTCAGCGCGCGCTTCCAGGAACTGTGATGCGACAGACGTCGCGCCCAGGGGCCTTCTCGGCGTTGTCACCAAGGTGTGTGAACAGCTTCCATGCAATCCACACGACGATGGCTGCTCACGAGTCGGTCCCAACCAAGTATCGATAAGAGACTAGGCCAGGCAACGGGTATCATTTGTGCGGGACTGGTTGTTCAAAAGACTTGCTATTCCTGTCCCACCACGTCAGGAGTTCCGTGGTTTGGAAGAAGTGAAACTCCTGATTTGTAAGGAGGTCGAAGCGCCGCACGGCACTAACAAGCACGTCAATACTAGGATCACTGCGTATCATGTCAACTATGGTCGGCAGAATGCTCTTGTCGTCTTGCGGATAGCTGTCCACCGCAGCTTGTCGCTCCCAAGGACTGGCGCTACGCATGAATTGCTTCAGCGATTCAGGAGTTTGAAGCGTCTTGAAACGTCGAGGAACTATCAATCCGCTTTCCTTGGCTGAGATGATACTCATTCCAACTTGATTGGCCATGTTCACAAAATCACGATTGAAGGACTCCTTGCGCTTTCCTTCGGTGGTTTCCTTTAAAGTAAAAAACGCATTGCGATCACCGCCATTTGCGAGATTCACCAAAGTGCCGAATTGAAGATAGTCCTCGTATGTTGCCATCTTCGCCTGGATCGGTGACACGGCCTTGTTGACCTGATCCTCCGTTGCAGTCTTAACGAGTGATCCGATTGTTGGCTCCAAAGTCTTGACTGTTGCTCTTGTCTGATCTTCGACAGTCTTCTGAATGAAAGGATGTTCCTCTCTGATTCCCTTCGCCACCTGCTCTGCTGCCTCTATGCGGATGTCCTGGGCAAGCTCGGTTCCGGTCCGTTCTTTCGCTGCCTTTTGCACCAGAGCCGTGATGTTGTCGCTCTGAAACTCCGTGTCGATTCTCTTCTGCACTTCGGTGCGGACACCCGCCAGTTCTCGGTTGACGGTTGCCTGTGCTTCGGCGGTGCCTGCCGTGGCTTGAGCACGTAGGGCAGCGATTTCAGCCCGATTCCTTTCGAGTTCGGCGGCAACTGATTCCCTTATGTCCGTTCGCATTTGGCCCACCGAGTTGTAGGTGAACATTCCCGCCACGAGAATCAGAAGGGCGATAAAGCCGCCAGTGTAGCTGTACAGGTACTTGTAGAAATTCCGATCCTTGTTTATCTGCTCCTGGGCGAACGTAAGGTAGGCATTATTTCGGTCAACTTCCTGCCGAATAAGATTCGCAATGGCGGCGGCGTCAAGCGCTGGAGGAGGATGATCTGGTGTCGGCTCCACACGAACATTGTGCACCCATTCTGTTCTCGCGGCAAGGAGCACGTGGCGAGTTGGTGGGGACCACGGCGATTCGACATGTGCCCGCGCCTATCGCGCGCCCTCGGTCTTTCTCTGCGCCACCAGTTGTCCCTGTGGGACTGCGTCCATCTCGCCCTCGATCGAGCACGATTGTCCCGTCCTGACTGCGGACAAGGCTCTCTCACGGGCCGGGAGCGGCCAACACCCGTACCCATCTCTTCTGCTCGGCTATAGAGAATCCACGTCCCGCCTGACTTCCGGTCGGTATATACTAATGTATAGACTCCCGGTTGCCCACAGGAGGTTCATCGCTATGTCGCAGACACGGATCGCAAAACTGTTTAAGAACGGCTCCAGCCAGGCTGTCCGTTTGCCCGCCGAGTTTCGATTCAACGGTGACCAGGTCTACGCCACGCGGGATGAGATCACCGGCGACGTCGTGTTGTCCGATCGGCCTGGCGCGAAGGTGTGGAGAGATTTCTTCGAGATGGTGCACTCCATCGACGTGCCGGACGAATTCATGGCCGATCGTCCAATGAATCTGCCGCCGCGGGAGCGCGATCTCTTCGCCGAGGAATAGTGAGCATGCTGCACATGCTCGACACCGATATTGCCAGCTACATTATCAAGGCTCGTTCTCCGGAGATCGAAGCGAGACTGTCGGCAATCGAGCCATCCATGGTGTGCGTATCGGTGATAACCCGCGCCGAGCTGTTTTATGGTCTAAAGCGTCTTCCGCCCAGCCACAGGCTTCATGTTGCCGTGCGCCAGTTTCTGAAGATCGTCCGGGTACTGCCCTGGGACGCCGAGGCGGCCGATTTCTACGCGGAAATCCGGCATCAGCTTGTGACCGCCGGCCAGCCGATTGAGGAGCTGGACATGATGATCGCCGCGCATTCCCTGGCTGCTGCCGCTGTTCTGGTGACGAATAACACCCGTCATTACGAGCGCATTCCTGCCCCTCTCAGACTCGAAAACTGGAGCGAGACGGGCGCTTAATCCTCCAGATCCGGCCCCGATCCCCCGGCCGCCTGGCGCTCCAGCTTGCGCATGTGCTGCAGGGTGCGCATCTCGTCGATGATGCGCTCGAACAGGCGCTTCACGGCTTCCGGGGGCAGGGGGCCGGAGTTGCTATCGAGCACGTTGCGAAACACCTCATCTTCACGGCGCGGCTCGTAGATGGGCAACGACATGGCCTCCTTCACCTGCCCGAGTTTCTCCACAATGGCCGTGCGCGCGTTCAGCAGCTGGAGAATCTGCACGTCGAGATCGTCGATCTCGCGGCGGTAATCCTCCAGCAACTTCCAACCGTCGTCGTTGCTCATTCGTCCTTCGATGGTAACGCCGAGGCAAGCTCGCGAGCGAACTCCTCCAGCGAAGCCCCCTGCTCCACGGCGCGGACGATGGCGCTGCCCACCACCACAGCGTCGGCCACGCTGCCCACCGCCCGCACCTGTTCCGGCTTCGAGATGCCGAAGCCGACCGCGAGCGGCAGATCGGTGATGACGCGCATCAGTTCCACCAGCGGCGCCAGGGAATTCGACAGAGTTGTCTGTTCGCCGGTCACGCCAGTCCGCGATACCAGATACACGAACCCGGTGGAATACTTCGCCACCAGTTCCAGACGGCGCCGCGTGCTGGTGGGCGCGGCAAGGAACACCGTGTCGAGGCCATGCCGGCGCATCGCGTCCACGTAGGGACCGGCCTCTTCCACGCTGAGGTCGGTGATGAGGCAGCCGTCAATGCCGCAGGCCACGGCGTCGCGCGCCAGCGCATCCAGGCCATACCGCAGCACCGGGTTCAGATACGTGAAAAGCAGCAGAGGGATCTGGGAGCGCTCGCGGATGCGCCGCGCGATCTCCAGAACGCCGCGCAGAGTGGTGCCCGCCCGGATGGCCCGGTCGGCGGCGCGCTGGATCACCGGGCCGTCGGCGATGGGATCGGAAAACGGCACGCCCAGTTCGATCAGGTCGCATCCGCCGCGTTCGAGCGCGGCCACCAGATCCGGCGTGGCCTCGGGCGTCGGATCGCCGGCGGTGATATATGCGATCAGGCCGGCGCGGCGGCTGGCCCGAAGACGGTCGAACAGCCGGCTAATGCGCGTCGGGTTCATCGAGCTCCTTGAGATATTCACGATAAATGTCGGTGTCTTTGTCGCCGCGGCCGGAGAGATTTACAACGAATATTTGTCCGGCTGCCCGCGGGGCGCGCCGCATCAGCTCGGCAAAGGCGTGGGCCGATTCCAGCGCGGGAATAATGCCCTCCATGTGGGCCAGCATGCCGGCCGCCTCCAGCGCTTCCTCGTCCGTGGCCGACGTGTATTCGGCGCGCCGCTGATCCCTCAGCCACGCATGCTCCGGCCCCACCAGCGCGTAGTCGAGGCCGGCCGAGATGGAGTGGGTCGCCGCCACCTGCCCGTTCTCGTCCTGCAACAGCCAGCTATAGGCGCCCTGCAACACACCGGGAGCGCCACCGGAGAATCGCGCGGCGTGGTCGCCCAGCCGCCCGCTCCTACCGCCCGCCTCGACGCCAATCAGCTTCACGCCCGGGTCGTCGAGGAAAGGATGAAAGATGCCGATGGCGTTGCTGCCGCCGCCCACGCAGGCGATGATCGCGTCGGGCAAACGGCCTTCGCGCGCCAGAATCTGCTCGCGGGTCTCCAGACCGATCACCCGATGAAAATCGCGAACCATCATCGGGTAGGGATGCGCGCCCAGCGCCGAGCCGAGCAGGTAGTGCGTGTTTTCGACGTTGCTGACCCAGTCGCGCATGGCCTCGCTGACGGCGTCCTTCAGCGTCCGGCTGCCCGAGGAGACGCCCACCACCGTGGCCCCCAGCAGGCGCATGCGGAACACGTTGAGGCGCTGCCGGCGCATGTCCTCCTCGCCCATGTAGACCACGCACTCGAGGCCGAACAGCGCGCAGACGCTGGCTGTGGCCACGCCGTGCTGTCCCGCGCCCGTTTCGGCGATGATGCGCGTCTTGCCCATGCGGCGCGCCACCAGAATCTGGCCCAGGCAGTTGTTGATTTTGTGCGCTCCGGTGTGCAGCAGGTCCTCGCGCTTGATGTAGACCTTCGCCCCGCCCAGCGCTTCAGTCAGCCGCTTTGCGTGGTACAGCGGCGTGGGACGGCCGGCATAATCGGCCAGCAGACCGCGCAGCTCGTTCTGAAAGCCGGCGTCGAGACGCGCGTCGAGATAGGCTTTTTCGAGCTCTTCGAGGGGCGCCATCAGCACCTCCGGCACGAAGCGGCCGCCGTACGGGCCGAAGTGCCCGGTGGCATCGGGTTGCGCGTGGCTCATGGTTCCTCCGCCAGCGCGGCCTGTATGAAGTCCGTCATTTTCGTGTGATCTTTCCTTCCCGGCGTGGACTCGATGCGCGAACACGCGTCCACGCCCCAGGGACGCGCGGCGCGAATGGCAGCGCGCACATTGCTGGCATCCAGCCCGCCGGCAACGATAACCCGCCAGCCCTCGATCCGCGCAACCTGCCAGGCGAAGCTGCGGCCAGTGCCTCCGTGCATGCCGGGCACCGCGGTATCGAGCAGGATCGCCTCGGCCCCGGCGGCGCTTTCGAGATCCAGCACGGCTTCGTTGTTCACGCGGCAGGCGCGCCAGTAGCGGAACCCCGCGGGCGCTTCCCCACCGTGCAACTGGACCACGTCGAGCTTCACCGCGCGCGCGATGGTCGCGATGGACGCCGGCGCCTCATTCACAAACACACCGACCTTCAGTACCCGTGGAGGCAATTGCGCCGCGATGGCCGCCGCCGCCGCCGGAGTCAGATAGCGCGGGCTCGCCGCGTAGAAGTTAAACCCGAGCGCGGAGGCGCCCGCTTCCGCCGCCGCCAGCGCATCCTCGCCGCAGGTGATGCCGCAGACCTTGACCATCATCCCAGTAACGCCCTTACCGCCGCCGCGGGATCTTTCGCGGTCATGAGATGCTCGCCCACCAGACATGCGTGATAACCGGCGGCGCGCAGCCTGCGCACGTCAGCGGCGGTCCGGATACCGCTCTCGGCCACGCGAATCGCGTTCGCCGGCATGTCGGCCGCGAGTTCCAGCGACGTCTCCAGCCGAACCTCAAACGTGCGCAGGTCGCGGTTGTTCACGCCGATGATCTCCGCGCCGGAAACCACCGCGCGCTTCAGTTCCTCGCCGTCGTGCACTTCCACCAGCGCGGCCATGCCGTGGCTGGCCGCCAGCTCGCGATAGTCCCGCAACTCGCGGTCGCTAAGAACGGCGACGATCAGCAGAATGGCATCGGCATCGTGCGCCGCCGCCTCGAGAACGTGAAATGGATCGATGGTGAAGTCTTTGCGCAGCACCGGCAGCCGCACGGCGGCGCGCGCCGATTCGAGGTCGGCCAGACTTCCCTGGAAATGCTTCTGATCCGTAAGCACCGAAATGGCCGCGGCGCCGCCCAGTTCGTACGCGCGCGCAATACGCGACGGATCGAAGCCGGCCGCGATCAATCCTCTGCTGGGCGATGCCTTCTTGATTTCGGCAATGATCGCCGGCGGGTTGGCGGTCAATGCCCGCGCAAAATCGCGCCGGTCCGCTCTGCGCTGCGCCAGCTCGGCCTTCTTGTCAATGATGATGCGGTCCAGCATGGCGAGGGGTAACTCTTATCCTCGCATGTCGTCGCGCGGGCGCTCAAGCCTGCTATCCTGCAACTCATATGGCGAAGGCCGCGCTCTCGTTCTTACTGCTGTCGTTGTCACTCCTGGGCGGCCCGCCGCCGGAGTTGAAGGGCTCGTTCCGCCGGCCCGAGAAGAACGGCTGGATCTTCGTTCACCTGCACGGTCAGCCGTCACAGATCGGCTTTCAGCATGGATACCTGCTGGCCCCGGAAATTCAGGACCTCCTGCGAGTGACGCGGATCTCGCTGCCGCACGATTCCGGCAAGGACTGGGCCTTCTTTCGCCAGGCCGCGCAGACCGTCTTCCTGCCGCACATCGAACCGCAATATCGCGAAGAGCTGCAGGGAATCGTCGATGGGCTGCATGCCCGCGGCGCCGCCGTCGACCTGATCGACATCGTGATTCTGAACGCCTGGCCGGAATTGTCCCCGTATTACACCAACTGGTACGACAAACAGAAACCGCTGATCGGTGCCGCCGCGCGCCCGGTCCCCGAACACTGCAGCGCCTTTGTCGCCACCGGAAGCTACACGCGCGACGGCCGGCCGGTGATCGCGCACAATAACTGGGTGGACTACTCGGCGGGCTCCCGCTGGAATATCATCTTCGACATCGTTCCCGCCGCCGGGCATCGCGTGCTGATGGACGGCGCGCCGGGGATCATCGACAGCGGTGACGATTTCGGCATGAACGACGCCGGAATGGTGATCACCGAGACCACCATCGGCCACTATTTCGGATTCGACCCGGCGGGCATCCCGGAATTTGTGCGGGCGCGTAAGGCCATGCAGTACGCCACGAATATCGACGAGTTCGCGGCCATCATGAAAGATGGCAACAACGGCGCCTATGCCAACACCTGGCTCGTCGCCGACATGCGCGCGAATGAAATAGGGAGCCTCGAACTGGGCCTGAAGCACGTCACCCTGGAGCGCACGAAGGACGGCTACTTCGCGGGTTCAAACTTCCCATCCAACCCCGATCTGATTCGCGATGAGACGGACTTCCCGTCCGCTGGTGCGCACAGCAGCGAGAACGCCCGCCACGCCCGCTGGAACCAGCTCATGGCGGAGAACAAGGGCCGCATCGACCTTGCCAGCGCGCAACGCTTCCTGGCCGACCACTACGATACGGTCGACAACGTGAACGAGCCCAGCGAGCGGACGCTGTGCGGGCACATCGACCTTTCCGCGCGCGGATCGAAGCCCTGGCAGGCGGCGTACGGCCCCGCCGGCGCCGTTCAGAACAAGGCCGCCGACGCCACCCTGGCCCTCCGCATGTCGTTCACCGCCGCCATGGGCCACGCCTGCGGTATCGACTTCCGCGCCGCGCAGCACCTTCGCGAGCACCCGCAATTCGCCTGGCAGAAGGAGATCCTGCGCGACCTGGCGGCGCATCCCTGGACCACTTTCGCCATCGCGCGCTGAAGAAACCTCCACAGGCTGAAGCCCGTGCCACCATGTGCTGACAAGCTTCTGAGGTGGCCCTGATGCGCTCATCAGCAGCGACGAAAGAAGGGGAGTGCGCACAGTACCGGCAACTATCACACGCAACGTTCGCCACTCGTCTATTCTGGAAGAGACTCCTCATCATGAAACCTGCGAAGCTGCTTCCCGTCCTCCTGCTGGTGCTGGCCGGCTCCGGGCTGGCGCAATCCTCGGCCAACCCGAACGAAAAGCCCAACGTGTTCCTGCATCCGGAACCAAAGGTCGACAAATCGAAGTTGCGCGATCTCAAGGGCGTGGTGAAGGACATCAACGGGAACGGCATCGAGGGGGCCACGGTGCGGCTCAAGGATCTGAAGAGCGGCAACGTCGTCGGTACGCAGACGAAGAAGGATGGCTCGTACATTTTCTACGACCTCAACATGGATCTCGACTACGAGCTGGCGGTGACGCACGAGGGTTTCGATGGTCCGGTGAAGAGGAAGCTGTCGCAGTACGATACGCGCAAGCCGGCGGTTCGGGATTTCGAGTTGCAGCGCAAGCCGCAGGCTTCCGCCCAGAAGTAGTCCATTACTGTACTCCCGGACTCTGAATTCTCTGTAAGAATCTTCGCAGCCCGCGACGAATTCCAGGCTCCCGAATGGGGCAGGCTTCAGCCTGCGGCGGCCTTCAGGCCGCCCTGCCTCTGGGTTGCGGCTTGCCGCTATGCGGGGCAGGATGGCATCCTGCGCGGCGGTTGACTACCGCCGCCGTGGGCCGATTGACAATCGGCCGCGGGTTAGCAAGCTGCCCCACAGCCTGCTATTGGAACTCGATCCCGCGGACCACGCCGATCGTTTTCGTTTCGCTGTCCGCATGGTCCCGATACTCGATCACTACCGGGCGCGCCGCCTGCTTGCCACAGGTGAAATCCACCGAGCCCGCGCCCGCGTTGACCATGCGCACCGAGCCGGGATCGTCCACCAGGAACCACACTGTCCGGCCGTTGGCCACAATGGCCAGCCGCGCGCTCTCCCCGCCGCACTCGAGGATATCGAGCGTTCCCGCCATCCTGGGCAGCCGGGACGGAGCCGTCACCGCTTCGGCGGTTCCGGTTTGCGCCACTGTGGGCACGCGTCCTCCGACCGCCTCTGACGATCCGGAGGGCCGGTGATTCAGGGCCTCGCTCAACTGCTGGGCGGCCATCCGATCGGAGGGATCCCTCGCCCATTTCTTCGCCTTTTCGAGCGCGGCACGGGCGTTGGGTTCGTCGCCGAGACGGTAGTTCGCATAGGCGACGGCATTGAAATAGGAAAACCCATCCTCCTGCTTGACGCTCTTCACGTGCGCGAGCTCCTCCAGGGCCTGTTTGTAATCTCCGTGGTCCATGAGGGCGAGGCCCAGGCGCATGCGCGCTTCCGTATAGTCCGGCTTGAGTTCCACCGCCTTCCGCAGAGCCTTCAGGATGGCGTCGTCGCCCCCACCGGAGCGATTCCACAGCAGCATGGCATAGCGAAAGTACATCTCCGGGTTGGTGGCGCCCTGTTCCGCCGCCTTCGCGAAGAAGCCGATGGCCTCATCCCGATGCCCCACCCGGAACGCCAGTTCCGCCAGGATTGCGGGCGCTTCCGGACGCTGTGGCTGCTCCGAAATCAGCCGCTCGAGCATCTTTCTTCCTGTCTCCGCCTGGCGCTGGGAAGACGACAGGATCTCCGCGAGCGCGAGATCGGCGTCCCAGGCGGGTATGGGCTGCACCGCGGGGTCCTCGGCATTCTTGTCGAGTTGCACCGAAGCCACCAGAAAGTGGAAGCGCTCGTTCCGAATGTAGGCGAACAAATCCTTCTGCACTTCATCCAGACTCTTGCCAAAGCCCTTGCGGAGTGCCGGCTCCGTCCCTTCGCCTGCGGCAATGGCGCTGAAGAAACCGCCAAACTTCGGCCGGTATTCGGGGCTCACATAGAGCATGTGCATGAGCGCCCAGCTCTCCGAGTAGAACACGCTAGCGCGATTGCGCTCGTTGTAGTAACGCGAGTCGTGGCCCACCGAGATCAGAGTTGGCAGGTCCAGCAGGGGGCTGCCACGAGCTTCCCATACTCGCCCGGGGATGGGATCGCCAAACGCCACTTTCTTTCCGATCGGCCGCAGCGTGGAGAAGACTTCCGCCAGCCCCTCGTTCATCCAGAGGGGAAGGGTAAGGCCAGTGTGCTTGACAATCAGATGTACGTATTCGTGCACGGCGGCCGGATAGCGCTCCGAACCAATCTCGCTCATGACGATGAAGTCGCGGTCGAGACCGCCCGCATAGAAGGCCATCGCCGCCTCGTTCGGCGCATAGGGGCGATACTCCTTTTCGTTACGAAACGCCACGATTCGCACCGGGGTGTTCATTGGCCTCTTTACCATCCCCACATCGATGAAGAACTGGCGCACCGTCTCGAAATAGAGGACCGCCTCACGGCCCTTTTTCTCGCTGGCCGTGGTGAACATCTCGAAATGCGGCGTGGTAAGCCGGAGCCATTGCTCGGCGCCGCGGGTGGACCCGCCTGAAATAGAGGCGACTAGAAACAGAATTACAAGCGGTCGCATGCCAATGCCGCCAGCATATCACCGGTTGCGTCCATTCGCTCCATCGCGCGCATGGCGCTGCAGCTCGCTCATCTTCACCCCGGTCACGCCGATCGCCAGGAAGCCGGCCAGCAGAAGCGGCAACGTAATCACGGCCCACAGCAGGACGGAGAATCCGTAAGCCATGCCCCTGGCGACGGCGAACATCTCCAGCGTGCGGGCGGCCGCGAAGTGAAACAAGCCGATGTTGCTGGGCGCCTGCGGGACGGCGGAACCAAGCCGCAGGAACACCATCAGGACGAAGGCGACCTTCATCGACAGACCGGACAACGGCCCGAAGGCGCGCAGCAGCGCGTAGATGGGCAGCACCTCCAGCAGCAGGTACGGCAGGCTCACCAGCCACGCATAGTAGAGGTAACGGGAATGCCCGATCAGGTGCAGGTCCTTGATCAGCACATGCGCCCAACCCAGCCAGGGCGTATTCACGACGGCTTCCAGCGCCTGTTCCTTCCAATACATGGCCATGGCGAGAAACACGGCGCACACGGCCACCAGTACAGTCAGGAAACCGCCCGCGCGCAGGATGAACGGATGCACGTGCGGCGTGTAGTGCACCGCCAGGCCGAGGCCCGCGATCAGCCAGAAACCGTCGAAGATTCGCTCGATCAGCACGGAGGCGAGCATCACCGATATAGGCACATCGTTCCAGCGGCCCAGCAGAAAGCAGCGGATGACCTCGCCGACCTTGAACGGCAGCACCTGGTTGGCAAACAGGCCGACATAGACCGCGCGAACCGCCTGCCAGAAGGGAATGGGCGCCACCGGCGCCAGGACCAGGCACCAGCGCCAGCCCTGCAGCACGTACACGAGAATGTTGGAAACCACGGAAACCGCGATCCACGCCCAGTGCAGGTGGCGGACGTTATTGCCCAGCGCGTGCCAGTCGGTGCCGGCCAGAACCCAGGCCAAACAAATGAGGGCAATCACGTTCGTGACGACGAACAGATACTTCGAGGCGATCTCTCGCCAGGCTGGCGCGGGCATTCGTTTCCGTCACCATCATATCCAGGCTCGCCGGTGCCGGCCCCGTCCGCCCGCTACAATAGTGGTTTATGGAAATAGTAAAAACCATCGGGCGGGAGATTCTCGACTCCCGCGGCAATCCTACCGTAGAAGCGGACGTGTACCTCGCGGATGGCAGCCTCGGCCGCGCCGCAGTGCCCTCCGGAGCATCCACTGGTGAACATGAAGCCGTCGAGCTTCGTGACGGCGACAAATCGCGGTACCTCGGCAAGGGGACCTTGAAAGCCGTCGCCCACATTAACGACAAAATCGCCCCGGCCGTCCTGGGCATGGAAGCGGAACAGCAGGCCGCAATCGATCGGAAGATGATCGAGCTCGACGGCACCGCCAACAAAGGAAAACTCGGAGCCAACGCCATCCTCGCCGTCTCCATGGCCGCCGCCCGCGCTGCCGCAGCCTCGCAGATGACGCCGCTGTATCGCTACCTCGGCGGCGTCGGCGCCAACCTCCTGCCCGTGCCGCAGATGAACATCCTCAACGGCGGCGCGCATGCCGACAACTCCGTCGACCCGCAGGAGTTCATGATTGTTCCCCACGGCGCGCCCACCTTCGCCGAAGCGCTGCGCTGGGGCGCGGAAGTGTTCCACACGCTCAAGGGCGTGCTGAAGAAGCGCGGCTACTCCACTTCGGTGGGCGACGAAGGCGGCTTCGCTCCCAACCTGAAGTCGAACGAAGAGGCGCTCGAGGTGGTGCTGGATGCCATCACGAAGGCCGGCTACAAACCGGGCGAGCAGATCTCCATCGCTCTGGACCCCGCCGCCAGCGAGTTCTACGACACCGAAAAGAAGAAGTACGTCTTCAAGAAATCCGACAAGAGCGAGCGCACCTCCGCCGAGATGGTGGATTTTTACGCCGCCTGGGTCGACAAGTACCCGATCATCTCCATCGAAGACGGCATGTCCGAAGACGACTGGGATGGCTGGAGGCTGATGACCGACAAGCTCGGCAAGAAGATCCAGCTCGTCGGCGACGACATCTTTGTCACCAACACCGGACGTCTCCGCCAGGGCATCGAGACGGGCGTCGCGAATTCCATCCTCATCAAGCTGAACCAGATCGGATCGCTCACCGAAACGCTGGAGGCCATGCAGATGGCCACCAACGCCGGCTACACCAACGTGATCTCCCACCGCTCGGGCGAAACCGAAGACGCCTTCATCGCCGATTTTGCCGTGGCCACCCGCGCCGGACAGATCAAGACCGGCTCCGCCAGCCGCACCGATCGCATCTGCAAGTACAACCAGCTTCTCCGCATCGAGCAGGAACTCGGCGCCGCCGCGCAGTACGCCGGCAGGAAGGCGTTTCGCCACTAGAGGTCGAATCATGAAGAAGCTCGTTCTGATTCGACACGGGGAGAGCGACTGGAATCGCGAGAACCGCTTCACCGGCTGGACCGACGTGGACCTCTCCGAGAAGGGTCTCGCGGAAGCGCACGAAGGCGGCCGCGTTCTCAAAGCCGAGGGCTACGTTTTCGACGTCGCCTACACTTCGGTGCTCAAGCGCGCCATCCGCACCTTGTGGATCGTGCTCGACGAAATGGACCTGATGTGGATTCCCGTCTTCCGCACGTGGCGCCTCAACGAACGCCACTACGGCGCGCTGCAGGGTCTCAACAAGGCCGAGACTGCGGAGAAGTTCGGCGAAGCCCAGGTGAAGGTGTGGCGCCGCAGCTACGATGTGCCCCCGCCCGCGCTGGAACCCGCCGACCCGCGCTATCCCGGCCACGACCCGCGCTACCAGAGCCTCACCAAACAGGAACTGCCGCTGACCGAGTGCCTCAAGGACACCGTGGCCCGGTTCCTGCCGTACTGGCATGAGACGGTTGCGCCGGCAGTGCGGCGAGGCGAGCGGGTCCTCATCGCCGCCCACGGCAACAGCCTCCGCGCCCTGGTAAAGTATCTCGACAACGTCTCCGACGACGAGATCGTCGGCCTCAACATTCCCACCGGCGTGCCGCTGGTGTACGAACTCGACGACGATCTGAAGCCGATTCGCCACTACTACCTCGGCGATCCAGAGAAGATCAAGGCGGCGATGGACGCGGTCGCCGCGCAGGGCAAGAAGAAATAGCGCGCCACGAGAGGGGCCGGCCCTGGTCGTGCCCCACCCGGTACCTCATTCCTGGCGGCTGGTACTTCCGTACCGCACGCCATGCCGCCATCAAGTACTGGTCATTTTTGAGAACAGCGATCTATTGGTCCCGCACCTCCGCTTTCTTACAATCACGATGTAATGGAACTGAGCGCGATACAGATCGTCACCACTGTGGTTCTGATCGTCGCCGCAGGAGCTGTGGCTCTGGTTTGCGACTATCTCAGGAACCGGTCGCTGCAGTTGCGCGAACTGGCCCCTGAACTGAACGTCCGCATGGAAATGTCCGTCGCCGCCGCGGCCGCGCCGATGTCGGCCCCCTCGGCCGCGAGCGCCGCTGCAGCGCGCAGGGCGCGAGTGATGGCCACGCGCGGTGAAAAGGCCGAAGCAGCGATCAAGGCTCCCGCGCCTGCCGTTCGCGCCGAACTTCCAACTCCTCCCGCCGAGATGAAGATGGACCGTACCGAACGTCATTCCACCGAAATGGTAAAGCCCGCGCTGGCCGGCGCAGCCGAACTCACTTCCGTACGCGGTGCCGCCCGTCCGCGCCGGCGTCCGCTCCCTCCACCAAACGCCCCGCTGCCGCGGCTGGACGAAATGAATCCGCGCCAGGCGCTCTCCGAATGGCTCGATCAGCGCGCCGCGAAGGCCCCGGCAAGGAGCACCGAGCCCGCGAAAATGGAAGAGTTCGTGGTGACTGAGGCGCCCCGGCCCACGCTGGCCATCGAAGAGCCGGCGCCCGTGGCACTCATGGAAGAATCCGCGCCCGCGCTCGTCGCGTGCACCCCCGCGGTGGAAGAACCAGCGCCCGTTGCCGCCGACGACATCCGCCCCGCTCCCGCTGACGACATCCGCGAAGTCCTGCGCCGCGCCATCGCAAAACGAAATGTCGCGGTCCCGGTTGCCCAGCCTGCACCAGTTGCCGTCGCCGCGCCCGCTCCCAAACCTGTGCCCGCGCCCGCCGCCGTCCCGGCCCCACAGAAGACGGTGAGTGTGTTCCTGAGCACCCGGAAGATCGACACCTTCCGCCGGGACGTGCCCTCCGAACCGGCGCCGCAGGTGCTTGAGATCGCCGACGAGCGGGAGGTGGTGGAAGCGTTGGTTGAGAACATAACCGCCGCCGAGCCTCGCTTCGAAATCATCGATGGCGCCGTGTCGTCGTCGCATCCCCAGGAAGTTGCCCTGCCGGCCGGCATGCACGACCACGCCGTGCTCGACCGCGCCATCGCCACGGGCAAGCCGTTCCGGGGCCTGGTGGTCTCGGTCGGCGTGAACGACGTCGAGGGCCCCTCCACCCGCAACACCGACTTGATGCAGTCCATCGGGTTCTTCATCCGCGGCTTGATCGGTGAGAAGGAATTCGCCTGCCGCACCGGCGAAGCCGAGTTCCTGATCGTTTGTCCTGGCGTGGAGGGCTCCGGCGCGCAACGGCGGCTGAATCAGATTGCCGAGCAGCTCTGGGATTACCAGCTTCGCGGCGTCAGCACGTGGTCCATCCTGTTCAGTTGGGGTGGAGCGGAGGTGCAGCATCAGCGCCTGGCGGAAGCCATCGCCATCGCCAACGAGCGGATGTACCAGACTCGCCGCGGCCGCAAGACGGTGTCTGTGGAATCCCATCGGCCCTGGCGCAAGGTAGCCATGTAACGGTTCCTGTCTACGTCCCTGTAAGTCCCAACTTCTCCGGCGGCTGCCTCAAAGCAGCCGCCTTTTTCATTGGGTGCGGAGCCGTCCGCCGCGCTTCGGTTACCCTGATTCTGTATGCTCGTCCCGCGTGTCCTCGTACTCGGCAATCCGCAGTCCCGGCATCTTCAGCTCCTCAACGAGCTTCCACAGCCCAGCGACCTGCATATCGGCGCCGATTCCGATTTCGTGGCCCGCGAGGCGCCGCTGGCGGAGGTGATTCTTCACGCCGGCTTCGACGGCGCCATCTTTAACCCGATGTGGCCGCTGGCCCGGCGCGTGCGCTGGGTACACTCGCTCGCGGCCGGCGTGGAAGGGATTCTCACCCCGGAGTTCGTGGCCAGCCCGGTGCCGCTCACCAACGCCCGCGGCGTCTTCGCTGGCGCGCTGGGCGAACACGCTATCGCCTCCGTGCTCCATTTCGCCAGGAACATTCCCCTCATGATGCGCAACCAGCAGGCGCACCGCTGGGAATGGCTGAGGGTAGAAATGGTTCGGGGCAGGACCTTCGGGGTTGTTGGCTACGGCGGCATCGGACGCGAATCCGCACGGCTCGCCGCCGCAATGGGCATGCGCGTGATCGCCCTGCGCCGCCGCCCGGCTTTGTCGGAGAAGGACGACGTCGCCGAACACACGTACGCGCCGCACCAGTTGCACGAATTGCTGGCGGCTTCCGACTACGTGCTGCTGGCCATGCCCTCGACACCGGAAACGCGGTACATGATCGGCGCAACCGAGCTGCGCGCAATGAAAGACTCGGCCGTGCTCATTAACCTCGGCCGGGGCAACGCCGTGGATGAGACCGCGCTGGTGGAGGCGTTGCGGGAGAAGCGGATTCGCGGCGCCGCGCTCGACGTGTTCGAGACCGAGCCGCTGCCCCCCGAACATCCCCTCTACACCCTCGACAATGTTCTCCTCTCCGCTCACTCGGCGGACCGTACGCCGGACTGGCTGGAGCGGGCCACGCGCACGTTCATGGAGAACTATGGCCGTTTCGTGCGCGGCGAGCCCCTGCTGAACGTGGTGGACAAGGAGGCGGGCTACTGATGGCTGGGGTGATCGCCACGCTGGCCTCGGCGGCCCTCCTGTGGGCAGGCACTGGCCTTCATCCGACCTGGTGGCTGACCTGGCTCGCGCCCCTTCCCGTATTCTGGTTCGCGCGCCGATCATCATGGGAGATGTCCGCCATCGCGGCATTCGCGGCGTGGTTCGTGGGTGAGTCCAACACGTGGCTTTACCTCCACCGACACATCGGCATTCCAGCGCTCATCACAGTAATCCTGTTCGCGATTCCCGCAAGCGTCTTCGCCATCGCTGTCCTGCTCTGGCGGATGGAAGCGCGACGTGGCCGCACGTGGCGCGCCGCACTGTGGCCCCCGCTCGTGTGGGTCGCATACGAATACCTCAACACCATTACGTCGCCGCACTCGACTTTCGGAAGCATCGCCTACTCGCAAATGGACTGCCTGCCGACCGTGCAACTCGCCTCGATCACAGGAATCTGGGGTATTGTTTTCCTGCTGATCGCTACGCCCGCCGTCATCGCCGTCCTGGCAGGCAAGTGGAACCAGACGCTGGCGATGTCATTGCTCTTCGTACTGATCGCCGTTGCTGGCTTCGGTCTGTTTCGATTGCAGGCGGATTACCGCACCTCGGGCGGCGTCGACGTGCGCCTGATCGCTACTGATGCGCGACAGAGCGATCCCCTGCGTCGGGTATGCGATTACGCGAGCCAGATCGAAGCTGGCCATGCGGATATCACCATCCTGCCCGAAAAGATCGCACTCCTCAATGAAGCTGATTCGACTGCCGCGCGCGCCATCTTCTCATCCGCGGCCGCCGCCGTCTCAACCGAGCTCATCGCCGGTCTCGACGAACGGCGCGACGGCCTGCGCTGGAACGACGCTCTGGTCTTCTCGCCACACGGTGACCTCGAAGCCACCTACGAGAAGCACCACTTCATCCCCGGGCTGGAAGACGGCTACGTAATAGGCGACAAGCTCACCGTTCTCGACAGGCCATCCGGCAAGTGGGGCGTCGTCATCTGCAAGGATCTCGATTTCCCCCAGCTCAGCCGCCAGTACGCACAAGCCGGCGTCGGACTCCTCCTCGCGCCCGCCTGGGACTTTAACATCGACGGCTGGTTGCACAGTCGCATGGCCGTGATGCGCGGTGTGGAGAGCGGCTTCACCGTCGTGCGCGCCGCGCGGCAGGGCATCCTTACGGTGAGCGATTCTCGTGGCCACATTGTGACGGAGCGCGCCACCTCTCCAGCCGGCTTCGTCAGCATCGAGGCCCGTATCCCCGTGGCCAGGCCAGGAACTTTCTACGCGCAAGCGGGAGACTGGTTCGCGTGGGTCGTGCTGGCGGCGCTGCTCATCATGATTGTCGTTCGCGGAGGGAGACATGCCCATCTCGCTCGATGACATTGGACGCGCGGCCGGGCGTATCCGCGATATCGCGCACCGCACGCCGGTGATGACCTCGCACATCTTCGACGAGCAGGCCCGGGTGCAGGCCTTCTTCAAGTGCGAGAACCTGCAGCGCGGGGGAGCGTTCAAGATTCGCGGCGCGGCGAACTTCGCCTGGTCACTGCCGCAGGCGGATCTGCGTCACGGCCTGGTGGCGTGCTCGTCCGGCAACCACGCGCAGGCAGTGGCCATCGCGGCGAAGGTGCTGGGAGTGACGGCCACCATCGTCATGCCCGAGGACGCGCCGCGCTCCAAGCTGCAGGCCACCTGCGAATACGGCGCCACCATCGTCATGTACAACCGCCAGCGCGATGATCGCGATGCCATCGCCCGCCAGATCGCCGAACAAACCGGCGCTGCGCTCATCCCCCCGTACGATCACCCGTGGACCATCGCGGGTCAGGGCACCGTAGCGTTGGAACTGCTTCGTCAGACGCCGGATCTCGACGCGCTGATGACCCCCATCGGTGGCGGTGGTCTGATGGCCGGCTGCTCCATTGCCGTGAAAGCGCTGCGGCCCGCAATGCGGCTCTTCGGCGTCGAGCCGGAGGACGCCAACGACACCTGGCTCTCGCTGCGCGCCGGCGAGCGCGTATCCATTCCGCCGCCAGCCACCGTGGCGGACGGTTTGCGCGCGCAGATGCCCGGGGCGCTCACCTTCCCGGTGATTCAGCGGAATGTGGAAGCCATCCTTCTGGTCAGCGACGCGGAGATTCGCGAGGCCGTGCGTTTCCTGCTCACGCGCATGAAAATTCTGGTGGAGCCGAGCGGCGCGGTGTGCGCCGCCGCCGCGCTGTTCCGCAAACTACCGCCGGATATTGGCCGCGTGGGCATCGTTCTCTCCGGAGGAAACGCCGACCTCGACTATCTGCGCGAGCTGGCCTGATGCGCCCCATTTCTGGTTGGGCCGCGGGCCCAGAACGAATCGCAGAACGCCGCCGCTCGCGATCTCCAAATGCTCGATCCACGGCCCCTCGAGCGCGCGGTCATTCAGGGTTGCAGACTGGACGTAGATGTCATTCGGCCCCTGTCTCGCCGCCTCGACCGTGAACGTCCTGCCGCTCTCGAGGTGAATCGTCGCGCGGTCGAACAACGGCGTCCCCAGCGCATAGACGGGCCTTCCCGGGACCACCGGATAAAAGCCCAGCGCGCTGAAGATGTACCATGCCGACATCTGGCCGGTGTCCTCGTCGCCGAGCCAGCCGTCGGGTCCGGGCTTGTAGAGCCGGGTCATCACCTCGTGGACAAGCTTCTGCGTTTTCCACGGCTGGCCCACGTAGTCGTAGAGATAGACGACGTGGTGCACGGGCTCGTTCACGTGGGCGTACTGGCCCATGTTCTGCAGCTTGGCCTCGGTCATCTCATGGATCACTTTGCCGTAGCCGCCGACCTTGAAATCGGAGGTCATGCTGAACATCGCGTCGAGTTTGCGAAGGAACGCCTCACGCCCGCCGAGAAGCTCGATGAGCCCAGGCACATCGTGCTGTACCGACCAGAGCCATTGCCAGGCATTGCCCTCGGTGAACACTCCGCCCCAGTCGAGCGGATCGAACGGCTGCACCCACTCGCCCGAAGCGGTGCGGCCGCGCATGAAGCCGGTGGACGGGTCGAAGACGTTGCGGTAGTTCCGGGAACGCGCGGCGAACATGCGGTAGTCGTCCGCTTTCCCCAAAGCCTGCGCCATCGTTGCCACGCAGAAGTCGTCGTAGGCGTACTCCAGAGTGCGCGACACCGATTCGGGCACTCCATGGTCCGCGGGCACGTATCCCAGCCGGACATAATCCTCAAGGCCGCCACGCCCCTCGAAGTTGCCGCTTCCCGTTTGCGTGGCGTCCTTGTAAAGCGCTCGGTACGCCTTGTCGACGTCGTAATCGCGAATGCCTTTGGCGTACGCGTCGGCGATCACGGAATCGGCGTGCGTGCCGATCATGACATTGGTTTCCGCCGGGTTCGGCCATTTGGGAATCCATCCGCCCTCGTCGAAGGCGTTCAGCATGGCGCGAATGATCTCGGCGTCGCGCGCCGGCTGCAGAAGGGCCAGCAGCGGGAACTCCGCGCGAAACGTGTCCCAGAAACCTGTGTCCGAGAACATCGGACCCGAATGCACCTTGCCGTCGTAAGGGCTGTAGTGAACCGCCGCGCCGCTCGCATCGGTCTCGGTCAGCATCCGCGGCATCTGGAAGACGTGATACAGCGCCGTGTAGAACGTCCGGCGCTCTGCCTCCGAGCCGCCCGCGATCTCGATCCTGCCCAGCTCGCGGTCCCATTCCGCGCGGGCGTCCGCGACAACCCGATCGAAGTCCGGCCGTGGAATCTCCCGATCCAGGTTGCGCCGGGCTTGTTCGGCGCTGATCAGCGAAGTGCCCACGCGCACCGTGATGCCCTCGCCCTGTTTCGTCGCGAAGCCAACCCACGCGGCTTTGTCCGAGGCGCCATGCACGATGAACGCGCGATCGAAGACAGCGACGAAATAGAGCGTGAAGTTGGAGGCGGTGGAACGCGGCGCGCTGGAATTCGTTCCGCTGATCGTTCTCATTTCGGGATCGATGTGCAGGGTAGCGCCGCCGGGGCTATCATCGATGACGATCCATGCCTGCTCCGCTTTCGGAAACGTGAAACGCAGAATGCCGCCGTGCCGCGTGGGCGCCATATCCGCCTGAATGCCGTAATCCTCCAGCAGAACGCGATAGCGATACGCGCGCGCGTCCTCATCCTCATGCCGGAACTTCGAGGCCCGCCGGTCCGGCAGCAGGTGCAACTCGCCGGTCATCGGCATCACCGAAAATGGACCCCAGTCGAACATCCACGCCGACGGCCGATGAGTGGACCGGAAGCCTCGGATCTTGTCTTTGGAGTATTGATAGGGCCAGCCGCCGTCACCGGTCTCGGCGGTCCAGTTGGACATGGCGAACGGAAGGAAGACCGCGGGGTACGTGTTGCCGTGGGACAGCTCGTAGCTCGAATCGGTTCCCACCAGCGGGTCCGGCAGATCCGCGAGGTGCTGCGCGCTCAGCGTGCCGACGACGGTCAGGAAAAGCACACCGAATGTACTACTACACCCGAGAATCTTCGCAGCCCGCGACGATTCGATGTGGGGCAGGCTCGTAGCCTGCGGCGGCCTCTCAGGCCGCCCTGCCAATGGGTTGCGGCCATGCTGCTTTGTGGGGCGGGCAATCCTGCCCGCAGCCGGCCTTCCGGCCGGCTGGACCCGCTGGAGAGCAGGTCCGCAGGCTGTGTAGCCTGCCCCACCGTCCCGCTGCATACTCGGCACTAATAACCGGCCGCAACTACCGGAGCCGTGCCGGTGCGCGAAATCTCCGGCAGGCCGAGCCGCCGCCGGCAGTCGTCCAGCATGGCCGCGGTACGGCTGGCGCCGCAGCGGGTGACGCCGAGGGCCCGAACGCGCAGCAGCGTGTCCAGATCGCGCACTCCCCCGGCCGCCTTCACCTGTACGGAGGGCGCCGCATGCTTCCGCATCAGCGCGAGATCTTCGAGCGTTGCGCCGCCCGATCCGTAACCCGTGGATGTCTTCACCCAGTCGGCCCCAAGCTCGCTCGATATCTCGCAGAGCCGGATCTTCTGGGCATCGTCCAGATAGCAGTTCTCGAAGATCACCTTCACCTTCTGTCCCGCCGCGTGCGTGACTGCGATCACCGCCTGGAGGTCGTCGTGCACGTACGTCCAGTTGCCGCTGCGCACGGCGCTGATGTTCACCACCATGTCCAGTTCCTGGCCGCCGTCGGCGAGCGCTCTTTGCGCTTCGGCGAGCTTTACCGCGGTGGTGTGGCCGCCGTGCGGAAAGCCGATGGTGGTGCTGGCCTTCACCTCGCTGCCGCGCAGCATTTCCGCGCAGCGCGCGAGGTAATACGGCAGGATGCACACGCTGGCAACGCCGTAGTCCAGAGCGAGCTGGCAGCCTTCTTCGAGTTCCGCCGAAGTCAGCGCCGGGTTCAGCAGGGAATGATCGATCATCCCGGCGATTTCAGAGTATGTGTAGTCCATGTCGAATCCCAGTACTTGTATAGCATCTTCGATATTATGTAGGCCTATGCGAACCCTCGTCCGTCTCGCGTTCCTTCTCTCCCTTGGTGCCCTGGCGTCGCTCCCGCTGCGGGCCGACTGGACCTCTCTGGGTTCCATGCCGCCGGGCGCGCAGTCCGATGCCGGCGTCGAGTACCGAAGCGATCAGGGCATCGTGCGCTTGAGCGTCACCGAACCCGGCGTGATTCGCGTGCGCTTCACTCACGCCAAAGACTTCGCCGCCGACGATTCTTACGCCGTCCTGCCGTCCGTGCTGCATTCGGCCCGCGCTGCCTTTCAGTTCTCAAGCGAAGGCGATACAGACCGGCTGAAGACCGATGAGCTGACCGTCGAGATCCAGCGGAATCCGTTCCGGCTCCGCTTCCTCGACACCCAGGGCCGCGTTCTGGATCGCGACTCCGACGACATGGGCATGGTCTGGGACGCGGCCGGCCGGCTGCGCGTCTGGAAGGATCTGCCCGCCGATTCGCATCTGTACGGATTCGGCGAGAGGAGCGGGCCGCTGGACAAGCGCGGCTACAAACAGGCTGGCAGCTCGCTGGTCAACTGGAACACGGACACGCCCGGCTACGACCGCGGCTACGACCCGCTATACGACAGCATTCCGTTCTTCCTCACCCTCGACAAAGGCACCGTGCACGGCACGTTCTTCGACAACAACTGGCGAGCGAGTTTCGACGTCGGCCGCGAGAATCCGAAGCGGCTGAGTTTCGGCGCCGACGGCGGTGAGTTGAACTACTACATCCTTGCCGGTCCGCTGCCGGCCGACGTGCTGCGGCGATATGCCGCGCTCACCGGACCGATGCCGATGCCGCCGCTGTGGGCGCTCGGCTATCATCAGTGCCGCTGGTCCTACTATCCCGATTCGCGCGTCCTCGAAGTTGCACGGACCTTCCGTGAGCGCCACATTCCCGCCGACGGCATCTGGCTGGACATCCACTACATGAACGGCTACCGCGTGTTCACCTGGGACCCGAGACGGTTCCCGCAGCCGCGGCAAACGCTGCAGCAACTCGCGGACATCAACTTCAGAGTTGTGCCCATCGTCGATCCGGGCGTGAAGCACGACCCCGGCTATGCCGCCTACGACAGCGGCGTGAGCGCCGGCGTATTCGCCAAAACTCCGGATGGGAAGATCTACGTTGGGCCGGTGTGGCCGGGCCCCGCGGTGTTTCCCGATTTCACGGACGCCTCCGCCCGGAAATGGTGGGCCGGGCAGATTGCCGGGTTCGTGTCCGTCGGCCTGGCCGGCATCTGGAACGACATGAACGAGCCTTCGGTCTTCGGCACGGCCACGGCCACCATGCCCGACGACGTGGTCTTCCATCACAATGGCTCCGCGATCACCGCGGCGGAAGCGCACAACGTCTTCGGACAGCAGATGACGCTGGCCACGCGCGAGGGCCTGTTGCAGGCGCATCCCGACCAGCGCCCATTCGTGCTGACGCGCGCCACCTACGCGGGCGGGCAACGCTACGCGGCGGTGTGGACGGGTGACAACGTCGCCGACTGGCCGCATCTGCACGACGGCGTTGTCACCCTGCTGGGCATGGGCATCTCGGGTTACTCGTTCGTGGGAAATGACATCGGCGGCTTTAACGACGGCCCCACCGCCGATGCCGAGCTGTTCACCCGGTGGGCGGAGGCGGGCGCGTTCTTCCCGTTCATGCGCGCCCACACTGTCCCCGAGGCGGCGAACAAGGAACCGTGGGCGTTCGGCCCGGAGCACGAAGCGTACAATCGGCGCGCCATTGAGCGCCGCTATCAGTTCCTCCCATACCTGTACAACTGCTTCTACCAGACCTCGCAGACGGCCATGCCGACGATGCGCGCCCTGCTGCTGCAATACCCGGACGACCCGAAGACGTGGGACGTATCCGACGAGTTTCTCACCGGCGCCGACCTGCTGGTGGCTCCAATACTCGAGGCGCACGCCCGCAACCGCGACGTGTATTTGCCGCGCGGCGACTGGTACGATCTACGCACCGACAAGCAGCAGTTCGGCGGGAGGACCGTCCGCGTACACGCCGAAGAGGATGAGCTGCCGCTGTTCGTCGCCGAAGGGGCCATCTTGTTCCGCGCCCCGGTGATGCAATCCACCTCCGATTGGCCGGCGGCGGAACTGATCTTCGACATCTTCGCGCACGGAGCCACCGAGCGGCAATATTACGAGGACGACGGAAGCAGCTTTGCGTACGAGCACGGTGGATACTTCAAGCGAAACGTATCGGTTGTGCCCGCGGCCGATGGCGTCCGTGTGGTGCTGGGAGCCGCCGAGGGGACCTTCGTTCCACGGCACCCGGACAACGCGATCGCCCTGCATTTCGCGCACGCGCCGCACGCGGTTACTTTGGACGGCTCCCCGCTGGCCGGCGACGCGGTTCACTTCGATTCAGTCCGGTCCATCCTGACCGTTCGCGTGCCCCAGTCGCGCGAGCAGCAGACGATTCTGGTTCACTGGTAGTTCCACTCCAGAACAGGAGGAACGCAGTCATGGATAACAAATTCGGGCGGCGAAGCCTGCTGGCGCCCGCCACCGCGGCTCTCGGACTCGGCTCGCTGAGCGGACTCCAGGGAGCGGAGAAACCGGCCCCCGACGGCGCCACGTTGTCATCGAATCTGCTTGCGCTCGCGCGCCTGCGCGATTATCAGACCCACCGATCCTCGAGCTACGACCGCACCGGCGGCAACGCCGACTCGATTCGGATCGATCCTGGCGCGACCGCAACTCTGCTGGAAACGGCGGGGCCGGGTCTGATCACTCACATCTGGTTCACCATCAACTCGAACGAAGACATGCACCTGAAGAAGCTGGTCCTGCGGGTGTACTGGGACGGCGAGACGGAGCCGTCGGTGGAAGTGCCGGTGGGAGATTTCTTCGGCCTCGGTCTGGGAGAGTACTTCCTGTATCAGTCGGCATTGACCAGCGTGGCCGGACAGAAAGCTCTGAACGCGTACTTCCCCATGCCCTTCGGCGCGTCCGCGCGCGTCACCGTCACCAATGAAGGCGCGGTCCGCGCCAACAACTTCTACTACAACATCGACTATGTGAGCCTCTCGCACGCGCCGGCGGACGTGGGTTACTTCCACGCGCAGTATCGACAAGCCGCGCCCTGTCACGGGTGGACGGACGAGTGGAAGGTCAACTGGGATCCGCTTGTGGACCAGAAGAAGAACCTCAACGGCGAGGGGAACTACGTGTTCATGGAGGCACGCGGGCGAGGCCACTTCATCGGCGTGACGCACGCCATCCTGCAGAACCAGGATGGATGGTTCGGCGAGGGCGACGAGATGATCTTCATCGACGATCAACCCACGCCGGTCATCACCGGTACCGGAACGGAAGACTACTTCAACGGCGCGTGGGACTTCGGCCAGACCTTCGCCTACGTGCACAACGGCGCGCCTTACATGGTGGATCCCGAGCGCGTGGGTGGCCGCTATTGCCTGTATCGCTGGCACACCGAGAGTCCCATCACGTTTCGGGATTCGATTCGCGTGACCATCGAACACGGCCACGCCAACCATCGCTCGGACAATTTCTTCTCCGCCGCGTTCTGGTATCAGACGGAACCGCACCAGAAGTTCCCCGCGCTGCCGAAGGTGGCGGACCGGATTCCCAGGCTCTACCGCGTGGGCGGTCCGAGCACCGCGCCGCTTCCGGATCGGGGCTGATATGAGAATTCTGCTGGGTGTTCTGGCAATCATCGTTGCCGCGAAGGGGGTGGCTGCAGTGCAGGTCGCGAAGGTGGAATACAAGGGTTGGCACAACTGCTACCGCGTCAGCAACGGCGAGGCGGAACTCATCGTCACGGGCGACGTCGGCCCCAGAGTGATTCGCTACGGATTCATCGGCGGGCAGAATTTCTTCAAGGAATACCCGGATCAAATGGGCGGGACCGGCGAGGAGAAGTTCCAGCTTCGTGGCGGCGACCGTGTGTGGAAAGCGCCTGAAGACCCAGTGGCCACCTGGGCGCCGGACAACGTCGCCGTGGAGATCCACGTGACCCCGACAGGGCTGCTGGCGCGAGAGCCGGTGGAGCCGCTGACGGGACTGCAGAAGGAGATCGAGGTCACGATGGCGCCCTCGGGAACGGGCGTCACGGTGGCGCACCGCGTCGCGAATCGATCGTTATTTGCCCTGGAGTATGCGCCGTGGGCGCTGACCATGATGGCGCAGGGAGGCACGGCGGTAACCGGGTTTCCCGCGCGCGGCAAGCACCCCGCGAATCTGGAGGCGACGAATCCGCTGGTGATGTGGGCCTACACGAATCTCGCGGACCCGCGCTGGACGTTCACGCGCAAGTACCTGGCGCTGCGGCAGGACGCGAACAACGCCGATGCGCAGAAGCTCGGGTTGTTCAACGCGGACACCTGGGCGGTCTATTTGTTGAACGGCGAGGCGTTCCTGAAGTGGGCGAAAGCGAATCCCGCGGCGGCGTATCCCGACTTCGGCTGCTCGTTCGAGACTTTCACCAACAACGAGTTCCTCGAAATTGAGACACTGGGGCCGCTGGCCAAAGTGGCGCCGGGACACGTGGCGGAGCAGGTGGAACACTGGAGCCTGCACAAGGATGTCAGCGTTCGCGAGCTGAGCGACGCGGAGCTGGATCGCGTCGTGCTGCCCGTTTTGCAGGCCCGTTAGGCGAGATAGCGCCTCCAGGGCGCCCAATAGTATTTCTCCCAACCTTCCAGGACTCCCTGATAGTCCTGCTCAGGCACGTCGATATGGATCAGATCGATCCGGCCATTCCTGCCTTCCGGAACAAAGGCGAGAATCAGCGTCGAATCGGGATCGGCATCCCGGAAATTCGTCGAGCGCCATGACTGGACGATCAGCCTGGGCGCGATCGCGGAGAGCATCATGCCGGTGATTTGTCCGTCGAAAGCGCGGAATGGCGAGCCGGGTTCCGCGCTCACCGTAACGGGCGCGCCAGTAACGGCTGCGTGCAGGGCCGGATCCAGATATGTCGCATAAAGCTGTTCGGCCGGTGCAGGCAGGGCTACCGATTGTGTGATCAAACATCTCATAAGAACCCGGCCCTCACGCCCGGCCGCGGCTGCCTGCAGTCCGTCAGAACTTCTTCAGCTCTTCCACCAGCGCCTTGAGGCCCTTGCGGCGGTAGATCTGCAGCAGCCGGTCCTGTTCGGGCGAGGGCGCCAGCACTTTCGCCAGTCGTGGATTGTCCAGCTCCGCCCGCGAGGGAATCCAAACGTGGCCGTCGGCGAACTCGACGTTGCTGACGAAGCCGGTCATCCCGGTGATGGACATGGGCTGGCCAGCCCGCGAGGTGAAGCGCAACACCGCGTCCTGGGACATTTCGCGCTTCTCGCCGGGGGCCAGCCGGACAGCGGCGGGAACCGAACCGGCCAGGAAATCACGCCCCTGCTGGTCATGCAGAATCCACCCGATCTCCACCGAACGAATCTCGCGCTCCGAGCGGTTGCGCACCGGGATGCGGGGCGTCGCCGCCTCGTTACCGCGCACCCGCGCGACGCCGCCGGGCGAATCCACCGGGGCATCCGGGAACTCGACAAAAGCAAACTGAACCTGACGCTCCGGGTCCACGTTGGTGGGACGTCCGCGGACCATCTGTACCTCAATGCCAGGCGTGTCGGCGCGCCGGGACATCGCCGCCAGCATCTCCTGCTGCACTCGGGCCGGGCCGCCGGCGTCCAGCAGCGCTCGCAGGTATCGCCGGTCGCGGCGCGCCTCCAGCTCGTACACCATCAGCGCCTTTCGCGAATCCAGGCGATTGGGACCGTAGAAGCCCAGATCGTCGAACAGAACGCCGTCCAGGCCGATCTCGACCACCGCGTCCCCCGCCTGCACCGGGCGCAGCAGACGAAGATCGACGTGCACCGGGAACGTCTCGCCCGGCGCCACGCTCAGGCTGGGAACGGTCACCGAAGCCTTGCCGCCGGCGGTGACATCCTGCGCCAGCACCACCAGCGTGATTCCGCGAATGCGCTGCTGTCCGGAATTGCGCAGGATCAGCGCCACCCGAAGATCCACCACCGACGCGCCGCCCCGAACCGATTCCGTGGAGCCGCTCGGGTCCGACGAAAGCAGCGCCACCGGGGAATCCTTTGGCAGATCGACCCTCGGCAGTACGCCGGCCGAGGCCAGTGTGCAGGAGAGGGCGATTAGCGCGCATGCGAGACAAGGCGGCCTGAGAGGCCGCCGCAGGCTGAGAGCCTGCCCCACATTACCGCGCATCGTAGACCTCGGTGATGGTGGTCTGTCCCGTGTCGTCGTCCATCGAGCGAGCGGCGGCCGAGCCCCGCGTGCTCACCGAAACAACCACGGCGCCGGTGTCCGGCGGAACGTACGAGAGCGACGTTCCATTTCCCCTGGCCTCGATACCCTGCCGCGACGCCAGCAGCACGTCCCTGGGCATGGGCGCTGGGTTGTGCGCGCCGAGGCCGGCAATACGGCGCAGAGACCACAACAGATGATCCGCCTGGGGTCCGGGCAGGTTGAGCCAGAAGCCGGCGAGGAAGATTCCGGTGAGGAACGCGGCCGCCAGCGCGCCGTTCCAGCGCAGGTGGAAGAGACGAGATCGGACCGGATACCCGCCCACGCACTCGCCGGCCGCAAGGCCGACACGAATGTTGCCGGTCATCTCCTCGGAGAGCTGGTTCCAGTTGACGCCGTGAGGCAGTTCCTTCGCTGCACTGCCAACAGCCTGCCGGGTTCGGCGGAATGCCTGCAACTCGGACTGGCAGCGTTCGCAACTCCGCACATGCAGGCGCATCGGCATCGCCGGCCAGAAGCCGAGATCGCCGCCGGCCAGGAGCGCGAGCCTGCTCGTATCGGGATGATTCACGGCCGCCTCCTTTCCATGTAGCGGCGGAACTTCACGCGCGCGTTCGCAATATGCGAGCGGACGGTGGCTTTGGAACAGTTCAACTGCCTGGCGACGTCCTCGGCCGGCATCCCTTCCACGTCGCGCAGCAGCAGCGCGGTGCGTTCGCGGTCGGTGAGGGTGTCCAGACCCCGTTCCAGCCAGGCGCGCCGTTCGGTGCGCAGCACCATCTGCTCCGGATTCTGCTCGCCGCTGGTGGAGAACTCGTCCAGCATGCGGTCGGAAAGCGAATCCGGCAGGGCGTCGATCTCGCAGAAACTGACCTTGCCGCTGCGCCGCAGAAAATCGATGGCGGTGTTGCTGGCGATGCGCGACAGCCAGTGCGCGGCCTTCTCGGCGTCCTTCAACTGCTCCTTGCGCTGCAGCGCTTTGATGAACGCTTCCTGGGTCAGGTCCTGGGCGTCGGCGACGTTGCCCACCATCCGGTAGATCAGCAGGAAGACCCGCCGTAAGTTATCGGAAATAAAGCGACTTTGCTGTTCGTGCGACAGCGGCGTATCGAGCGAGTACGGTCCCGCGCCCTCTGTCATAAAGCCCTCGAATGCACGAACCGCGGTAGCCATTGCCTACTATGGCTTGACGCCCGACTGGTCGAAACGTGCAGACGCATCTTCATTCCCGTTGATCCCATCGGACGCGGCGCGCCCGGACTTCAGGGGTATCCTGAATTCTAGTATGAGACGTGTGGCCGTGGTTGGTATCGGCAAAACTGCGTTCGGCGCTTTTCCCGACCGGGATCTGCGCTCGCTGGCCGTCGAGGCGGGACAACATGCGTTACGGGACGCCAGCCTGAAGCCAGATCTCGTCGAGGCGTTCTATCTGGGCAACTTCGCCGGGCCCTCGTTCACCGGCCAGAATCACCTGGCCCCGTACGTGGCCGCCGGACTCGGCATCACCGGCGTCCCGGCTACGCGATTCGAGGCGGCCTGTGCCTCCAGCGGCGCGGCGTTCTTCCATGCCTGGTCGGCGGTGGCCGCCGGGATCTACGACGTGGTGGTGGTGGCGGGCGTGGAGAAGATGACCTCCCAGCCAACGCCGCGCGTGGCCGAAATCCTGGCCGGCGCCGGGGACATGAGCGGCGAGATGCGCGCCGGCGCCACGTTCCCCGCGCTGTTCGCCATGATCGCCCGCCGGCACATGCACCAGTACGGAACCACGCGCGAGCAACTGGCCGCGGTCGCGGTGAAGAACCACGCCAACGGCGCGAAGAACCCGCTGGCGCACATGCGCAAGGTGGTCTCCCTGGAACAGGTGCTGGCGGGCAAGCCCGTGGCCGACCCGCTGACGGTGTACGATTGCTCGCTGGTGAGCGACGGCGCCGCGGCCCTGGTGCTGGTTCCCGCCGAACGCGCCGCCGAGTTCACCAGCCGGCCGGTGTACGTGCTGGGTGTTTCGCAGACGTCGGATCGGGTGGCCCTCGACCAGAAGCAGGACATCACCACGCTGCACGCGGTCCGTTCCTCGGCGGAGAAGGCCTACAGTATGGCCGGCGTGCGCGCCGCCGACATTCAGTTCGCCGAGGTGCACGATTGTTTCACCATCGCCGAGATCCTGGCATACGAGGACCTCGGCTTCGTGCCCAAAGGCGAAGGCGGCCCGTACGCGCAATCCGGCGCGACCTGCCTGCGCGGCGAGCGGCCGGTGAACGCGAGCGGCGGTCTGAAAGCGAAGGGACATCCGGTAGGCGCCACCGGCGTGGGCCAGCTCTGCGACGTGGCGCTGCAGATTCGCGGGGAAGCCGGTGAGTTGCAGGTGGCGCGCAACCAGCTCGGCCTGGCGCAGAATCTGGGCGGCTCGGGCGCGACGTCGGTGGTCACCATTCTGGGGGCGTCATGAACACGGGCACCGTATACACCGAAACAGTGGTCTGGTCGCCGCCGGAGCGGTATGTCAACGACGCGCCGTATCAGATCGCCATCGTGGATCTGGGAGACCGGCGGGTCACTGCGCGGATACTTGGGGATCGCGTGGTCATTGGCGACCAGGTGACCTTCGTTGAGTTGCGCGACGAGGTTCCGTACTTCCGGCGCTCATGAGACTCGCCGAGCGGATGTCGCGCATCGCCACCGAATCCGCCTTCGAAGTACTGGTGCGCGCGCGGTCGCTGGAAGGGCGGGGGCACGACATCATCCATCTGGAAATCGGCGAGCCCGATTTTGAAACGCCCCGGCACATTATAGAAGCCGCCAAACAGGCGCTTGACGACGGCTGGACGCAGTATGGGCCGCCGCAGGGACTGGGCGATCTGCGCGATGCCATTGCCGCCGAGGTCTGCCGGACGCGCGGCATTCGCATCGACGGCGAAGATGTGTGCGTGGTGCCCGGCGGCAAACCGATGATCTTCTTCCCCATGCTGGCGCTGGTGGAGCCGGGCGATGAGGTGATCTATCCCAACCCCGGTTTTCCCACTTACGAATCGATGATCCGTTTTGTCGGCGCAGCGCCGGTACCCGTGCCGCTGGTGGAGGAGCGCGGGTTCTCCTTCGATCTGGACGTGCTGGCGCGCCGGCTCACCACGCGCACGAAGCTGGTGATTCTGAACTCGCCGCAGAACCCCACGGGCGGAGTGATCCCGGCCGACGATGTGCGCGCTATTGCGGACCTGCTGAGGGAGCGCGACGTCATGGTGCTGTCCGACGAGATTTACTCGCGGATCTGGTTCGGTGAGCCGCCGCTGTCCATCGCCAGCCTGCCGGGCATGCTGGAGAAGACCATCATTCTCGACGGCTTTTCGAAGACGTACGCGATGACCGGATGGCGGCTCGGCTACGGCGTGATGTCGCCGTGGATGGTGCAGGCGGTGAACAAGCTGATGGTCAACTCCAACTCCTGCACGGCCAGCTTCACGCAGCGGGCCGGCATCGCGGCGCTCAACGGCCCGCAGGACGACGTGACCGCGATGGTGCGCGAGTTTCGCCGCCGGCGCGACGCCTTCTGCGAGGGTCTGAATCGCGTGCCCGGATTCCGCTGCCGGCTCCCCGAAGGCGCCTTCTATGCGTTTCCGAATATTCGGGGAACTGGTTGGAAATCGAAGCCGCTGGCCGACGCGCTGCTGGACAAGGCCGGCGTGGCCTCGCTCAGCGGAACGGCTTTCGGCGAATACGGCGAAGGCTACCTGCGCTTCAGCATGGCGAATTCGTACGAGCATCTGATGGAGGCGGTGGAACGCATCGCCCGGTTCATGGAATGATGCCAATGGTGTCCAAAGATCTGGCTCCGCTCCCTCACGGTCGCGGCTCGGTAACGTTTCCGAGCCGCGCGTTTCAGCAAGCGGTTTTCCTGGCTGCCCTGCTGGCGATCCCCTGCACCGCCGCCGATTCCTTCGCTCCGTCCAACCATCTGACCGCCATTGGCGTGGACCGCAAAGACCTCTCCGACCTCGTGCTCAACGAGAGAATCCGGCTGATGACCGAAGCCCAGACCTTCGCCATCATGCGCGACGCCCGGTCGCTGGCCGGCGCCGAGCGCATGACCGCTCCGAAGATGCAGAAGATACTCCGCGACGCCGCCACCCGCAGCGGCGTTCCCGCATCGCTGCTCGCCGCCATCGCGTTTCTGGAGAGCTTCGGCAATCCCACCGCCGAGAGCCCCACCGGTCCGAAGGGCATCATGCAGATCTCGGCGGCCACCGCGCGCGCCATGGGCCTGAAGATCGTCTACGCGACGAAGTACAAGATCCGCACCGAACGCCGCCTGGTGAAGAAGAAGCGCGGAAAGCCCGTATACAGGAACGTGAAGGTGAAGGTGCCCTATCACATCCTGGTCCGCGACGAGCGCCTCGATCCCGCCCGCGCCCTGCCCGCGGCGGCCCGGTATCTGGCCGGCATGGAGCGGAAGTTCGGCGGGCTGGACTGGGCTGTGTGGGCCTATCACTGCGGCGAGGGCTGCGTCGGCGAGTTCCTCGACATGGCGCGCCGCGCGAAGGATCTGCGCGGAGACCCGCCGTCGGTGGCGCAGGTTTTCTTCTCGTCCAGTCCGGTGCACAACCGCGAGATGTGGCAGGCGCTGGCGGAACAGATGGAGCGCGACTACTCGCCCACTTACTGGTTCCGCGTGCGCCGCGCCGAACAGTTGCTGGCCATGTACGAGGAGGACCCGGACGAGTTCACGAAGCTGCAGGAGGAGTATCGCTACGACTTCGACCCGCTGCAGCGCGCGCCGAATCGGCTGTCGGCGTGGGTGAAGCCGCAGGACCTGACCTACCGCACCTGCGAAGACATCCAGCGCGACGCCGGCTCGCGGCTGGTGCGTGCGATGGACAAACCCGATTATTACGGGTTTCGGCTGCGGCGCAATGGCTACGGCTCGCTCGGCGAGTTCGATCCGGAGCACCGCGAGACTTATCTGAACGCCTCGCCTTCGGCTCTGGGGACGCTGCTCACCATCGCCTATGAAACGCGCCGGCTGTTTGAGGCGTTAAACCCGCGCCATGAGACCTTCGTCCCCATCGAGGTGACCGGTCTGGTGCGGCCGCTCGATTACGCCGCGCGCGCGGGACACGAGTTCGTGACGGGCAGGGCGCACTTCGACGTGCTGTGCAGCGGGCAGGCGTTCGCGATCTCGCTGGCCAATCTGCCGCTCGGCGAGCGCGAATGCCTGCGCTTCATCCTCGACGACATCGGCTGGATGGGATACCTGGGCTTTGTGGAGGAAGCGCCGGGCAGCGGCGCGCTGGTGATCGGCTGTTCGCCGAGCTCGCGCGATTTCTTCACGAAGGTGTACCAGGAAGCGGTGGGGGTGAAGGATAAGGCCGCGGCGGAGTAGAGTTGAACCAGCCATGCCCACAGAGGAAGGGTTCACCAACGCAAAACGGGAGCATCGGAGCATCCTCGCGTCCATTGAGAAGAAGGCGCTCGTCTGGATGGCGGCGCGCATGCCCCGCTGGGTCAACTCCGACCATCTCACCGCGCTGGGATTCATCGCGCTGCTCGGCATCGCTGCGGCGTACTATTGGGCGCGGACGTCGAAGGCGGGGTTCGCGGTGGCGTCGGCGCTGTTCATCGTGAACTGGTTCGGCGACAGCCTGGATGGCACGCTGGCGCGCGTGCGCAACCAGCAGCGCCCCCGCTACGGCTTCTACATCGACCACGTGTTGGATACGCTCGGCAGCGTGTTCGTGTTCGGCGGGCTGGCGCTCTCGGGATACATGAGCGAGAGGGTCGCGCTCGGGCTGCTGGTGGCGTGGCTGCTGTTGAGTGTCGAGGTCTACCTGGCCACTTACACGCTGGGCACTTTCCATCTGTCGTTCGCGGCGTTCGGCCCGACGGAGTTTCGTCTGCTCATGATTGCCGGCAACATCGCCGTTCTGTACCGGCCGGTGGTCACGCTGCTGGGCCACCGGTATCTGTTGTTCGACGTGGGCGGCGTGATCGGCGCGGCCGGGATGCTGCTGGCGTTCCTCTGGTCCGCGGTGAAGCACGGCGCCGAACTCTACCGCGCCGAGACGCTGCGGTGATCCTGCGCTGGCTGAAGTTCAACGCGGTGGGTGGTATCGGGCTGCTGGTGCAACTGGGCGTGCTGTGGTTCCTGGAGCGCGTGGCCGGCGTGCAGTATTTGCTGGCGACCGTGCTGGCGGTGGAAGCCGCTGTCCTGCACAACTTCGTGTGGCATCAGCTCTGGACGTGGCGCGGCCGGCCCCACCAGTCCGTCCTGTTCCGGTTGTTGCGCTTCCATCTGGCGAATGGGCTGGTCTCGCTCGTGGCGAACTTCGTCCTCATGGCGTTGTTCGTGGGCGTATTGCACATGCGGCTGATTCCGGCGAATCTGTTGAGCGTGGGCCTGGCGGGGTTGCTGAATTTTGCGCTGGCCGAGGTGTGGGTGTTTGGGCGGGAGTAAGGTCAGTATCCTTGAGCCGCTCAGTGTTCGTGCGTCTGGCCGCCGGACATCGCGCAGCCGGTGTCGGAGACGGCGCAGGGGACGTGCTCGAACTGAATCGTCGTGTGGTGAATCCCGAAGTCGCACAGCACCGTGTTGATGCACTTCAGGATGGACTCGCTCGCCGACGGCGGCATGTCCTCTATCAGCACGTGGCAGCTCAGCGCGTGCGCGCTGGAGCCGAGGCTCCAGATGTGCAGGTCGTGCACGTTGATGACGCCGCCCACCGTCGACAGGGCGCTGGTCACCTGCTGCAGTTCGAGCCCGCGCGGCAGCCCCTCCAGCAGAATGTTGAGGGACTCGTGAATGATGTCCCACGCGGTCCAGACGATCAGCGCGGCGATGGCCGCCGAGAGGAGCGGGTCCAGTTGCTGCCAGCCGGTGAGGCGGATGGCGATGGCCCCGCCAATCAGGGCCACGGAACTGGCCGCGTCGCCGGCCATATGGACCCAGGCCGCGCGCACGTTCAGGTCGTTGTGGCGGTCGCGGTTGAGTCCCCACAGGATGGCGGCGTTCACCAGCAGCGCGAGCACCGCCGCGGCCAGCATCAGCGGCTCATTTACGGGCTGCGGACTGCGGAACCGCTGCCACGCTTCATAGCAGATCACCAGCGCGATGAGCACCAGCGTGAGGGCGTTCACGAAGGCGGCCAGCACGCCGGCGCGCTGATAGCCGAAGGTCTTGGTGTCGTTGGCGGGCTTCGACTGGAAGTAGACCGCGATGGCTGCCAGCACCAGCGCGAGCGCATCGGTAAAGTTGTGCCCGGCGTCGGAGATCACCGCAAGGCTGTGGGCGCGCAGACCGGCGAACACCTCGGCAATCACCAGCAGCAGAGTGGCGACAGACGACCACTGCAGGATCCGGCCCGTTCCGTGGTGATGATTATGGCGGTGGTGTGCCATGCGGCTCTCTCAGTTTAACGTGCTCAGAACCGCGTCACCTCGGTGAAGTGGAAGCCTCCCACGGTCATGGCCGGCGCCACCAGGTCGGAGGCTTCTTCGCCGCTGGCGCGCACGGACGGGCTCATGGCGACGACGTTGCGCAACATTTCCACCACGCTTTGATTGAAACGGAAGTTGCGCACGCCGTGCACGGGCCGGCCGCCCTCGATGAGGAACGTGCCGTCGCGGGTCATGCCGGTCATGATCTTCTCGAACGGGTCCACTTCGCGGATGTACCAGAGGCGGGTGACCAGAATGCCGCGATCCACGGCGGCGATCAGGTCCTCCATCTTCGAGTCGCCGCCGGCGATCACGATGTTGAGTGGCATCTCGCCGGTTTCGTTGGGGAGCGGGAGGCCGTGGCCCGTGGCGGTGACGCCGGCTCGCCGGGCGCTCCCACGCGAGTAGGGGATGTCGCGCACCGTGCCGCCGTCCACCAGGCGCAGCGTTCGGCGGGCCATGCCCTCGCCATCGAACGGCGCGCCGGCCTGCAGAGGATGATACACGTCGTCATCGATGACGATGTTCGGTCCGAAGAGCGCGGCCAGGTTTCGGCCGGTGAGGAAGCTGCGCTGGTCCACGATGGCCGTCGCGCTGAAGTCGGCGAAGATCTGGCCCACCAGGTCGAGCACGGCGGCGGGTTCCAGCACCACGGTGTAGCGGCCCGGCGGGAGTTCGCGAGGCGAGGCGGAAAGCCGGGCTTTCTCGGCGGCACTGCGGGCGAGAGCCCCGGGGTCGATCGCGTCTGCTGACACGGCTGACGCTTTGGCCCATCCGGAGCTGTCACGCGCGGTGGCGGTAATGGAAAAGCGCGCCGAGGTTTCCCTGTGGGAGCGGAAGAGGCCGCGCGAGTTGAGCAGGACTTCCGCCTCCTCGCCGGTCTCGAAGATGCCCGCGGCGCTCGCCGAAGCGCTCTCGACGATGGCGATCGCTTCCTTCACCGCGAGAGCGCGTTGTTCGGGCGTGGTCGCGGCGGTGGCAGAGTCGAACCGCGAATGGTCCGTGGGGATTTCGCCAGCCTCTTCGGGGCAGGGAAGGGGCAGCAGCGCGGGGTCCGGTTCGGCCACCTTCGTCAGCGCGATGGCCTCCTCCACCACGCGGCGAATGGAATCGTCGTCGGCGAGGTTCGTGGTGGCGCGCGCCGTTCGCTGGCCAATCAGCGCTCGGACCGAGAGCATGTGGTCGCGCTCGGCCACGTTCTGGTGGATGGTGTTGTTGGCGAAGCGGGTCAGCGCGGTGGCATGCGCGCCAAGGAACACCTCGATATCGTCGACGCCGGCCGCGCGCGCGGCACGCAGCGCCTGGTCGAAAATGCGCTGGCTGTCGGTCAGGCTCAGGAGGCTCACTTCCCGTACCCTCCCCCGACGCGCACGCCGCGGAAGCGCGCGGGACTTGTCCCATGCCCGGTGCCCATCACCTGCTCCGGCTGGCCCTTTCCGCAGTTGGGAACGCCCCACAGTGTCCAGTGGTCGCGGCTGGCGATGCGCTCGCACGAGTTCCAGAACTCCGTGGTGATGCCGCTGTAGGTGGGATTGCGCAGCATGCGCGCGCGCTTGCCGTTGCGAATCTCCCAGGCGATCTCGCACCCGAACTGAAAGTTGTAGCGCTTGTCGTCGATGGACCAGCTTCGGTTGGTCTCCATGTAGATGCCACGATCCACGTCGAACACGTCGTGGAGCGTGTGCGGGCCGGGCAGCAGGCTGACGTTGGTCATGCGAATCAGCGGCAGGCGCGACCAGCCCGCCGCCCGCATCGCGCCATTCGAACGGGCCAGCCCGACCACCGGCGCCGTCTCGCGCGAGGCCAGATAGCCCGTAAACAGGCCGTCGCGGATGACGTCGATGCGCTGCGCCGGGACGCCCTCGTCGTCGAAGAGGAACGTTCCGAGGCCCGGTCCATGTTCGGGCCGCGCGTCGGCCACGGCGTTCACAATCTCCGACCCGTAGCGCAGCGTGTTGAGCTTGTCCACGGTGAGAAAGCTCATGCCCGCGTAGTTGGCCTCCGAGCCGAGCACGCGATCGAGCTCGATGGGGTGCCCGATGGACTCGTGGATTTGCAGCGCGAGCTGGCTGCTGTCCAGAATCAGCGGGAAGGTTCCCTCCGGACACTGATCGGCCGAGTGCAGCGCAGCGGCCTCCTCGGCGATGCGCGGGGCGTGTTCGGCCAGCGCCAGCTCGTCGACCAGTTCATAGCCCTTCAACTGGCTCTGCCCGCCGAAGGAATTCGGGTAGGAGCGTTTCTGAATCTCGCTGCCTTTGAAACTCCATGCCTCGAAGCCGGCCTGGGTGGCGGTGCGGGTCTGCTGGATGACGCTGCCCAGCGAGGACACGAACACCTGGCGGGTGCGATGAAAGTTCATGTTGGTTTCGGCCAGGGTGACGCCGGGGTTGCGCCGCAGTTCGCTGTCCACGGCCAGCAGCAGTGCAAGCTGCTCGGCGATGGGGACGGAGAACGGATCGATGGCGCAGGGCGATTCCCACACGCACTCGTGCTTCTCTTCGGGGGCGAGCCGGACCTCCGTTCGGGCGGCGAGGGCGCTCGCCCGGGCGATGGAAACGGCCCGGGCCGCGGCGGTGGAAAGGCCGGCGGCCGAGAGATCGCCGGTGGCCGCGAAGCCCCACGCGCCCCCGGCGAGAACGCGCAGGCCCACGCCGGTGGATTCCGACGAACCCAGCCGGCCGGTCTGGCCGTTTTTGGTCCCCAGGGCGCGCTCGCGGGTATGTTCCACGCGCACGTCGGCGTAGGAGACCCCTTGGGCGAGGGCGGCGTCGAGGGCGCGGAGGGCAATGTCCTTCATGAGATACAGTGTACGGGGCGAACGGGACGCCCACGGAATTGGCTTCGTTTGGTCACCGGGCACTATCCAATTGATGGTGACTCAATCTGAATCTCCCAGGCGACCCGAGATTGGGTTCGTTCCGTTCGTTTCGTAGTTTCGCAACACGGAATTGGGTTCGTTTCGTCAGGCCGGATCACCGGGGGCCGCTGGCCTTCGGTTTCCGGATTGCCCGGTGGTGGCGGCGTAGTAGTCGGCATGACGCATTGACGGTAGCACGGGCCGGCGCGATATCCGGAGCACGATGTGTAGAAGTGCTTTCTAATGTGGCGTTTGGATTGTTGGGGTTGTTGGGAACGCGACAGCGGAGAAGGGACAGACAAACCACCGAGTCGGCCGAGAGTCACCCATCCCCTGCGCGACCGCTCCCGCCGCGGGAGGGAGCGGCCGCTGGTTGCGAATCTGTGTCGTGACGCCCAACCTCCGAAGCATGTCAGATCCAGAATAGCTGCCTGCCTCCATGCCGTTAACCCTTTCCATAAATCATAGACTTGACATGATTAACCCAATGGGTTAATCTGAGTCTGGCCGAGATGGAAATACTGTTTCCAATCGACGATGATCCGCAGGACTGGAACGACTCCAAGCTTGTTGTGCGGAAGCACAATTCCCAGCGCGCAAAGCTCATACGGCGTCGGCTCGACGACCTCAAAGCCGCGCGAACGCTGGAGGTAATGCGGAACTTGCCGGGGAGGTGTCACGAGCTGAAGGGTGATCGCGCAGGACAACTCTCGATCGATCTTGATGGGCCGTACCGATTGCTTTTCGCGCCGGCACACAACCCGCTGCCGAAGAAGCCTGATGGAGGGCTGGATTGGACGCAGGTCACGGAGGTGGTTCTCGTCGGGGTGGTGAACACGCATGAATGAGCAGATTCGAAATCAATACGTTCCTGATACGGTGTCGCCGCCGGGCGAGACTCTCGAAGAAGTTCTCGTGGAGCGGGGGATGTCTCAGGCGGAGCTGGCGGAACGCACCGGTCGACCGAAGAAGACGATAAACGAGATTGTAAAGGGCAAAGCCGCGATTACTCCGGAAACCGCCCTGCAGTTTGAGCGAGTGCTCGGGATACCAGCGGGTTTTTGGATCGCACGAGAGCAATACTATCGGGAGTCCCTCGCGAGAGCAAAAGAGACTCTTGAGTTTGAGAAACAGGCTGACTGGCTGGATCAAGTTCCTTATCGCGCGATGGTGAAGCTTGGCTGGATACCAGAGCATCGTGAGAAAGCCCGTCAACTTGAGGAAGTCCTTCGGTTCTTTGCAGTTGCATCGCCAAGTAGCTGGCACGGAGTCTGGGGCGCAGCAAGTCCGGCCTTTAGGCGTTCGTCAGCGTTCGAGAGCGAGCCGGGTGCTGTTGCGGCATGGCTGAGAAAAGGAGAACTGGAGGCCGGCTATCAGGAGCTCGCCGAATACGACGTGGATGCGTTTAGGAGAGCGCTGGAGCGGGTGCGGTCGTTGACGCGTCAACTACCGAACAACTTTGCGTCAATCGTCACTCAACAATGCAATGAGGCCGGTGTGTGCGTAGCATTCGTACCTGAACTTCCCGGCACAAGGGCATGGGGTGCCACTAGGTGGTTGACGCCTACGCGACCTTTGATGCAACTGAGCCTTCGGTACAAGACCGACGATCACTTGTGGTTTACGTTCTTCCATGAAGCCGGACATATCATTCTCCATGGCAGGCGAGATGTCTTTCTTGAGGCTGACGAGCGCGGGCAGAGCGAAAAGGAGTCCGAGGCTGATGCGTTTGCACAAGAGTGGCTAATTCCCGAGACCCGGTACCGAGTATTCCGCCGATTGGGTGCCTTCACCTGTGCTGCCGTCAGCAGATTCGCATTCGAGCTGGGAATCGCGCCAGGGATCGTCGTGGGGCGTCTGCAGCACGACGGTCACCTTGAACGGACCCAGTGCAACAACTTGAAGAAAAAGGTCGATTGGGCCCTTGAGCTACTTTAGGATGCCTTGAAATGTTTAGTCGTGATCACTACGTTCCAATACTAAAGGGACGGGCCGGCGAGTATGGCGCGCTCCAGATGCTGACTCCGTCCATGCGCCAGGCTTTGACGCCTTTGGTGGAAATCCCGCCGATACCTTGGGACTACGAGCAGGAAAGGCCGGCGAAGACTATCGACCAGCATCTGAAGAAGGTAGGACAAAAGATCGATCGTGCATGGGGACTTGGTGGGCGGATCTTGGTAGATCTCCTCTGGATCCCAGACAGCGAGCGTATGATCGACGGAGGTCATCCCCTTAGTTGCGTGTTTCAGTCTTTTCGGCGTGTTGAGGCCGTTCCTGTCGTCGGCTTGCTCCGAGGTGATGAGTACTTACAGGCATGCCGTACAATTGTCGATCAAGACAATCGGGGAGTCTGTGTGCGGATTCAGCGCGAAGATTTCACGGACTTCGACGACCTTGGCGGCACTGTTGCGCGCGTTCTCAATACGGTCGGGGCAACAGTGAAGGGCTCCGATTTGATCTTCGATCTCGGCGCGCTTACGCCTGATGAACGGAGTCTTGGTGTTGCGACGGTGATCGACCTCGCCAATCGCCTGCCATACTTAGGCGAATGGCGCAGTTTTACAATTGCGGTAACCTCTTTCCCGCAGAACCTGACTGGGCTGCCATCATCCGATTTGTCGCTAATACCAAGGCAGGAATGGATTCTTCGGACGGGTCTCGTTCGCGAGCGAAATCGACTTGCTCGTATGCCCACTTTTGGGGACTACGCGATTTCGCATCCTGAACCTGCTGAGGTGGACCCTCGCGTAATGCGTCCTTCTGCGAGCGTCCGTTACACGTGCGATGCCGCATGGCTCATTCTCAAGGCGCGGAACCTCAGAGACTACGGATTTGAACAATTCCATGAGGTGTGTCGGGTATTGGTTCAACGAACCGAGTACTCGGGCAGGCGGTTTAGCTGGGGCGATGGGTATATCGACGACTGCGCGGCAAGACGTGTCGGCACAGGGAATCTGACAACGTGGCGCAAGGTTGGGACGTCTCACCACCTTGCGTTCGCTGTTCGTCAGCTCGCCAACGGGATCGGGTCCTGAGGCATCTACAGACCATCTTCTGCAATTCGGGTAGAGGCACAGCAGTCGCGAGAGCCTGCCAAAGAATTCGCCGGGGTTTGCTCTTGAAAGACGTCAATCCGTTGATCTGACCTAAGAGCTCGATCACTTCTTTGCGCCATAGTAACTGAACCAGAGAACCGGGGTCGACGCAGGGATTGGTGGATTCACCGCGAACGCACTCTATCGTTAAACCGTTTGCTGAACCACGAGGTGAGGCAACTTGGATGGCCCACCAACTAGGGATCAACAACTCAGCAGCACGCAGGTGGCGCTCAGCAACAACAACCGTCATTTCATGGAAAACCCGGTTGTACGTAGCCGCCTGAGCAGATAGTCGGGTGAGCGTGTCTCGGTCGCTCTTGATTTCGTATCCCGTTAGGGCCCCATTGACGACAGCGATGTCGACCCGCACGGTACCGCGACAGAGGCCTAGTTCGTCAATAATCATCGTCGCGTCGTCTTGCCTGAAGCTTCTTTCCAACTGCTGACGAAGGACCCGGCGAATGTCAGCGTCTCGCATACCCTGTTAAACGATATCAAATGGTGTCCCAAGCGTGGGAGCCCGGCCCCCCCGGCCCCCCGGTAGCCTGACAACATACCGACAATTGAGGTACAATACAGCTGGCACTGTAGTGTCAACATGATGACTATCAATTGTCGGCAGACCGTCCAACAGGAGGAAGCCATGGCGACCAGTATCCCGTTCATTGATCCGAACGTCGAGCACGTTGGCGTGAGCCGGTTGCGCAAGCTCAACGCCAGCAATCTCCGCAAGTTTGAGAAAACGCTCGTGATCCAGGACAACGATACGCCTTTGGCAGTCCTGCTCACCTACAAGCAGTTTCTTGCCATGCAGACGCAACTACAGTCGGTTGTCCAGACCATTGAGCTGCTCTCCGACGAGGAGGAGGTTCGCGCGCTGGGGAAAGGAACCGAAGACGCAAAGTCCGGGCGGACGAAGTCTATTGAGGAGATCCGAGCCAGCATGAAGCGCAGTGAGTAGATGGCCGTGCCTTCGAAGCCATGGCGGATCGAGCTTACGGAACAGGCCGAGACAGTCTACCGGAGGATGGCCGAAGAGGCGCAAGCCTGTTTGGATGCGGGGGACGGGCCCAATTCGAAAGTAACCGCGTTCAATATGGTCGATGAGTTGATCGACAAGATCATCCCGCACGATCCCTTCGCCCCGGAACGCTCACTCTCCGGCCCGCTCTCCGGGCTTTTCCGGGTGAAGAAAGGAAGACTCCGCGTCTGTTATGCAGGATCGTCACAGAGCCGGAGAATTGTGATTCTGTATATCTCAGAGACGCTGCGAAAAGACGGGGCGATAACCGACCCCTACGTGCTCTTCACCAGGATCGTGAGGTCAGGCCAGTATGACGCGATTCTGGACATCCTGGGATTGCGGAGACCCAATCGCACGGAAGATTGAGCGGTGGGTAGTTCAAGGGTTTGTAACCCGTGGACGCGTTGGTCACACCGCAAACCCGGTTTGACATGCCCGTAACCTGTTGGTAAGCTGGGTAGTTTGTAAGCCTCGAACGGAGATCGTCTGCCTGTATGAAAACCCAGTTCCCTTCCAGGGGGGAAATTGTGCGCCAATGGCACGTTGTCGACGCTGAGAACAAGGTTCTCGGGCGCGTCGCGAGTCAGGCTGCCCTGCTGCTGATGGGCAAGAACAAGCCCACCTACACCCCCTTCCTGGACACCGGCGATCACGTGATCGTCATCAACGCCGCCAAGGTCCGGCTCACCGGTCGCAAAGAAGATCAGAAACTATACCGTCGTCACTCCGGCTACCCCGGCGGTCTCACGGAAGTGAAGGCGCGCAAGGTTCGCGCCACGCATCCGGGCCGTCTGGTGGAGGACGCGATCCATGGCATGCTGCCAAAGACCAAGCTCGGCAAGCAAATGTATCGCAAGCTGAAGGTGTACGCGGGCGATAAGCATCCCCATCAGGCGCAGAAGCCGGTGGCGTTGGAAGTGGAGTCGAGGTAAGCGAGTGCCAGCAACGTTAATTCAGCATTTGGCGACGGGCCGGAGGAAGACGGCCGTGGCTCGCGTGTTTCTGCGCCCGGGGAAGGGCCAGATCACGGTGAACGGCCGGCCCGTGGAAAAGTATTTCGTGAACGAGTCGACCCGCGCTCTGGTCCGCCAGCCTTTGCTGACGGCCGAGGCGGCGGACAAGTTCGATGTCCTGATCCTTACCAATGGGGGCGGTCCCACCGGCCAGGCCGGTGCGATCCGTCTGGGCATTGCACGCGCTCTGGTGGAGTTCAACGCCGAGTTGCGTGCGAAGCTCAAGGAAGCAGGTCTGCTCACCCGCGATCCGCGTGCCCACGAGCGCAAGAAGTATGGGCAGAAGGGTGCGCGCAAGCGGTTCCAGTTCTCCAAACGGTAACGGTTCTCCGGGGCCGTTACCGGCCATTCGCCTTCTGACGGGCTCACGCAAATTCCGCTTTGGGCCGCGTGCGCCTCGGAAGACGGGTGAAACCGTCCACTTCGACGCCATCCGGTCCGGTACGCCCCGCGGCCGGGGGCTCTCAACCAGGAGGCTTTTTTGCCGTCAATTTCGATGAAAGAATTGCTCGAAGCTGGCGTTCACTTCGGGCACCAGACCAGGCGCTGGAATCCGAAGATGAAGGAATACATCTTCGGCGAACGCAACGGGATCTACATCGTGGATCTCCAGAAAACGCTCAAACTCTTCAAGGACGCCATGCGCTTTGTGGCCGAACAGGCCGCCCTTGGCAAGAACGTCCTTTTCGTGGGAACCAAACGCCAGGCGCAGGAAGCCATCGCCGAGGAGGCGACGCGCTGCAGCCAGTTCTACATTAACCAGCGCTGGCTGGGCGGGCTGCTCACCAACTACACCACCGTCCAGAAGTCCATCAAGCGCTACAAGGAACTGGAAGTGATGGCCACCGAGAGCAACTGGGAGGGGCGCGCCAAGAAGGAAGTGGGCCGGCTGGATCGCGAGCGCAAGCACCTGCACCAGAATCTGGCGGGTATCAAGGACATGCCCGGGCTGCCCGACGTGCTCTTCGTGGTGGATTCGAACAAGGAAGCGATCGCGGTGAAGGAAGCGCGCAAGCTGGGCATCCCGGTGGTGGCCGTGGTGGACACCAACTGCGATCCCGACGAAGTGGATTACGTGATTCCCGGCAACGACGACGCCCTGCGCGCCATTCGCCTGTTCACCACCAAAGTGGCGGACGCGGTGATCGAAGGCCGATCGCTGGCCACCGAGCAGGAGTTCACGCCCGAGAAGGTGGTAACCGAGGACGCGCCGGCGCCCGAGGATTTCACCCAGTACGAGCACTTCGATCCCAACCAGCTTGACCGGCTGATGTCGGAGAGTCTGGCCGAGGAAGATCTGCCTTCGAACTCGCTGCCACGCAAGGGGCCGGGGACCGAGACGCCGGAACCCGATGTGGCTACCACGAGCACTCGCGGCGAAGTTTAGGTTCGACTACCGCTTACTCACGTGCGCGGCTCGGAAACTCACCGAGCCGCGACAGTTATGGAGCGGACTCAGGATATATCCAAATGGAAATCAACGCCAAGTTAGTGAAAGAGCTCCGCGATCGCACCGGCGCGGGCATGATGGAATGCAAGCGCGCCCTGGTGGAGGCGGACGGGAACCTGGCCGAAGCGGAGATCATTCTCCGCAAGCATGGCATCACTTCCGCCGCGAAGAAAGCCACGCGGGCCACGCGCCAGGGCGTCATCGGGTCCTACATTCATTCGGGCGCGCAGCTCGGTGTCCTGATCGAGGTGAATTGCGAATCCGATTTCGTCGCGCGCACCGCGGACTTCCAGGACCTGGTGAAGGACCTGGCGATGCAGGTGGCCGCGGCCGATCCGCAGTTCATTCGCAAGGAAGACGTGTCGGCCGAAGCCCTCGCCAAAGAGAAAGATATCCAGCGAGCCCGCGCGCTGAACGAGGGCAAGCCGGAAAAGATGGTGGACAAAATCGTTGAGGGACGCCTGCAGAAGTACTACGAAGAGGTGTGCCTGTACGAACAGCCGTTCATCAGGGAAAACACCACGATTGTCCACGATCTCATCAAGGCGAAGATCGCCAAACTGGGTGAGAACATCTCGGTCTCGCGCTTCGTCCGCTTCAAGGTGGGCGACATGGCGGTGATCGAAGAGACGGCTGATACGTCGGCTCCGGCAGAGTAGTTTCGCGCCCCCATGGCCAGATACCAGAGAATCCTGCTGAAGCTCAGTGGCGAGGTGCTGGCCGGCCACGACCAGTTCGGGATCGATTCCGAGCGGGTCCGCTCGCTGGCCGAAGAGGTGGCCGCGGTGGCGCGCAGCGGCGTACAGATCGGTCTGGTGGTGGGCGGGGGCAACTTCTTTCGTGGGGTGGCCGCGGCCGCGAAGAACATGGATCGCGTCACCGCCGACCACATGGGCATGCTGGCCACCATCATCAACGCGCTGGCTCTGCAGGACGCTCTGGAAAAAGCCGGCGTCCCCACGCGGGTGATGACCGCCATCCAGATGCAACAGGTGGCCGAACCCTACATCCGGCGGCGGGCCATTCGCCATCTGGAGAAGGGTCGCATTGTGATCTTCGCAGCCGGCACGTCCAACCCGTATTTCTCCACCGACACCGCGGCGACGTTGCGGGCATTGGAGATTCGTGCCGAGGTGGTGGCCAAGGCTACCCGCGTGGATGGCGTGTACGACAAGGATCCGCTGCGCTTTCCCGACGCCGTTCTGTTCCCGGAGATCAGCTACCTCGATGTACTGGCCAGGGCGCTGGGAGTGATGGACGCCTCGGCCGTGGCCATGTGCCGCGACAACCAATTGCCGATTCTCGTTTTCAATCTGAACAAGTTCGGCAATATAATGCGAATGTCGATGGGCGAGCCCGTTGGAACGCTGATTCATTAGGCTGCTGTGTTTCACAGGCTGAAGCCTGTGCCACCGGAATCGCCCAGAGGAGACACATATGAAGAACGAACCGCACGCCGCCGCCGCGGCTCCCCAGTTCAAGACCGTGAAAGAGGTTGAAGGCCAGTCGAAGTCCCGCATGGAGAAGGTGCACGGCGATCTGCAGCACGCCATGGCCGGCATCCGCACCGGACGCGCCTCGGTGAGCTTGTTCGACAACGTTCGCGTCGATTACTACGGGACCCCGACGCCCATCAACCAGGTGGCAACCCTGCACGTTCCCGAACCCGCGCTCATCACCGTCCAACCCTGGGACACCTCCCAGATCGGCGTCATCGAGAAGGCCATTCGCGCGGCCGACCTCGGCCTGAATCCCTCCAATGACGGCAAGCTCATCCGCGTGCCGATCCCAGCCCTCACCGAAGAGCGCCGGAAAGAGCTGGTGAAGAAATTACACGTGATCGCCGAGGATCATCGCGTGGCGCTGCGCAATATTCGCCGTGATGCCAACGAGGCGGTGAAGAAGCTGCTGAAAGACAAGCTGATCAGCGAGGACGACGAGCGCCGGGCCATCGACGAGATCCAGAAACTGACCGACACCAACATTCAGAAGCTGGACCAGGCGGCGAAGGGCCGGGAAAAGGAAATCCTGGAGATCCGGTAGGGGCGGCCGTGCCCGCTATTGCAGTCCCTCCAGAATCCCGCGCATGATGGTGTCCGATCCGCGCAGAGCCCGCAGGCGGGCTTTGATCTTCAACACCTCGCTCGCCGACAGCGGGATGTTGTTGCCCGGCGCACTCCGCAGGAAGCGCATCAGATCGCCCAGGGTCATCGGAACGCTGTTCAGTCCGAGGGCCGTGATCGCGGTCCTGGAGCCCCAGTCGGGCCGCAACATGATGGCCTTGCCGGTGGTATCCATGTTGTGCATGGCCAGACCCGTGTCGACCATGTCGTTCAAGTCCAGCGGCGTGGAAAGAATCGTGTACAAGAAGACCGACGCCTTGAGCCGCTCCCGCAGGTAGAGCGGCAGGTGGGCCGTTTTGCCGCGCGCGTGAACGTGCGGAGCGAGCTGGCTCTCGTACAGATACTCGCGCGGACCCACGCTGCCCTCCCAGACGACTTCCTGGATGCGAAACACATCGCCCGGCTGGATACCCAGCGCCGGATTGCGGTTCACTTCCCCGGCGATCCAGCACTCGATGTCATGCTCGATGGCGATGCGGTCGAGAGCGTCGAGGTACGGGCAATCGGTGGGGCCGATTCCGTCGAAGCCGCACACCCGGCCCCCGCTCCATTGCGCGCCCCACCAGTTGCCGTAGCGGCCGACAAGGAAGTCGGGAGATGTTCCCGTGGAGTAGCCCCACGGGTCGCTGGTGGCAACCTGCGTCCAGAGAGTGGCGTAGTGCGGCTTGTCGCCGTCGGCCCGAAGCTGGAGGTCCGACGGCCGTCCCTCTCCCAGGAATCTGTACGCGGTCTGGGGCCGCGCGTCTCCCGAGCGCCTGCTGTAACCCATTCGAAAGATCCACAAGAAAGCCATGACGGGGCCCCCTCTCGCACAAACGACAGCAACACGACTTCTATTCCAACGCGGCCGGGGCCGTTTCCTCTTCTTGATGTTAACTTGTCGGCTCCGCGTTCCCGATGTCCCACATAGCGTCCAGGTCACGCTGGCTGTACGCACGGAAGGCAATCAGGGTGTTCGTGGCTTCGATGCCCGGTATCCCCTGGACGCGCCCGGCCACCAGGTCGGCCAGTTCCTCGTGATCGCGCACACGCGCTACGGCGACGAGGTCATACGACCCGGCGACGGAATATGCCTCGGTAATGCCCGGCAGGTCGATCAGCGCCTGCGCGACCTCCGGCGTTCGTCCTTGCGCCGTGTTCATCAGAACTATCGCCGTTACCATAAACCCTCCGTTTCATTTGTACGGGCGCGGCGCTACCCTTGCCGAGACGGGTCGAACCGATTCCGCGAGCCCGAGACATCGTGTGTTGCCCGGATTCTATCAAACGGAGCACCGCGCAGGCGTGACCGGCGTTGCGAGGAGACTCAGTTTCCCGGCAAAGTGGTCGCCTTTGCAGCCGCCGATCCCGGCCTTCACCGAAGAGCGCCGGAAAGAGCTGGTGAAGAAATCACACGTGATCGCCGAGGATCATCGCGTGGCGTTGCGCAGTATTCGCCGGGACGCGAACAGGACCATCAAGAAGCTGGTGAAAGACAAGCTGATCAGCGAGGACAAGGATCGCCGGGCCAACGACGAGATCCAGAAGCTGACCGACGCCGGCATTCAGAAGCTGGATCAGGCGGCGAAGGGCCGGGAGAAGGAAATCATCGAGATCAGGCAGGGGCGCCGCGTGTTCCCGATCATTTTCGTGCGCGGAGTTTCAGTTGCATCCAGAGTCTTGCCAGCAGGGTGCGCCAGGTCAGCGCATCCAGGAACGTGGCCAGGTACTGCAGGAAGCCAATGAATGCAGGCATCGAGCGCCATCGTGCATCGAACCGCCGGAGCCGCCTGAAATGGTACCGATGCCAGGCGGCGCTGTCGAGATAGCCCAGCGGACACGGTTTCTGCAGGAGCGCGTATTCGCGTCGCTCCCATCCTTGTGCCCGGACGCCGAGCAGTTCTCTGGGAATGTCAGCGTGGAACTGTGAGACCAGCCAGGAGACAGCCTCTGTGAAGCGTATGCGCATATCGGCACTCACCGCGAGAGTTTCCGCACGGTTCCAGTCGACTTCCGCGTCGCCGAGCACCGCCAGGGCGTCAGCCACCCAATACAGGTTGGGGGTCCACTCCCAATGCATGGCGTGCACACAAACGTGGAAGAACTGGTCGGTTGGACACGGCAGCTTGACCGGGCGGCCCGCAAGTTGCACCGTCTCCGCTCCTCTCCAGAACATCTCAGCGACAACCGGGGAATAGCAGTGGGCCAGGGGACGCCAGTGAAGATCGCAGTTCAGGGTATCCCCTTTGGAGAATTGCCAGGCGTGGCGGACGCGAGATTGCCGCTTTATGGCCTCCACCGTGCATTCCTGTTCCGCCGTCCAGCCGTCTTCGAGGAGCACGTGCACGGCACGCTCGATATCCTCTTCGTGAATCAGCAGATCGAAGTCGCCCATGCCGCGCAGGCCATAGTCGCGGTAGTGCCGCAGGATCAGGGCCGCGCCTTTGAGCACCATGCATTCGGCGCCCATCCTCCTGAAGCCGTCTACGGCAAGCCCAACTTGAACCATGCGCTCACGGTTCTGCTGCCATGTTGTAAGGTACGCGCGGTGGGCAAGGTCAATCAGATGGCTGCGGTCCGTCGCGCCCCAGCGCCGGTAGAGGATGGGAAGGAGGCGACGGGTGGCCAAATCGATTTCTGCGGGATCGAGGTCGGCGCAGGCCTCAAGAGCACGGTGGCCTTCATCGGTGTTTCCGACGCAGGCCTTGAGGACCAGGTTCTGGCAGGATCGGGCTGATGCTGATCGCGGGTCCGGCACAAGTCACGCCTCGACGAGCCGCAGAATATTCTCGACCGCGTCCGCTACGCCGCCGCGGGATCCGGCGTAGCACGCTGCGCGTGCACATACGCGCTGGAGCGCCGCGACGATCCGGGGTGACTCGATCAAGGCATGGGGCGTGTTCCGCAAAAGGATCAAGAGTGCTTCGCTTTGTGGGACCGCGGTAACATGCCAGGATGACGCAGGATCGTACTGGAGGGCGAGTATCCATCCTACTGGTACGGGCGCCCGTCCAACAGAGGCGTTCCATTCCTCCGGCAGAGAGGGAATCTGCTCGGGCCCCGCATTGCGAAGCAGCAGCGGCCGGGGATAGGGATGCGCTTGCCCGTGCGTGTCGATGAGTGCATACTCATCCGAAAAGTACACGGCGCCACGCCGTAACAGTTCAGCGACAAGCGCCGACTTGCCCGCCTTCGTTTCCCCCGGCAGCAGCAGCGCCCGGCCGCCCAATTCCACTACGCCCGCATGAACGGCGGTCAGGTTGGTCAGGTGCTTTACGACGGCTTCATCGAGCAGTCTTACCGTCTCGACGACAAGCGCTCTGACGTCGCGCGCGGACCCTGCTGTGCCATCACATTCAAGCTGGAATCCCTCTTCGTTCCGAAAGACACGAACCACGATCTCCTTCGCCGGCAATTCCGGGTCTATTCCTGGCAGCGACGGCAGCACATAGCGCTGCAGCGTCGCGAGCACTTCCTCAGAGTCCGCAACCACTGCAATGTTGCAGCCGAAGGCTCGAATGCCAAAGCTGTTGGCCTTCACTGGGTCCTCATCGGACGTCCGAATGGCTCCAGGGTCCCCTGCTTGCGTAGCCACAGGGCAACTGTCGTTGGAGTATCCGGAGTTTCTCGCAGGAACCGGTCAAAGTTCTCGGATTCGTAGACGACGCCACCGAGAGGGTCGCCCTCGAGCACCAGCACGTTACGCAAGCCCTGCCAAACGGCTTCTGCAATCGCACTGCGATGCGCCAGGACACGGCCAATCTCGGGATTCGATGGCGTCTGAGGCACATCGATGCGGCGCACGCGAGAGCCGATGAGCGTCTCGCACCGCGCCGGGTCTGCGCCGATCGCGAATTTCCCGTCGTACTGGTGGTAGGGCCCAGCGATTTCGCGCCTCGCGGCGTCGATCATCGGACGGGCGGTCTCGGCACCAAGAAGACTCCCGAAGTGCTCCACGACCGGTCCCGGATCGAGCTTCAGCTCATCGTAAGCGATGAGATAGTTCCGGATGCGGTCGGCCCAGGTGGGTTTGTACGGTGCGCCGCCTGGCCGCCGGAAGCGATGCAGCCAGCGTAAGAAAGGCAGGCATAGCGTCGTGCCGCCATTTCGCCGCACCTTCTCGTGGATGTATCCCTCCTCTCCACCAAAGCCCTGAAGGCGGGGATTGAAGCCGGGCCAGGCATCCTTCCGGCACGCGAAGACGCCCAGTCCCTGCATGGGGATCTCGAAAGGCGGCGCGTCCACATCGGCGGCTCGGGCATCCCAGGACCATTGTCCGTACATCCCCGCCGACCATACGGGATTGAAGTGCGTCGCGTAGGGTTCGAGACCGTCGGAGAGCAACGGCCCTTGCCAGAGGTCCATCGCTTCCTGCTGAGTTTCAAGAAACCCCGCCAGCTTTGCCAGGGAGCCCGGAGCGAAAAAAACGTGGGCATCCATGACGAGAACGTATTCACTGTTTGCTTCGCGAAAGAGCAGGTCTCTGACCGTCGTCCCACGGAAGCTGTCATACGGGAAGTACCGATACCCTGGCACCCGGTCTTCCAGCAATTTCAGAGACGGCGCACAAGGCCCCAGCGGGTCATTGTCGATCACTAGTATTTCGCTCAGATCCGTGATCTCGGGATGGTACAGACGAAGCGCCTGGACGGAAAAGTACACTCCGTGGTAGTCGTTGTACGTTGCCATCCCGATCGTCAGCAGTCGCCTGGGCCCGCGCGGAGTGGCCCTGGGTCGAGGAGGCGATGCGCTCAGCAGATGACTATCGAGAACCTCGGCGGCCCCACGAAAGAACTCGGACGATGGCCTGGTCTTCTCAAGAATACCCAGGAGACCTTCGATTGTGAGCAAACCTGCGTACATCGGTCGACGTCAGTACGAAAGTCGCGCCCCCACGCTATCCGCCGGTCTAGTCAACTGCTGTCGTTGTCGTTGTCGTGGTCGTTGTTGTGGTCGTTGTTGTGGTCGTGCCGGAACCCGCTTGTTGAGCGAAAGCTCGTTGCTCCGAACTCGTCAACGCAAGCACCACTGGCACCAGAACGCCGGCCGCGGTGGCAAGAGCGGATCGCCGAGTGCTTCCCACGGGCGCCTCGGTCATCCTCAGAAGGCCTCTCTCCTGCAACTGCGAGAGTGCTTCCAGAGCAATCTCTTCCGTGACGGCGCGGTCAAACGACGCCTGCATGGTCTCGACAACTTCGTCGAGCGTTGTCGTATTGCGACATGCCTCCCACGCAGCAGTCGCAGTGGGATTCAAAGAATAAACCGTCTTGCTCTCTGAATCGAAAATCGCCGTCGAGCCGTCAGGGAGCTTTTCGACGATGAGATTTGCCGAACTGGTCCGTTCCACTTGCATGCAATGCACTCCTTCCAGACTTACAGTAATTCGCGTATTCGAAGGTGAACTAATGGCGCGAACTGAGCCAGAAATCACCCCTGCACCGGGCTAAGTACTCGGGTCGTTAAGGAGACACAAGCCCTTTGTGAACATACTTCCACTCAGGCTGCTCAACAACAAAGTAACTTATGCTACACTATTGTCACCCACTCGGTCAAGGGCGTTGACGGGGCCTGACAGGGCCTGCAAGGCTGCTGGGGCCTATGCTTGCCCCGTCGCCATGACTTGCTCTTACTTGTCGCGCGTGAATCTCAGGTTGGCAGTCTGCTTGTTTCCGTCGAGATCGCTAAACGTGACTTCGCCCACCAACACTGCATCGCTGATCACAATCAGGTTCACCGCGTACGTTCCATCCGGCGGCTGCACTTCGAAGGTGAACTTCTTGTCCTCGATCACTCCTTTCTCAATCGGGAGCTGTTCCTGACCCTCCCTCCCGGCGGTGCCGGTGACGGACTTGCCATCCTGCTTAAACGCGGCGGTAACCGGCATCGATTGCACCTGGCCGTCCGGGGTCTTCAGATCCATCGTGCCAGTCCACTTGCCCGAGATGTCCCCTGCGGCCACGGTCAGCGGCGCCATCAGCAGGAACAGTGACACTAGTAGTTTGCCCATGCCGGCGCAGGAGCATTCTTATGGCCAAACAAACCGTCCTCTGGCCGCAAGCCCAGGCTGAGCAAGGGGATGGGGCTGCTCGTGTTCGGGAATGGCTGTCCGGGGACGGACACGCCCGGCCCCTCGGTTGACAACCATCGCACGCTCCGGTATAGTGCTGAAGTACTGAGCTATCAACGGGTTGTCGTTGTTGGTGCAGGTACCGGAAGTCCCCCGCGGCAGATGAGTCTCGCACAATCGGAATGGCGTCCGGAACGCACCGCCTCCTCAGTCGTTGAGTGGTCTGTCACGGGGAAGAGATTCTCGTTTTGAGCTTTGTCTCGGGAGTTAACCACATGGCCATCGGACCTGATGAGCAAACACCGGAAGTGCCGATGTCGAACGGGGACGAAGACTACGGCCAGCTCATCGACGATTACAGCCACTTCGCACCGCCCGCCGAAGGCGAGGTTCTGCAGGGGACCGTTCTGTCCGTCACGGACAAGGACGTCATCGTGGACTTCGGCTACAAATCCGAGGGGCTGGTCCCCAAAGAGCAGTTCCTGCTGCCCGACGGCAGTACCCATGTCCGCGCCGGCGACACCATCGACGTCATGGTGGACCGGCAGGGCATCCAGCCGGAAGGCTATATTCTGCTCTCGCACACGCGGGCCAGCCGCCTGCGCGCCTGGGACAACCTCGAAAAAGCCCATCGCGACGGTCTGATTCTCTCCGGGCGCGTTCTGGCGCGGGTGAAGGGCGGCTTATCGGTGGACGTCGGCGTCACCGCGTTCATGCCCGGCTCGCAGATCGATCTGCGCCCCATCCATAATCTGGACACCTGGGTGGGCAAGGACATCCCGGTAAAGATCGTCAAGTTGAACCGCCGCCGAGGCAATGTGGTGGTCTCGCGCAAGATTGCCATTGAGGACGATCTCAACGCGCGCAAGAACGCCGCGCTGGCCGACATGGGGGAAGGGTCGGTGGTGACGGGGACGGTAAAGAACCTCACCGAATACGGCGCGTTCATCGACCTGGGCGGCATCGACGGCCTGCTGCACGTCAGCGACATGTCCCACGGCCGGGTGACCCATCCCAGCGAAGTAGTGAACGTCGGCGACGAGATCACCGTGAAGGTGCTCAAGTTCGACCGCGACAAGGAACGCATCTCTCTCGGTCTGAAGCAGCTCATGCCGGACCCCTGGGAGAGCGTGCATGAGCGTTACCCGATGGGGGCGAAAGTGATCGGCCGGGTGGTCAGCGTCACCGACTATGGCGCTTTCATCGAGTTGGAGGCGGGCGTCGAAGGGCTCATCCACATTTCCGAGATGACCTGGAGCCGGCGCATGAAGCATCCCAGCAAAGTGGTGCACGTGGGCGATCAGGTGGAGGCGGTGGTCCTCGAGGTGAAGCCGAAGGAACGGCGGGTCTCGCTGGGGATCAAACAACTGGAGGCCGATCCGTGGACCACGGTGGCCGACCGCTATGCCATCGGATCGGTGGTGGAAGGCCGCGTGCGCAAGCTGACCGACTTCGGCGCCTTCATCGAGATTGAGGAAGGCATTGACGGACTGGTGCATATTTCCGATCTGTCCTGGACCAAACGCGTGAAGCATCCCTCCGAGGTGCTGAAGAAAGGGCAACTCGTCCAGGCGGTGATCCTGAACATCGACGCCGCAAACCGCAGACTCTCGCTGGGAGTGAAGCAGTTGCAGCCGGATGCGTGGGAGTCTTTCTTCCGCTCGCACACTGTCGGAGACACCGTGCACGGTCGCGCCTGCCGTGCGGCGGCGTTCGGCGTGTTTGTGGAACTCGCGCCTGGCGTCGAAGCGCTCTGCCACCGCTCGGAGATTCCGGAGGGCACGGGTGGCGGCGCCTCCGCGGAATCGCCGCTGCCGATCGGCGAGGAGTTCGATTTCAAGATCATCCGCATGATCGAGTCCGAAAAGAAGATCGGGCTGAGTCTGCGCGCGGTGTCCGACGACGAGGAAAAGGACCGGCTGAACGATTACCGACGGCAAGCCGCCGCCGCCACCATGACCATCGAAGAAGTGATGCACATCCGAGGGAAGGACGAAGACTGATGCGGTCTTCGCCATCCCCACGGAAGCGTTGAACATCAGAGGAACGGCGAGGGCCACGTAAGTCCCGCCACAGGGAGAACAGACGATATGACAAAAGCGGAGTTGATCGAGGAAGTCGCGCGCGTGGTGGAAATGACCCGCAAGGACTCCGAGGTCATCGTAGAGGCGATCTTCGACAGCATTGTTCGCTCGCTTCGTGGTGGCGACAAGATCGAGATTCGCGGGTTCGGCAGCTTCCGCACGCGCCAGCGGCAACCGCGAGTGGGCCGGAATCCCAAGACGGGAACGCGCGTGGAAGTTCCGTCGAAGCGCATCCCTTACTTCAAACCGAGCAAGGAGCTCAAGGACCTGGTCAACACCTCTTCTTCGCGGGCGGAAGGAGCGGAGGAAGCCGCGCCGCCGGCTGCCCCGGCGCCCTTCAGCTCACCGGACGGCGCGCCGCCTAACGCGTAGGCGGCCAGCCCGGCTATGGATCATCTCTGGAGTCCGTGGCGCTATCAGTATCTCCAGCAGGCGCCGGAGCCGGGCCAGGGTTGCATCTTCTGCCGGAAAGCGGCGGAACATCGGGACGCGGAGAACTACATTGTGCACCGCGCCCGAAACAACTTCGTGATCCTCAATCTCTATCCGTACACCACCGGGCATCTGATGGTGATTCCGTATGAGCACGTGGCGACGCTGGCCCAGGCGCAGCCCGACACGCTGGCGGAGATGATGGAACTCACCCGCAAAGCGGAGTGCGCGCTGGCGTCCGTCTACAAGCCGCACGGCTTCAATCTGGGCATGAACCTGGGAGAGGCGGCGGGCGCCGGGATCGCCGGCCACATTCACATGCACGTGCTGCCGCGCTGGCGGGGAGACGCGAATTTCGTGTCCACGGTGGGCGAGACACGGGTCATGCCGGAAGAACTGAGCAGCACGTACCGGAACCTGCTGCGGGAGTTCTCTCTGTAGTTCGGCGCTCACTCCTGTGTGCACAACTCAACGCCCGCGTGCCTGTAAGGGCGTGCAATCCCGTGCGCTGGCGATGGCGCGTGACGTGCCTTTGCCACCTCGACAGGAGGCACTGGCATGTCCTTCGGCCGTCGTGGAAGCTCCACGCTGCTCTCTCTCGCGATTCACGGTGGTGTGGTCGCGTTCCTGTTTTTGTTTGGCGGTTACACGCTGCAGCCGCGGGTGCGGTTGATACCCGAACAGAGGGTGATCCTGCTGCTTGATCCGTTGACCGACCTCGGGCGCAAGGGCAGTGGAGGTGGCGGAAACCACTCGCTTACGCCGGCTTCCAGAGGACGCCTGCCGCCCTTCCGCGAGTTCAAAGCGCCGCTACTGGTGGCGAGGAGCGTGAAACCTCCATTGCTGGTGGAGCCGGCGCCGTCGCTGAGCGCGGACATTCACGTCGACACGAACCTGCTGCAGTTCGGCGATCCGAACGGCGTTCCGGGTCCGCCTTCGAGCGGCCCCGGCGGTGGGGGTGGCATCGGCGATGGCGACGGACCCGGCGTCGGCGACAAGCGCGGACCCGGCTACGGCGACGGAGAGCCCGGACCTGGTGCCGGCAGCGGCCGCGGACGAATGACGCCGCCGGTGCTGGTGTGGAAAGTGGACCCCGACTATTCGGACCCGGCCCGGGCCGCGAAAGTGCAAGGCGTGGTGCTGCTGCGCGTGGAGATCGACGGGAGCGGGCACATCCGCAACGTGCGCGTGGACCGGGGAATCGGCCTCGGTCTGGATGAGAAGGCCATGGAAGCCGTTAGCCGCTGGAGGTTCCTGCCGGGCACGAGAAACGGAAAGGCGGTGGCGACATCGGCCCTGGTGGAAGTTCACTTCCGGTTGCTGTAGGGCGTTCGCCGATCTTCGTGATATATTGCCCTTCACATGCGCAAGAGTCTGGCAGGCGAGTTGATCGCCGAGTTCCTCGGCACGCTGGTTCTGATGATGTTCGGAACCGGCGCGGTGGCCATGGTCACGCTGTTTGGAACGGGCGTGCCCGGCGAAGTGGTAAAGGGCGGCTACACCAACGTCACCATCGCGTGGGGACTCGGCGTCACCATGGGCATCTACGTCGCGGGCCGGGTGAGCGGAGCGCATCTCAATCCCGCGGTGACGCTGGCTCTCGCGCTGTTCCGGAGATTCCCGTGGATGAAGGTGCTGCCGTACGCCATTGCGCAGACTGCCGGCGCATTCACGGCCGCGGCGCTGGTGTTCTGGAATTACCGGCTGGCGTTCCTGAAGTTCGACCCGTTGCTGGATCGCACCGCGGGCGTATTCACGACGTTCCCGGCTTTCCCGCACGAGCTGTCGGCCGGTTTCCTCGACCAGGTGATCGGAACGGCTTTGCTGTTGCTCCTGATTTTCGCCATTGTGGACGAGCGCAACCAGCCGCCGGCGATCCTCCAGCCATTGCTTATCGGGCTGGTGGTGGTGGCTATCGGAATCTCGTTCGGCGGCATGCACGGATACGCCATCAACCCCGCGCGCGACTTTGGCCCGCGTCTGTTCGCCGTGGTGGCAGGGTTCCGCAACAACGGACTCACCGATGGCAGTGGCGTGTTCTGGGTGCCTATTCTTGGACCGCTGCTGGGGGGCGCGATTGGCGCGGCGCTCTACGATTTCGGCATTCGGCGGTTTCTTCGGTAGCGGCGGTCCAATTCGGGGACAGGCACGAAATTCCGCTGCGACCGGTGGATTGTTTTCAGTGGCTACCCGGTGCGGAAATTTCGTCGCCTGTCCCCGAATTGGACACGCGGCGCCCGCCGATCCAGACCGCGTGGGCGTTTTCGACGCCGAGCCAGTAGACTACCTCGCGGTAGTCGGCGCAGTCGTGAATCACGAAGTCGGCGAGCTTGCCGGTTTCCAGCGATCCGAGCACCGCGCCGCGGCCGACGCTGTACGCGGCGTTGATGGTGGCCGCCGTGATGGCTTCGGCCGGCGTCATTTTCATTTGCGTACACGCGAGAAACAGAATCAGGGGCATCGACGGGGTGGGCGAGGAGCCGGGATTGAAGTCAGTGGCCAGCACCACGGCCAGGCCGGCGTCGATCATGGCGCGCGCGGCGGGATAGCGTTGCAGGCCGAGCGCGAAGACCGAACCCGGCAGCAGGACTGGTTGTACGCCGGCCTCGGCCAGAGCGGCGATGCCCACAGCGTCGGTTTGCTCCAGGTGATCGGCGGTGGCGGCGTGGAGTTCCGCGGCCAGACGCGCTCCACCGGAATTCGACAACTGATCCGCGTGTAGCCGCAACCCGAGCCCGTACTCGCGGGCCGCTTCGAGGATGCGCCTTGTCTCCGCGATGGTGAATACGCCTTCCTCGCAGAAGACGTCGCAGTATTCCGCGAGTTTTCCGGCGGCGATGCGCGGCAGCATTTCGTCGACGATCAGGTCGAGATACGCGCCGCGGCGGCCGCGGTACTCGTCAGGCACTTCATGAGCGCCGAGGAACGTGGGCACCAGGCGCAGCGGGCCGGCGTCACTCAGGCGGCGGATCACGCGGAGCATTTTGAGCTCGTCGTCCATAGACAGGCCGTAGCCCGATTTCACTTCGGCGGTGGTGGTCCCCGAGCGCAGCATCCACTGGATGCGCCGCCGCGTGGCCTCGATCAGTTCGTCCTCGGTGGCCGCGCGCGTCGCTCGCACGGTTGCGCGAATGCCTCCTCCCGAGGCGGCGATCTCCTGGTAGCTGGCGCCGGCGCACCGCTGCTCGAACTCGGCGGCGCGATGGCCCGCGAAGACGAGGTGCGTGTGGGCATCCACGAAGCCGGGCATCACCACGCGCCCGCCCGCGTCCAACACTTCGCACTCCGGGCCGATCAGCGGTTCGATCTCAGCGCGCGGCCCTGTCTGTTCGACGCGGCCATCGCGCACCAGCATCGCGCCGTCGTCAATGATTCCGAGGTCGCGCAGCTCGACGCCGGTACGCGGACGCGCGGGTCCGGCCAGGGTGACGAGTTGGCGGCAGTTCAACAGCGCCAGGTCCATCATCTTTGCCGGAGCGCATCGACACGCCGCTGCAGAGCTGCCTTGAACTCGGCATCATGGATGGAGTCCAGATTGATCCTGACGTTCTCCCAGGCGCCTGCGCGCGCGGCGGCCACCAGCGACTTTGCCACCGCCAGGTCGCTTGCGAACTTTGCGGGGATATCGAGGGCGTCCAGGCGGGCGGCGAGGTGGTGGGACCGCTCCATGACTTGCAGCGGGACTTCGGCGGCGCCGTGGAGCGCTGTTTCCACATACGGGCCGCGTTCGTCCTTCGGGCGTTTGTAGGCGGCCATGACCTGATTAAACGCCTCCGCGTCGCGATCGACAGCCTCCGTGAAAAAGTGCCGGTCGGCTTCGAAGGGCGTGGGGTCCAGTTTCGCGAGACGGGTCACCATGGAACCCAGCGCTGCGGCCATCGCGCCAGCGGCCGCGGCCGCGCTGCCTCCACCGGGAGTCGCCAAGGGGGATGCGAGAGCGTCCAGAAATTCCGGCAGCCCGCCGCGAGCGGACAGCGCTTCGGCAATGCGGTTCTCCAGCACCAGCTCCGGGCGGAAATTCTCAAAACGCAGGAAATATTCGGCGGATAATTCGATGGATTTTCTCGGAATCAGCCCGACAATCTCGCTGCCCACCACACCCACGCCATACCGCTCGGCCTCGCGCCGCACCGTCTCGAAAACCAGGTGCATCGGCGTCTGTTCGAAATCCGTGAGGTTGATGGAAACCTGCGCGATGTTGCGCGAGGCCAGCATCACCCCCATCGATTTCACATAGCGGAAGCCGCCGGTGGAGAAGCGGATGGTCCGGGCGATTCGTTTTGCGATGGAAATGTCCGGCGTGTTCAGGTTGACGTTGTACGCGATGAGGAACTTGCGCGCACCGGTGACGATTGCGCCGGCCGTGGGATGACATACCGGATCGCCGATGTCGGGATCGCGCGCCGCCACCGTCCCCATCTCCTGCAGCAGCGCCTCGAACTGGCCTTTGCGAATGTTCTCGAGATTGGTGCGCTCCGGACGCCGCGCCGCGGCTTCGTAGAGGTAAACCGGCAGATGGAGCTTCGTCCACAACTCCTGCCCAAGCCGCTCGGCCAGCCGCACGCACTCTTCCAGCGTGACGCCTTCGATGGGAATGAACGGCAACACGTCGGCGGCGCCGATGCGCGGATGGGCGCCGGTGTGTTGTGTAAGGTCGATCAGCTCCACCGCCTTCTCTACCGCGCGAAACGCCGCGACCGCCACCGCGTTCGGCGGGCCGACGAAGGTCAGCACGCTGCGGTTGTGATCGGGGTCGCTCTCCCGATCCAGCAGCACGACCTCGGGAACCGAGAGGACGGCCTGCACGATGGCGTCGACCTTGCCCAGGTCGCGCCCTTCGCTGAAGTTGGGTACACATTCTACGAGCTGTCGTGGCATTCGTTTCCTACTGTAACGAATCCATGGGGCGGCGGATGCCGTGATCGCGCGCGAAGGCGGCGGCCTCCTTGTAGCCGGCGTCGGCGTGGCGAATGATGCCCATGCCGGGGTCGGTAGTGAGCACGCGCTCGAGCCGGCGGCGAGTCTGATCCGTGCCGTCGGCCACCACCACCATGCCCGCGTGCTGCGAGTATCCGATGCCCACGCCGCCGCCGTTGTGAATGGAGATCCACGAAGCGCCCGCGGCGGTGTTCACCAGCGCGTTGAGCAGCGGCCAGTCGGCGATGGCGTCCGAGCCGTCGCGCATGGCCTCGGTCTCGCGATACGGCGAGGCCACCGATCCGGTATCCAGATGATCGCGTCCAATCACGATGGGCGCCTGGATCTTCCCCGACTTGACGAGATCGTTGATGGCCACGCCGAACTCGGCACGCTCGCCATAGCCGAGCCAGCAGACGCGCGCGGGCAGCCCCTGGAAGTGAACGTGTTTCTGCGCCAGATGAATCCAGCGCGCCAGCGTTTCGTTGCGCGGGAACAGCTCCAGCACCAGCCGGTCCGTGACGGCGATGTCGGCGGCGTTGCCCGACAGCGCGGCCCAGCGGAACGGCCCGCGGCCTTCGCAGAACAGCGGGCGGATGTACTCGGGGACGAAGCCCGGTATCTCGTACGCATCCTCGACGCCCGCCTGCTTCGCCTGGGTGCGGATGTTGTTGCCGTAGTCGAAGGTCACCGCGCCCAGACGCTTCAGCGCCAGCATGGCCCGAACGTGCTCGGCCATGGCGTCCATGGAGCGGCGGACGTATTCGTCCGGATCGCTGGCGCGCAGTTCGAGCGCGGTCTCCAGCGTCATGCCGTTAGGAACGTATCCGTTGAGCGCGTCGTGTGCGCTGGTCTGGTCTGTGAGGACATCGGGCACCACGCCGCGCTGCACCATTTCCGGCAGAATGTCGGCGCAGTTGGCTGCCAGCCCCACCGATAGAGCCTTGCCGCGCCGGCGCGCGCTGTCGAGCTGGTCGAGCGCGTCGTCCAGATCGTCGGTGAGGCGATCGCAGTAACCGGTGGCAATGCGCTTCTCGATGCGGAGCGGATCGACGTCGATGCCGAGGAAGCAGGCGCCATTCATCGTGGCGGCCAGCGGCTGCGCGCCGCCCATTCCGCCCATTCCGCCGGACACCACCAGGCGCCCTTTGAGCGACCCATCGAAATGCTTCGTGGCCGCCGCCGCGAAGGTCTCGAAAGTGCCCTGCAGAATTCCCTGGGTGCCGATATAGATCCACGAGCCCGCGGTCATCTGGCCGTACATGATGAGGCCAAGATGTTCCAGCCGGCGGAACTCGTCGTAGTTCGACCAGTGGCCGACCAGGTTGGAGTTGGCGATGAGCACGCGGGGCGCTTCTTCGTGCGTGCGAAAAATGCCCACGGGCTTGCCCGACTGCACCAGCAGCGTCTCGTCGTTTTCGAGCGACCGGAGCGAGCGGACAATGGCGTGGAACGAGGGCCAGTCGCGGGCGGCGCGGCCCGTGCCACCGTAGACGATCAGGTCGTCCGGGCGTTCGGCCACTTCCGGGTCGAGGTTATTCATGAGCATGCGGAGGGCGCCTTCCTGGTGCCAGCCCTTGCAACTCAGGTCGCGGCCACGCGGGGCGCGCACAACGGGCGGTCTGGTCATTGCGGGTTCCTATCCCATACAATACGACGGTGCCACGTCGAACATTGGATTACGAGGAAGCGATTCGCCGGGTGATTCGGCAAATACCGCGCGGGAAAGTGGCGACGTATGGGCAGGTGGCAGCCGAGGCTGGGTATCCGCGCCATCATCGGCAGGTGGTGCAGGTGCTGCGGAAGTCCGGCGGTTCACTGCCGTGGCAGCGGGTGGTGGGCGCAGGTGGACTGATCCGGGTGGGCCGCGAGGACGCGCACGAGCAGCGGCTGCTGCTGGAGATGGAGGGCGTGCGCTTCCGCGGCCGCCGCGTGGTGATGGAAGACCACCAGTGGCGGGGATTGTGAGCGCTCCAGACCCGGAAACCGCTTGCTCACGGTCGTGGCTCGGTAAAGATTGTTCGTGTTTGCGGGCAATTGCCGTGATCAGAACAGCGTTGTCAGATCCGCGAACCGCTGCACCGTAATCAGCCGGCGGCCCGCTGCGGGCGTGGCTACCTCCTCGTGCTCCAGCCGCCAGGTATGCTCGTGCGGAACCAGCACCGCGTTCAGGCCGGTTTCGAGCGCCGGGTTGATGTCCGATTTCGGCGAGTTCCCAATCATCCACGTGTGCGCCGGGTTGAGTCCGCGTTCCTCCACCAGGCGCCGGTAGGAGGGCGCGTCCTTCTCCTTCACGATGGCCGTGTGCCCGAACCAGCGCCCCAGACCGGAGCGGTCGATCTTCAGCTTCTGCTCCTCGGGGTGGCCCTTGGTGAACAGCGTGAGGTGGTGGCGCGCGGCGAGGTATTCGAGAGTCCGGGCCACCCCGTCGATCACTTCCATGGGCGCTTCCAGAATGCGCTCGGCGAAACGGGTCACTGTGTTCAGGTCCTCCTCGCGCACGTTGCGCTCGGCCAGATGCTCATAGCATTGCCGCAGATTGCGGCCGAAATTGAGGGAACCGTATCCATGCACGCGGGCGTTGGCCAGCTCGATCTGATCCAGAGTCGCACGGACCTGGGCCGCGCTCAACGTGGAATGGTCGAGAAAATCGCAGAAGTCCGCGAACGCCCGCTCGAAATAGATATTGTTCTCCCAGAGCGTGTCGTCGGCGTCGATCAGCAGGTGGAAAGGATTCACAGTGCGTCGGCCGGCCTGCCGTGTCCGTTCAGCGGGGCGACGGTCCGCGCATGGAGCGCGTGGCGATGCCGCGGCACCCACTCACCGAGAAACCTCGCCATGTTCTCCATCCGCGCGGCCTCGGAACGGGTGGACAGAAGCACCTGGCGGAAGTCGAGGTCGGGCACAATCTGAGCAAGCTGAAAGCTGAGCTGTGGATCGGTAAACTCGGGGCTCTGGAACGAAGGCGGTTCGGCAAGCTCGCACAGTTCGCGATAGCGGTCCAGCACCTGCTGCCGCAGGCCCATCTCCACGGGGTCGAACTCGTCGTCGTCAAAGTACTCCACGGCGCCGCGGAGGAACGGGCCTTCGTCGTCGAGCGAGAGTATCTCGAACCTGCGCTGGCCCACGGTGAAGAGATCGAGCCGGCCGTCCGGGTAGCGGTTCAGCACCTTCTCCACGGCCGCCGTGCAACCCATGTTGGCGATGCCCTTCTCGCCGGCCTGCACCACGCCGAACTCCATCTGGTTGTCCAGCACCTCGCGCATCATGTCTTTGTAGCGCTCCTCGAAGATGTGGAGCGGCAGCGCGGTTCGCGGGAATAAGACGGCCTGCAACGGGAACAACGGCAACAGATCCTGTTGCATGTATATTATTATGGCTTTTGCCGTTCAGAACGGCAATGAACCGCCCGGCTGCGCCGGTGTGTCCGCATGCAGATTCGCGACAAGGTTGTGCTCGTCACCGGCGCCTCCCAGGGAATAGGCGCCGCCACCGCCGTCGCGTTGGCGAAGCGCGGCGCGCGGCTCGCGGTGACCGCGCGATCCGAGGAGGGGCTGCGATCGCTCAACGCGCCGGGCGCCTTCGTTGTGCCGGGCGATCTGCTGGAACCCTCCGACCGCCACCGCGTCATTGAGAACACGCTCGCGCATTATGGGCGCATCGACATTCTGATCAACAACGCGGGCATTGGACTCTACGCGCCGGCGTATGAAGCGCCCATGGACCAGGTGCGCAGCATGTTCGAGCTGAACTTCTTCGCCGTGCTCGAGATGTCCCAACTGGCCGGCGCGGCCATGCGCGAGCGGCGCAGCGGGGCCATTGTCAACGTCAGCTCCATCGCCGGCAAGGTGACGCTGCCGTGGTTCACGCTTTACTCGGCTTCGAAGTACGCGGTATGCTCACTCACTGACGGCCTGCGAACCGAGTTGCGGCCGTTCGGGGTTCACGCCATGGCGGTCTGTCCAGGCTATGTCCGGACCGAATTTCAGGCGCACGTGCTGGCCGGCCGCGCGCCGGACGCTCTGGCAGGCGCACGCGACCGCTTCGCCATCACCCCGGCCCAGTGCGCCGAAGCGATCGCCCGCGGAGTGGAGCGGAATGCCCGCACCGTGTTGACGCCGCGCGCGGGCTGGCTGCTGGTGGCGGGCGCGCGATTGCTGCCCCGCCTGGTGGACGCGCAACTGGAACGTACGTATCGGCGGAACCCCGGGTCCGCAAACAAATGATCCACAAACTCAAACTCACGCCCGGCATTTATCTGGTTGGCTTCATGGCCAGCGGGAAGACCACCATCGGGCGCCAGCTCGCCTATGAGCTTGGCTGGTCGTTCGCGGACACCGACGAGGACCTGGAAGCGGAGCAGAAACAGACTATCGCGCAGATCTTCGAGACGCGCGGCGAGGACGAATTCCGCAAGGTGGAGGCGCGGGCCATTCAGAAGCGGGTGAAGACCGTGCGCACCGGACGTCCCCTGGTAGTGTCGCTGGGCGGCGGCGCGTTTTCGCAGCAGGACAACTTCGAGCTGCTGGAGAGCAACGGCGTCACCATCTGGCTGGATTGCCCGCTGGCGCTGGTGCGCGCGCGGCTGACCGCGCAGGGGGGCATGGACCGTCCTCTGGCGCGCGACGCCGAGAAACTCGAGCACCTGTTCTTCGCCCGCCGCGCGGCCTACCAGCGCGCCGACTACCGCATTGAAGTGACCGGCGACAACGCCGACCAGACGGTGAAGAAGATTCTGGCGCTGCCGATTTTCTAGTGGGCTCCGAAGTCCAGTTGCGCCGCCACGCACTGCGGATCTTCCGCGCGGCATTGGACGCCGCTGACCCTCGCAAGGCGATTCTGAGACGCATGCGGCGGTACAACCTGCGCCGCTTTCACGATGTGTACGTGGTCGGGGCGGGGAAGGCGGGCGCGGGCATGGCCGCGGCGCTGGAGCGCGTGCCCGGCCTGCGCATCGCTGGCGGCCTTGTCAATGTGAAGTACGGTCACACCGCACGGCTCCGGCGCGTGGAGCTCTGCGAGTGCGGCCATCCCGTGCCCGATGACAACGGGCTGGCCGGAGCGGAGCGCATCGCGGAGATCGCCCGCCAGGCTGGTTCGCGGGACCTGTTGCTCTGCGTGTTCTCGGGTGGCGGCTCCGCGCTTCTGCCGTTGCCCGCCGAAGGGATCTCGCTCGCCGACAAGCAGGCCACCACCGAGGCGCTGCTGGCCTGTGGCGCGGACATTCACGAGCTGAACACCATCCGCAAGCACCTGTCGGCCATCAAGGGCGGCCAGCTTGCGCGTCTGGCGTGGCCGGCGACGGTGATCGCGCTGGTGCTGTCGGACGTGATTGGCGACGACCTCGACGTGATCGGGTCGGGTCCAACCGTGCCGGACCGTTCCACGTTCGCGCAGGCGCTCGCCATCGTGCGGCGCTACGGCCTTGTCGAGCGCGTGCCGAAGCCGGTGCGGGAGCGTCTGGAGCGCGGGGCGGCGGGTGAGATTGAGGAGACGCCCCGGCCCGGCGACCCCGCGTTCGCCCGCGTGCGAAACGTCATCGTGGGGAGCAATCGCATCGCCGTGGACGCCGCAGCCCGAGCGTCGCGAGCGCTGGGCTATCGGACACTGGTGCTCTCCACCATGGTGCAGGGCGAGACACGGGACGTTGCGAGCGTTCATGCCGCCATCGCGCGCGAGATCCGCGCCAGCGGCCATCCCGTGAAGCCGCCCGCGTGCATCATCTCCGGCGGCGAGACCACGGTGGCGTTGTGCGACGGTCACGGCCTGGGCGGACGCAATCAGGAATTCGTCCTCGCCGCCGCGCGCGACATTGTGGGGATGGAGAACGTGGTGGTGCTCAGCGCGGGCACGGACGGCACTGACGGGCCCACCGATGCGGCTGGCGCGATTGCCGACGGCCGCACGGCTGCACGGGCGAGCAAGAAGGGCCTGAGCGCCGCCGGTGCCCTCGCCCACAACGACTCGTACCATTTCTTCGAGCCGCTGGGCGATCTCATCCGCACCGGCCCCACCGGCACGAACGTCATGGATGTTCATGTCGTGATGGTGGGGTGACGGTGTCATTCGTGATAGATTTGTCCAGGTCCTGACGTACCGGCGGACCAGGGAGGGATTCTGTGCCGACACCGCGCCGACGCCTGGCGGTTGCCATGGCCCTGCTCATCGCGGCTTCCCCCGCAATTGGCGAAAAGAAGCTGCAGGTCAAGATGCCGCATCCGGCCATTCTCGGCGAAGGGCTGGCCGGAGCACGGGTGGTTCTCGGTGAGGTCACCGGCAGATGCTCGAGGGAGTTCGCGGAGCTGCTGCGGCAGGATCTGCTGGCCCACGGAATCCCGGTGGTTGCCCAGGCCGAGCCGGGCAGTTCCGCGGTAGTCACCATCTCCGTTGACATCTCGCGCTGCGAGGCGCTGCCGAGAGAGGCGCTGCTTGGCTCGGGGATTCCGGCCCCCCACATCTCCCGGACGGAGGGTCATTTCCTCGCCGTCCTGCACGTGCGGGATTTCGCGAGCGGCCAGGAACTGGTGGCGCAAACGCTTCGCTCCGACCCGGCGAAGGAGAACCAGGCCCAGTCCACTCAGCCCGAGTACCCCGCCCCGTCCGATGTCATCGTGATCGCGCGGCTCCAGGCGCTGGGCCAGACCCGCCATCTGTACGAGGCGTGGACGGACAACCAGGAAGTGTCCTTCATGGACGACAAGGACTGCAACCTCCGCCAGGAGTTTGAGCTCTTCAAGGCGGCCGACTACAAGGCCCTGCTGCTGGCGGCGCGAGCCAATGCCGAGTCCTGCCAGGCGAATCCGAAGACCGTCGCCGCGGCGTGGTACAACCTCGGAATCGCGGACATGGTAGTGCAGAATTATGATGGCGCGCTGGCGGCGTTCGGCAAAACCGGGAAGCTCCGTGACAGCCGGCTGGTCACCGACGCGATAGCCCAGTGTCAGACCAACAAGACGCTGGCCGCCGCCCTGGCCCGGCACATCGTCGCCTGGCTCAGGACGCAGAAGCCGACCGAGCCCGGCAAGGAAGTGCAGACGGGCATCCTCTTCACCAACGACCTGGTGATCCGGCTGGTGCAGGGCAACGTGGCGGATGACGAGATCCTGAAGATGATCGCCTCGCAACCCAATCGCTTCGCCGTGGGGGATGACGATCTGCTGAAGCTGAAGCAGGCCGGAGTGCCGGATGCCATCGTAGAAGTAATTCGGGGACGTTCACCTCAATCCCCAATTACGCCAAAGTAGCTGCGATTCGCAACACCTGCCGAGAATCGCCACGCCTCCGCCAGGCCGTTGAATCCACTCGACTTATCCCCGGCCACGCCCTCCCCTGCCGGATTCCGCAACAGCTGCAATAACTGCATCTGATTGAAAACAGACACCTTCACAGTGGCCAACCGCGTGCCCCTACAGAAAGTGAGGATAACGTCATGACTGTCATACTGGTTCTGCTCACCTTTCTGGCCTTCGCCATCATTGATTATGCCCTCAACAGGGGCAAATTCCCTCGCAGGGTGGTTGAAAAACCCCACAACCCGGCCCAGGAGGCCGCCGCGCAGTCCGCTCGCGCCGCCATCATGGAGCCCCACGTCAGTTGGGTCGACGGCTTTGCGGTCCCTGATCGCATGCGCTACCACCCCGGACACGCGTGGTGCCTGACCGAGCGCAAGGGCGTGGAACGCGTCGGCGTGGACGACTTTGCCGCCCGCCTGGCCGGCCGCATCGACGCCATCGAGCTGCCCCGCCCGGGCCAGTGGCTGCGCCAGGGACAGAAGGCGTGGTCGTTCACGCGCAACGGCGAGAAGACCGAAATGGCCGCGCCGGTCGAGGGCGAAGTGCTGCAAATAAACGACGAAGTCCTTCGCGATCCGTCCCTGCTCCGCCACGACCCGTACGGCGCCGGGTGGCTGATGACCATGGAAGTGCCCGACCCGGAGAACACCGGTCGCAACCTGATCCCGAAAGGCATGGTCTCGCTGTGGATGCGCCAGGCGGTGGAGGCCCTCTATGGCAGCCAGCCTCAGCTTGCCGGGGCCACAGCGGCCGATGGCGGCCAGCCGGTGGACGATCTGTGCGCCGGCCTGCCGCAGGAGTCCTGGACCAGGCTCACCCGGGAGTTCTTCCTGACGCGCTGACCGCAGTCGGCGCGTGAATTGCTCTCAGTAGTTGAGAACCTGTGAGCAAAGCTATCCTCTACGACAGCACCCTGTGTATCGGCTGCAGGGCGTGCGAACAAGCGTGCGCCCTGCGCTGGAATCTGCCGTGGAATGAGACGGTTGCCTCGGAAGAGCGGTTGTCGGCTCACAAGCTCACCACCATCACCACGCACGACGGACGATATAGCCGCCGGTTGTGCATGCACTGCGCCGAGCCGACCTGCGTTTCCGTCTGCCCGGTGGGCGCCATCGAGAAGACCGCCCTGGGCCCGGTTGTCTACGACGCCAGCAAGTGCATGGGCTGCCGCTACTGCATGACCGCCTGCCCGTTCCAGGTCCCTGTGTACGAATGGAGCAACCGCGTTCCGCGCGTGCGCAAGTGCGACATGTGCCGCGACCGGCAGGCAGCCGGCAAACCCACCGCCTGCGCCGAAGCCTGCCCCACCGGAGCCACCGCCTGCGGCGAGCGCGACGCGCTGATTGCCGAGGCGCGGCGGCGCATCGCCGAGAAACCGGGCGACTACTATCCGCGCATCTACGGGCTGAGGGAGGTTGGCGGCACCTCGGTGCTGACCATCGCGGCCGTTCCCTTCGAGCAGCTTGGTCTGCGGACGGACCTTCCCAACCAGCCCCTGCCCGGGTTGACGTGGGCCGCGCTTTCCCATGTGCCCGACGTGGTCACGGTGGGCTCGGTGCTGCTGGGCGGCGTGTGGTGGATCACGCACCGGCGCGAGGATGTGGCGCGGGCCGAAGGTAAGCGGCCATGAGCACCGCCGAGCGCCTGCTTTCTCTCCTGCCGCAGATCGGCCCGCTGCAGCAAACGAAGCTGGCGCGCACGGTTGCCTGGTACTTCTGGCGCGTCGTGTTCGGCGTCCTCATGCTGGCCGGCGCGTACGCCACATACCTGCGCATCACCAGCGGACTCGGAGGCGTCACCAACCTCAGCGACCGCTTCCCCTGGGGCATCTGGGTCGGCTTCGACGTGCTGTGCGGCGTGGGCCTGGCGGCCGGCGGATTCACGCTGGTGGCGGCGGTGCACATCTTCAATCTCGAGCGTTACAAGCCCATCGTGCGGCCGGCGGTGCTGACGGCGTTTCTGGGCTACATCCTGGTGGTGCTGGCGCTGCTGTTCGATCTGGGCCGGCCGTGGAACATCTGGCACCCGCTCATCATGTGGAATCCGCGCTCGGTGATGTTCGAGGTGGCCTGGTGCGTGACGTTGTACTCCATGGTGCTGGCGCTGGAGTTCGTTCCCGCGGTGCTGGAGCGCCTCCGCTGGAAGCGCACGCTGGCGTCTCTGCGCCTGATCTCCGTGCCGCTGGTGATTGGCGGCGTCATCCTTTCCACGCTGCACCAGTCGTCGCTGGGCAGCCTGTTCCTGATTGTGCCGCGCAAGCTGTATCCGCTGTGGTATTCGCCCATGCTGCCGGTGATGTTTTTCGTCTCGGCGGTGTGCGCCGGTCTGGCCATGACCATTTTCGAATCGTGGCACAGCAGCCGCTCCTTCGGACGGCAACTGGAAATGCCGCTGCTGAACGGCATGGCCCGGTTGCTGGCGGTTCTGATGGCCGTGTTCCTGACCATTCGTTTTCTGGACCTGCTGCACCGCGACGCGCTGCGGCTGCTGCTGGAGAATCGCACCGAGACCTGGCTGTTCGCCCTCGAATGCGCGCTGATGGCCATCCCCACCGTGCTGCTGTTCAGCCGCAGGGTACGCCACAATCCCACGGCGCTGTACTTCATGGCGCTGCTCGTGTTGTTCGGGTTTATCGCCAACCGGCTGAACGTCAGCATTACCGGCATGGAGGCCGCGTCCGGCATGCACTACATGCCGCGCTGGACCGAAGTAGCGATAACCCTCGCCATCTGCGCGCTCGGGTTCGCGGTGTTTCGGTGGGCAGTGCTGAACCTCCCGGTCTTTGAACCAAAGGAGGTTGAGCCCAGCCAGTCCTGACCCCATGCATCTGAGCCTCGCGCGAAAACTCACGCTCAGTTTGGTGGCCGGAGCGGCGGTGATCTTCACCGGCTTCGGTTACCTCAATCTCCGTCTGCAAAGACGCCACCTCGAAGAAACCGCGCTCGAGAGCGCAGACCGCATCGGCGATATTATCCAGCGCAGCACCCGCTATCAGATGCTGCGCAACGACCGCGAAGCGCTGTTTCAGACCATCCGCGAGATCGGCAGCGAGCCCGGCATCCAGCGCATCCGCATCTTCAGCAACGAGGGGCGCATCAGTCTCTCCACAGACCCGAGCGAATCGGGCCGCGTCGTGGACAAGGCCGCCGAAGCCTGCTACGCCTGCCACCAGCAGGGCAAGCCGCTGACGCATATCGAAGGCCGCGACCGCTCGCGCATTTTTCAGGCCGGCGGCGAGCGCGTGCTGGGGGTGATTCGTCCCATCGATAACGAGCCCTCCTGCTGGAACGCCGACTGCCACTTCCATCCCCGGGATCAGCGGGTGCTCGGGGTCATTGACACGCATCTTTCCCTCGCCCGTGTGGATGCGCGCGTGGCCCAGCATCTGGCGCAGCTCACCGAGGCTACGGCGCTCGCGCTGGCGCTGGTCTGCGGCATCAGCATGGTGTTCGTCTGGCGCCTGGTGTCCAGTCCCCTGAGCGAGCTGGTGGAAGGGATGCGGCGCATTGCCGGCGGCAAGCTGGACCAGCGGGTCACGGTGCACTCGGACGACGAACTGGGCGAGGTGGCCGGGGCGTTCAATCGCATGGCCGCCGCGCTGGCCCAGGCCAACGAGGAAGTAACCGCGTGGACGCGCACTCTGGAGCAGAGAGTGGAGCAGAAAGCCGGGGAGCTGGAGCGGGCGCACAAGTTCATGGCCACCAGCGAGCGGCTGGCCTCTCTGGGCCGCCTGGCCGCCACCGTCGCGCACGAGGTGAACAACCCGCTGTTCGGGATTCTCACCTACGCGCGGCTCACCCGCAAGGACGTGGAGCGCGTGGTTCCGCCGCCGCCCAACAAGGCGCGCATGGTGGAACAACTGCAGATCATCGAGCATGAGAGCCGGCGCTGTGGCGAGCTGATGCGCAACCTGCTGATGTTCGCGCGCCAGTCGCCACGCTCCATCGAGCCGGCGGACATCAACGAGATTATCGGCCGCGCCGTGAGCCTGGTCCGGCACCGCCTGGAGCTCAGCGGGACCACGCTGGAGCTGGATCTGGCCTCCGATCTTCCCGCCGTCCCCTGCGACGCCAACCAGATTCAGCAGGTGGTGCTGGGCCTCATGGTCAACGCCGCCGAAGCGCTCGGCAACGGCGGGCGGATCGACGTGGTGACGCGCCACGACCGCCCCGCGCGCATGGTGGAGATGCGCGTGCGCGACAACGGTCCGGGCATCCCCGCCAGCGTTCTGCCCCAGGTTTTCGAACCTTTCTTCACCACCAGGGCGGACGTCCACCGCACCGGCCTCGGCCTGGCGGTGGCCCGCAGCATCGTGGAGCAGCACGGCGGGGCTATCCTTGCCGAATCCGTGGAAGGCGCGGGAGCGGAGTTCATCGTGAGCCTTCCCGTGGAATCCGCCCGGCCGGCGGGAATCCTTCCGCAAACGGCAGGAGCATCGTTATGAAAGGCAGAATCCTCATCGTGGACGACGAAATGGTGGTCCGCGATTCCCTCGACCGCCTGTTCGCCGACGAGGGCTTTGAGACCAGAGCCGCCGCCAGCGGGCGCGAAGCGCTGGAGCGTCTGGTCCCCGGCGACACGGATCTGGCGCTGATCGACATTCGCATGCCCGGCATGGATGGCATGGAGCTGCAGGAGCGCCTGCGCGAGGCCGACCCCGAGCTGATGATCATCATCATGACCGGATACGCCACGGTAGAGACGGCCGTGCAGGGTCTCAAGAGGGGCGCGTGGGACTACATCGTCAAGCCCATCGATCCGGACGAACTGATCCACCTGGTGACCAGGGCGCTGGAGCACCGCGGCGCGCGGCGCGAAGTGGCCCGCCTGCGCGAGAACATGCAGGAGATCTTCCCGAAGACGGAGCTGATCGGCCGCAGTCCGGCCATGAAGCGCGTGGCCGAGCTGGTGGAGATGGTGGCGCCCGCCGACGCCACCGTGCTCATCACCGGCGAGAGCGGAACGGGCAAGGAAGTGGTGGCCCGCGCGATTCATTCCAACAGCCCGCGCCGCAACATGCCCATGGTGGTGATCCACTGCGGCGCGCTCACCGAAACGCTGCTGGAAAGCGAGTTGTTCGGGCACGAGCGCGGCGCCTTCACCGGCGCGCAGTTCCGCCGCAAGGGTAAGTTCGAAGTGGCCGACGGCGGCACTGTCTTCCTCGACGAGATCAGCGACATCAGCCTGCGCACGCAATCGGATCTGCTGCGGGTTCTGCAGGAGAAGGAGATTGTGCGCGTGGGCGGCACGCAGCCGGTGAAGGTGGATTTCCGCTGCGTCGCCGCCACCAACCGCAGCATCGACGAGCTGGTGAAGGCCGGAACATTCCGGCCCGATTTGTACTATCGGCTGAACGTGTTCGCCATCAACATTCCGCCGCTGCGCGAGCGGCGCGAAGACATCCCGCTGCTGGCCGACTATTTCCTGCGCCGCTTCTGCGCGTCCACCAATCGCGAGCCCCCGCACCTCAGCCCGGCGGCCATTGACGCGCTGATGGCGCACGACTGGCCGGGCAACGTTCGCGAGCTGGAGAACGCCGTGGAACGCGCCCTGGTGGTGGGCCGCAACGGCGAGATCGGCCCGGCCCATTTCGCCCTCGGCGTGCGCGCCGAGTCCCTGGCGAGCGGCGGGCGCACTCTGGAAGAGGTGGAGCGGACGCACATCGAGAAAGTGGTCGCCGAGTGCGATGGGAATCTCTCCCGCGCAGCGCGGGTGCTGGAGATCGACCGCACCACTCTCTACCACAAACTGAAACGGTACCGCGCTGCCGTTGAACCCGATTCCGCGTGACTCCCGCGGGTTTGCTGCTGATTGTGCCGGTCGGCCACGTGGCCGATGCCGCGCCGCTCCACCGCCTGGCTGCCGCGCTCACCCGTGTGCTGGGCCTGCGTTGCGCGGTCGCCGAGAGCGGCCTCGATGCCGCGTTCGCCTGGGACAACGGCCGCAACCAGTACCACTCCACGCGGCTGCTGGAGCGCCTGACGCGCGAGTACGCCACCGGCTTCCGCATCCTCGGCGTTACCGCGCACGATCTGTACGTTCCGGTGTTGAGCTTTGTATTCGGCGAGGCCCAGGTGAGCGGGCTCTGCGCGGTGGTGTCCACGCACCGGCTGCGCGAGGAGGTGTACGGTCTGCCGGCCGATCCCGAGCTCCTGCTGGACCGGCTGACCAAGGAGGCGGTGCACGAGCTCGGCCACACCTTCGGCCTGCGCCACTGCGACGACTGGACCTGCGTGATGGCGTCCACCAACAGCGTAGAGCGTCTGGACATCCGCACCGCGTCGTTCTGCGAGCGCTGCCGCCCGGCGGTGGAGCGGGTGCTGCGCGGGCCGTGAAGCGGCGGCGGATGCTACAAACTGGCTGACCTTGTGCGGCGGCTTGTTAAGCTGTTGCGATGTTCGCCGGCGCACAGAAGCAGGAAAGAAAGTGCTGCCGGCGGCAACGGTTTTCCAATAACATACGTGGCACTTTCGAGAGTGCGGCCGATTGTCAATCGGCCCACCGCCACGTTTGCTCCCGAACAGCGGCGGTAATCAACCGCCGCGCAGGATTCCATCCTGCTCCACATTGATGGCGCCGCTAAGTCAGTTGCTTACTACTTCGGCTCCGGAACGTAGCTCAGGTCCGGCTTGAAGCGCCACATCGTCCATTCGCTGAATACGATGTTCGGCGCCAGTTTTGCAAGATAGGCTTTATACTCATCGGCGCTCAGTCCCTTCTGGACGCCATAGGGCGCATCCAGATCCGCCCATCCGCCGATGGCCGCGTAGGTGTGGATCTCGTTGGTGGGCGTTCCATAGCGTGCGACGGCCACGCCCCATTCGCTGACTCCCGCTTTCTTCATTGCCGGGAGGGTGTCGCTCCTGAGGATCGCAAGCACGTCGTCCATCTTGCCCGACGCCACACGAATCCGCCCCGTACGAACCATCTTCGGCACATCCTTGCTGCCGATGCGCAAGTCCGGTTGCAGCTCATCCACCCATGTCTCCATGCTCACGGTGGCCCCATCCAGCCGGGCGATGACGCGCGCGATGTCCGCGGCTACCGGCTTGGTTTTCGGGTCTTCGTCCTCATCCAGTTCCTTCCACCTGGCGGCATGCCACACGATCGCATACTGGTCGGGCCCACTTTGCGCTGCCCAGACCGTGAACCACTGGTCCGACCCCGACTTCTTCATCAGTGCCGCGTAATCCTTCACCGCGGCCTTCCAGTCGCCAGTCCGCTCCGGCTTGACCTTGACGAACAGGACCGTCCGGATATTCTTGTCTTGTGCCGGTAATGAAACCGACAGCACCGTCAACATAAGCGCCGCCAGCACGCAGCAGCGGCGTATCAAACGCATCTCGCGCATCTTCTTTGGTTCTCCTTAGGCTACAACTGACCAGTGAGTCAGCCTCTTCCCCGCTGGACCGGGGTCCCCGCCCGGTGAGTGAACCGGGAACTGCAATCCTGTTTCGGAGTTCGAATGAGTATAGCACCCGGCGTGCGTCGCGCCTCGGCGTGGGGCCATCTACTTCACCCCGTACTTCCGGAACCACGCCAGCATGTGATCCCAGGCGTCTTTCGCGGCGGCCTCGTTGTAGCCGGGCCGGTAGTCGGCGTTGAAACCGTGGCCGGCATCCGGGTACACAATAATCTCCGAGGGCCTGTCCGCCGCCTTCAGGGCCGCGCGCATCTGCTCCACCTGCTCCACGGGGATGCCCTGGTCTTTCGCGCCGTACAATCCAAGCACGGGCGCCTTCAGTTCGGGCGCGAGTTCCAGCACCGTCTTCGTGCGCAGGGCGTTCACGTCGCCCTTGATCTGTCCGTACCACGCAGCGCCGGCCTTCAGTTTCGAGCTGTGCGCGGCGTACAACCACACCACGCGCCCGCCCCAGCAGAAGCCGGTGATGCCCAGCCGCGACGTGTCGCCATGGCCGCTTTTGCCGGCCCACGCAACGGTGTCATCCAGATCGCTCATCACCTGCGCGTCGGGCACCTTCGAGACCACCTTCGTGATGATGTCCTGTATGTTGCCGAGCCCGGCGACATCGCCCTGCCGCGCGTACAGCTCCGGCGCCACGGCAAAGTAGCCGAGTTTCGCGAAGCGGCGGCAGAGGTCGCGGATGTGTTCGTGGACGCCGAAGATCTCCTGCACTACCAGAACCACGGGGAACGGTCCGCCCGCGGCGGGCATGGCGCGGTAGCCGGGCATCTCGCCATCGCGAACGGCGATCTTCACCTCGCTCGCGGTGAGGCCGTCCGAATCGGTATGGATGGCGTCCGCCATCACCGGGCATACGGCGGCGGCGAAACCCACGGCGAGTTTGGTCACGATGAACTGCCGCCGGTTCTCCTCGAGCGGCGGCGTGAAGCTGAGAGCATGTTCCTGCATGACCGGCTATTGTAGCGCCGCTGCAGTCGAGTTGACCACTATCCGCCATTGGCGGATCATGAAAAGAGGTGGAGCCGATTGGAAGACGCAAGGTGCGATTGGGCAGTACGAGAATGGTCGGCCGGCCAATTCGGGGACGGGCGACGACATTCCGCACCGGAAAGCCACTGAAAACAATCCACCGTTCGCTGCGGAATCTCGTTGCCCGTCCCCGTAATTGGACGCGCAGTCACTTCAACCACGAGCTACTATGCTCATCCGAAACAGGTCTCGCGGCTCGCCAAAGTTGTCAACGAGGAGTTTGGCAGTGAAGAAACAGATGTTTGAAGAACTGCTGGGCAGCGTGCGCGAAGGCGGGGCAATTCTGCGCGGCCAGCAGATGCCTGCGCGGCGGACGGTAATCCGCTCTTCCGGTATCCGAGTCATTCGCGAACGAACCAGCCTTTCGCATTCGGATTTCGCGCACTTGATCGGTGTAAGCGTGAAGACCCTGCAGAACTGGGAACAGGACCGCCGACGCCCTACGGGCCCGGCAGCCACACTCTTGCGCATCATTGAGCACGTTCCAGCACTGGCGGTGAAAGCCATTCATCGGGTATGAAGAAGAAGAACATCGGATCATCCTTTGATAGCTGGCTCCGCGAGGAAGGCATCTATGAGGAAGTCACTGCGGCTGCCATCAAGCGCGTCCTCGCCCGGCAACTCGAAGCCGCCATGAAGGAGAAGCAGTTCTCCAAGGCGGAGATGGCGCGGAGGATGCACACCAGCCGTGCAGCGCTGGATCGTCTGCTCGATCCCGAATACGATGCAGTGACGTTAAGCACATTGCGCAAAGCAGCCGTGGCTGTGGGCCGTGAACTTCGGCTTGAGCTCGTTTGAAGGCTGGTGCGCTGTCTCTCAAAGGGTCCTTTGCGATGCACGTAGCTCGCCGGCATGCATGGCTGCGCAACTGCTGGCAATTGCCAAACCCGCAGCCAGTTGTTTCCCGGATTTGAAAGTCGTGACAGACGGCCACATATGCTTTACGCTGGGAAGAGACTGGCAGGAGTTTTTGGCCTATGACTGTAATTGAACTTCCCGACCGACAGGCGGCGGCGCTCAAGGCAAGAGCGGAGGCGCAGGGTCTGACGCTGGAAGCATGGTTGAAACACCTCGCCGATGAGGAAGCGTTATCGATCGCGCCACCCTCCGCGCGGGAAGCGGCGGCCCGCATTTTCCAACTGCAAAAGCGCGTGAAACCAGATCCCGAAGGTTGGACCGTTCACGATTACATCCATCGCGACCGCCCCTGATGCCAGCCTTTGTCATTGACTCTTCGCTCGCGGCTGCATGGTGCTTTCCGGACGAGCGCACCGATTACGCGAACGCCATTCTCCAGGCGATATCCGCCCCTCTCGAAGCCGTAGCGCCCCGTCTGTGGGCCTGTGAAGTGCATAACAGCGTCCTGATGGGATTGCGGCGCAAGCGCATCACGCACGCTGACGCTCTGGAATTCCTGCAGTCCATCACGAAGTGTTCAGCCTGGCCGACCGTCACGGGCTGACCGTCTATGATGCCGCCTACCTTGACCTGGCCATCCGCGAAGGCTTGCCGCCGGCCAGTCTGGATAACGATCTCCGAAAAGCGGCCTGCAATTCCAGGGTGTTCTTGTTCCAGCCATAGCCCGGCGAGTTTCGGCCTCCCCGCGCGCTGTTGTTAGCCGTGGACCAGCATCGGCAACAGGGCATGCCTCAGCCCTCTGATGAACCTGACAATGTCTCGGCTTGCCAAAAGCCGTGCAGCACCTTGACCGCTATCCGCCATTGGCGGATAATGAAAAGAAGTGGAGCTGATAGAGACTTCGATCTTCACAAGGCAGATCACCGCTCTGCTCAATGACGAGGAGTATGGTACATTTCAATCCCGGATCGCGGCGAATCCAGCGATCGGCACTCTCATCAGAGGTGGTGGTGGGATGCGCAAGGTCCGCGTTGCCGTTGGATCGCGAGGAAAGAGCAGCGGCGCCCGCGTCATCTACTACTGGGCCGTACGAAAAGACGTGATCCTGCTCCTCTACGTGTATCCGAAGAGCGCAACGGCGGATCTGACTCCTAAACAGATCTCGCAGCTCGCCAAAGCTGTCAACGAGGAGTTTGGACAGTGAAGAAACAAATGTTTGAAGAACTACTGGGCAGCGTGCGCGAAGCCGGGGCAATTCTGCGCGGCCAAAAGCCTTCGCGGCGAACGGTAATCCGCTCGTCCGGTATCCGGGTGATTCGCGAACGAACCAGCCTTTCTCAGTCGGAGTTTGCGCATTTGATCGGCGTAAGCGTGAAGACACTGCAAAACTGGGAACAGGACCGGCGGCGCCCCACGGGCCCGGCAGCCACACTTTTGCGCATCATTGAGAATGATCCAGCGCTGGCGGTGAAAGCCATTCACCGGGTATGAAAAAGAAAAACATCGGATTGTCCTTCGATAGCTGGCTCCGCGAGGAAGGCATCTATGAGGAAGTCACTACGTTAAGTACCCTGCGCAAGGCAGCCGCGGCTCTGGGTCGTGAACTTCGACCTGAACCCGTTTAAAGGCTGGTGCGCTGTCTCACAAGGTGAGTTTTGGAACATCGCCGGGGTCTCGCGCAACGCCTTCATAACACTTCAAGCGGATAGTGTTCGTCTCGCGTTCGGCGGGCTCCAAAATGGCCAAAGATGCGATACGGATTACACTCGACTGTCGAAAATCCCCGTTGGCGATCACCATCGCAGCGGTTCCCGGCCAACAGTCCCGGACGACCACCTCGGGACAAGTGCTCGTCATGCACGCAGGAACGCAGAGGACTATGGGATCAGCAGGCGTCAGGGCCTCGATGCTCTTAAGAACATCGGCGCGGTGACCTTCCTTACAATTGGCGTCTTCGCATACCAATGCCCCAATGCGCAATCCGCGATGGGCGATGGGCGCATCGAATTGGCAGACCCGGTATAAGTCGCTTCGAAAGCACTGTCGTTTCCTTGAAAGCAGGTGACAGCAAGCACCATCGATCAGAAAGGCTGAGTTGCAGCCCAACGTCGATCCTTGACGCGGCTCGATCATTCCCGCTACGAACGCAACTGATTTTTCTGTCGATAGGCCTTGAAGTGCGCCACAGACTGAAACGTCGGGAGAATCGCCTCTCAAGTATCCCCCCGGAACATTGAACGCTTCAGGAAGCACGATCAAGCAATCACTCAGACTGGATTCGGTGCTCAGAGATTTCCGAAGCGAATCGATTGGATCGGCCTTCTTTTGTTTTCCGAAGTGAAAAAAGCCGATCCTCTTCAGGTTTCCCATGGATGAGTCTATGGTCCGAGCTGCGCTATCAGGCTAACATTATAATGGTTTATTGTTCTTGCTGCCGGTGGCCAAGGCCTCGATTTCGTGCCCAGACACCCTTCCCGTACCCGAACTGGTGCTCGCCCCACCCACAGCAGTAGACGCCCTACCCCCACATGCTGTAGAATAACTACAGCCTCACCATGGCCAAAAAAGAACCGTACCAAAACCGCATCGAGCTCCTCCAGGGCACCCTCGACATGCTCATCCTCAAGACCTTGCAGTGGGGCCCGCAGCACGGCTACGCCATCATCCAGGCCATTCGCGTCAGCTCCAGCGACGCCCTGCAGGTGGAGACCGGCTCGCTCTACCCGGCCCTGCACCGCCTCGAACGGCAGGCCTGGCTCTCCTCCGAATGGAAGCAGACCGAGGCCAACCAGCGCGCGAAATACTACCGCCTCACTCCGGCCGGCAAGAAACAACTCGCCTCCGAGCACCAGCGCTGGACCCAACTCTCTGCCGCCATCGCCAGCATCATGAGCCCCGAAGGAGAGCCGTCGTGACACGCCGCCGGCGCGACCGCGAGCTGCACGATGAGGTGGAGGCCCATCTGCAAATGGCCATCCGGGATCGCATGGAGCGCGGCCAATCGCGGGAGGAAGCCCGCCACGCCGCGCTGGCGGAGTTTGGAAACAAGGTACTGGTGAAGGAGGTCACACGCGACATGTGGGGATGGGCATCGCTCGAACGTCTATTGCAGGATTTCCGTTACGGCGCACGCATGCTGCGCAAGAACCTCGGGTTCACAACGGTGGTGGTGCTGACGCTGGCGCTCGGCATCGGCGCCAACACGGCCATCTACAGCGTCATCCACGCCGTGCTCACGCCACTGTCCATTCCCGACGCCGACCGAGTCGTGATGGTGTGGACCGAAGATGCCAAACGCAACTGGCACCAGTTTCCCGCCTCCGTGCCCGACTACGCCGACTGGAAAGCGAGCGGCGTCTTCTCCAGTCTGGGCGCAATGACCGATGGCGGCTTCAACCTGCGCATGGCCGACCGTACCGACCGCATCAACGGACTCAACGTCACCCCGGATTTCTTCGCGGCGGTTGCCGTTCAGCCCCACCTCGGCCGCGTATTCCAGGCCGAGGACGCGCAGCCGGGTCACAATCAGGTGGTCATCCTGACCGATGCCCTCTGGCGTTCCCGCTTCGCCGCCAACCCGGGCATAGTCGGCTCCAGCATTATGCTGGATGGCGTCGCGCACACCATCGTCGGGGTTCTGCCGAAGACGTTCCCCGCAATCGGGCAGGAGGAGATCTACGCCCCGCTGGTGTTCGCCGCCGACGTGGCCGGCAACCGCGGCAGCCGCTTCTTCCAGGTGGTCGGCCGGCTGCGGAACGGCGTGAGCCTCGCCGCCGCACAACAGCGCATGGCGGAACTGGAGCGCCGGCTGAGCGCGCAATACACCGAAGATGCCGGCCACAGCGTTGCGCTCCAACCCGTAGAGGACGCCTGGGTAGAGGATGCGCAAGGGCTGCTGGTGGTTCTGTTCGGCGCGGTGGGTTTCGTTCTGCTGATCGCGTGCGCGAATATCGCCAATCTGCTGCTGGCGCGCGGCACCGCCAGGCAGAAAGAGATGGCGTTGCGCGCGGCCGTCGGCGCGGGCCGCTGGCGCCTCTGCCGGCAGCTTCTCACGGAGAGCGTGCTGCTGGCGCTGCTGGGCGGCGTGGTGGCCATCGCGCCCTCGCTCGCGGCCATTCGCTTTATCACCTCATTTCACCTGGACGTGTTGCGGAATGGAGAAGGCATCGCGCTGAATTCGAGCGTGCTGGTTTTCAATCTGGTTCTTTCGTTCGCCACCGGGCTCCTGTTCGGCCTGGCGCCGGCGTGGCAGGCGTGGAAGACCAACGTGAACCACACCATGAAGGAAGCGTCGCGCTCTTACGCGGGCGGCGGACATCACCGTTTGCGCGGCCTGTTCGTCGTCAGCGAAGTGGCGCTGACGCTGGTCCTGCTGGTGGGCGCGGGCCTGATGTTGCGCAGCTTCGCGCGGCTGCGCTCGGCGAACCCCGGGTACAACCCGCACAACGTCCTCACCGTGCGCGTGGCCCTCTCCGACCAGCAGTACGCGACGCCGGAAAAACAGACTGCGTTCTTCGACCGCGTGGTGCGCGAGGCGCAGTCCCTGCCCGGAGTGGTGAGCGCCGCGGCCGTGGACGACCTGCCCGCCAGCGACAACATGCACGGCTCCGGGCTCCTCTTCCCGGACCGTCCCGAACCGCGCCCGGAGGACGTGAAGATAGTACTTCGCAGCTCGGTGCTGAGCGGCTACTTCGCCACCATGCGCATCCCGCTCATCCGCGGCCGCTACCTCAACGAAACGGACAGCAGGAACTCGGCGCCGGTGGTGGTCATCGACGAGTGGACGGCTCGGCAAAACTGGCCCGGCCAGGACGTGGTGGGAAAGAGCCTGAAGCTGGGCAAAAGACTGCCGCCGCGGCAGATTGTGGGCGTGGTGGGCAACGTGGATCAGGGCATTCTGGTGAAGCTGCTCAAGGGACAAATCGGGCAGGTCTATCTGCCGGCCCCGCAGGCGCCCATGCCGGCGATGTCCCTGCTCCTGCGAACGAAAGTGGATCCGGTGACGCTGATTCCGGCCATGCGCAGTCTGGTGCGCAGCGTCGATATCGATCAGCCCGTGTTCCAGGTCGAGACCATGGACGCCACGCGTGCCACCAGCCAGGCGGCGCAACAACTGGCCACGTCGCTGCTGGGCAGTTTCGCCGTGGTGGCCCTGCTGCTGGCGGCGATCGGGATCTACGGCGTGATCGCGTACAGCGTAGGTCAGCGCACCCGTGAATTCGGCATTCGCATGTCCCTGGGCGCGCGGCGGCTGGACGTGCTGCGGCTGGTGGTCCGCCAGGGGCTGGTGCTCGCCGGAGCCGGCATCGTGGTGGGACTGGCTGGCGCTTTCGCCCTGACCCGCCTGCTGTCCAGCCTGCTCTACGGAGTGAACGCCACCGACCCGCTGACGTTCGCCGGCGTCACCGGCCTGCTGGCGGCGGTAGCGGTGGCGGCCAGCTTCCTGCCGGCCTGGCGCGCGACGCGAGTAGACCCAGTGATCGCGCTGCGTTGCGAATAGTAAGTAATGTGGGGCAGGTTGTTAACCTGCGGCCGATTGTCAATCGGCCAAAACCCCTCACCGTCCCTTGCGCCGACGCGGCTTACCCGCCCGCACCGGCTCAATCACCGAGAACTGCAACTGCCTTTGCAACGCATCCACGCGGTCCAGCGTCACCCGCACCCTCTGTCCAATCGCAAACTCGCGCCGGGTCCGCTCGCCGACGATCCTGCGTACATTCTCGTTGTAGAGGTACCGATCGCCAGGCAGAGTATCCACCGGCACCAGCCCTTCGATGAACAAATCCTCCAGTTCCACGAAAAACCCAAACTTCGCCGTGCTGATGATGAGGGCGTCGAACTCCTCGCCGACGCGCTCCTCCATGAACTTCGCTTTCTTCCACTCCACCAGCTCGCGTTCGGCATCGGCCGCCCGGCGCTCGCTTTGCGACGACTCGTCGGCAATCCGCGTCACCTCCGGCGCAGTCAGCTCCCGAGCCGTTGTGTCATCCAGCCAGGCCGACAAAATACGATGCACAATCAAATCCGGATATCGCCGGATAGGCGAGGTAAAATGCGTATAACTTGCCGCGGCCAGCGCAAAATGGCCGCGATTATCGGCGCTGTAGCGCGCCTGCTTCAGCGAGCGCAACATGAGATAACTCAGAATCCGCTCCTCCGGCTTGCCCTCAATCTGCGCCACCAGTTTCTGGTAATGCCGCGACGTGATGGCCACCTCCTGGGGCAGCTCGATCTCGCGGCGCACCTTCGTTCCGTCGCGCCGCCGCTGCGTGTTGCCAAACCTCCTGACCGGGACGGGCCCCACGCCCAGCGAGTAGCCGAACGTGGCGGCAATCTGCTCGAAATCCATCACGCGCTTCGGGTCGGGCTTTTCGTGGATGCGGAACATCATGGGCACGCCGAGGTTCTCCAGATGCGCGGCCACGGCTTCGTTCGCCGCCAGCATGAATTCCTCAATCAGCCGATGCGCGATGTTGCGCGGCGCCCGAATTACGCCGGTCATCTGCCCGAATTCGTCGAACTCGATCAGCGGCTCGGGCATGTCGAAATCGATGGACCCGCGCTTCACCCGCCGGCGGTTGAGAATCAGCGCCAGCTCCTGCATCAACTCGAACCGCGGCGTCAGGCTCTGGTAGCGTTCGCGCAGCGCCGCATCGCCCTCCAGCAGCCGGTGCACGTCGGTATAGGTCATCCGCTCCACGCTGCGAATCGTGCCGCGCATGCACTTCTGTCCCACCACCTCGCCCGCGTGATCGATCTCCAGCAGGACGGAGAGCACCAGGCGGTCCACGCCGGGCTTGAGCGAACAGATTTCGGTGGAGAGCTCCAGCGGCAGCATGGGCACGGCGCGATCGGGGAAGTACACGCTGGTGCCGCGCAGCCGCGCCTCGTCGTCGATAGGCGTTTGCGGGCGCACGTAGTGGCTCACGTCGGCGATATGCACATGCAGCGCGAAGTTGCCGTTGTCGAGCCGGTCCACCCACACGGCGTCGTCGAAATCGCGCGCCGTCTCGCCGTCAATGGTGACGATGTCGTACGACCGGAAATCGCGCCGCCGGGCAATCTCGTCCTCGGGAACCGCCGCCGCAATCGACTGCGCCTGCGCGATCGCTTCCGCGGGAAAGCGGTGCGGGATATGGTGCTTGCGGATGATGACCTCTACGTCGACGCCGAAGTCGTCCGGATGGCCCAGCACCTCGATGACGCGTCCCACCGCGTGATCGTCGTCCTCGGGGAATTCCAGAATCTCGCAGTTCACGATCATGCCGTCCAGATCCTGCGGCCCGTGCACCTCTACGGCCTCCACGCCAACGCGGTCGTGCGTCCCGATGTCCTCGGGAATCTCCAGACCGGCGGGGATCTCGATCCACTGGCGAATCCGATCGTCATGCGGAATCACAAACGAGCCATTCCGTTTCAAACGAAACTCGCCCACCACGTGAGGATGCGCTCGCCGCAGAACGCGGACGATCTCGCCGTCGGCGCGGCCGTCGTTCTCAATGCGCCCGATGCGCACCAGCACGCGATCGCCGTGCATGGCCTTCTGCGCCGATTCGGGCGGCAGAAAGATATGACCGCGAATGCCTTCAATAGGCTGATCGGAGACGAGGAAGCCGTAGCCGTCGCGATGCATGTTGAGCCGGCCGGTGGAATACTGCCGGCTGACGCGCGTGGAGACAAAGTGCCCCGAGCGCAGCTCCACCAGCTCTCCGCGTTCGGTCAGGCGCTCGAGCGCGCGCTCCAGTTCTTCTTTGGAGTGTCCTTTCGCGCCGAGTTCCCGCAGAAGCTGCTTCCACGTCGCACGACCGTGCGGCAGATGCTCGATGTAATCGAGAAGTTGGCCATCCATCGCGGTCCATTATAGACGCTGCGCCGGGCACGAAGCGGTTTTCGGCTATACGATGAGAGACATGGAACTGAAAGCCGTCCGCCTCGAGGTCCCCGAGAATGGCAACATCATCGTCGGCCAGACCCACTTCATCAAGTCGGTGGAGGATCTGTACGAAGCCATCGTCAATACGGTGCCGCACATGAAGTTCGGCGTCGCCTTCAATGAAGCGTCCGGCCCCTGCCTGACGCGCGTGGAAGGCAACGACGCCGACCTGCAGGACATCGCCACGCGGAACGCGATGGCCGTGGGCGCCGGTCATCTGTTCGTGATCGCGCTGCGCGAAGGCTTCCCCATCAACCTCACCAACGCCATCCAGCAGGTCCCCGAGGTCTGCGGCATCTTTTGCGCCACCGCCAACCCGGTGGAGGTGATTGTCGTTGAGACCGAGCAGGGCCGCGGCGTGCTCGGCGTTGTTGACGGCAGTCCGCCGAAGGCCGTCGAATCCGAGGACGCGGCGCGCGCCCGGCGCGAGTTCCTCCGCCGCATCGGGTATAAGCGATGACCCCGCGCGTCTTCAACAGCCTCGAAGAACTCCGCCCGCTGATCGGCCAGGAAGCGGGCGTCAGCCCCTGGTTCGAGATCACCCAGGACGCCATCAACCGCTTCGCCGACGTCAGTGGCGACCACCAGTGGGTCCATGTCGACGTGGAGCGCGCGCGCCGCGAATCGCGCTACGGCAACACCATCGCGCATGGGTTCCTGACGCTGTCGCTGCTCAGCCATCTCTCCCGCCAGGCCGTGGACGTTCACAGCGGCTTGCCGATGAGGGTCAACTACGGGCTCAACCGCGTGCGCTTTCCTTCGCCGGTGGTGACCGGGTCGCGTGTTCGCGCGCATCTCGTGCCGCAGAGCGTCTCCGCCAGCGAGATCGTCTGGCTGGTCACCATGGAGATTGAGGGCGGCGAGAAACCGGCGCTGGTCGCCGAGTGGATCACCCGCTTCTACTGATGCCGCCGGAACGGCTTTCGCTGACCGAGGCACGGGGCATCGCTCTGGCCGCGCAGGGCTTCGATCGGCCGCGCCCGAGCGAACGCGTCGGCATTGGCCACATCCGTCGCACCATCCAGCGGCTTGGCCTGCTGCAGATCGACTGCGTCAACGTTCTGGTCCCCGCGCACTACCAGGTCCTGTTCTCGCGCCTCGGCCCGTATGACCGGCGCCTGCTCGACAACCTCGTCTACCGCCGGCGCGAGTTCACCGAGCAATGGGCGCACGAGGCTTCCATCATTCCCGTGGCCACCTGGCCGCTACTGCGGCATCGCATGGCCACCCACCGCGTGCGGCCGTACGGTTTTGAGTACCTCATGGAGCGGCACGTGGAATACGTCGCCGGGGTGCTGGAAGAAGTTCGCGCGCGCGGGCCACTGGAGGCCAGCGACCTCGCGCATCCCGAGGGCGTTGCGCGGCGTCTCGACCAGGACTGGTTCTGTACCGTCCCGCGGGCCGTGCTCGAAGCGCACTTCGGCCGCGGTCTGCTGGCGGTGGCCAACCGGCGTGACAGTTTCGCCCGCGTCTACGACCTTGCCGAGCGCGTGGTGCCCGCCGAGCACCTCCACCGCGAAATGGGACCCGCCGAGGCCCGGCGCGAACTGGTGCGCATCGCCGCGCGCGCTCATGGCGTGGGCACCGTGGCCGACCTGGCCGACTACTTCCGCATGCCGGTCCGCGATGCTCGCCAGCCGGTGGCGGAATTGGTCGCGGCGGGCGAGTTGCGCGAGGCGCGCGTGGAGGGCTGGCGCGAACCCGCCTGGTTGTGTTTGCAGGCACGATCGTTACGGCGGACGGACGCTGCCGCCCTGCTTTCTCCCTTCGACCCGGTGGTCTGGTTTCGTCCGCGGCTCGCCCGCCTGTTCGGCTTCAACTACCGCTTCGAGATCTTCGTGCCCGAAGCGAAGCGCCGTTGGGGCTGCTACGTGCTGCCCTTCCTGATGGGAGACCAGCTGGTGGCGCGCGTGGACCTCAAGGCCGACCGGCCCGGCCGCCGTCTGCTGGTGTTGTCCGCCTGGAAGGAGAAGGAAATGGACGCGACTGCGGTTGCCCCGGCGCTGGCGGCGGAGTTGCACACTCTGGCATCCTGGCTGGGACTCGATGCCGTGGCGGTGCAGCGCAACGGCAACTTCAGCAGACCGCTTGCGGCGGCGGTCCGGAACGGCGGGTTGTTATGACGACTTCGATCCGTTTCCGGAGACCTTCGCAATCTCGCGAAGGCCATCGCCCACCAGCACAGTGCGGATCAGGCGAAGGTCATTCAGTATGCGCCGGCTCTTCTGCGTGTGGAAGGAAAGCTGATGCATCTTGTACAGAGCAAGGTTGAGCGCTTCCGCCTGACGCCGGTTACTGGCGCCGTCCAGCATTTCGTGAAGCTCACCGGACGCGCCGGCGATCTCCTCTTCGAGGAGCACCATAAACTCCAGAGCACTCTCGATCGATTCGAACGGCCGAGCCACTTCGTCGCCCATGTGTTCTATTACCTCACAGTTCGGGCCGGGCTGGGGAGGGGGTCGGCCTGAGATAGAATCACGGGGGTAGCAACGTGTCCAAACTGCGAACGGGATTCGCGCTGGCCCCCTCGTTGCTGGTGTTGTTGAACGCCTGCGTCGCGCGGACCGCGCATGTCGCCGCGAACCGGGCGCCAGCGGTTGGCCCACGCTACTACATTGACCTGGAACCCGGCTGGCGCGTGCGCGTGGTGACGCCGATTCTGAAAGGCGGCGGCTACCGGGTGAGAACGGCCGGCGAGCCCGGCGCCACGACTCTGAAGGCGGGAGCCGACTTCCTCGGTTACGAGATCGCCTGGTACGCGGTGAAAGCCCGGTTTCCATCAGGCGAACGTGTCGTGTTCACCGCGGCCGAAGTGCATAACAAGGACGGGGTGGTTCCCGCGGCACAACCGCTTGCGCCGTTATTCCACGTGCCAGGCGAAGCCAGATACGTGCGGCTGATTTACCTGGTGCGCGCCAGCGAGGCCGATCACGACATGGCCGTCGTGGCTGCCAGCAGGAGAGACGCCCTCGACCCGCTGACCGCGCAGGTGCGGACCAATCCCCAGGCCTGCCAGAGCCAGCGCGGGACCTTCTGTTCCTGGATACCGGACGGGATTGCGGTCACGCCCGAAGTAAGAACCACCGCGGCGGGTGCGGAGCAATGGGCACCGGCGAATTAGCCATCTGCCTGTGGTTGCTCTTCGCACCGGCGGCCGGAAGCTCGTTCACGGTGAACGGGAGCGTCGAGCCAGCCGGACCGGCGGTGGTGTGGCTGTACGGCGCCACTTCTCCTTTCTCCGCTTCCACGCTCAGCGACCCCGGCGGCCGCTTTCATTTCGCCGGCATCCTGCCGGGCTCCTACACTCTCACCGTTGTCACCACGGCTTATGGCGAATGGCGGCAGACCATCGATGTCGGTCCGAGCGCCGCCGATGCCAAAGGCCGGGTGAACTTCCGGATTCGCGTCGACGAGGCGAAATCTCTGCCGGACCGCGGGGCCATTGTGTCCGCCCGCGAGCTGTCGATCCCGCGGTCGGCGTGGAAGGAGTACGAGAAAGCCGAACAGCGGCTTTCGAAACACGACGTCGAGGCGGCCATCGCTCACCTCCAGCGCGCGACGGAGATCGCGCCACAGTTCAGCGTCGCGTGGAATAGTCTGGGCACCATTGCGTATCATGCGCAACACTACGCGCAGGCCGAGCAGTATTTCCGCAAAGGCCTCGCCGCCGACCCCGACGAATACGCGCCGCTGGTCAATCTGGGCGGGGTTCTGCTCAACCTGAGACAGTATCGGGAGGCCTGGAGTTTCAATACGCTGGCGGTGTCGAAACAGCCGAACGATGCGCTGGCGCACTCCCAGCTCGGCATCGCCTGCTTCGCTCTGGGCAAGCTCGACGCCGGCGAGGCGGAACTGCGGGAAGCGATCCGGCTGGACCCGCGCCATTTCACGAATCCCCAGCTTGTGCTGGCCGAGATCTACGTGCGGGAGCGCAAGCCGGAGGCCGCGGCCGATATCCTCGAACAGTTTCTCACTCTCCACCCGGATTTCACGCTCGCGCCGCAGATACGGGAGCGGATTACGCGGCTGCGCACGGTACCATGATCGAACATGCGGAAGCCGCGGATCGCTCGCAACGTCTTTCTGGTGCTTCTGGTGGCATGGCTCGCCTTCGCCGGGCTCATGTACTACGAAATGCGCAAGCCGCCGGCGCAATTCACGGCTTTCATGGCGAAACCGCCCATGATTGTCATGATCCGCGCGCCTTTCGAAACAATGTGGAACGGTGCGCGAGCGGGCGTGCTCGACGAGTTCTACATCGTGTACATTCTGGAAGCGCACGCTGAACGTCCGCATTCCCGCCCTGATCTGACAACTTCGCGAACACCGCCGAGGCGGCGTACACTGGCTGGCCGGATCGGATGTACGTGCTGGACCGCAATGGCCGCGTTGTCTTCAAGACCACGCCCGGGCCGTTCGGCTTCGAACCTGCGGGCCGATTGTCAATTGGCCCAAAACGGCGGCGGTTAGCGACCGCCGCGCAGGATGGCATCCTGCCCCGTACATGGATGGCACAAGCAGTCCGTGAATCACAGGCGCAGCTCGTAGCCGCGCGCGGTCATGCCGTCGATGATGCGCTGGCGAATGGCGCCAACCTCATCGGACGACAGCGTTTTGCCGGGCGCGCCGACGGTGATGCGGAACGAGACGCTGCGTTGTTCCGGCGTGAGCATGTACTCGCGCACGAACTCGATCGCGACCAGCGACGCGCCGGCCAGCTCCGCGAGTTGCTTCTGCACGTCCAGCGCAAGAGCGCGCGCGGCGGCCACAACCGAAAGATCGAACGAGCTGACCGGGAAGCGGCGCAGCGGCTCGTATTTTGGCGTGGCGGGGGCGAGGCGGCGCATGCACGCGAGGTCGGCGTCGAGAATTGCAGCGCGGCCCGTGGACACGAGCGCGGGATGCAACTCGAACAGGCGGCCCACAGTTTCGCCATGCCACAAGACGTTGGCCGCGCGCTGGGGATGCTCGAACGGGCGCGCCTGCGCTGGCTCCACCACGCATCCGCGCATCAGGCACTCGGCCACGCGCTTCAGCTCGAACAGATTGGCTACGCCGTCGCCATCGCGCGAGTACATGGCGGCAACCACGTGCGGCTTTTCATTGGGCAATCCGGGGGGCAATCCGGTCTCGCGCTTGTGAATCTCGGTGCCGATCTCAAACCAGCGGAATGACGGGAAATTGCGATTGTTTGTTTCGATGTTGCGCAGGATGCCGGGCAGCAGGCTGGAGCGCATCAGTTGCTGGTCCGCGACGATGGGGTTGGCCACGCGCACGTGGTGGTCCGGGTTCATGGACAAACGCCGGACCTCTTCTTCGGTGACGAACGAGTAGTTGTAGACTTCGGTGAAGCCTTCGTCGGCCAGGATCTGGCGCACGCCGTGCTCGAAGGCGCGGGCCGGATTCGACGGCGGCGGCGCGCAGGCGATCATGGGCGGGCAGGGCGTGATGGAGCCGTAGCCGAGCATGCGGCCCACTTCCTCGACGAGGTCGTCCCGGACTGTGACGTCTTTGGTGGCGCGCCAACTCGGGACGGCCACTGAGAGAAGGTCAGTGGGCGTCCAATTCGGGGACGGGCCACGAGATTCCGCGGCGACCGATCGGACGTCTTCCGGGGCTTGCTGGTGCGGGAATTCGTCGCCCGTCCCCGAATTGGCCGAACGACCACTCGACGTCACTTTGAAGCCCAGCGAGGTGAGGATGCTCTCCACTTCCGATTGCTCGACTTCGCGGCCCAGCTTTCGTTTGAGCCAGTCGAGGGAGAGTTCGATGGGTGGCGGTGTCGTCAGCGGGCGCAGGGCATCGGCCACGCCACCCACGACGCGGATGCCCGGCGAGACTTCGCGGAACAGTGCGATGGCCATGGCGATGCCGCGCAGAGTGTTGACCGGGTCCTGCGACTTCTCGAAGCGCACCGACGCGTCCGTGCGCAGCTTCAGCGCGACCGAAGTCCTGCGGACGCTGGCCGGATGGAAGTTCGCGCTCTCCAGTACGATTCTCGTCGTGCCCGGGCCGATGGCGCTGCCGAGCCCGCCGATGACTCCGGCGATGGCGACCGGTCCGGCGGCGTCGGCGATCACGAGGTTCGAGGGCGCAAGGTCGTATCGCTCGTCGTTGAGTGCGGTGATGCTCTCGCCTTCGCGCGCGGGCCGAATGAAGATGGTGGGGCCGTGCAACTTCCTCGCGTCGAACGCGTGCATGGGCTGCGCGATGGCGGCCATGACGAAGTTGGTGACGTCGACGATGTTGTTAATGGAATTCAGGCCGATGGATTCCAGCCGGTATTGCAGCCACAATGGCGACGGCTGCACGGTGACGTTCTCGAACACCAGCGCGCTGTAACGCGGGCACAGGCTCAGGTCGTCGATTTCGACGCCGATGGCAGGCTTGCCGTGCGGCACCTGGCTGAGGTCGGCCGGATCGCGCAGGGGCTTGCCGGTGATGGCGGCTACTTCGCGCGCCATGCCGTGATGTCCCCAGAGGTCGGGCCGGTGCGTGAGCGATTTGTTGTCGACTTCGATGATGGTGTCCGGGGTCAGCGCGAGTTCGGACGAATCGAGCTTGACGATGCCCGCGTGATCGCGCGTGATTCCGAGCTCGACGCCGCTGGCGAGCATGCCGTCGCTTTCCACTCCGGCAACCACCTTGCGGCCGACCGGGAGCCAGGCCGTGTACATGCCGGCCCAACAGTTCGGGGCTCCGCAGACAACCGACTTCGTGCCCTCCGCTGTCTCAACGAGAGCCTTCAGGTTGTGGCTGCCTTCGATGGGTTCGACAGCCAGAATCAGGGCCGCTGACGCTTCGCGTAGCGCGGCGCCGACTTCTTCGGTGCCTTCGCACTCGGCCGTCTTCATGGTGATGAGCTGGGTCAGCTCGCGCGGGTTCGCGTCGAGGCCGTCGACGAGTTCCTTGATCCAGTGGTAGGAGAATTTCATGGGGTGGTCCAGCCGGCCCGAAGGCCGGCTGCAGGCAGGATTGCCTGCCCCACGGGACTGCGGTGGATGGTAGGGGGTCGCATCAGAATTGGTTCAGGAATCTCAGGTCGCCGCTTTGCAGCAGGCGGATGTCGTCGATGGCGTAGCGCATCATGGCGAGTCGTGTGAGGCCGAGACCGAAGGCGAAGCCGTTCCACTGTTCCGGGTCGATTCCGCTCATGCGGAGCACGTTGGAGTGAACCAGACCGCAGCCCATTAGCTCTACCCAGCCGCTTTGCTTGCACACCGGGCAGCCTGGGCCGCCGCAGATGAGGCAACCGAGGTCGAGCTCGAAACCGGGCTCTACGAACGGGAAGAAGCCGGGGCGGAGGCGCACGTTGACTTCGCGGTGGAACACGCCGCCCAGCATGGTTTTCATGAAGTAGACCAGATGGCCGACGGACACCTCGCGGTCGATCATCATGCCTTCGATTTGATAGAAAGTGTGCTCGTGCGAGGCATCCACTTCCTCGTTTCGAAAGACGCGGCCCGGCGCAATCACGCGCAACGGCGCGCCCAGACGCGCCATGCCGCGCACCTGAACGGGCGACGTGTGGGTGCGCAGAAGATTGCCGTCGGTGAGCCAGAAAGTGTCCTGGGCGTCGCGCGCGGGATGGTCGCGCGGGATGTTCAACGCGTCGAAGTTGTGATATTCGGTCTCGACTTCGGGGCCATCCAGCACGGCGAACCCGAGGGAGACGAACAGGTCCTCAATGTCGCTCTGGATCTGGGTGACCGGATGCAGGCTGCCGCGGCGCGGGCCGGGGGCGGGGAGAGTGAGGTCGACCCATTCGGAATCGAGACGGCGGTGGAGGGCGGTTTTGGCGAGCTGCGCTTTCTTCGCTTCGAACTCTTCTTCCAGGGTTTGTTTGGCCGCGTTGAGGTTCTTGCCGAACTCGGCTCGTTCCTCCGGCGGCATGGCTCCGAGCTGCTTGCCGAGTTGGGCGAGTTTGCCTTTGCGGCCGAGCACGTCGACGCGAATGGCCTCGAGATCTTCGAGGGTGGCGGCGTCGCGAATGCTCTGCAGGGTGGTGTCGACGAGCTGCACTAGTATTTCTCCAGGATATCAACTGCGGCCTGGTGACCTCTGGTGAGCGCGAGGTCGGCGGGGGTCTGGCCGTTGTCGGCGCGGGTGCTCACGGTGGCTCCGGCGGCGATGAGCAGTTGTATGAGCTCGGCGTTTCCGTTTTGCGCGGCGCCGTGCAGCGGGGTCCAGCCGGCTTCCTGCGGCGCGTTGACATCAGCGCCATGTTCGAGCAGCGCGCGGGTGACGGCAACCGAGTTCCCGGCGACGGCCGCATGCAGGGGCGTATTGCGCATGGCATTCAGCGAACGGGCCTTCACGTCGGCGCCCGCGGCGAGCAGATCGCCGGCGATGTCGGCAAACCCGAAGAAGGCGGCGAGGTGCAGTGGAGTCCAGCCGTCGTGACTGTGCGCGTTGAGCAGCGCGTGATCCTGCGCCAGCAGTTCGGCGACGCGCTCCCGGCAACCGGCGAGGCAGGCGGCAAAGATGTCCAACTCCACGCCGCGCGTGAGCAGGTAGTCGGCAATGGCGTTCTGGCGCGAGTAGCGGGCGACGGTGAATGGCCCGAGACCGTGCTCGTCCTTCGCGGCCAGCAGCGATGGATCGCTCTCGGCGAGCGTTCGTACCCGCTGCTCGTCGCCGGAGCGGATTGCGTCGAAAAATTCCTGCATGGCCTATTGTGCCGTAGTTGCGGGCGCCGGGCTGAACAGCTCGGTGGACTTCAGCAGTTCCCAGCCGAGGTGGTTGACGTAGAAGACGAGCAGAGGCTCGGGGAAGCGGTCCTTCAGGGCGTCGAGCACGCGCTGCTGCCAGCCGTCGGTGAGGTACTTCGCGGCGTCGAGATCCTTGGCGAAGAAGCCATCCTCGTGGGGGATTGCGAGCACGTCGAGAGCGGCGATCATCATGTCCATATGCGAAATGAGGATGCCCTGGGCGAGTTCGGTGGCGAAGGTTTCGTCCTGTTCGACGAGGCGTTCCCAGAAGCGCGGCACGCCTTTGCGCAGGCCCTCGGAATTGAGTTTGGGCAGGTGCATGCGCGTCTTGAGACGGTCGTAGAGCTGGTAGGTTTTGAGTTTTCCGATGGAGATGCCGCGGACGAGCTGGGCGAACGAGTCCTGGCCAAGACCGAGGAAAACCTCATAAAGTTGCATAAAACGCCAGCGTATCACAGGGAAGACGCACTCCGATTCACCACGGAGACACAGAGGGCACGGAGTTCACTGGCTTCCGGGCGCCGCTGTGGTGAATGGATGGTTTTCGGGAGGCTGCGGGGTGCGGAATTCGTCAGCCGTCACCGAATTGGCCGGAGGACCGTTGTGGATAAGCGTGGGCGGGGGGTGCAAATTGGGTTCGTTTCGTAGTGCGGCTTCGCGAGCTTCCTGGGCGGCCAGTTTGCGGAGGGCGAGGAGCTGTTTCAGGGCGCGGTAGCCGGTTCGCTCGGCGGCGGCGGCGTAGCGCTGGAAGGCGAGGAAGGATCCGGCCTGGTTGTTGAGCAGCATGGTTCGGAGGGTGGCGTCGGGGTCGGAAGAGGCGTGGCCGGCGGCCATGTCATCAATCACCCCGGCTTCGAGACGGCGGGCGCGGGCGACACGCCAGTGGGACTGGGCCATTTCCATGACGAGGATGTGCTCATAGGCGTTGGTGGGTGCGAAAGTGCGGGTGAGTTCGGCGATTAATTCGTCGAAATCCTCCTGACTTTCGTTGGTGAGGACGCGGAAGCCGGCGGAAAGGCCGTGTTTGATGGCGTTGGCGCTGGAGTGGGATTTACCTTCGAGGGTGCGCGGGCCGGTGCTGTAGAGGGCGTTGCGGCGGTTGGCCTCGATTTGAGCTTCTGATGGCATGACGCCCGACGGTAGCATGGGGCGGATTGGGTCTTGGGCCTGGGTGGGCGGAAGTGGTGGGGAATGTGGGGGTTTGGGGGGTGCGGATTGTTGTCACTGGGGTGGCGGAGATTGGCCCGACCGTCAGTTACAGCGCACCACTCTTCCATTAACACTCAGCTTTCCACGTCAGAAATGGTGTGTGATGGAGCTCATCATCAGGCCCTAGCTTTTCGCGAACCATGCGCTCCGCGTGGGCCATCGCCCTTTTGTGAAGATCTGCAGAAGTCTTAAGTAACCGTTTGTACTGAGGCAGAGTCATGGGTTGGTCGGAGGCTCCGGACACGAAATAGAACGGGAGGTGCGCTCGGGCTTCGTCGTCCGCGAGCAGATACACTAGACCATTCATGTATCCCTCGATGTAAGCTACGTCGAAGTAGCGACCAGCTCGGAGATTCTCTGCACGGATCGAGTCGTACTTCTTCAGCCGATGCGCAACCTCGCACTGGTGTGAGTATTCGCCACTACGTACTCTGGAGATGATTCGCTCGAATGCGTGAATCAAACCATCTTGGTACGAGGCGCAGTAAATCACCTCCGGATGTGCGGCGACTTTGAAGGCCGCATGCAAACGGCGGTGCTCCACCGTGGCTCGTGCGAGCGCCGACGGAATGGCGTCAAGTCACTGCTGTCCGGCTATAAGTCCCATAGATTCAGTTGGTTGACAATTAGCCCTGATTTATCCTGATTATCTTCAGGCTGAAGGGCCTGTAAAATGGGCGCGCGCTCGAAAATGGTGACG
>JBEKZH010000090.1:0-20279 GCA_049510065.1 Bryobacteraceae bacterium
TTGGGTGGGCCGCCGCGGCCCATGGGGCACTCCATTACTGTCGCGGCTCGGAAACGCAGGCACCGAGCCGCGACGGTGACGGAGTGGTTCTATCCGCAATCACTAATGACGCTGTGTGTAGCTGACCGGCCGCAAGCCCGGATTGGGCCCCGAGTGTGGGATTGCTCCGCGGCGGCGCCATTGTCCACCGGACAGCGGCCGTGAGTGATTCGGGAGACTCCGGGGCGGGTGGTCGCGGATCTGGATCCTCTGAATCACGAAACGGAACAGGGCTTTTTGAGAATCGGCGGAAAGCTGACTGAGTTCATCGCGTCGCCGGCTTCCATTATGTCCTCGACCACGGGAAAGGCGTTGCCCACCATTTCCGGCTATCCCCGCCTGCAGCGGAACACACTCCCGCGCCAGCGAGCGCGGCCCAAGCGAGGCGCGTCGCAACATTGGACTCCGGCGGAACGGTGAGCGTTGAGGGAGACACTCCATCCCCGGCCGCGCCGCCTTCCGATCCGGTGGTCGCGAATCGGCCTTCAGATGGCGCCGAGCCGGGTGGACCAGAGGTGGAGAGGTTGGGCACCCACGTGATCGACGGGATCTCCGCCGAAGGAACGCGGTTCACAAACGCCATTCCATCCGGTTTCGGATCAGCTTCACCGTCCGAGAATAGCCGCTACAGGTGCGGGACCGCAGACCGCGCCGAATCCAGAATTCGAAAGTCGTGCGGAACCTGGAAGAGGTTCCCCGGCGGATGCGTCTGCTGAATCCCTTTGAGGCGGGTGACGATCTCCCCGACACGCGGGTCCGAGTGGCTGCTCTCGACCACTGCCCCCAGCTCCTTCGCACACCAGCTCTCGGTGACCATCCGGACCGGCTGTGCGTTTCCGGCGGAGCCCGCGGGGACCGTGGTGATGGTGCGGGTTCCCTTCGCGAGGAATCCCTCAATCATGCGCTCGCCCAGTTCCTGCGGCGACGATGGTGGCTGCAAAGACACCCCTGCGCCTGGCGGCGCCGGTCCTCCGGCAGTGGGGGGAGTGGGCAACTGGCCTCCACCGGGAAGCCGGCTTCGCAGGGCGGTTTTGTCCGGGTGCAGCAGGTAGAGGTATCCGGCCACCGGGTCGGAAATCATGGTCAGTCCAGGCTGCGGCGGCTGGCCGGGTGTCACGGTGGGCAACACCTCACGGCGGGAGCGGCCTTCGGCGTCGCGCGAGATCAGAGCGGTCAGGCTCTCCTTGCGGATGGAACCATTCGGCAGCACCAGGCGCTTTTCGGTGATCTCCTGCGCGCTGAAAGGCATTCCCTTGACGGGGCCGGCGGCCCCACCACCACAGTTCATGATTACGCTGCTCATCGCCGCTCCTCCTGCCGATGCCGCCGGTCACACGGTGCACTCAACAGGAGGTATAGCACATGCGACGCGTGTTTACGCAATCAGCTCGAGCAGACCGTCCACAGCCTGGGCGAGTTCGTTCGCATCGACCACGCCCATGCGCTTGCCGAGTCGCTCGACAGAGATGGTGCGGACTCGTGAGAGCTTCACCCACGATGGCTTGTGAAGCAGATTTGCCGGGAGCGTCAACGTCAACGGGAATCCCGCTGTTTGCGGCTGGCTTGTGATGGCCATCGCGATCACGGTTCCGGAACGCCGGTTGAACAGATCGTTGCTGATGATGAGCACCGGGCGAAGTCCGGCCTGCTCTCTGCCCCGCACTGGATTCAGGTCAGCCCAGTAGATCTCGCCTCTCAGAATGGCGGCCACGATTCGGTTCCCATACCCTCTTCGGCGAGCCGTTGTTCCTCGCCCCGATCGATCTTCGCCAGTTCGCGTGCCAGCCTGCTGCGCCGTTCCCTTTCCGATAGCAGGTCTACGGCGGCCTGCAGAGCTCGGCTCCGATTCGGGTAACGGCCCTCACGAACCCAGCGATCAAGGTCCTGTACGGTTCTGTCATGGAGTGTAACCGCGACTTTCCTGACCATAGACACAGTATGACATTTTGTCCTACCCAGTGTGATGTCCCCTGCGCTACGATGGAGGATTCGATGGCTCTGCGCTTCTACAACACGCTCACGCAACAGGTGGAGGAGTTTGCACCCGCCCGGGACAACACCGTCCGGATGTACACGTGCGGACCCACCGTGTACAACTTCGTCCATATCGGAAACCTGCGGACGTTCACTTTCCAGGATATTCTGCGGCGCTGGCTGAAGTACCGCGGCTACCAGTTGGACCACGTCATGAACATCACCGACGTGGACGACAAGATCATCCGCAACGCCAACGCGGCGGGCCAGAGCATCGGCGAGTACACGGCCAGGTACACCCAGGCGTTCCTCGAAGACTGCGCGACGCTGCGGCTGGAGAAGCCCGAACGGCTGGTCCGGGCCACCGAGAACATCCCAGCCATGGCGGCGGCGGTCCGGCGGCTGGCCGACGGCGGCTACACGTACACGAGCGACGGCTCCACCTACTATCGCATCGCGAAGTTCCCGGAATACGGCAAGCTGTCGCACAACGATTTCAGCGGCATTCGACCGGGCGCGCGCGTGGACGTGGACGAGTACGACAAGGCCGACGCGCGCGACTTCGTGCTGTGGAAGGCGTCGCGGGAAGGCGAGCCGGTGTGGGAAACCGAGGTCGGCCCGGGGCGTCCGGGCTGGCACATCGAGTGCTCGGCCATGGCCATGAAGTATCTGGGCGAGACGCTGGACATTCACGCCGGCGGCGTGGACCTGATCTTCCCGCACCATGAGAACGAAATCGCGCAGTCGGAAGCCATCACCCACAAGCCGTTCTCGCGCTTCTGGCTGCACTCGGAACACCTCACCGTCGAATCGCAGAAGATGTCGAAGTCGGCGGGCAACTTCTTCACGCTCCGCGAGCTGCTGGAGCAGGGCTATGCGCCGGAGATCATCCGGTATGCGTTGCTGCAGGTGCCCTACCGCCGTAAACTGAACTTCACCTTCGACGGGCTGAAGGCGGCGAAAAGCTCCATCGACCGGTTGCGCAGCTTCCAACTGCGGCTCGACACCGACAAGCCCGCCGAGGGACTGCATGAGGAGCTGGAGAAGCGCACCGCGGCCGCGCTGGCGCAATTCGAGGCCAGTCTGGATGACGACCTGAACACCGCCGAGGCCATCGCGGCCATTTTCGAGTACATCCGCGACGCCAATACGGCCATGGACGCGGGCGAGTTCCGCGCCGGCAACGTGGCCGCGGCGCGGGATCTGCTGGCGCGGTTCGACTGCATCGCCGCCGTGCTCGAACCGTCGGAGCAGAAATCGGGTTTGACCGACGAGCAGATTGAAGCGCGGGTGGACGAGCGCAATAAAGCGAAAAAGGCGCGCGATTTCGCGCGAGCCGACCGAATTCGGTCGGAATTGCAGGAGTTGGGTGTCGTGATCGAGGACACGCGCGAAGGAGTGCGCTGGAAAAGATCGTAGTGAAGATTGAAACCAAAGCCGTCCATGCTGGGGACCGCAAAAGAATTCCCGGTCAACCCACGCCGGTGACCACGCCCATCGTCAACGCGTCGAGTTTCGTGCACGAGAGCACCGCCACGCTCGATCGCGTGATGGGTAACGAGGAACCGGGCTGGTCCTACTCGCGTTATGGGAACCCGACTACTGCGGCTCTCGAGGAACTGCTGTGTGAACTCGAAGGCGGCGCGGCGGGGCTGGCATGCGCCTCCGGCATGATGGCCGTGCAGACCGCGTTCATGGTGGCGCTCACGGACCGGCCGAAGCGGATTCTGGCGGCCAGCGCGCTCTACGGAGCCACCACCGGCATGCTCACGAAGATCATGGAGCCGCTCGGAGTGGAGGTGGCCTTTATCGACATCTGCGATTTAGCCGCGGTGGAACGGAAGATCGCCGAATGGAAACCCGGCTGCGTGATTCTGGAGACCATCTCGAATCCACTGCTGAGGGTGCCGGCCATCGATCGCATTGCGCGGATGACGCGCGCGGCGGGCGCGGCGCTGGTGGTCGACAATACCTTCGCCACACCGCTGCTGGTGCGGCCCCTGGAACTGGGCGCCAACCTGGTGGTGCACAGCGTCACGAAATTTCTCGCCGGACACGGCGACGTGCTCGGGGGCGCGATCATCGCCGATGCCGCACACGCGGAGACGCTGCGCGGCGTTTCCCGAATCTCCGGACCGGTTCTGGGACCCTTCGAGAGCTATCTGACCATGCGCGGCATCAAGACCTTTGTCCTGCGCATGGAGCGCCAGTGCGCCAATGCGCGCCGCGTGGCCCAGTGGCTGGGCGCCAACCCGGCGGTGGCTCGCGTCCACTTCCCGGAGGACCCGGCGCACCCCGACGCGGGGATTATCGCGCGCCTGCTGCCACCCGGGCTGTACGGCGCCATTGTCACCTTCGAGTTGAAGGATGGGGGCAGGGCAGAGGTGTTCCGCTTCATGGACGCGCTGCGCCTGGTGGTGTGCGGCACTTCCCTCGGCGACGTGCACAGCCTGCTGCTCTATCCGGCCATCGCCTCGCACCGCGATCTCTCGCCGAAGCAGCGCGAGCGGCAGGGCATCGGCGACGGCCTGGTGCGGCTCTGCTGCGGCATCGAGGCCGTGGAGGACATCATCGCCGATCTGGGCCAGGCGCTGGATGCCTGTTTTACAAGTGAAATCGCCAGCGAATCTCGCCGTACACCTCTCGCGGATTGAAGTAGTGCGTGCCTCCGAAAGTGAGGCTGTTGTCGAGCAGAAAACGGCGATTGGCGATGTTGGTGGCCTGCACTGAAGCCGACCAGTTCTCGCCGAAGCTGTGCCCGATGGCCGCATCCACCGTCGTATGTGCGGGCAACCGGGCCGGGCCACCATCGTCCGGGAAACCCGAACCATAGTAAACGTTCGCCGAGGTCCACGTGTGCCCGGGCAAGCGCAGGAAGCCGCCCGCGCTCAGCGTGTGGCGCTGATCGTGATCGAGCAGGAAGTATCCGTCCGGCGGCGGAGAGAAGTCGGTGAGGCCGCCGGTGACCGCACCCGCTCCTTCGGCCCGCTGTTTCGAGTAGGCCAAATGAAACTGCGCGCGCCGCGCCAGCAGCGGTGAGCGAAGCGTCACTTCCCAGGCATCCACGCGCGCCGCGGCCACGGTCAGTGGCAGGAAGATGTTGGAATTGCCCAGCGCGTCGTGATCGAAGAAATTGCGCGCGTGGGTGTGGAAGTGATCTCCATCCAGCGTCCATCCGAAAAGTGGAATGGAGATGCCGAACTGGTTCTCTTCATCGCGCTCGCCGCGCAGCGGCAGGAATCCCACACCTTGTTCAGCGGCATATTGCAGAAGGGGCCCCGCGATGGTGGCCAGCGGCGGCGCCTGGTAGTAACGCCCGTAGAACCCACGCAGCACCCAGCCGAGGCGCGGAATGCGTACGGCCACGCCCGCCCGCGGATCTGCGACATTCTCGGAAACCAGACCGCCATAGTGCGTCATGCGCAGACCCGCTGTAAGTGTCAGCCATGACGCCGGACGGTATTGGTCTTCGGCAAAGACGGCCTCGAGGTTGCCCGACGGCGTCAGGCGGCCACGGGCGGCGAAACCGCTTGCACTGTCGCTGAGCAGGAAATCGCGGCTGTCATGCTGAACGAAGCCATAGACTCCCACGCGTGCGTTATGGCGCGTGGAAACGGCATTGAAAGTGACGTGAGCGCCCGCGTATTGCGAGTGCTGTTTGTCGGTGGTGCTGGTGACGGGATCGCTCGGGCCCGGTAGATAATCGGCGCTGTTCCAGTGGTAGAACGGCGAGACTGTCAGCAACCGTCCCGGCGAAAACGCATGTACCCAGGAGAACACCACCAGGGCGTCGTGCTCCTGGTCGGAATCGCGGAGTCCCGCCGCCTGATCGTCGGGCGTGTTGGGGATCTCGTAGTCGTCGGCCCGTGCGGACCACACCAGACGCAACTGGTCCGCCGGCGTTCGGTTGTAGAACAGCGAGCCGAACGTGCCCACGCCGCTGGCGTCGTCGTGCAGGACAGCGGGTCCCGGCGTTTCGAGGCCGAGGCTGGAGCGGTTGCCGTTCACGCTGGTGTACCACGCGAAGCGCTCGCTGTGGCCGCCCAGACTGAGCTGATCGTTGGTCTGGCCGAAGTTGCCGTAGCTCATTTCCAGCTCGCCGTCGTTGTCGCGTTCGAAGCCGCTTCGCGGGACCACGTTGAACACGCCATAGGTACGGTCGCCGTACTCGGCCGAGTAGCTGCCGCGCTGCATCTCCAGGTAGTCGACGTCGCGCGGATCCACCTGCGGTCCGGCGTTGCTGGCGATGTTCGTATTGGGGATGGGCACGCCGTCGATGAGCCACGATACCTGATGGCCGCCGCGAATGTGCAACTGATCGTGCGCGAGATATGCGCCGGGGACGTAGGCGGTAATCATCTGCAGGCTGTTGGTGCGGCCGGCGCCGGGCGTGTGCGCGATGTCCAGGCGGCTGACGGTGGCCTCCGGTGTGACCGAGCCCGTGTCCAGCGGAGTTGCCGACACTTCCACCGATTGCGCCAGTGGCGCCAGACTCAACTGGATATGCAGGATTCGCGCGCTGGATGAATTCACCGCCAACACTTGTTCCTGGGTGGTGAACCCCTCACGCTCCACCGTGATGATGTAGTCGCCGGCGCTGATGGCTGGTATCTGGAACGTTCCCTCCGCGCTGGTTTCAACTGTCTGTGAGAAGTCCGCGGCGCGCGCCTTAAGCGTCACTCGCGCCCTCGCAATGGGGCGATGGTCCGGGCCGTGGACCACTCCCTGAACGTTGCCGAACACCGTGGCCAACAGCGTCGCGGCAAAGAACACACAAACGCACACTCTGCCCTCAGGCATAGTAGTCCTCCTGATTCTGAATGGAGCGAGTCCGCTAGACGGAAACCGGAGGAGGACGCTGGAACAGCGGCGAGTGAATGGTGGTGGCACGGGGCGCGGTCCGCGACGATGCGACTTGCGGCGAACAGGCGATGTACATCGAAACGCCCGCTGGTACCGGCGCCGGAAGAAATGAGAGACCCTCAGCCGTTGCCGGCGTACCGTGGCAGTTGCCCTGGCAACAGGGCATCGAGTGCCAGCCCGGCGCGCTGGCCGAATGGCGGCAACAACACGTGCGCTGGCCGCGACAGCAGCGGCAGCACATCGCCGGCTGGGCGCCTGCATTGCCGGTCAGTGTCAGCGCGGGCGCAAGCGGAGAGAGACACAGCGACAGCAATGCGGCAATGAGACGTGCGGCCACTGTTCTCCTCTGTTACGTCAGATTAACAGACAGGCCCAGCGGTTGCAGCAATTGCGCGGTTGGTCGCCATCGCTACGAAGGGCGCGTCTTGAATTGGTGATTGTCAAACCTCTACCAGGGTGTTACGATTGTCATACTCGTGCTACCATTGCCGAAACGGCCAACGCGCGTTCTTGAATTGACAATTTCGACCGCGCTGTTGCTGGCCGCCGTGCCGCTCTCTTCGCAAATGTCGGGACCGCAACCGTTGGCCCGGTCGCTTGAGTGTCCGGCAGGGGATTGTCCTTTGCTCCAGGGAGCCCCCCAGACGAAGGGTATGCGCAGCGGCTTTGTGCGCCTGCAACCCGGTGCGACGGTCGGTTGGCACACCACCGGGAAGAATGAAGAGGCCCTGGTTATCCTGCGCGGCCAGGGCGAGGCACTGCTCGACGGGCAAGCGAAACGGACCTTCGTCGCTCCGGCGTTCGCCTATATGCCGCCCACAACCCGCCACAATGTGGCGAACACTGGGAACGAGCCGCTCGAGTATGTATATGTCGTTGCGCCGGCGAAGCAGCAGTAGACACGCGGCGGGTCTGCCCCGAAAAGTGCAGGCCGGTTCCTGGGATCCGAACTAGATGGATTCTACGGAGTTCGGTTGAATGCCGTGCCGCCAATTGGTGCGAGCTGCTTCAGGAGGCTTCATGCGTGCTGTTCGAGCCGTCCAGATGTTTCAATTGGCCGCTGTGCTGGCGCTGGCGGCGATCATGCCGGGAGTCGCGCTCGCACAACCGGTCGTCTCTGGACAGGTCACCGATCCGCAGGGCAAGGCGGTCGTCGGCGCCTCGGTCAAGCTTGTACATGCAGATGACTTGGTGGTCGCGGAAACGCGAACTGATGATGTCGGGCAATTCTCCTTGCGCAATGTCGCGCCTGGAGATTACGGACTTACCGCTTCGTCTCCTGGCTTCGCCTCCATTACCAAACCGGTTTCACTGGCTGATGGCCAGACCGCCCACGCCGATCTCCAGTTCGAAAGACTCGAATCGCAATCGCAAAGCATCGTCATCACGGCGAAATCGATAGAGCCCACCATCGATCTGCGCAACGAGGAAGTATTCGATCGAACCCTGTTTACGCGCGACGATCAGGTCTTTCAGCAGTTGAATGCCGGAATCAACGCGGGGCAACACGAGGGTGGCGGCAAGTCGCTTGAGATCCGGCGTTTTGGTTTCAATCTGGATCACGGCGGCGTGAACGGAGGGCTGAAGGTCCTGCTCGACGATGTGCAGCAGAATCAGGGGTCGCAGGGACACGGCCAGGGGTATCTGGGATCGCTCAAGGCGCTCAGTCCCGAACTCATTCAGGAAGTCACCATCATAAACGGTCCGTTCAGCGCGGAGTACGGCGACTTCAGCGGTCTGGGAGTTGTCCATATCCGGCAACGGGAGTCGCTCCCGGATCAGTTCACGGCGCGGCTGGAAGGCGGCAACTTCGACACCGGCCGCGGATTCCTGGCCTTCAGCCCGGCGGCGCAGAAGGTCGATTCCTACATCGCCTACGACGGATCGTATAGCGATGGGCCGTTCATGAATCCGGGAAGATACCGGCGCGACAACATCAACGCCAACTACACCAGGTCGCTCGACGACACGCAGAAGCTGGGCTTCCGCTTCATCTTCGGCAGGAACGACTTCTATTCTTCCGGACAGATTCCGCTCGACCTCGTAACCGCCGGCTTGCTCGACCGATTTGGATACGTGGACCCGTCCGACGGCGGGCGCGTCAAGCTGGGAACATTGTCGAGCTACTACAGCAAATCCTTCGCCAACGGCGACACGCTCAAGCTGGATGCCTTCATAGGGAGATCGTTATTCGACCTGTACTCGAACTTCACGTACTTTCTCAACGAGCCTGTACGGGGTGACGCTTTCCAGCAGCACGACTCCCGTCTTCAGGAAGGAGCGAACGCGCAGTATGCGCACCCGCACAGGTTCGCGGGCATCGTGGCGTCCTTCACTTCCGGTTTGAACTTTCATGACAACCAGATCAACGTGGGTTTGTATCCCCGCGAGGGCCGTGTTCCCACGGGCGTCACGACGCGCGCGAACGCTCACGTCACCAATGAAGCTGCTTACGCGCAGGAGACTCTGAGTTTGTGGAACGGCCGGCTGATTCTTGGCAGCGGACTTCGCTACGACGAATTCCGCTACAACGTTCAGGACCGTGTCAACCCAGATGACAGCGGCCTGCAGTATGCCGGACGATGGCAGGGGAAAGGGAGCGCCGCTCTCACACCGGCGAAATCCGTTCCCCTTACGTTCACACTGAAAAACCCAGAATTATTTCGAATCACGAGTCACACCGGATGCCCCAATCGTCGCGCGTATCCACGCCACCCCTGGCTATCCTCTGACCGCGATTGCAGGTATCACAATGCGATTTGGCGGGAAGTAGCTTCGCCTGACGAGTCGGTTACAGCATTTCCGCAATCCGGCGCAGGAATCGCTCTGCGCGCTTCACGTCGCGGAGGATCTGCGCCTTCAGCGCCTCGGCGCTCTCGAACTTCCGCTCCTCGCGCAACCGGTACAGGAACTCCACGCGGATGCGCGCGGGCGCGCGGCCGTCGAACGGCGAAAGCAGGAATGTTTCGATGCTGAGACGCTCGCCGCCGAAGGTGGGCCGGAAGCCGACGTTGGTCACCGAACTCCACCGCCGCCCGTCGTCCGCATCGAACGTGCGAGTCACGTACACGCCGCCGAGCGGCAACAGGCCGGCCGGCGTGGACAGATTCAGCGTGGGGACGGTCTGTCGCGATCCGACACCCTCGCCCGGCACCACCGTTCCCTCCAGCGCGAAGGGGCGTTCCAGCATGCGCCAGGCGTTGGTCACATCGCCCTGGCCGATCAACTTACGGATGTGCGTGCTGCCCACAACCTGCCCGCGGCAGCGCACCGCCGGGCAGATCTCCACCTCGAAGCCGTAGCGCTGTCCCAACTCGTGGAGCGCCGGCGTGTCTCCGGAAGCCCCCCGGCCAAAGTGAAAGTTGTGGCCCACCAGCACCGCGCGGGCTCCCAGCCGCTCCGTCACCACCTCCCGGATGAACCGCTCGGGCGACAGTCTGGCCACCGCCTGCGTGAAGGGCAGCACCAGCACTTCATCCAAACCCGCCTGCTGCATCAGCTCGCAACGCCGTTCGATGCTGGTGAGCAGTCGCGGCTCCTTCTCCGGCGCAACCACCGAAGTCGGGTGCGGGTCGAAGGTCACAGCCGCCGCCCGCCAGCCGCGCGCGTGCGCAATGGTTGCCACCCGGCGCATGATGGAGCGGTGTGCGGCGTGCACTCCATCGAAGTTGCCGATAGTGAGCGCACAGGGACCGAAATCGGACGGGACGTCCTCCAGCGCGCGGAACACGCGAAAGCCGGCAGGCCCCGGGGAGCCCACCTCGATCACCAGACCGTCGTAGGCGAGCCGCACATGGGCTGGCAGCGCCGCTTCCGTCGCTTTGTGCGCCAGGTCGTGACAGATGTGCGTGAAGAACGCCCGCCGCGGTTCCAGCTCTTCTACGGTTCCGAGCGAATGCTCCACGGTGGAATGCGTGGGATGCGGACGGTGCCGCAGGGCATCCAGGAAAAGCACGTCCAGATCGCGCAGCTTCTCCATGCTCTCGGGCGGGATGTCGCTATGGTCGGTGAGATAGGCGGCGGGCCCAAAGCGGAACCCATGCACGGTACCGCGACCGTGAGCCAGCCGTATGGGTTCGAAGTCGAGCCCGCCCACGCTGATGGGCCGCTCGCTGTCGAAGATGCAGGTTTCGATCTTCGGAATCGAGGATTCCGTTGGCCCCGTGTCGAAGATGTACGGGAACGTCCTGCGAATGGTATCGATGCTCTCCGCCGAGCCGTAGACGCGGATTGGCCCGGACATCCGAAAATTCAGCGGCCGCACATCGTCCAGGCCCATGATGTGGTCGGCATGCGCGTGCGTGATCAGAACCGCGTCCAGCCGCTCGATGCGCGCCGCGAGCGCCTGCTGGCGGAAGTCGGGCGTCGTGTCGATGAGCACGGCATGGCCGTTCCAGCGAACCAGGATCGAAGGGCGGAGGCGCTTGTCGCGCGGGTCGTCCGACGTGCAAACGGCGCAATGGCAGCCGATGGTGGGGACGCCAACGCTGGTGCCCGACCCCAGCACCGTAATGCTCAGCCTGCTTTCCGCCATCAGGCCCCGGCCTGCTCCGCGTTCTCGCTGGCGCCCTCGCTCGCTGTGGGCTTTGCCTGCTGCTCGCTCACGTACACGTAACGGAAACGTAGTTCCGTGACGGCATTCTCAAGCAGGCGATGCTCCTCGGTAGAGAGGTTTCCTTTGGTTTTTTCCAGCAGCACGCCGAGCATGTCGATGCTGTGGCGTGCCAGTGGCAGGTTGGGCTCCGGCCGGTCTTTCTCCTCTCCGAAGTGCATCAGACCGAGTTGCACTTCGGCCTGCATCTTCAACGAGAGCACCAGGAACTCAAATGAAGCGGATGGTAAAAAATCGGTATCGCTCATTTCCGTCGTCACCATTTTAGCGGAGCGCGGGGCCATCCGGACTTCGCGCTACACTGAAACTTGCCTTTGACCGTCCTTGTCCAGTAGCTCGGGTTGTGACCGCCTCCGCCTTCGTCAGCGGGACGTTGGTGGTGTGCGCACCCCCCGAACTCGGCGGCCTTCGCCCCGCGCCTGCTCTCACTGAGGACAAGGAATTGAATCTGAAACAGTATGGATGGAATGCGCCATTCGTGCGCGCATTCGCGGAATGGACGGATGGCGGGTTTCGCGCCGCGCGCGTGCTCGCCGTCTGGAAAAACGGTTGCCGGGTGATCGCGGAAAGCGGCGAACTGGACGTCTCGTTTCCGGGCCGGCTGGTGGAAACCGCCGTAGGCGACTGGCTGGTGCTGGCGCCCGCCGCCGATCGGGTGGAGGCGGTGCTGCCGCGCAAGACCGTTCTGGCGCGCAAGCAGCCGGGCTCGACATTCGGCCGCCAGGTGCTTGCGGCCAACATCGACGTGTTGCTGATCGTGGCCGGCGTGGATGGAGATTTCAATGTCCGCCGCATCGAGCGCTATCTGATCCTCGCCCAGCAAAGCGGGGCCGATCCGGTCATCGTGCTCAGCAAGGCGGATGTTCTCGACGCGACGGGCGACCACCAGCGCGTTCTGGACGCCGCCCGGAGCGCCTCTCCGGGCACGCCGGTGGTCTTCTGGAGCGCATGGGATCCCGCCGCGCCAGCAGCCCTCACCGACGCCGTGGGGGTTGGCAACACCGCCGCTCTCATCGGCAGTTCGGGCGTGGGAAAGTCCACCATGGTGAACGTCCTGCTGGGAAGCGATGCACTGCGAACGCAGCCGGTACGCGAAGGGGACAGCCGCGGACGCCACACCACCACGCACCGCGAACTGTTCCTGTTGCCGCAGGGCTGGCTGCTCATCGACATGCCGGGCATGCGCGAGGTGCAGTTATGGGCGAGCGAGCAATCGGTGGAGACGGTGTTCGACGATCTGAGGAAGATTGCCGCCCAGTGCCGCTTCCGCGATTGCGCGCACCAGGGAGAGCCGGATTGCGCGGTTGCCCAGGCCATCGCCGAAGGCCGCATTGGGGCCGATCGCGTGAGCCACTTCCGCCAGTTGCGCGGCGAGGTGGCGAATCGCGAGCTGCGACAGTCCATCACAACCCAGTTGGCGCGCAAGCGGCGAGACAAGATCCTCCACCGAAGCCAGAAGCAGATGCAACGCCATGGGCCGAAATGGCGCGAGTGAAAAGGTCGTTGACTCCCATTCGTGTGCATTCGTGTTCATTCGTGGCTCGGCTCCTGCGTGTTCGCCCATCCCGCCATTCCGCCTGTGCTACGCTGGTCGCTTCGTACCGACATGGTTGCCATACGCGAGAAAGCGCAATTGATGAGCGCCTCGGAAATCGACCGTACGCTGGTCCGCCTGGCGCACGAGATCCTCGAGAAAACGAAAGACCTCACCAAGCTGGCCTTCATCGGCGTGCGCCGCCGTGGCGTGCCGATTGCCGAGCGGCTGGCCGCGAAGATTCACGATCTCGAACGAATCGACGTTCCCGTGGGCACCCTCGATATCAATCTCTACCGCGACGACCTGTCGACGGTGGGCGACAAGCCGGTCCACAACGGCACCGACATTCCGTTCTCGGTGACCGGCCGGGACATCATCCTTACCGACGACGTTCTCTACACCGGACGCACGGTGCGCGCCGCGCTCGATGGCTTGTTCGAGCGGGGCCGCCCCGCGCGCGTGCAACTGCTGGTGCTCATAGACCGGGGCCACCGCGAGTTGCCCGTCTCGGCGCGTTACGTCGGTCGTATGGTGCAGACCTCGGACAACGAGATCATTGAAGTGAGATTCCGCGAGGTGGATAACGCCGAAAAGGTGTTGCTCGTGGAGCGCGTGCCGGACTAGCCGGCGGGGATTCTTCATGAACACGGGACTGCTCGGTATCGAACCGCTCGATCGGGCCGAGATTCAGGCCATTCTCGACCGGGCGAAAGACTTTCAGCCCATCCAGAACCAGCCCTTCCAGAAGCGGGACGCGTTGCGCGGCCGCACTGTGGTGAACCTGTTCTTCGAGGCCTCCACGCGCACGCGAACCAGTTTCGAAATCGCCGCCAAGCGCCTCGGCGCCGACACCGTTTCCATCACCGCCTCCGGCTCCAGCGTCTCCAAGGGCGAGTCTCTGGTGGACACGTTGAACACGCTGGCGGCCATGCGGCCCGACGCCATCATCATGCGCCACGCGGCCTCCGGAGCGCCGCACTTTCTGGCGCGCCACCTGCCCATCCCCATCATCAACGCCGGCGACGGCACGCACGAACACCCCACCCAGGCGCTGCTGGACGCGCGCACCATCCTCGACCGCCGCGGCACGCTGGAAGGCCTGCGGGTGGCCATCATCGGCGACATCGCGCACAGCCGCGTGGCCCGTTCCAACATCTACCTGCTGTCGAAGTTCGGCGCGCAGATCGTGCTTTGCGGGCCGGCCTCTCTGCTGCCTCGGGAGCTCGCGCAGATCACCCCCGGCGTGGAGCTCACCTGGGACATTCGCCAGGCCATTCGCAATGCCGACGTGATCATGATGCTGCGCGTGCAGCTCGAACGCCAGCACGAGGCGGCCTATCCGGCCAGCGAGTACTTCCAGTTTTACGGCCTGCGCCTGGAACATCTGGCGCTGGCCCGGCCCAATGCCATCGTCATGCATCCCGGGCCCATCAACCGCGGCCGCGAGATCTCGTCCGAGGTGGCCGATTCGCAGAAATCGGTGATCCTGAATCAGGTGGAAAACGGGGTTGCGGTGCGCATGGCCGTGCTCGAACGGATTCTCGGAGCGAACTGAACCATGTCCAGGATCGTGATCAAGAACGGCCGCGTGGTGGACCCGGCCAACGGCATCGACGCGGTTCGCGACGTGGCCCTCGAAGACGGCGTGATCGCCGCCGTGGCCGCGGACATCGACACCAGCGGGGCCGAGGAGTTCGACGCCACCGGCCTCGTGGTAGCGCCCGGCTTCATCGACATGCACGTCCACCTGCGCGAACCCGGTTTCGAGTACGCCGAGACCATCGAGAGCGGAGCGCGCGCCGCGGCGGCCGGCGGATTCACCTCCGTCTGCCCCATGCCCAATACGTCGCCGGTGAACGACAACGCCACGGTGACGCGCTACATCGTGGAAACCGCCTGGCGCGTGGCCCCGGTCAATGTCTTTCCCATCGGCGCCATCACCAAAGACAGCGCCGGCGAGGAGCTGGCCGCCATCGGCTCCATGAAACAGGCGGGCATCGTCGCCATCTCCGACGATGGCCGTCCGGTGATGAACGCGCGCGTGATGCGCCGCGCCATGGAGTTCGCCAGGGCCTTCGGCCTGCCCGTGATCGACCATTGCGAGGACCTCAACCTGAGCGCCGGCGGCGACATCCACGAGGGCAGGGAAAGCGTGCGCCTCGGTCTGCGCGGCATTCCCGCGGCGTCGGAGGACGTCATGGTGGCCCGCGATATTCTGCTCGCCGAAATCACCGGCGCGCGCTACCACGTGGCGCACATTTCCTCGCATCACGCCGTGGAGATGGTGGCCTTCGCCAAGGCGCGTGGCCTGGCCGTCACCTGCGAGGCCACCCCGCACCATTTCTCGCTGGCCGACTCCGATCTGCGGCCCTACGACAGCAACTACAAAATGAGGCCCCCGCTGCGCTCCTGCTGCGACGTGGATGCGGTGGTGCAAGGCATCGTGTCCGGCGCCGTGGACGCCATTGCCACCGATCACGCACCGCACGCCGGAAGCGACAAGATGCAGGAGTTCGAGAAGTGCCCGTTCGGCATCATCGGTCTGGAAACCGCGCTGGGCCTGGCGCTCGAAAAGCTGGTGCGTTCCGGGAAAGTGCCGCTCGCGCGCGTGGTGGAATTGTTCACTTCGGGTCCGGCGCGCATCCTGCAGCTCGACCGCGGGACCCTTTCGCCGGGCTCCACCGCCGACGTCACCATCTTCGACCTCGAGCGCGAGTGGACCTACGACGTCAACCGCTCCTTCTCGAAGAGCCGCAATTCGCCGTTCCACGGCCGTACCTTCCGCGGTGGCCCGGTGGCCACGATTGTGAACGGCGCGGTGGTCTGGTCAGCTCAGTAGGCCCCGGCGGCGAGGAACAGGATCATCCCCCACGTGCAGGCGGCAACCAGAACCACCACAGCCAGGTACAGGTTATCGCGCGAAAGGGCCGAAGCGATGTATTTCATGGCGGTACTCCGGCCATAGTGCAGGCTGAGTGCCAGAGTTAACCGCTGCAAAACACAACAGAATGGTGGCAATTGTGCGTAGGATAGCTCAGTCAACCCGACCGGATGCCCCAATGGCACGTGACTCGCTGTGGGTTTTCACCCAACGAAGGTCAGGAGCACCAGCTCGGATGTTTTAGGGATTCTTTCGTCGCAACCGGCGAGTATGAGGATTACGCCGATGACATACACAGCACCAGTGAAAAGGTTGTACCCTACGGCCTGATCAACATTTGTCGGGTTAAGCAGAGATTGGTTCGGATACGTGGAGCTCGTGTAGAACCCGAAACCCGGTTGCCGGGTGATCTGCGACCCGATAAGCACCATGCCGATGCCGGGCGGGACATTCCGCCGTCCTCGTTTTCCCGGCCGCTATCGGCGCGTGCAGGTCCACCTCGAAACGGCAGCCGGGATACTTGCATTCGCCCGGTACATCGTTTCCGTTGTTTTGATAACCGTGACCCGAGTGTATCCAACTTGGACCTTCGCACGATTCTCTGTTGGGAACCTGCCTTCGCGTGGCTGATACGTGCCTCCGCAACGAAAACCCGGCAAACCTGGCAACTGCTGCACTCAGCAGGATCAATAAGCTGTGCTGAATCAAGGGGCGGGAGAAGTACACCCCGCTTTCCTGACTCAACCTCAGGCGGCGTCCCGAACGCCGATGGTCAACTGCTTCCTGAGTGCCGCGAAGGCAGCCTCGATCTGATCGAGCCGGGAGGCGTGCTCAAGATTCAGCAGCCGCTCGATCTGCTGTTTCGGCTGGCCCATGCGCCGGGCGAGTTCCGCCTTGCGGACGCCGGACTCTCTCATGATCCGATACAGCTCGATCTTTGTCTCCGCGAGCACCGGCAGGGCCACGCCGCGAACATGTTTGCCCCGGACTCTGCCCGGCCGGGGAATGTGCTCGTGCTTGCGGATGCACTGCCCGACGATAAGCTGCAGAAGGTCCTGCGCCATCTCGTACGCTTCCGCTTCGGTCTCGCCCTGAGTTCCGCCCCAGGAAAAGTCCGGAAACGTAACGACAAACCCGCCTTCTTCGGCCGGCGTGAAAACCGCTGGATAGATCAGCATGGCTCACTCCTCTTTCACGATCACTTCCGGCGGCGCAACTCGTCGAGCGTGGTCCCGAGGTCTTTCATGATTTTCCGGGCCAGTTGCCCTTTGATCTCCCGCGAAGGATGGCGGGGGATCGCACTGTCCTTCCCGTTGAGCGTCACCAGCGTATGCCGCGTGCCATTCTCGAAAGTTGCTCCAGCCCTCTTCAGGAGCCGCCTCAACTCGCTCGCCGTCACAATTACATAGTAAACACATGTGTTGACCGGCGCAAGCGAACAGTCCCATCGCAAACATTTGCGCGGCTACGCGAAAAGGTGACGTAGCCTGCCCGCGCCTTACTTCACCACCCAGGCATCCACGGCGAACTCGTCCCTGGTGATCTGGTGCAGGCGGACGTCGCGGAACAGGATGGCGTCCTTGCGGCGTTTGCGGCCGGCGCCGCCCACCACCGGCAGCGAGTGCATGCCACCCAGAATCTTCGGCGCGTAGTAGAAGAAGATCTTGTCCACCACGGCGGATTCCAGCGCCGCCCAGTTCACCTTGCTGCCCGCCTCGATCATCAGCGAGCGGTATTGTTCCTTCGCCAGATATTCCACCACCTGACGCAGGTCCGTACGCCCGCCGGGCCCATCGGCCACCAGCACACGCACGCCGCGCGCTTCGAGCTGCCGCCGGCGTTCCGGCGATGACGCGGAGGTGGTGGCCACCAGAACGTCGTCCACGGCCGACATCACCATGCGCGAGTCGAGCGGGATGCGCAGCGTGGAATCGACGACGATGCGCAGCAGCGGGCGGCTGCGCTCCAGACCCGTCCGATCGGTCAGCAGCGGATCGTCGCCCAGCAGCGTGCCGATGCCGGTGAGAATGGCATCGTGCAGGTGGCGGACCTGTTGCACGTGCGCGCGCGCCTGCGCGCTGGTGATCCAGCCGGAGTTGTCCTCGGGCGCGGCGATCTTGCCGTCCAGCGTCACCGCGGATTTCAGGGTCACCAGGGGCCGCCCATTGCGCATGGCGAAGGTGAACGCCTCGTTCAGTTGCTCGGCTTCAACGGTGTATTCGGCTGCGATCTCCACCGGGATGCCCGCGGCCTCCAGCCGCTGAATGCCCTCGCCAGCCACCAGCGGATTCGGATCGCGCATGGCCACGAACACCCGCGCGATGCCCGCCGCAATCACCGCGTCGGCGCAGGGCGGGGTCCGTCCCTGGTGCGAGCAGGGCTCCAGCGTCAGGTACAACTCCGCGCCGCGCGCACGCTCGCCGGCCTGCTCCAGCGCGATCGCTTCGGCATGTTTCACGCCCGCCCAGGTGTGGAACCCACGGCCTGCCACCTCGCCATCGCGCACCACCACCACACCCACGGCGGGGTTCGGACTGGTGCGCCCGGCGCCCTGCCGCGCCAGCGCCAGCGCCTCTTCCATGTATGGCGATTTCATTATCAGCCGGCCTGTTTCTCGAAAATGGACGCGATAAACTGCTCGGGATCGAAGGGCAGCAGATCGTCCACTTTCTCGCCCACGCCGATGTAACGGATGGGCAGATTCAGCTCGCGCGTGATGGCCACCACCACGCCGCCTTTCGCCGTGCCATCCAGCTTGGTGAGCACGATGCCCGTGACCCCGCTCGACTCGGTAAAGCGCCGCGCCTGTTCGAGGCCGTTCTGACCGGTGGTGGCGTCCAGCACCAGCAGCACCTCGTGCGGCGCGCCCGGCACCACGCGCGTGGCCGTGCGGCGCATCTTTTCGAGCTCCGACATCAGGTTGTCTTTCGTGTGCAGCCGGCCGGCGGTGTCCACAATCACGTAGTCCACCTTGCGGGCTTTCGCCGCCTGCAATGCGTCGAAGATCACCGCGCTCGGATCGCTGCCGGGCTTCTGCCGGATCACATCCGTGCCGGTCCGCTGGCCCCATACTTCGAGCTGTTCGATGGCCGCGGCGCGAAACGTATCGGCGGCGCAGAGCAGCACCTTGCGGCCCTCGGTCTGGTACCGCCGCGCCAGTTTGCCGATGGTGGTGGTTTTGCCGGAGCCGTTCACGCCTACCACCATGACCACGGCCGGCGGTTCGGCAACGTGCGGCATGGGCCGCTCGGAGCCTTCCAGCACTTCCAGCAGATGTTCGCGGATGAGCCGTTTCAGCTCGTCGCCGTCGCCGAGCAGATGGCGTTCGACACGCTCGCGGAGCCGCTCAATAATCTCCGTGGTGGTGGCCACGCCGATGTCGGCCGTGTACAGCGTCTCCTCGATCTCGTCGAGGACCGCCGCGTCGATTTCCTTGCGGCCGGCCAGCGCGTCTTCGAGCCGGTCCAGCAGGCCCGAGCGGGTTTTCTGGATGCCCGCCTTCAGGCGGTCGAGCAGTCCCGGTTCCTGCGAAACCGAGCCGAACAGGGTCTGGATGGCCATGCGCTTCTAACTATCTTACCTGGCGTAGCGGGCAGACTCTGGGATACTGGTCTTTTCCGGGTAGCCGACCATCTGATCGGGCCGCAAGGCAAACGCTGCGCCGTTTTGCAGGAGTCATCCGCGCCTCGTGCCGATGAACACGCAATCTGGGATACTTTGCGATCCCGCAAGCCTGGTTCTTTACGGGCGATGCCAAGCCAGTTCGAGACCTCATGCGCGATCCAGAAAGGGTGAATCGCGGCGAACCTTGAGCGAACCGTTTGCTCCATTCGAATCGAAACTTGTATAATCCACACATGCAAGGAATACCCTGGAGAGCAATTGCGCTCGGCTCGCTGTTGCTCATCTCGGCCAGCTCAAAAGGAGGACAGGAAGTGCAATCTCCGCAACCTGAAAAGTCGAAGCCGCCCGTCAAAATGGAGCAGCGCGGGCGCATCCTTGGAATCGGCGGGGTCTTCTTAAAATCCGCTAATCGTGATCAGATGCGCGAATGGTATTCGAAGCATCTTGGACTCGCTGACAAAGGCCAGGGCGCGATGCTTCCGTGGCGCGAACACGACAACCCGCAAAAGGAACACGTTACAGTTTGGACTGTTTTTCCCAGCTCCACTGACTATTTCGGTCCCAGCCACCCATCGTTCATGATCAACTACATCGTGGACGATCTGGATGCTTTGCTCGACCGCTTAGAACAAGAGGGAGTAAAGATTGACGCCAAACGAATGAATGAATCCTACGGTCGCTTTGCCTGGATCTATGACCTGGATGGGAATAAGATTGAGCTCTGGCAGCCGCCGTCCGCAAAGCCCTAA
>JBEKZH010000091.1:0-20073 GCA_049510065.1 Bryobacteraceae bacterium
CACCGGCAGCACCGCGCCGTTCATGGTCATCGAAACCGAGATCGCGTCCAGCGGAATCTGGCCGAAGAGGATCTTCATGTCCTCTACTGAATCGATAGCCACCCCGGCCTTGCCGACGTCGCCCACCACGCGCGGGTTGTCGGAATCGTAGCCGCGATGCGTGGCGAGATCGAAGGCCACGGAGAGTCCCCTCTGCCCGGCTGCCAGATTACGCCGGTAAAACGCGTTCGATTCTTCCGCCGTGGAGAAGCCCGCGTACTGGCGCACCGTCCACGGCCGCGTGATGTACATGGTGGTGTACGGGCCGCGCAGGTACGGCGCGATGCCGGCCGCGTAGTGCAACTGCTCGAGGTGCGGATCGTAGGCCGGAGCCGAGGCCGGGGCCGTACCCTTCTCGCGATATTCGAGTTTCGAAAAGTCCGGTCTCATCTCAGTCTCCCATCCCCAGTTTTCGTTGCAGCGCCGTAAGCGTCTCCAACGCGTTGCTGCGGATGTGCACGAACTCGGCCACGCCCGCCTTCCTGAGCTGTTCCAGCGCGTCCTTCGGATAGCCGGCCACGATCACCGGCTGGGCGAGGCGCGGACAAACCTCCACCGCCAGCCCGGGGTACTCCGCGTCGGAACTGCATAGCACCACGAGATCCGGCTTCTGGGATGCCACGGCGGCGAGGGCCGCGTTCACGGTCGCAAAAGCCGGCGGCGCCACAATCCCGAACCCCGCGCACTGGAAGAACCCGGTCACGAACTCGGCCCGCGCCCGGCGCATCTTCGCCTCGCCGAACAGCAGCAGGAAGACCTTCGGGGTTCTGCCGGTGGCCTTCTCGTAGCGCTCCGTGCGCAATCGCATCGCTTCGAAGCCGCTGGCGCCGCGAGCATGCGTGGAAGGCGCGGTGATCCTGTCCAGCACGCGCTCGCTCTGATTGGCATGAACGTTCAGCCCCGTGAACTGCCGCCGCCGCTCGGCGATCGCCGTCTTACGGGCCTCGCGCACCGGCGTCACCAGGCGGTCCACCAGACCCGAACCAATCGCCCGGCTGTATCCACCCGCCGCTTCCATCTCTTGGAACAGCTTCCAGGCCTCGCGCGCCATGGTGTCCGTGAGCGCTTCGATGTACCACGAGCCGGAAGCCGGATCGCTCAGTTCGTCGAAGTGCGCTTCTTCGCGGAGGATGAGTTGCGTGTTCACGCCCATCCGCCGTGCGAACGCGTCCGGCCCGGCGAAGGCCGAATTGAACGGCGTCACCGTCACCAGCTCCGCTCCGCCAATGATGGCCGACATCGCCTCGGTGGTCCCGCGCAGCATGTTCACGTACGGATCGTAGACGGTCTTGTTCCATTCCGAAGTCTGCGCGAAGATCCGCGTCGTGGGCCGCGCGTGCGGATCGTAGGCGGTCACCACGCGCGGCAAGAGCAGGCGCGCGGCGCGGAGTTTGGCGATCTCGAAGAAGTAGTTCGAGCCGACGGGGAAAGAAAACGCAATCTGGCCGGCCACCAGCCCCAGTTCAGCCAGGTACTCGGAGCCCTGGGCCAGCGCCAGCGCGAGTTCCTGGGTGGCCGTGGCCTCGATTTCGTCGAATCGGCCCGCGTTGATCACGAACGGAATAAAATCCGGTGCGATATTCGCGGCTTCGTGCGTCGGCCCGCAGTTCAGCGAACCATGCACCCGACCCGCGAAGTGGCGAATCACGCGCAACAGTGAAGCGGCCTGCCCGCCCGCGCGGATGTGCACTTCCACTTTGGTGAGAGGAAGCCGCGCCAGCAGCGCCTCCAGCGCGTCCTCGTTCTCCGGCCAGTACTGGATGGCCTGCGCTCCGCGCGCCACCACTTCCATGGCCGTCTCGAAATCCGTCACCTCGGCGCAGATCTTCCAGCCGGTGGGGAAATCCCGCAGCGCCGGCAAACCGGGCGAATCCTCCAAACGATAAAACGGCTTCACCTCGAAGCCGTCTTCGGTTTTCCAGACGAGCGATTTTGGATCCTTGCCCTTCAGGTCTTTCGCGATCGCCGCCTCCCACTCCGCCGTGGATACCGGCGGGAATTCGGCGAACAGAGGCTCCGCCTGTGCAGCGTTCATTTTGCGCGCTCCTCTACAACTTCAATCAGAAACCCAAACGCCTTGGGATGCACAAAAAACACCATCGTGCCGCGCGAACCGGGCCGGGGGGCCTTGTCAATGATGTTAAACCCGTTCGCCTTCATGAAATCGAAGGCTTTCTGAATGTCGGCCACCCGAAAAGCCACGTGGGCGAATCCGCCGCGTCCGCCGTTGCGCTCCATCAGCTTCGCCACCGGCGAATTCTCGTTCAACGGCGCCAGCAACTGGATCAGGTTCGGACCGTCGCCGATCCGCAATAGCACCTCGCGCACCTGATCGCCGCCGTACACTTCTTCGCGATGAATCTCGGTAAAGCCCAGCAGCTTGTAAGCGTTCACCTGGCCTTCCAGGTCTCCTGTCTTCACCGAGATGGCCACGTGATCGACAAAGAGAAACCCGGGCACCGCGCTCTGCACATCGTTCTGCGTATCCACCTGCACGTTCATATCTCCTGATTGTGGGGCAGGCCCTCGGCCTGCGGCGGCCGCTCAGGCCGCCCGTCCTCATTCGAAGTCCACCAGCACCTGGTTGGCCTGCACGCTCTGGCCCGCGCCCACCCTCACGCGCTTGATCTTTCCGGCCACCGGCGACGTGATGGTGGTTTCCATCTTCATCGCTTCCAGCACCAGGAGCGAATCGTCCACCTTCACCGCCTGCCCTTCCTGCGCGTTCAGCCGGACCACCACCCCCACCATGGGGCTGCGGCAAACCTTGCTCTCATCCACCGCTTCGCCATTACCGGATGACGCGCCGCCAGCCGGCGTGGTCACGGGCGCCGGAGCCGATGGCGCCGACCACGACACCGGGCGATACGCCGCGGGCGCGTGCACCACTTCCGACTCTTCCGCTTCCACCTCTACTTCGTACGTTTTGTTGTCGACTGTGATCTTCAGTTTCACTTTACCCCTGCCTTGCCTACCGCACGGTGTGCGATGCCTGAATGCTGACCCGGCCCTGCTGCGCCCATGGGTTCATGCCCGGGGTCGCACTGCGGCGAACGCGGCGGATGCGGGCTTTCTGGCCCATGAACGCCGCCACCGCGGCCGCGATCACCATCAGGACCTCCGGCTCGATCCGCTCCTCTTCCTCTTTCGCCACCGCGACCGGCGCCGGCGCACTCACCACCGGCTTCGCCGCTTCGCCGACGCGCAGTTCCAGGTTGTGGATTCGTTCCTCCATGCCGCGGAGGCGATCGTTCACTTCTTCCAGCAGCGCCGTGAGGCGGCCGGCATCCAGAGCGCCGTTCGTAGTCTTCTTCATCCGGGTCGGCTCCGTTTCGCTATAGCGGGATCAGCCCGTGCTTCTTGGGCGGGCGCAATTCGCGTTTGGTGTGCAGCGCTTCCAGCGCCGCCACCAGATAGCGCCGCGTCTCCGCCGGCTCAATCACGTCGTCGGCCTGACGCCGCGCGCCGGCCACATAGGGGTTCGAGAACTTGTCGCGATACTCCTGGATCATCTCCTGGCGCTTCTTCTTCGGGTCCGCGGCCGCCTGAATCTCCTTGCGGAACACCACGTCCACCGCGCCCTCGGCGCCCATTACCGCAATCTCCGCGCTCGGCCAGGCGATCAGACGGTCCGCGCCCAGGTCCTTGCCGCACATGGCCAGATACGCTCCGCCGTAGGCCTTGCGCAGCACCACGGTCAGCTTGGGAACAGTCGCGGCCGAGTACGCGAACAGCATTTTCGCGCCGTGCCGGATAATTCCACCGTACTCCTGTTGCACGCCCGGCAGGAAGCCGGGAACGTCCACCAGCGTGATCAGCGGGATGTTGAAGGCGTTGCAGAAACGCACAAAGCGCGCCACCTTGTCCGACGAGTTGATGTCGAGCGCGCCGGCCAGTACCGCCGGCTGGCTGGCCACGATGCCTACCGAGCGCCCGGCCAGCCGCGAGAACGCAATCACCACGTTGGCCGCCCAGTAGGGTTGCACTTCGAGAAAATCGCCATAATCCACCAGCCGCGAAATAACCGTGCGGATGTCGTAGCCCTTTTTGCCATCGTCCGGCACCAGATGGTTCAGCTCTTCGTCCCGGCCCTCTTCCAGTTCGTACGGCAGCCGCGGCGGGTCTTCCAGATTGTTCGACGGCAGATAGCTCAGCAGCTTCCTGCAGATCTCCACCGCGTGCTCGTCGTTCTCGGCCACGAAATGCACCACGCCGGATTGATTCATCTGCGCTCCCGGACCGCCCAACTGGTCCGCCGTCACCACCTCTCCGGTCACCTGCTTGATCACGCCGGGTCCGGTGATGAACATCTGCGCCTGTTTGGTCTGGATGATGAAATCCGTCAGCGCGGGGCTGTATGCCGCGCCGCCCGCGCACGGGCCGCAGATCAGAGAAATCTGCGGCACCGCGCCGCTGAGCATGGTGTTGTGGTAAAAAATGCGCCCGTAGCCGGCCAGGCTGTCGATGCCTTCCTGCACACGAGCGCCACCGGAGTCATTTATGAAAACGAAAGGCGACCCGGTCTTAAGAGAACCGATCATCATTTCGACGATCTTGTCGGAATGGACCTCGCCCGCCGAACCGCCGGCGACCGTGAAATCCTGACTGCCCAGATGCACCAGCCGGCCCTCGATGTTGGCGCATCCGGTGACCACGCCCTCGGCCGCCAGTTCCTGTTTGGCCATGCCGAAGCCGGTCTGGCGATGCTTCGCGAAAAGGCCGATCTCCTGGAACGTGCCCGCGTCCACCAGACGCTCCACCCGCTCTCGCGCCGTCAGCTTGCCCTGTTTGCGCTGCTTTTCGAGGCGTTCTTCTCCGCCGCCCGCTTCCAGATGTTTGCGCGTCTTCCGGAGCAGCTCGATCTTCTCGTCCATCTTCGAGGCTGTAACGTTTGCCATGAATTCCTGTCTCCTGTTGCCTGGTTCGCCTCTGGCGCTTATTCGCCCGGCGCCACCGTCACCTTGTGCGACTGGCCATTGAAGGTCACCGCGTAGGTGATGGGGCCGGAAAGCTGGCCCGGGTGCGGGGCAGCGGGCTTGTCCGCCGTCGCCTCTTTCGGTTGCGGGGCGGGCGCCTCCTTGCTCGGGTTCTTCGGGCCCTCGTGGCGCGTCTTGAAGAACTTCGGCGCAACCTGCGGGAACATCGCGTAGGTCAGCACGTCCTCGTCGCTGCCGTTGGCTCCCTCCAGATTCAGCGCTTCGCCGCGCAGTTTGTCGAATTCGGCCGGAATCAGATCGGCCGGCCGGCAGGTGATCACCGGCTTCTTCGTCTTTTCCGCCGCGATCTGCTGCACCTTTTCGTCCTTGGGGCCGAGCGTCGCGCCGTAGTAGCCCAGCATCAAATCCGCGTACTCTCCGCTCATGGCCTTCCACTCACCCATCAGCACGTTGAACACGGCCTGCGTGCCCACAATCTGACTGGTGGGCGTCACCAGCGGCGGATACCCGGCAGCCTTGCGCGCCACCGGTACTTCGGCCAGCACTTCCTGCACCTTGTCGCCCGCGCCCTGCTGTTTGAGCTGGCTCTCCATGTTGGAGAGCATGCCGCCGGGAATCTGGCTCTTGAAAATGTCCGTCTCGGCGCCCTGGAAGTCGGTGAGGTATTTCTTGTAGTTGTTGCGGATCTTGCGGAAATACTCGTTCACGCGATGGATTCGCTCCATGTCCACACGCGTGGTGTAACCGGTGCCTTCCAGCATTTCTACCAGGCTTTCGGTGGGGTTGTGGCCCGGTCCGAGGCTCATGGAGCTGACCGCGGTGTCCACCATATCCGCGCCCGCCTCAATGCCCTTCATCAGGCTCACCAGCGTAACCCCCGTCGTTGCATGGGTATGGATGTGCACCAGCGTTTCTTTCCCGCACTGTTCCTTGATGCCCTTCACCAGCTCGTACGCCGGTTGTGGCTTGAGCAGCGCAGCCATGTCCTTGATGCAGATCGAATCGCAACCCATCTCCACCAGTTGCTCGGCCAGGTCGATGAACGCCCCGATGGTGTGCACCGGGCTGGTGGAATAGCAGATGCAGCCTTGCGCATGCTTGCCGGTCTTTTTTACCGCATTGATAGCCGTGCGCAGATTGCGGGGATCGTTCAACGCGTCGAAGATGCGGAACACATCCATGCCGTTGACGGCGGCCTTCTCCACGAAGTGCTCCACCACGTCGTCGCCGTAGTGGCGGTAGCCCAGAATGTTCTGGCCGCGCAGCAGCATCTGCAGCGGCGTCTTTGGCATGAGTTTCTTGAAGGTGCGCAGGCGTTCCCAGGGGTCTTCGTTCAAAAAGCGGATGCAGGAATCGAATGTTGCGCCACCCCAGCACTCCAGCGACCAGTAGCCGGCATTGTCCAGGTCTTCGCAGACGGGGATCATGTCTTCCATGGCCATGCGCGTCGCCATCAGGCTCTGGTGGGCATCGCGAAGTACAAGTTCCGTGATTTCAATTAGGCGGGGCATGTCGTTCTAACCTGAGTGCAGCAATCCCCCTTCCTTTCTCAGCTCGCCACTGGGGCCTCCTAAATCACTGAGGAATAAGTGACGAATTCCAATTCAGTGAATCTCGACAGCCCTCTCGGGGGCATATGCCTTTCGAATCTGGGGCATTTCGCCCAAAGTGACACTCCTGCCACGTGGTGCTGGTGTATGGTAGCGTTCTGTTGCGCATCCCGATCGCGTCCTGACCGGGGAGGGCCTGGCAGAATCGGGGCATCCGCCGCAATCGGAGTCTGCCAGGCCTGCTCCCGCCGGCCTGAAGCGCGCGAAATCCCCCAGTCTCCTCCTGGTCTCCGGTGCTGCTACAATGAGGCAACCACAACATTTCCGGACTCTGTCTTGTCCGGACGAATGTCCGGCCCCGTGGCTGCCGGACCACCAGGCTCCAATGGACCTCGACCAGCTCCATACTTTCCTCGAGATCGTTCGCCTGAAGAGTTTCTCGAAAGCGGCCCAGACCTGCTACCGTACTCAGCCGGCGATCAGCGCCCAGGTCCGCCAGCTCGAACAGGACCTGAACAGCACTCTGTTTGAACGTCTGGGCACGCGCATCTCGCTGACCACCGCGGGACGCATCTTCGCCGACTACGCCGAGCAGATTCTGGACCTGCGCCGCCGCGCTCAGGACGCCATCAACGAGCTGGAACGGGTTCCCCGAGGCGAGCTGGTGATCGCCGCCAACGAGGCTACCTGCATCTACGTGCTGCCGCGCGTCTTCTCCGAATACATCAGGGAGTTCCCCAACGTGCAGCTTCTGGTGGACCGCTCCTACGGCGCGCGCGTGGTGCAGGCCGTGCTGGACAATCTGGCCGATTTCGGCATCACCCAACTGCCCGTCGAGGAGAAGAAGCTGCAGGTGGTGAAGATCCACACCGACGAGATCAAGCTGCTCGCCAGGGCCGGGGACCCGCTGGCCTCGCGGGAGGGCGTGGGCTGCCGCGAACTGATTGCGAAGCCGCTGCTGTTGCCGAAATCGGGCACCACGCGCACCCGCCTCAACACCTGGCTGGAACCGGTCGAGAACGAGATTCACGTCTCCATGGAGCTGGATTCCACGGAGATGATCAAGCGCTTCGTGATGGCCGGCCTCGGATACTCGTTCCTGGCGGTGTCGCACTGCCGGGAAGAGGTGGAAAGCGGACGGCTGGGGGTGGCGTCGCTGTCGCCCGAGCCGATGATTCGCCACCTCGGTCTGATCTACCGCAAGGACAAAGCGCTTTCGAAGGCGGCGCTGGGTTTCATTCAGGTTATATTGGAGCATGCGGGGGATGCCGCGGTGCGGCATCCCCTGCGGCCCCAGGTCGCCGTACCTTGAGGAAGCGTGCCATGCCTCGCCAGACGATTCGCAGCTCCACCATCTTTATCGCGGTTGGCGACGAAACGCGAGTGTACCGGTCCGTCGACGAGATTCCCACGCCGCTGCGCCAGAAGCTGGAGCAGACCACGAACGGCCTGAACTCGGCCACCATCCTGATTGCAGACCGGCGCGGGCGCGAAGAGATTGTGCGCGCCATACGCGGCCTGCCCTCCGGCGTGCGATCCCGCCTTGCGGCTGCCCTGCAGGCGCGGGGCGGCGCCCGAAGGAGCTGGCGCTTCGACTGGCGCACGCTGTTGCGGCATTGGGCCGAGATCCTGCTGCCGGGCGTGATTGGCGTTTCGGTCTGGCTCCTGCTCAGCATGAAATAGCTGGGCCATAAAGCCCGCGCCGCTTTGGGCCGATCAAACAAACAAAGCTCCCAATGTTACACGCAGGTGTAGAGAGAGACGCAACGAACCTGGCGAATCTTCCGGGGCGGGCCCATGCCGAGCGGGCCATCGAAGCGGCTCTTCGCTCGGGCAATCCGGGCTGGCTGGCTACGGTTGTGGCCGACCGGGTCCACCTGATCTACGAGCGCTGTGGCTATGCGCCCGGTGACGCGGTGCTGGAGGAGATTGCCGCTCACATCGGCGCTCTTCCGGACGGCGCGCGAGCTTATCGCTGGACCGCCACCTCGTTTGTCATCATCGCCGCGCGGCGGCCCGTCATCGCGCTGCCGCGGTCCGTTGAGGCGACCTGCACCGTGTTGCCGCTGGCCAGCGTGCGATCGCCGGGCGAACTTGTCGCCCGTCTGGATCATCACGTGGCCCTGCACGTGGCCGCAGCCTGATCCGGCCGCTCCGTCAGTTCGGCCTGCAATACTCCGCGGTGCTGACCGTGCCGGTGATTTCCACGGGCGCGCCCTTCGGAATCACGAACTCGCTTTCGCCATATCGTTCGAACTCGCCTTTGCCGGGAGCGCCGGGAGCCCAGTCGAACGTGTAGCCGAGCGCGGTCCACGGAAAGAGGCCGATCTGCGATTGCCCGTAGGACGAGTAATACTGCCTGTACACCCAGTTCCTGTGGTTGTCGCCGGCATCGCGCGGAGGCCCTGTCGGGCAGTTCGTGCTGCTGGTGACCGGCGACATGCAGGGGCGGAAGATGACATCCGCGGTGGGGTGCGCCAGCCGGATCCTGATGAAGCCCACCTTGTTGCTGGCCGGCGCCAGGCCCAGGTGCTGCTCCAGGCGCAGAGTTAGCTGATCGAGATTCGCGCCGTGGCTGCGGGTGAACTCGGTACAGAAGTCCCGCAGGTGTGGCTCAACCGTCACCCAGAGCTCGGCCGGCGCGGTGGTGACGAAGCTTCCCCCAGGGCCGCGAAACGTCCGGAGCTGGTCGTCACGATTCCAGCCCACCACGTGCAATTCGCGATCGGGTGGAAACTCCACCAGTTTCCCAACCACCTGCCAGGGTTCGGGCAGAGCCGTTTCATGAACAGCGCGCAAATAGTGCTCGTATTGCGACCGCAGTTGCTGCGCCTCCGGCAGATCCGGGACGCACACTTTCGCGGCCTTGCCGATGTCGTTGACGTTGGCCAGGAACGGAAAGCCCTGCGGGGTGCGGGAGTTCGTGGCCAGCAGAATCGCGGACCAGTACCGGGTGTCTCCAAAGTAGAAATCGGCCAGACCGGGGAGCGTGTCTCCCGGCGATACCGGGCGCTCCAGCGGGCATTTGGCGGCTCCGAAGACGGAGGGGATGGCCAGAATCAGGAGGGCGATGGCAATGCGGCGCGACATAGAGATCATCGCTATTCTCCCGCAGGCTCGTTCCCGCCGTCCCAGCGCCCGCGCTCGCGGAGCCTGCGAACCTCTTCCTTCGCCATTTCCTGCAGGCGCACCACGTCCACCTTGGCGGTACGGTTCAGCGGCATGGCGCCGGGTTCCAGAATGACGTAGTGGAGCGGCCGCATGTACGACGTCAGCGATCGCGCGTGCTTTTTCAGTTCGGCGTCCGTGCAGTCCGCGCCTGGCCGCTTTTCGACGAAGGCGATGATCCCCTCGCTCCACGTGTTGTGCGCGTGCCCCACCACACCCACGCTGGCCACTTTCTCCACCAGCATGCCGATGTGATTCTCCACGTCGCCGGGGAACACCTGGTAGCCCGACGGTTTCAGCACCCATTTCGCGCGCCCGGAGAGGCGCAGGCCGTGCTCGTTCACCGCGCCCATGTCGCCCGTGTAGAGCCAGCCGTCGCCGGAGAGCGCCGCGGCTGTCGCGTCGGGATCGCGCACGTAGCCGAGAAAGTTCTGCGGCCCCCGGAAACAGACATGTCCGATCTCTCCGGCGGACACTTCGATGCCAGCCGAGCCGTCGGCGTTCATCGGCTGCCGGATGGACACCGGGTAAGCGGGCATGTCCCAGCCGACGCCCCCGGCAATGGCATCGGCATCGTGGGTGAGGCCGGTGAACGTGCAGAAGCCCGACGTTTCCGTGAGGCCAAGACCCGTTCCAATGGTGCGCGCCATCCGCAGCATGCGTTCGAGGAACGGCCGCGGAACCGCCTGCCCGCCGTACACCGCCGCGCGAAGATTCGCCAGATCGCGGCGCTCGTAGTCCGCCGTGTGCCACTCCAGATTGAACATGGCGGGGATCTGGCCCACCAGCGTCACCCCGTGCTTCTCGATGGCCTCCAGCGACTTCACCGCGTCGAAGATCTCCAGCGTGACGGCCACTCCGCCCATGAACACGCAGGTCATCAGCGACTCGGCCTGCCCGCCCACGTGCGATGCCGGCAGATTGCAGAGCACGCGCTGATCCGGTCCAAAGCCAAAGGCCCGGCCGAGGCAGAGATTCTGGCAGGCGATGCCGCGATGAGAAAGCAGCGCGGGTTTGGGCGAGCCGGTGGAGCCGGTGGTGAAGATCACCTGCGCGCCGTCGTGCTCGCTCACGTCGGTCCGGATTGGGACCGCGGCGGACATGGCGCGCGTCATCACATCGGCAAAGCTGGTGGCGCCGGAGATGCACTCGTTCGGCGGCGAGAACTGAATCAGGTGCTCGACGAAATCGCAGCGCTGGCGCACGGCCTCGCCGAGTGCGGCAAAATCCACGGTGGGCGTTTTGCCGAGGAACAGATACGCTTTCGGCCGCACCAGACCGAGCGAGCGCAGCACCTCGGCGGGTTGTAGCCGCAGGTCGAGCGGCGTGTGGATGACACCCAGGCGGAAGCAGGCGTACTGGAGCAGGATGTGCTCGTTCAGCAGGGGCAGCGAAGCGGCGAGGAAGTCGCCCTTGCGGAGGCCCATGCGCGCCAGTTCGCCGGCCAGCGCCATGGACCCGCGCTGAAGATCGGCCCACGTCAGCCGCGTTCCGCGCGTGGCGTTGATGACCACGGCGTCGCCGGGTGTCCGCGCGGCCCAATGGTCCACCGCGGCATGGAGCAGATGAAGGTGGCGGTACTCGGTCTCGAACTGCTCGAGGGTGACCTGGGGTATGGGCGGAACCATTGGGTCCATTCTATTCGGTGCGGCGGCGGCACAGTAAAATTGGAAGTGGATGAGAACCCTCGTGCTCGCTTCCGCTCTGGCTGCCACTCTGCTGGCCGCGGCCCCGCTCCAGCAGGCCCGCGACCGGCAGGACCGCGCCACTCTGGAGAACATGGTTGCCGCCAGCGCCGCTGCCGCAAAGGCCCGGCCGCAGGACGCCGACGCGCAATACCAACTCGCGCTGGCGCACTCGTACCTCGCCGAGGTAGCCATCGAGGTGCACGACAAACCGCGCGCCTTCGCCGCCGCCGAATCCGGCATCGGGGCCGCCGAGCGCGCTGTGGACCTGAAACCCAATTCGGCCGAGTACCACCGCATTCTCGGCACGCTCTGCGGTCAGGCGGTGTCGAGCGCGGGCCTGGCCGGTCTGCGCCACGGCCGGTGCGCGCTGGAATCCGTCGACAAGGCCGTTCAGCTCGATCCCAAATCTTCGGACGCTCACCTCAGCCATGGCGTGGGCATGTTCTACCTGCCGTCCGCATTCGGCGGCGGAGTCGATGAGGCCATTCGGGACTTCCGAAAAGCCATCGCGCTCAACCCCAGGTCGGCCGACGCGTGGCTGTGGCTGGGCGTCGCCCTGCGAAAGTCCAACCAGCCGGCGGAGGCACGGAAGGCCATCGAGAAATCGCTCGAGCTCAACCCGAACCGGCTGTGGGCCCGGCAGCAACTGGCCAAACTGCCGCCGGAATAAGGTTGCTACAGGCCCTTCAGATACGTGACAATCTGCCAGCGCTGGGGTTCCGGGATCGCCGCGAACGACGGCATGCCGGCACGGAGCGAGCCGTTGGTGATCGCATGGAACAGGATTCCCGGCGCCGCCCCACGCACTAGCGGCTGGGCCAGTGGCGGTGCTTTCCCGCGTCCTTCCGCCTGTTCACCGTGGCACGCGGCGCAATGGTGGGCGAACAGCTTGCGGCCGGCGAGCCAGGCATCGCGCTGCCCCTGCAACGGATTCGTCTTCGCCGCGGCCGAGGCCGGCGCACGCTGGAGCAGATCGCCGCGCAAACCGGCGGCAAATACCATAAGCACGATCAACCGTTTCATCGTCTACCTCGGAACAGCCGGCCGATCTGCGAGATCTCATAGGACACACCAACGCGGAGCAGGAATGGCAGGCTCGATCCGGTCAGCCCGAATCCCGGCGAGACCTTCAGCGTCACGCCGCTCGGCAGCGACCACGCCAGCAACGGGGCAATGTAATGCGAGGTGTCCGCCAGACCGAAGTTCTTGTGCGTGCCCAGGCCGCCGTACGCCTCCACACCCGCCTGAAAATTCTCGGCGCAGAATCTGCATTCGTTGGGCCGAGCCGCGAGAGTCAGCGGCCGCGTCACCGCCACCGCGTAGCCGAATTCAAATGGCTCGTGCGCCAGGTTCTTTTCGGCGATGAAGTTCTCGGCGATGGTCCAGCCCTTCACGTAGCTGCCCAGAATCAGCTTGGCTTCGAGCTCCCGTTGCCTTTCTCGACGCGACTCGGCGTTGCTGTCCAGCAAGTCCGCCTGGCCGTCGTTGCCGACCACCTCCAGCAGGCCTTTGTCGGCGCCGTTGATGTCTTCGAATTCGAAGTAGAGCACAGGGTTGATCCAGTGCTCGCCGGATACGAGATGAAAACGGTTCTCCCAGCGGAAGCCGGTGAACACCGCGCTGTCGTGCGCAGTTGTCTGGCCGTCCAGGTAGAACTCCATGGTCCACCAGCCCCGGAGTCCGTACTCGAACTCCACAGCCGTGCCGAAGAAGCGGTTGCCACCATCGGGGACTCCGGTGACGCTATGGCTCTCGAGTTCGAGGTTGCCGGGCTCTTCCATCTGATGGGTGTAGGTGATGAACGTGGCCGGTTCCTGGGCCACCGCGACGGATAGCATCAAGCTGGCCACCGTCATTATTATGCAAGTGAGTTGCATCTATGAACAGAGAATACTGGAGCTCCACTCTATTGGCGATCAGAAATCAGCAAGTGAGTTGCAGAATAGGCTCAACGGCAAGATACAGGACTTCAACGGTCCGCTATTGATGTTTCAGAAAATCACTTCGCAATCGGCGCGCAACAGGTGCCTGTTCTCTCCGAAGAAGATTCCGTAGGAAGGGTCGGCGATGTTGGAGTGAACCGCGACGGGGTTGAAGTGATGCGTCAGGTTTCCGCCGCTCCCGGAGAGCCCGAAGCGTGTGTTTCCGAGGGCGGTGGGCGCCGTGGGAAACCCGCTTTTGGTTTTCCCCGGCGTCCACCGCCCGCCATTTCCACCGCCGTGTTGTTTCATGCGCTTTGCCTTTGTTGGAATGTAGCGAACAGTTTCCGCCGGGCTTCCTGCATCTGCGCCGCCGATTCGGTGTCACTTTGTATTCGTGCCTGCCGATCCAGTTGCTCGATGGATACACCGTATTTCAGGGCTCCCGCCACATCCGGCAGTTGCCGCAGGATCTCCCACGGCGTCGCATACCAGCGATAGATCCTTTTGATCCTGCCTTTGCCTGTGTCGATTTCTTCGGGTACTCCGCAGGGCCGATGAAAGTTCAAACACGGATTAAAGTGCTCTTTGTAGAAAACGGCGCTCGCTTCCGCATGCGGCGCCGCAATGTACCCGAATCCCATGTGTTTCCGGATCACCGCCCCGTTCTTGCACTCCGCCAGACCGTTATCGTTAGAATGCCGCGGCCGCGATTTGGTCTGCTCCACCAGCAACTTGTTCAGCAGATTCGACACGGTCTCATTGATGTACTCGCTGCCGTTATCGGAATGGAAACCGCGGATGCGAAATGGGAACTGCTCCAGCATGTCCGCCAGCACCGGCAGCAGCCACGCCTCGCTGATCTGGGCGGTCGCACTCACCACCTGCCACTGCGTCACCTCATCGACGGCGCTGATGTGATAGACCCCCTTGACGCCATCCAGATCGCCCTGATGCACCGTGTCCACGCGCAGATATCCCGGCCGCCCCTCCGGTCGCGGTCGCCTCCGCTCCCCTATGGCCACTCTGGTCGGTCGCGTCGGCTGGTAGACTACACGCCGCTGCCGGCAGGTGCGCGTCTGCCGCAACCGATACAGATGGGCCACCGAGAGGCGCGCCAGCCGTTCGTATTGCCGGTGCCCGTAGTCGTGAAACTCGCGCTGTAAAACCTTCCGCGTCGCCGGTCCGCTGAGCGCCTCGTGCGCTTCATCCACCGCCGCCAGCGGCTCGATATCGGCGCGGCTGTAGAGGCTCCGAAAGCGATGTCGGCGGTACGGTTTCGCTTTCACTTCGCAATGCTCCCGATACTGCCTCACCAGGCGGGTCACCTGCGCCCGGCTCAGTCCGGTCATCTTCGCCAGGTAGTAACCGTGCTGTTGCAGCGTCTCGCTCACCCAGCCATAGACCTCCTCTCGATGGCGGCCTTCGAAGTGCACCTCATCGCTGGCTGTCACAAACGCCCGGATTTGCTCCAGGCTCAAACGTTCTCCACCCTGCATGCTGACGATCAACTCCCAGCATGCGGTCCCTCTTCCCCTTCAGGCTCATCTTGTGTGAGAAACAAACCCTTCCTTCAGGCTCATCTTGTATGAGACAAGACTGGGCCTTCCCGGACGGCCGGCTTTCTGTCATAATGGATTCGCTCTGGCTGCCCGCGAATCGCGGGATGAGTATTCTTGGACCTACGCGCCATAACAGGCTCAATGAAGCCGCGGCGTTTGTGTGTGCAGTCGCCGGCGTCTTCATCGCACTGAGCCTGATCTCCTATTTTCCGCAGGATCCCTCGTGGAACACCGCCGCTGGCGCAGTGCGCGCTCATAACCTCATGGGCGTCGTTGGGGCTCATGTCGCCGACCTGCTCTTCCAGGTGTTCGGGCTCACGGCCTTCGGTCTTCCCGTGCTCACCTGGGCGCTGGCGTGGAAGTGGGTCCGCTCCCGGCCGATTGAGGCCGCGTGGGTTCGGGTGGGCGGTTCCACGTTGTTGGTGCTGAGCGTTTCCACGGGGGCTTGCCTCATCACCTCGTGGCGGCCGTGGCACGGCACGTTTGCCAGCGGCGGCGTGATTGGCACGCTACTCGCGGACTACCTGGTTGTGTCGCTGAATCCGCTGGGGACCGCGCTGCTCACCGGAGTCTGCCTGATCCTGTCGCTGTACCTGTTGTCGAAGTTCTCCATGACGGCGTTGCGCGGCTGGCTGTCTGGCCCGGGCCGGGCGCTGCATCGGATCGGCAGGAGTTGGAGCGCCTGGCGGGCGCGGCGGCGGGCGAAAGCGGCGGAGCGGGCCCGTCTGCGCCAGGAGAAGAGAGACGCGAGGCGCCAGGACAAGCGAGACGCGACCGCGGATCTGCCTCCGTGGGAGTCCCGCTACGAACCGGTTGAGCAGTTCATTCCCGCCGGCGAGCCCGAGCCGGAGGAGATTCCCATCCACACGCTCGAATATGCGGTTGCCGAGCCGCCGCCGGCGAGGCCGGTGGTTCCGGAAACGGAGCCGGCGCCGCGCCCGCGCAAACCCGGGCCCGTGGAAAGCGGCTCCAACTTCTACGAGATTCCGTCGACGAAGCTGCTGAACGAGCCGCAGGCGCGCAACCCGTACGACGGCGGCGAGCTGAAGGAGATCGCCGCGCGCATCAAGTCGCGCTTCGACGAATTCAACGTGCTGGGCAACGTGGTGCAGATCAATCCCGGGCCGGTGGTGACCACGTTCGAATACAAGCCCGAAGCGGGCATCAAGTACAGCCGCATTACGTCGCTCTCCGAGGACCTGTGTCTGGGCTTGCAGGCCGAGTCGATTCTGATTGAGCGTATCCCCGGCAAGCCGACCGTGGGAATCGAAGTCCCGAACTCGAAGCGCGAGGTCATCAGCCTGCGGCAGATTCTGGAATCGGATGAGTTTCAGAATTCCACCTCGCGTCTGACCATCTGCCTGGGCAAGGACATCAGCGGGCGCATCAAAGTGGCGGCGCTCGAATCGATGCCGCATCTGCTGATTGCCGGCTCCACCGGATCGGGCAAGAGCGTCATGCTCAATTCGCTGATCATGTCGGTGCTGTTCAAGTCCACTCCCGACGAAGTCCGCATGATCATGGTGGACCCCAAGCGCGTTGAGCTGGGCATGTACGAGGGCATTCCGCATCTTCTGACGCCGGTGATCACCGATCCGAAGAAGGCCACCAACGCGCTGCGCAACGCCGTGTTCGAGATGGAGCGCCGCCTGAAGCTGCTGGCTTCCCAGGGCGTGCGCAACATCGACCAGTTCAATAAGAAGGTGCGGCAACTGCAGAGCCAGCCACGCAATCTCTTCGAGGAGGAGGACCCGCTTATCGTCGAAGACGAGCTCCGGCCGCTGCCCTACATCCTGATTATCATCGACGAGCTGGCGGACCTGATGATGGTGGAGCGCGGCAACGTGGAGGAAGCGGTGACCCGGCTGGCGCAGATGGCGCGCGCCGTGGGCATGCACCTGGTGCTGGCCACCCAGCGGCCCAGCGTGGACGTCATCACCGGTCTCATCAAGGCCAACTTCCCCTCGCGCATCAGTTTCCGCGTGGCCACGCGCGTGGACTCGCGCACCGTGCTCGACGTCATGGGCGCCGAACACCTGCTGGGCAAAGGCGACATGCTCTTCCTGCCGCCGGGTTCGTCGCGGCTGGTGCGAGTGCACGGAGCCTTCGTAGCCGAAGCGGAGATCAACCGCGTGGTGGATTCCTGGAAGGCGCAGGCGGAACCCGACTACGATCCGACGTTCCTGCTCACGCCGCCGTCCCCGGATGGCGCTGATGAGGAGGAGGGCGAGATCGCCGGCCCCGAGGATGCCCTGTACCAGGATGCCGTGCGCGTGGTGCTGGAGATGGGCAAAGCTTCCACGTCCATTCTGCAGCGCCGCCTGCGGCTGGGCTACGGGCGCGCCGCGCGCATCCTCGACGTGATGCAGCGCGACGGTATCATCGGCCCGCCCGACGGCAGCCGGCCGCGCGAAGTGCTGAAGCGGCCGGACTGGCTGAGCGAGGTGGAGAGCACGGTACGGTAGCGCGCGGAAAATGTGAGATTTTGCCGGATGCGAATCGACACGGTATATGAACCCGTGCCGAAGAAGCTGACCAGCCGGCAACTCGTGCCCATCGAGGTGATCGAGCGGCGGATTCTCCTCATCCGCGGGCACAAGGTGATGCTCGACAGCCAACTGGCCGAGCTGTATCAGGTTCCGACCAAGCGCCTGAACGAAGCCGTAAAACGCAACATCGCCCGCTTCCCGGACGATTTCACGTTCCAGCTCACTGCGGATGAAACGGATTCTTTGAGGTCGCAAACTGCGACCTCAAATGAACGTCGCGGTGGACGCCGCTATCTGCCCCGCGTCTTCACCGAGCAGGGAGTCGCCATGCTCTCCACGGTCCTCAACAGCGAACGGGCGATCGTGGTGAACATCGCCATCATGCGCACCTTCGTCCGGCTCCGACAGATACTCGTGGAGCATAAGGATCTCGCCGAGCGCCTTGCGGCCATGGAGAAGGAATACGACCAGCGCTTCAAAGTCGTGTTCGACATCCTGAAGCAACTTACGCAGCCGCTGCCGGGACCGCCGAAGCGGCCCATTGGCTTCCTGCCACCGGAAAGACCAGGGAAGTAGCGACCGCCCTACTGCCAGCCGCCGCCCAGCGCCCGGTACAACTGCACGAACGATTGCATCTCCGCGAACCGGAGCTGCGCCAGAACGAGCTGCCCCTGGAACAGATTGCGCTCCGAATCGAGCACCTGCAGGTAGCTGTCGAGTCCCCCCTTGTAGCGCAGGTTCGACAGCCGCGTGCTCTCCCCGAGCGCCTTCACCAGCAGCTCCTGCTGGGTGCGCTGTTCGCGAGTTCCGGTGTAGCCCACCAGCGAGTCGGAAACTTCGCGCAGGCCGGTGTAGACGGCCTTCTGATAGCCAATCACCATCTCGCGTTTCTGCGCTTCCGAAAAATGCACGCCGGCGCGGATCTGGCCCGCGTTGAAGAGCGGCAACACGGCTGCGGGCGCAATCGCTTGCTGGCGCTCCGGCCCGTCAAACAACTTCGCCAGCGCCATGCTCTGGCCGCCGAGGAAGCCGGTCAGCGTGATCTGCGGGAAGTACAGCGCCTTCGCCGCCCCGATGCGCGCGTTCGCGGCGATCAGAGTCTGCTCGGCCTGGCGAATGTCCGGCCGCCGTTCCAACAGAGTCGACGGCAGCCCTGGCGGCACCTGAGCCGGCGTCTCCAACTCCGCCAGTGCCTTTCCGCGCGCGATCTCACCCGGAGCCTTGCCCACAAGCAGGCTGAGCGCGTTCTCGGTCTGCGCGATGTCGCGCCGCGCGCTGGCCATTTGCGCGGTGGCCGTATAGAGGAACTGCTCCGCCTGATGCACATCGAGGCCGGTGCCCGCGCCGCGCGTATGGCGCAACTCCACCAGCTTGAGGTTATCCTGCGCAATGTCGCGCGTCTGCCGTGCGATCTCCAGCTCCAGATCGTGCTCCCTCAGCAGGAAGTAGTCGTTCATGACGTCGCCGATGAGCGACACCACCACGCCGCGCCGGCCTTCTTCGGTTGCCAGATACTGCGCCCGCGCCGATTCGGAAAGTCGTCGCAGGCGGCCCCACAAGTCCAGCTCCCAGGAGAGCGCCAGTCCCGCTTGGGAGTAGCTTCCCTGCAGCGAGGTGTCTGGAGGCATGGGTTGGAACGAGCTGGCTCCCGACGTGCGCGCCGCGGTGAAGCTGGCCTGGCCGGTTACGTTCGGAAACTGGTTCGCACGCTGAATGTGGAACTGTGCGCGGGCCTCCAGCACGCGCTCCGAGGCGATCCCCAGATCGAAGTTGTGCTGGAGCGCCGTCTCAACGAGCTGCCTGAGCGCGTCGTCCTGGAACAGATCGGACCACTTCTTGTCGGCGAGCGAGGAAGCATCCGCGGCGGCGCCTCGATACTGGTCCGGCACGGTCACGGCCGGCCGCTTGTAGTTGGGCCCGACTGCGCAACCGGCCAGCAGCAAAGCCGGCAACACAGCCAATGCAGCTCTCTTCATGGCTTCTTCCGCTCCCCGACGCGCTGGATCACTACGTACAGCACGGGCACGATGAACACCGCCAGCATCGTGGCCGCGTTCATGCCGCCGAACACCGCCGTCCCCAGCGAGCGCCGCGAAGCCGCTCCCGCGCCAATGGCCAGCGCCAGCGGCACCACGCCCAGGATGAACGCGAAGGAGGTCATCAGAATCGGGCGCAGCCGCAGCCGTGCCGCTTCCATGGCGGCGTCGACGATGGACTTGCCTTCCTCGTGGCTCATGCGCGCAAACTCGACGATCAGAATGGCGTTCTTGGCGGCCAGCCCGATCAGCGTCACGATTCCGATTTGCGTGTACATGTCGTAGGGAAAGTCGCGCGCCCAGACGGCCAGCAGCGCCCCGAAAATGCCCAGCGGAAGAGCCAGCAACACAGCCAGCGGAATGGACCAGCTCTCGTACAGGGCCGCGAGACAGAGAAACACCAGCACCGCCGCGAAGCCGAAGATCATGCCTTCGTGGCCCTGCGCCTCCTTTTCCTGATAGGTGGTGCCGGTCCACTCATAGCCGTATCCCACGGGCAGCGTGGCGGCCGACAACTGCTCCATGGCGGCCGAGGCTTGGCCGCTGCTCGACCCCGCGGCCGGCGAGCCGAGCAACTGGACGGCGCGAAACCGGTTGTACCGGTAGATTACATCCGGTCCGGTTGTGGGCTGCACCGTGGCCAGGGTGCCCAGCGGCACCATGCCGCCTGCGCTGTTGCGCACAT
>JBEKZH010000092.1:0-32724 GCA_049510065.1 Bryobacteraceae bacterium
TGCCGTGGCCTTCGTCGCGGGTCCGTACTACACTCCGCAGACCGCCACACTGAGCGTCATAGACAATGCGCCGGGCAGCCCGCAGACGGTCAGCCTGACCGCGACGGTGACAAACCCTCAGGCTGATCTCGATCCTGAGAGCCTGAGCTTCGGGACCCATCCAGTCAACAGCAGCACCACGAAGACCGCGACGCTGACCAACACCGGCGCCACGGCGTTGAGTATCACGAACATCGCAATCGCCGGCCCGAATACGGCAGACTTCATGCAGGCCAGCGCCTGTCCGAGTTCCCTCGCGGCCGGCGCAAGTTGTACGATCTCCGTCACGTTTAAACCGGTATCCAGGAACACGTTTTCTGCCAGCTTGACGGTTACCGACAACGCATTCTCAGGCAAACAGACGGTGGTTCTCACAGGCACGGGCAAGTGAGAGAATACACCCCATGGCTGCGCGGGCTGGGATGATTTCGGTAATGTGACTTGAAAAGCCACAAGTCATGGCAGACTAGCCGCTTATAGCAAGAGGATGAAAAACAAGTTGTCGATGTTCACGGGCACACCGGCCGCACACAAGTGCGGCGGAGATCTATTGGGGACTTGAGAGGGTACTACTGATGGAGAGTCTCAGCGTCCTGCGTGCACTCCTGGATGAGTCCCGACACGTCCTCATCGCAGCTGCGATGACGAGCCAACGTTACCGACCGGTTGGGCTGCGCTAAGCGCGTTTCCCGGAAGTAATCAACGCGCCACATTTCCCACAACCCGACATATGGACAACGTGCCCGGCACGCGCTCTCGTCGCGTGCCAGGGTCAACTCCGGATACGCGGTGATACAGGAACTACATCCCGCCGGTTCGGCTACCGTGGCTTTGCGGAGTGGGTAAACGCGGCGGCGTTAAGCGGTATCTATCAGTTGATCTGCCACACGTCACCAACGGGCGTCAGGCGTCCAAGTGTAGCAGCTGGTTCTTGGCAAAACGCCAGCAAGCTTCCACTCGTTTGCGTAATCCGCAAATACCCGATCACTGCCCCTTCTTCTCGCAGGCTGCGCGGCTCACGCGGCCTCGGGAACCGTCAACGGTGATGGCTTCGCCGTCCCGAAGCGCATTCAGGATCCCGGGGATGTTGGCGACGGCCGGGATGCCGTATTCGCGAGCGACAATGGCGCCATGACTCAGAAAACCGCCAGTCTCGACAACAATGGCTGAGGCTCGCAGGAACAGGGGGGTCCAGCCAGGATCTGTGGATGGGGCTACAAGGACGTCGTCTTGCTGCAAACCAGCCGCGTCGGTTGGAGTGTACAGAATGCGGGCGGTTCCGGTGGCCGTGCCCGGCGAGACTGCGATGCCGTTCCACGTGTCGGATTCTGACAGTGAAGCCATCGGTTGCGCGGACAAGGCCATCCGGCCATCTGGCTCTTCGGTCATGAGATCCGGGGCAGTTTCGGCGAGCCATGATTCGCGGCGCAAGGCCCGATCCTGCGCCAGTTCGCGTGCACCCGCACCATCCCAGTATCCTCTTAGCCAACAAGTCAGATCGCTGAAAGCGAAGTGAAGTGCCTGCTCGGGTGCATCCAGTTTACCTTCCGCCACCAATCGACGGCCGATCTCCAGCACGATACGGCGCAGGGGCAACATCAGACAAATCAGGGCTGACTTGGCAGCCTCCCGGGCAGCCATAGCCGCGCGCAGCTTGCGCACCAGCCAGAGCAGGAGAGGCGTCCGCCAACCGAAGCGTCGCTTCAATTCCTGCTCCGCCTGTCGTCGGACTTCGGCGGCGGTTTCTCGCAAGTTGCGTGTTGCCTGATTCGCGCGGATGAACTTGACTTGCTCGAGAATCCACGACGGATCCTCGGCCCAGCGCGGGTTTAGAAAGTCGGCCTCGCGGACTGCGTGGTGGCCGAAATCGCGGAGAAACTCCTCCAGTGTGGCCTTGCCTTGAGCGACGTCGTAAAGACGATAGCCCGGCTCCGCACTGGCCACTCCGCCGGTGCCGGTTTGCAGTCGCGCGATCAGGTCGGCATCCTTGACGAGTGCATCGAGCGCCAGTTGCCATGGACCGGAACTGCTGTTGGCCAATCCGGCGACGGGCAGATGTGCCAGTTGCACGTTCGTGATCTGCGCCATCGCGCGTTGCAGGTCGGTGCGCGAAAGGGTGCTCCAATCGATGGCTTGAAGGCTGCGTTGGTAACTCAATGCACTCTCGAGGGAGGATCGCGCTTTGCCTGAATAGTTCCAGATCTTCGACAGCAGCCGCAATCTCGCCATGCTCCGGCGGCACCCTTGAGGTCCCTTGAGCGGATCCAGCGGGACTGGGATCACCGGCTGGGATCCACCGATCGCCTTCACCGAATCGGCCGGCAGAACTCCGAAGGCGTCATAAAAGGCCCACTGAATCCCGGTGAGATCGAAGAACGCGCGCCCCCGGAAGCGGCGAACCACTTCAATGCCCGGCGGGATCTGGTATCCGACGGCTTTCTGGGCGGCGTAGAGAGCTTCCGCGACGATATTGCTAAGAGAGCTCCAGGAGAGTTCGCACGGTACGCCGGGCAGGTTGTCCTTGAGGTTGGCAGTCGACCAATGGCGAAGCAACGCCGCCGTCTGCGGCCATCCGGCGCGGGGCAAGCTGGTGACCGGGCGCGCCTGGAGCACCCAAAGACGCTCTCCGTCATAGGCCCACTCGACATCCTGGGGCTCCCGGCCCTCGCCGAGAGCCCAGTGCACGCGCTCCACCAAGTGCGCGAGTTCCTCTTCGATCGGCTCCGGTAACAAGGCACCGACGGCCGAAACACCTTCCCGCGAGACCCCCCCGCACTGGTTGCGCCAGATCATACGTTCTGGATTGACGCGCCCGCTCACCACCGCTTCGCCCAAGCCTTCCGCCGCATCGATCAAAATGAGATCGCGCCGACCCGTCGCTGGGTCACAGGAGAAGGCCACGCCGGCACAGCGCGCCTCCACCATCTCGCAGATTACTACGGCGCAGCGCACCTCTTCCTCGCCAAAGCCCATCCGGCGCCGATAGGTCATGGCTTCTGGCGTTTCGAGCGAGTCGATACAGCCCTGGGCTGCCTGCTGCACAGAATCGCTGCCGCTCACATTGAGATAACTACGATGGATGCCGGCAAAGGAGGCCCGTGCCGAGTCTTCCGCAGTGGCGCTGGAGCGCACCGCGACTCTGGACTCCAGCAGTCCCAGTTGGGCAAGACCGTCCCGGATCTCTGAGAGCGCCGCGCCGGCCGGCAGCACCCCGCCGCGAGGTACCCGAAAGCCGTAACGAGCCAGCCGCGCCAGGTTGTAGCCCTTGCCGCCGCAGACCGAGGCCCCCGCTTTGTACGCGTCGCGCCAGCTCAAGAGAGCACTCATTGCGGCAGGGCTCCCTCCAAACGCAACTTCCAGGCGGAGCCTAGCCAGCCCGCTAGCTGCCCGCGCTTTCCGTCGACGGTCCAGTGCAGGACGGTCAATGCAAGATTGCCTACCAGCAACTCCGAAATATGTTCAGCGGGCAAGTCGGTTCGAATCGCTGCAGCAAAGATCGCGGCTGCTATGCAGCCAGCCGCAAGCTTGCTCAAGAACGCGTAACGCACAACCACAGGGTAGCGCCAGCTCTGACTCCCGCAAAACGGCGTTCGAGGAAGTTCGGCTTCGCACTGGTCACCTCCGGATTGGCCGTCAGCCGATCATGTACATCGACTTCTCGGGTGAGCGGCGCATCGCGCCCTGTTCATCCCCAGCGTGGGCGATGGCGGCACTCCGGGTGCCATGCCGACTTCCGGGTAGTAATCCGGACCCAGCATCTGCGGTTTGGACAAACCAGCTTGCGACCCAGCCCGCACAGGGTGCATCGCCGGGGTCTTCCGGGAACTCGAATAGCGTTCTCTGAGCCGGCTCAGCGGTGGTCCTCAACCTCCAATTTTGTGAGCGCCAGTCCATGCCTGATAAACGACCACAGCAACCATGAATAGCAGGTAGATGCGTAGGCACCAGAGCAACAGGATTTCGGGCGCTTTCAAATGCCGCCGGGGAACGTGGTGCCTTTTCGCATCGACGAGCTGGTCAGGCTCCAGCGTCGATACAACCAAGTCTTGTTGTTCGTTCATTGATTGTTGCTCTAGTTCCCGCCGAATGCAGCCAATATATTCGGCGCGATCACGCTGACACCAAACAAAACCCCGGCAGCGGTCAGAAATATCACAACGGCAGTCGCGATCGCTTTCGCCCACCAGGGGCTTACCATATCACCCACGAGTTCCCGGTCGTTCACGAGCATGAAAAGGAACACGAGGGCCGGAGGCATCGCCAATACCGCAATCACGTTAACCACCAGAACGACGTATACGAGCGGCAGCCCCGGAATCAGGACAATTGCTGCCGCCACCGTAGCACAGATGAACAGCACGGAGTAGAACGCTTTACCCTGCCGGATCGGCAGGTTGAGACTGTGCGGTCGTTCGGCCACCTCGCCAAACGCATAGGCTGACGAGATCGATATGGTGATTGAGGCCACCAGGCCCGCCTCCACGATGCCGAGCGCAAACAGTGACGCGCCAATCCGACCAATGACGGGACCCAACGCCTGTGCGAATTCCGCGGCCTGAAAGTTCTCGGCGCTCATGTGGTGATTAAAAAGCGGAGCCGTTGCGATCACTGTGGCAACGGCCGCGGCGGCGGCCAGAGCAGCGCCGAGCATTGTATCGAAGCGCCCAAACCTCAAATCGCTTTTCGTCAGGCCTTTGTCGACCACCGCGCTCTGTTGAAAGAAGAGCATCCATGGTGTCACCGTGGCCCCGATATCAGCCAGCACGATCAGCAAAGTATCCTTGTTGAGGCCGCCGGGAAGGGGCTTCCAGGCCGTGAACGCGTGGCCGACAAAGTGCCAAGCCGGATGGGTCATCAGAGCAACGGGAATGAACACAAGATTGCAGGCGGCAGCCGCCAGGATGATCCGCTCCCAGGTCCAATAGCGGTGCGTCATCAGGGCGGTGTACAACAGCCCAAGGGCACCAATTATCGCGGCCCACGGCGGCACGCCAAAAAAACCAAGCCCGGCTCTAATGGCGATGAACTCTGTGATCAGAGTGAGAAAGTTGCCAATGCCCAGGTCGATCATTGAGAACCATCCCCAGAATGGCCCGAAGCGCTCAAAGATCAGTTCGGCATGACCGCGATGTGTTGCCGCCCCGAGGCGTACGGTCATCTCCTGGACAACGATGGCCATCGCGAAGGTGAGGACGATGAACGGCAGGAAGAAACCGATGCCAAACTTCGCTCCCGTGGCAGCGTACGACAGCATACTCGGGCCATCGTTCTCGCCCAGCATGACGAGGATCCCCGGCCCAACCAGCAGCCACAACAGGCGCAAACGCGACAGTGCACCTTTACGGGCACGAGCGGCTCGTACGCGGGCTCGGTCGTGTGCACGATCAATGTCCTCGTGCGTGATGACGATCCCTTGCTTGCTAGTGGAACTTCCCGATAGATCTGTTTCGCGGCTCAACGGGTTCCTCGTTTCCCCGGTACCTCCTCGCGACTGCGTCAGAACTCCAGTCGAGTCTGGAATGCGATCATCCTGGGCGAGCTGTCTCCGCCCAATCCGACTCCTAACAGTCCGGTCGGGGGCGAAGTGGTGAAGCTGAGCGCTCCGAATCCGGTCTGCGTGGAAGGTTGTCCTGGAATCCCCGCGTATGTCAGAACGGGCAGGCCGAAATTCGTATGATTGAACACGTTGAAGAATTGACCGTCGATGCGCAGCTTCACGCGTTCCGTCAACTGGAACCACCTGGTAAGATACAGGTCGCTCCAGAAGAAATCGGGACCGCGCAACGCGTTCCGGCCGAGATTGCCGAACTGGCAATTCTTCGGGCTGTCGCCGCCGGCACAGGCCCCGGTGCTCGGGTCGACAACCGAAACAAACGCGTCCGGGTTGAGCCACTGGATCGTTCCGGGTTGAGTGACCCCTGGGATCGGATTATGTTCGTACAACGGTACGCCGGGAATCACGCTGGCATGCTGCGGGCCGCTGCCCTGAAGGATGCCGTCTCCGTTGGCGGAATAGGGCGCACTCAGGACAGAGAACGGCACGCCGCTATGCCAGAACACGGTGCCAGAGACCTGCCATCCGTTCAGCGCCTGGGACAACATGCGATTCCGGAATTTGCCGGGCAGTTGATACACATACTGCGCTGTGAAATTGTGGCGCACGTCGTAGTCGCAGGGGCCGTATTGGCGGCCAAGCTCGCCCGGCAGCGGCGAAAGAACGGCTCCGGCGGCGAATGGCAGGAATCCGCCGTTTGAGACCGTGTCCATGCAGTGGCTCCACGTGTAGTTGGCCTGGACCTGAATGCCGTGCCCCAGCCGCTTCTCGGCCGTTAACTGGAGGCCGTTGTAGTGGCTGTTCGCTCCGGTGTTCAATTGCGTTACCGGCCCGAAGCGGGGATCGATGGGCTTCGCGTAAGGGAACGGCGCAAAGCAGCCCTGGCAGACGGTTTGATAACCGTTCACCTGCGTCTCATAGGGCTGGTTGACCGCGCGCGTACCTACATACTGAGCGCGCAGATTGAGAGCGTTACCGACCTGGTGTTCCACGGCAAAGCTCCACTCCATGAAGTAGGGCGCATGGAGCTTACCGTCCGGAACCGCGGTCATCGAGATTGGCGGAAGGCAGGAGTTCGGACTCGCCAGGGGCGAGGCGCAGGATAGCTCACCCTGAGCAAAACCGGAACGGAACAATTGATTGGCAGTGAGGGTCGCGTCCACAGCGCTGTTCGGTACGCCCGGCGCGATTGCCGTTCCGCCGGCGGTGCCCAGCAGCCCTCCCTGGAACGTCTTTGAGTACGGTGGGTTCACGCCCACGAGATCGACAACGCTGCCCGGCAGGAGGTCGCTGAACAGGCCGAACCCGCTCCGCAGCACGGTGTGCGGCGCGATCTGCCAGGCAATGGCGGTTCTGGGCTGGAGGATCGCCGCGGGTGTGGCGGCGAAGATCGTGCCCTGCTGCGTCCGAATCACCTGGTTCAGTGGCTGATTCACATCATGGGAAACAGAATCGAACGACCCGGCGAGGCGCGCCACGGCGTTATGTGGATTCAGGGGATCTGAATTGTACGTATCGCGGACGCCGAAGGTCCAGGTCAGTGTGCGCGTAACCTTCCAAGTGTCCTGCGCGTAAAAGTCCAGATTGAGAAAGTTGTATGGCTGCGAATTGGCAAGCGGGAAGGTTTCCGAAGCCGTCGACGCGACACCGTAGATGAATTGCGGGAGGGTCGAATAGGTGACCAGCGGAACCACACCCTCACCAAAATCATAGTCATTCAGACGGAAGATCCGGCTGTTCGTTCCGAACTGAAGCTCGTGCGATCCGACCGTCCAGGCGAGGTTGTCATTGATAAAGAAGCGGGTGGCGCGTCGGCCCTGCACCCACGTATTGTCGAGCCCTCCGAGCGTCGTGAACGGCGCATGGGCCCCGCCGCTCTGGAGGACGATTGGAAACGCCGCCAGCGTCTTCTGAAGGTCGGCTGGCCCGAACAGGCTCTCGTACCACGAGAACGCGGGGTTGAAGTAGTTCACCAGGCGCCCGGAGAACACATGCGTGTAGCCCAATGCGAATGAGTAAAGAGGCTGCGAAGAAATGGCGTTGAACAGCGGATTGATCGGATCGGTGTAAGCGGCCTGCAGTCCGGTGTCGGCCTGAAACCGGAACCAGACCATGTTCGTGGGATCGATGTTGTAGTCGATGCGAGCCGTTTGCACTTGCTCGCGATCATCACTCGAATGCGAAACGCTCTGGCGGTTCGCGCAACCGTTTCCATTGGGCGGGTTGCCGCCGGCAGCCGTCCCATCGTTGTTGAATGGACAGCCGAGAACCGCGAGCGGTGTCCCCGCGGTATTGCCATACAGGGAAAAGAGCTTCCTGTAGAACGGTACGAGTTGGAGCGCTGGCTGATAAGTCGATCCGGTTATGGTGTCAACGCCGCCCCGGGGCAACTGCTGTAGCACGTAGTCCTGAAATGCCGGCGTTGGCACTGTCGTGGCGCTGACGATGGGGAGCGCAATCCGAACCCATTCGGAATCGAAGAAGAAGAACAGCTTATCGCGGAGGATCGGGCCTCCCAGACTTCCCCCGAAGTGATTCACGGTCGAGCGCGGCTTGTGGTTTCCAGCGGTGGCGTTCGTGAAGAAATCCGCCGCGCTGAATCTTGAGCCGCTCCACAGCTCGTACAGGTTCCCGTGAAACCGGTTGGTGCCGGATTTCGTAACGTAGTTGACCTGAGAAGCGCCATACCGCCCTTGATCGACCGCGTAAGAGAGCGTATTGACTGTTACCTCCGCGATGGAATTCAATCCAATCACGAGATTGGTGGAGAGGCCGCTGTTCAAATTCGTCAGCGGATCGTTGCTCTCCAGACCGTCGACAATGTAGCCGTTGGAAAGAGAAGGCAGGCCGTTGAACTCCACGTTACCGTAGCCGTTCGTTACACCGACGAAGTCGTTCCCGTTGCCCGCCGTGTTGATGAGAGCGCCGGCGGCGAACTGCAGAGGATACGTCATGTCGCCACCCGGGTTCGGAAGGTCTTCCAGAGATCGGGCAGTCAGGGTTGTGGCGACATTCGGATTCTCCGGGTTGATCAGGGGCGCTTGCTCCGTGACGAGAACCGTTTCGCTCGCGGATGCGATGCCGAGCTTGAACTCGACCGTTTGCCTTTGGCCAAGTGCCGCGGATACGGAGTTATTCTGCTGAGCCGCAAAACGGTCTGCTTCCGCTTTCACCGAGTACGTGCCGGGCATGAGTTGCGGAAGGCTGAACCGCCCGGAGTCGTCCGTTCTCACGGATCGTTTGAAGCCATTCTCCGCGCTCGTGACGGTCACGGTCGCGCGGGGGATCGCCGCGCCTGTCTGATCGGTAACCGACCCGACGATCGCGCTCGTCGTCTCGCCCTGAGCCAGCGCTGGAACCCGCACCACCAGAGCGGAGACCAGGAACGCCAGGGGCGGCATCGGGAGGATCAGATTGCGCGCCCATGTTTTAGGCATTCCTAAACTATAGCGCTGCGGCTTTCTTCCCGTCAAGCGCTGATGATTCGAACCATCAATCGGGCCGATTGCGGGCGCGCGGCGACGAGAGTACTCTAAGGTTTAGTGCCACCTAGACCTCATGGACCGTACACCACGGAATCTGTAGACGACTATTTGAAAGCGATACTGGAGCTGGGCGGCTCCGAACAGGAACGGGTGACCAGCAACGCCCTTGCTCAGCATCTTGGCGTCCGTGCTGCCTCCGTCACGGGAATGCTCCAGAAGCTCGCGGCGCAAAAGCCGCCGTTCGTGAAATACGAGAAGCATCACGGCGCTCGTTTGACTGCAGCGGGGAAGATGCGCGCTCTGGAGGTTCTCCGCCACCACCGTTTGCTGGAGCGTTTCCTCCATGATTTTCTCGACTACTCGTGGGACGAGGTTCACGATGAAGCGGAACGGCTTGAGCACTTCATCTCGGAGCGGCTGGAAGATCGCATCGCCGCAAAATTAGGGGACCCTGAAACCGATCCACATGGCCACCTGATCCCCGAGCGCAGCGGCGCGCTTCCGCCTCGGCAAGAGGTGCTGTTGTCAAAATGGGCGTGTGGCATCCCAGCCGTCATTAGCAGCGTGTCCGACCGGGATCCCGCCGCTTTGCGTGAGATGACACGCTTTGGCCTGAAGCCCGGTGTGACGATCACGGTTGAAGGGGGAACTCGTAACGCCTCTCTACTGGTACGAATTGGCGAGGGTATGGATCGGGTGCGCTTGAGCCAGACTCTCGTCTCTGGGATCTCGGTGATCGCCACTCCGCATCCGAGATCCTTGGGCTGAAGTGGCGGTGCGTTTATCTCAGGGCGGCATCGTACAGATCGTTCAGCCCAACTGGTGCGGCGACATCGAAGATCCGAGATCGAAGATGAGCAAGCGACCGCTCGCGTTGGGGATACCTGGTGGCAGGAGGTGGGCGGCTCTAGTCTCGCGGCATCAAAAGAGTGCGGGCCACAGTACAATCCGGATGACGAGGGATACACGGTCCGGCTCACTCGCTAAGAGGAACTCACCCGCCTGATTCAGGAGCGACTGGCGAGCGTGGGTCAGAAGCAGCCAGTGGTGGTGCAATAAAGAGACTCAACCAGTTTGTCCAACAGCACTTGAGGTGCTCCGCAACGTCGATCCAACGGGGCTGATCATCGGCCTCAAGGGAACGGATCGCTCAACCAGCAATGGAAGCCGCCACATTGGCCTCAGCAGCAGCTGCAACTGTCACCCCGCATAGCTCGGCGTCCCTCGATGACGAGTATCGGTATGGCCACCAAAGCCGCACCCGAATCGACCCACGAAAGATGAAAGACAGCGTTGACGCCCAAACCGAGCAAGGTGACGGCAGCAAGATAGGCGCAGGTGGCTGACTGTACGGCATCCGCGGCAAGTGCACGGTTGTTTGTGGCCAGAGCGACGGCACGTTTCTTCCGGGCCAGAATCGGCATCCCGATCAAAGCCGCTGCCGTAATGCCGATGCCGGCAAAGCTCGTCTTCGGATGAACGCCGCGCGCAAGCGCCAGGGCCGAGGACACCACAACCACAGCTGCCAGCAAAAAAAGAAGGACGCCCGTTGTTTGCGCAGCTTGTCTCTTGTTGAGCGGAAAAGATGGCAGGAATTGAAACAGAACAATGACGGCGGAGACCAACTCCACAAAGCTGTCAGAACCGAAGGCCAGTAACGCTGGGCTGTGGGCGGCAACAGCACCGGCAAGCGAAACGCCGCATTCAACAACCATCCAGACCAACGTGGCAGCCTGCAGCCGCACAGTGCGCTGTCTCAACTCCGCAGGAGACAAGCATTGCTCTTTGCTCAACTGCGTTTGCGGAAGTCCGATCTGGACGAACTGCAACATGGCTCAGAGAAACTCCGTTCTCATTATCCTCGCGGGGGAGGGGCCAGAGCCGGGAATCAGATGACTGGATTCCCGGTGATGGGTCCCTGAGCCCTCCAGCTCTTACTGCCCAATGGGTTCCGCGGCGGACCATCCCATTAAGTGACGTCGGCCCGTGGGCCGGAAGCCGCCCGCATCCATAAATCGTTTTACGCGCCCACTTGCCCGGCGTTACACTGGTCCCGCCATGTTCACTCGCCGCAGCTTTCTTCAGACCGCCGCTAGCGCCTCCGCCGCCCTCATCCTGACCGCCCCCCAGCACCGGCTTCTGGCCCAGGCCAACTCGGTCTATCGCAACCCCATTCTGGGCGGAGACCACCCCGACGCCAGCCCCATCCGCGTCGGTAACGAGTTCTTCCTCACCCACTCCAGCTTCGACTATGCCCCCGGCCTGCTCATCTGGCGTTCTACCGATCTGGTGAACTGGAGGCCCGTCGCCGCCGCCCTGCATCGCTACGCCGGCAGCGTCTGGGCCCCTTATCTCAGCGAGTACGAAGGCCGCTTCTACATCTACTTTCCAGCCGACAACCGCCTGCGCGTGGTCCACGCCGATCATCCCCTCGGCCCCTGGAGCGAGCCCATCGACCTGGGCATCAACGCTATCGACCCCGCCCACATCGCCGAGAACGGACGCCGCTTCCTCTACGCCAACGGCGGCGTAATGGCCGAGCTGACCGCCGATGGATTGGGCGTGAAGGTGCCTCCGCACCACGCTTTCGATCCCTGGCCCATGCCAGCCTCAATGCGCATCGAATGCACCTGCCTGGAAGCACCGAAGGTGATCCAGCACGACGGTTATTTCTACTTGAACGTCGCCGAGGGCGGAACCGCCGGGCCCTCCACCAGCCACGCCGTCGTCTCGGCGCGCAGCCGCCACGCCGACGGCCCCTGGGAGTACTCGCCCTACAACCCCATCGTCCACACCCCCAGCCGCGACTCGCGCTGGCTCTCGGTCGGCCACGGCCGTCTCGTCGATACAGCCGACGGACGCTGGTTCATGACCGTCCACTCCTACGAAAACGGCTATCGCGCCCTGGGCCGCCAAACCCTCCTCCTGCCCATCGAATGGACCGCCGACGGCTGGTTCCGCGTCCCCGCCGGCCTAACTGCCGAGTCGGCCATCCCCATGCCCATTCCCGGCACCCGGCAACTACCTCTGCGCGACCCCTCGGACGGCTTCACCAGCGCAGAACTCGGCCTGCAATGGGCCTTCTGGCACGAATTCGACCCGTCGCGCTTCACTACCGGCCAGGGTGTGCTGAACCTGAAAGCGCGCGGCAGTTCGCTGACCGACAGTTCCGCTCTCACCACCCCGGTCGGCGGCCACTCTTACACTGTCGAAATTGACGCGGAGATCGCCCCCGGCTGCTCCACCGGCCTGCTGCTCTTCTACGATCCCCAGCACGCCACCGGCATCCTGCTCGATGGCGACGGCATCGGCGTGCGCCTGGCCAACGGCTACGTACCCAGCCGCCAACAGAAGGGCGCAACACGCGCCACTCTGCGCATCGTCAACGACAACCAGGAAGTCGATTTCTACTTCCGCCTCCCCGGCCAAAGCTGGCAAAAGACCCGCGAATCGGCCGAAGTCAGTGGCATGCACCATAACGTCCTCGGCGGATTCCTCGACCTACGCCCCGCCGTCTTCGCCGCCGGCTCCGGCAGCACCAGCTTCCGCAACTTCCGCCACTGGACTGAAACGAAGGTGCCGGCATAACGGGTCCGCCGTTTTTTGCTCAGCGCTGCACCCCCCACTCTCCTCATATTTTGCGGAGAGGGAAAAAGCGGCCTGCCGCGTGCGTGCCGCCGCTATGTCACGTACGTGCGAAAAACTCGGCACTGGAAACGCCCAAGCTGCGGACGGGCAAGAGGCTGGCGCCAACGTCGGTGAGATTACTCCCCACGCCTGAACTTTGGGCTTGCCTTCAGTTTTTCGGGCCATCTTAGCATCCATTCGGCGAACAACACGGACAACATGATGGACAGAGCAGGTCGCGCGATTTGAGAGCCTCGATCACGCGCGTGGTCGCAGCCGCCATGACGATGCAGCGCCCGAGTCCTCGGGCGTTTCCTGCGCAGCGGGATTCCTTGCGGTCGCTCGCGCCTCACGCCTTCTGCCCGGCACCCTCGAGTAGCCGCTGCAGTGCGGCCCGCGGGATGACGATCCGACGGCCGATCTTCAGCGCGGGGATTTGCCGCTGTCTGATCGCCTCGTAAACGGAGTTTCTGCCGATTCCCAGGACCTGCATCGTCTCCGCGACGCTCAGCGTGAGCTTCTCGGTGTTCGCGTTTGCACTTCCGTCCATGCTGTAACTCCTGAGCTCATACTATTGCGAATCTTGCCACGGATCAATGTGTTATGTTACGTTTGTCATTTAGGAGCCGTATCTCATGGACCTTACCGTCTTTGATTTCCAGTGGCTAGTGCATGACAAGGGGTACCATTGGCTACCCATCAACACCGCCGACAATGAAGCCGCCCTTCTGCCCAAGGAGCCGCCGGGCACTTTCATGCGGTTCCGACCGACATATCCGCTACGTGACGAACCAGGGTTGTTCCGGAAGTTCACGAAGATGGAACCAACACAAGCCGGCATCGCCGCTTTCGCGAACGCCCACGGGTGGCTGGGAGTGCATGTTGACGCCAAGAAACTCGTGGATTTCGACACACGGCCGCGCGTCGAAGTCAAAGCAGAATTGTTCTCCGCGTGGCATCGCGAAATCACCGAAATGCGACGGTTGGTCCGCATCTGGGACTGGATCGAAAAAGGAGACGTGCCAGCTCTGAAACAGCATTTCCAGTGGGAACGAAGCGAAGAGGGGTTCGTGATCGTCTACGAGGACACCGAGGTATTCCCGGACCGCCCGGAGATCTCGCTTCCATTTAGACAAGTCATCTCTGACGGGCGCAACAACCAGTTGATGACGACCGCCGGAAGGAACCCTTATACCGAGCCGGCAAGATACTACCTCCAGCGGAGCGTCAACCAGATGGTGGGCCGGTTCCCCGTCTGGACCCGACTGGTGTCTGGCGACGACAGCCGCGTCTGGCTGTACTTCTCGCCGGAGAATCTCATTGCAGCGCTCTGGATTCAGTTCGCCAACGTTCTCGCCGGCAACGGGCCTCTGCGCCCCTGCGAGAATTGCGGCGAGTACTTTGCTGGGCGGGCTGACGCCCGATATTGCAGGGACGCTTGCAGGACAGCGGCCCACCGAAAGCGGAAGGAGGACGCGCAGAACATGCACGCCGACGGAAAGCTGCTCAGCGACATCGCTCGACAGCTTCGCACACCAGTGGACACCGTAAAGAGGTGGATCAAATGAAGGGACATATCCGGAGACGAGGTGAGCGATCCTGGGCGATCATACTGGACTTGGATCGAGGACCTGATGGAAAGCGCCGGCAGAAGTGGCACACGGTACAAGGCACGAAGAAGGAAGCCGAGCGGAAACTCACGGAGATCCTTCACTCTCTCGCGACGGGTTCCTACATCGAGCCGAGCGAAACCACGGTGGGGGAGTACCTGCTCAGGTGGCTCGCCGACTACGCAAAGATCAACGTTGGGGCCAAGACGTACGAGCGCTACGACGGAATCGTCCGAAACGACCTCATCCCCGCGCTCGGCTCAATTCCGCTGCTCAAATTGCAGCCCCTGCAGATTCAGGCCTATTACACAGCAGCGCTGCAAAGCGGCCGGAAGGACGGAAAGGGCGGTCTCTCCGCACAGACGGTCCTCCACCACCACCGCCTCTTGCGAAAGGCGCTCGCCCAAGCGATGAGGTGGAACCTACTCGCGGCGAACGTCGCGGACCGCGTAGAGGCGCCGCATCCACGGCCCAAGGAAATGCAACCCCTCGATGAGGCTGAATCCGCCGACCTCATCCACGCGGCTGAGGGGACACGCCTGTATGTTTCAATACTGCTGGCCGTCACCACCGGATTGCGCCGGGGTGAGATTCTGGCCTTGACTTGGAGCGACGTGGATCTTCCAGGGCGGCGGCTGTTCGTCAGACACGCACTCGAAGAAACGCGTAACGGAGTGAACGTCAAGGAGCCGAAATCACGGCGCGGCCGTCGAACAGTCACACTGCCGGCATTCGTCGTGGACTCTCTGAAGGTCCACAAGGCGGAGCAGGAACTCCGCAAGAGAGCCTTGGGAGCGGCATATGATGATCGCGGCCTCGTTTGCTGCGGAGAGGACGGCACCATCTGGTCGCCGTCCGCTTTCACGTCGGCGTACCGCGCTCTGCTCGCTCGCCGCAAGATGAAGGGTATCCCCTTTCACGCACTGCGCCACAGCCATGCATCCCAGCTACTGCGGGACGGAGTGAGTCCGAAAATCATCTCGGAACGACTCGGCCACTCCAAGGTCGGCTTTACGCTGGACGTGTACAGCCACTTGCTGCCCGGTATGCAGGAAGAGGCGGCAAGCCACGTCGAGTCGGGAATCGGTGAAGCTTTGAAGCGGCGTCCAAAGCGTAGCGCATAGAGAGCTCCCTACTGAAGGATGCCTTCTCAAGGTATTCCTTGAGATCTTTGCGATCCGCCTGATGTTACCCGGTAACTCCCCACCGTCCGTCGGTGCTTTCATGCGCCGTAGCCGAGGCCTTTCGGCGGGGAAAGCCGGGTGGTGGTCACCGAAGGGGCCGCAAGTCTCCGAACTGGGCCGTGAATCTCATGTTTGCAGAATGTTTGCAAAACGGGCATTTTGGCCAAACGAGTGGGTAGCGACCTAGGGCTTGATTCCGATTCTAAGTGATTGATATGGCGGAGAGGGGGGGATTCGAACCCCCGGTAGACTTTAAAGGCCTACGACGGTTTAGCAAACCGCTGCTTTCGACCACTCAGCCACCTCTCCGGTGTTTGGGCGGGTCTCTGGAATCAGCGTATCACAGCGCCCGCGCGAGAATCTCGCGCAGTTCTTCGGCAGTCAGCATGATCGGGTTGCCCTTCATGCTGCTGGCCGCGGCCGCCTTCTCTACCAGACCGCCGGCATATTCTTCGCTGATTCCGTACGCGCGCAGCGACGGAATCTGCAGGTCGCGGCACAGGTCCAGCAGCCAGGGCGCCAGGTCGTCCGCGGAGGCCTGGGCGTTGCCGGTCAGCATGCGCGCCGCCTCACCATAACGCCGCAGGTGTTCGCTTTCCGATGCGCGGGAGCGTAGCGCGGCGATGTTTACCGCTGTCACATGCGGAAGCAGGGCCGCGCAGACCGCGCCGTGGGGCGCGTCGAACATCCCGCCCACCGCCGCCGCGAACCCGTGCACCGCACCGAGTCCGGCATTGGCCAGGGCCAGCCCACTCAGCAACGCCGCCAGCGACATGTCGGTGCGCGCTTCCACATCGCCGCCGTTCCGGTGCGCGCGGCGTAGCGACCGCGCCACCCGCGGCATACCCTCCACCGAGAACCCGTCCGCGATCGGATTCGCGCGAACGGACACCCACGCTTCCAGCAGTTGCGTCAGCGCATCCAGACCGGTACTGGCAGTCAGGGCGGCGGGCAAATCGCGCGTCAGCTCCGGGTCCACCACGGCCAGGCGAGGCAGCATGTGCGGGCTGCGCAGGCTGGCTTTGACGCCATGTTCCGGGGAGGCCAGCACGGCATTGCGCGTCACTTCCGATCCGGTGCCGGCCGTGGTGGGGACTGCGATGAAGGGCGCCGAGGGATGCGTGAGCGGGAGGCCACGGCCCACCACCTCCAGAAAGTCGAGCGGCTCGGGACCGTTTCTCAGCAGCGCGGCGATGGCCTTGCCAGCGTCGATGGCGCTGCCGCCGCCCATGGCGATGACCACCTCCGACCGGTTCTCGTGCGCCGTGCGAACGCCTTCGCGAACGGCCGCCACCGTCGGCTCGCCTTCCACGCAGAACATGGCCGAGGTCAGCCCCGCGGACTCGATCTGTTCCACGAGCGCGGCCGAGCGCGCGCCATTCCGGCCAGTGACCAGCAACGCACGCAAGCCCCATTGCCGCGCTGCAGGCGCCACTTCGCGCAGCGAACCCACGCCGAAGACGATCCGCGTTGCCGTAGCGAATTCAAACCGCATCTTCAAAGAACCTCGGGAAACACCGGCGAGTATTTCACGCTCCACCGCGGCTCGGCCATCAGGCCGGCGACGGTGTCGCGCCAGCGCTGGTAGTGCGCGGTCTCTTTGTGGTCCGCCGCGGCCTGCGGCGAGCGATAAACCTCCACCAGCACGAAGCGGGACGGGTCGTCGTTCTGCTGGATGCAGTCGAACCGGATGACGCCGGGTTCCTGTACGCTGTTGCGGGCGTTCTCGATGGAGGCCTCGCGGAACGCCGCGACCGCTTCGGGCTTGACGTGAGCGTGAACGTGAACAATCAGCATGGGCACTGTCCATTATGACGCCGCCTGCTAAAATGACAAACGAATGCCTGGTGGAAAGCTTCTGTTCGCCGTGCCGCTGCTGCTATGCGCAGGCATGCTCGCCGCGGATTACACAGGACCGCGGCCGCCGAAATCGGACATCCCCTACCTGCTGCACGCTGGCGATCTGCTGGCCACCGAAGTCACCGAGGCCACACAGGAAAGCCAGAAGAAGTCGTCCACGTACACCGTCGCGGGCGCCAGTTCGCCGGTGAAGACTCCGCTGGCCGAGCCCATTTTCATTCTGGAGTCGAAGCAACTCGACCCGGCCTCGCTGGAGTTGTGGCGGCTGGAAGTGCGCAATGGGCAACGCTCCGTGTCCATCACGGGGGGGACGCATCGCAAGGGGTCCGCAGGACCGTTTCACCTCTCCGTGACGAAGATCGGAGAGAAGCTCTTCCGCGTCGAGGTGCAGGACATGCTCGAGAACGGCGAGTATTCGCTGTCGCCCGCCGGCTCCAACCGCGCGTTCTGTTTTCAGGTCTACTGAACGCAGCGTCATAAGTACTTGCGCATCCGCTCCATTACTGTCGCGGCTCGGAAACGCAGGCACCGAGCCGCGACGGTGACGGAGTGGTTCTATCCGCAATCACCAATGACGCTGTATGTAAACGCGACTGGCGCCGCTTGTCCTGGTCAGGATCGCCCACAGCAGACCCCAGTACTCGTGTATGGCCGCATCGGAGTTGGCCAGCGTGCGCGCCCGCGGCAGAAACCGTGCAATGGTGATGCGCGCCTGCGCGAGCACGCGCTGGTCGGTGGGGAAGGCCACCACGGCGAGTCCGGTTTGCCGGAACAGGCGCATCGCGCGCGGCATGTGCCATGCCGAAGTGACCAGGATAATGGAGCGGATCCCGCGGCCCTCACAAAGCATGCCCACCGCCAGCGCCTCGTCCGCCGTGGTGGAGACCGGACCGCTGATCAGCACCCGTTCGCAGCGCACCCCGCGCGCGACAGCGGCATCACGCAGGATCTCGCCCTGGGAAACCTGCCCATGGTGCTGCGACCCGGCGCCAGCCACGATGAGGATGGGCGCCTTTTGCGCCAGCACCAGTCTTACCCCGTCGTGGAACCGGTTGGCCGAAGGTCCCCATTGCACTCCAACGCGGTTCACGCCGTTGATCACGTTTCCGCTGACGATCGCCACCGCATCGGCCTCGGGACACTCCGCCACGTCCAGTGACGGGAAGCGCCGCTCCAGTGGGCCGAGAAGAAGATCGGAGATAACTGGCGTACTCAGCAACCACAGCAGGATGACGCCGCCCAGCGAGATTGCCGGGAGCCCGGACACAATCCCGGCCAGCGCCAGAATCGCACTCAGGCCGATTGGCTGGATAAGCGCCTGCAGCAGGACCCGCACGCATCCACTTTACGGTTGCGTCTGTTCGGGATCAAGGTAGGCGATTTCGTCCGTAATGAAGCCGTCGAGCGTTTCGGGGGTTCCCCCGTGTTCCCGGATGACCGCCTGCGCCTCCGCGCTCTTGCAGAGGGCGCAGAAGAACACGAGATCGCGCACGAACTCCAGTTCGCGCTTTACGTGCTGCCGGCCGACGGCACAGACATGATCCACGGCGTCCGCCAGTTGTTCGCCACAGGCGGCGGCGGCAGCCAGATCCCCTGCCTGCACGTATTCCCGAATCCTGGAGCTCAGCGCCTGGGAATCGCCCCGAACCACCTCGTAGGCGTCCGTCCGCCGCTGCATGTGCTTCATGTATTCGTCGATGACCGATTCGATTCCGCGCATAGAGGAGCTACGACCGTGATTGGCTTCACTTCTCTTATCGCCGACGCGGGCGGTCGCTTTCGAGCCTCATTCAGGTACTAAGTGCAAAATCCCGGCCCAGTGGTGCTCTCGTACCAGCAAATACGTACAGCGTTTCATTTATGCGCCGGTCGCCGACGCGCTCTCCTTGGCCGATTGAAGAGCCTCGCAGCGCCGGCGCAGGGAGGCCGTTCGGCTCCCGCGTTCCGGCATCAGTTCGAATCGTCGTAACAGTTCTTCCTTCGCGAAGGCGACCAGTTGCAGGTCGAGCTGATTCATTCGCTCCAGTTACGCGTAACGCGCCTCGCCGATCTCGCTTTGGCCGCTCCGCGCCGTGCTGACATTCTGGGGCAGGTACTCGAAGCGCAGCGCGGGGGACATGGGCCGCAGGAAATATTCCGCCGCCACCGCACTCCAGGTCGAACAGCTCCACCACGTCGAGACACGCGAAGATCCTTCGCGGTGGGCAGCGGAATTCGGAAAAAACACAAATCACACAAAATAGTATCGGCGATAACCGGCAACGGGTACCGTACATGGTGGCTGGAGACGGCGGCAAGTCCCGGGTTGGCGTCGAGGAAAGAAGCCAGCGCCGGTACTCGCAGAAAGGCGAAGCGGCCCGCTACGACGCGGCGGCGAGCTGGCGGAGGACATACGGCAGAATTCCGCCGTTGCGGTAGTACTCCACCTCCATGGGCGTGTCGAGGCGCACCTGAACCTCGAAGCGCTTCCCCGATGCTTCCACCACGGCGCGGCGCGATCGTCCATCGATCGCCGCCGCCAGGCCTTCGACGGTGAAGGTCTCTTCGCCGGTGAGGCCCAGCGTATTGCGGTCCTGGTTGGGCAGGAACTGCAGCGGGAGCACGCCCATCCCCACCAGGTTAGAGCGGTGAATGCGCTCGTAGCTCTCGGCGATCACCGCCTTCACCCCCAGCAGCAGCGTTCCCTTGGCTGCCCAGTCGCGCGACGACCCGGAGCCGTACTCCTTGCCGGCAATGATGAGCAGCGGCACGTTCTCCCGCTGGTAGCGCATGGCGGCGTCGTAGATGAACATCTTCTCGCCGCTGGGGAAATGGCGCGTCCACCCGCCCTCGGTGCCGGGCGCCAGCAGGTTGCGCAGGCGAATGTTGGCGAAGGTCCCGCGCACCATCACCTCGTGGTTGCCGCGGCGCGAGCCGTAGGAATTGTAGTCGGCCGGTTTGACTCCCTGGCTGATGAGGTACTTGCCGGCCGGGCTGTCCACCGGGATGGAGCCCGCGGGCGAGATATGGTCCGTCGTCACGGAGTCTCCTAGTACTGCGAGCGCACGCAGTCCAGTGAAACCCTGGATGGGCCGGCCCGGGTCCACCATGTCGTCGAAGTAAGGCGGCTTGCGGATGTAGGTGGAATCGGCGTCCCAGCGGTAGATTTCGCCGGCAGGCACAGCGATGCCGGTCCAGTTCGCTTCGCCCGTGAAGACTCCCGCGTATTCCTTCTCGAAAAACTCCCGGCGCACGGAAGTGGCAACCACGCTGGCCACCTCTTCGGACGTCGGCCAGATGTCGGCAAGGTACACGTCCCCGTTTTCGCCCGCGCCCAGCGGCTCCTTCTGAATGTCGATGTCCACGCGGCCGGCCAGCGCGTAAGCCACCACCAGCGGCGGCGAAGCGAGGTAATTGGCGCGGACCAGCGAGTTGATGCGGCCCTCGAAGTTGCGGTTGCCGCTGAGCACCGCCGCCACCACCAGCTTCTCCTTCTGCACGGCTTCGCCAACGGGCTCGGGGAGCGGTCCGCTGTTGCCAATGCAAGTGGTGCAGCCATAACCCACCAGGTTGAACTTCAGCTTCTCGAGGTACGGCATCAGACCGGCGTCGGTGAGGTAGTCGAGCACAACCTTCGAACCGGGCGCCAGACTCGTCTTCACCCAGGGCTGCGTGCGTAGTCCCTTCTCGACGGCCTTCTTCGCGAGCAGGCCGGCCGCCACCATCACCGATGGATTCGAAGTGTTGGTGCAACTGGTGATGGCCGCGATCACCACCGAACCATCCCGTACCGCGGTCTCTTCGCCATCCACGGTGATCGGCACGGAGCGCTCCGGGGCGCCCAGCGTGGCGAGGAAGTTCTCCTTCACATTCGGCAGCTCGATGCGGTCCTGCGGGCGCTTCGGTCCGGCCAGTGAGGGAACCACGGTGGCGAGGTCGAGCTCAATCCGGTCCGAGTAGTCGGGCTCGGGCGAGTTGGCGGTGAGGAACAGACCCTGCTCTCTGGCGTACGCTTCCACCAGCGCGACCAACCCCGGCGGCCGGTTGGTCATGCGCAGGTAATCGAGTGTCTTGTCGTCGATGGGGAAAAAGCCGATGGTGGCGCCGTATTCCGGGGCCATGTTGGCAATGGTGGCGCGGTCGGCCAGACTCAGCGCGCTCACGCCTGGACCGTGGAATTCCACAAACTTGCCCACCACGCCGCGCTTGCGCAACATCTGCGTGACGGTGAGCACCAGATCGGTGGCCGTGGCGCCGCCGGGCAGCGCTCCCCGCAGCCGGAAGCCCACCACTTCGGGCAACAGCATGGAGATGGGCTGGCCAAGCATGCAGGCCTCGGCCTCGATGCCGCCCACGCCCCAGCCCACCACGCCCAGGCCGTTGACCATGGTGGTGTGCGAATCGGTGCCCATCAGCGTGTCGGGATAGGCCTGACCGCCCTCGGTGAACACGACGGACGCCAGGTATTCCAGATTGACCTGGTGCACGATGCCCGTGTCCGGCGGCACCACGCGGAAGTTGCTGAACGCACTCTGGCCCCACTTGAGGAACGCGTAGCGCTCGCGGTTGCGCTGGAATTCGAGCAGCGCGTTAAGGCCGAACGCGGCGGCGGTGCCGAAGTTGTCCACCTGGACGGAATGGTCGATGACGAGGTCGGCGGGGATGAGCGGGTTGGCTCGCTTCGGGTCGACGCCGATGGCGGCAAGGGCGTCGCGCATGGCCGCCAGATCGACAACGCAGGGCACGCCGGTGAAATCCTGCAGCAGCACGCGCGCCGGACGGAAATTGATCTCGCGCGCCGCGCCGCCCAGCGTCCATTTCGCCACGTACTCGATGTCGGTCGATTTCACCGTGCGGTCGTCCTCGAAGCGAAGCAGGTTTTCGAGGAGGATGCGAATGGAGTACGGTATGCGCGACACGTTGGCGACGCCCCGCTTCTCGAGCGAGTCGAGCCGAAAGATGCGATACTCCCGCCCTCCGACGCGAAGAACGGACTCAGCGCCGAAACTGTTCACGGTTGCCATGTTCTTTCATTGTACGAAGCGCACCGGCGAGTCGATAAGGATGGTATGGAGAGCGTTTCCTGCGAACAGCCCGCCCGGTCTGTTCTTTTCGCGCAGGGGTTGAGAGCCGCGGCCATTGGCGTAATCGCCAACAGCGCACTGTGCCTGTCATGGCCGGCGCTGACGGAAGCCCGGAACTGGTTTCCGGACATCGCCTTTGCCGTCCTCACCGTGCATCTGATGTGCTGGATCTTCCGCGATTTTCTCGAGCGACCGCGCATGGTCTTCGCCAACACGCTGGGGTTCGCCGTGTCGCTGATCGTGCCGCTGAGCTATCTGTCGCGGCTGGGTTGAGTATCCGTCACCGGGTCAGAATCCGCTGTTCGACACCCGCGCGCTTCTCCCAGCCTGCGCGCTCCAGTTCCGGGAAGTCCATCTCCTCTTCCGGATAACCCAGACAGAGATAGGCCGTGAGCGACCAGCCGGCCGGGACGTCGAGGATAGACGTCACTCGCGCAGGGTCCAGAATGGACACCCACCCGAGGCCCACTCCAACCGTGCGCGCGGCCAGCCAGAGCGTGTGGATGGCCGCCACCACAGAATAATCGAGCGTTTCCGGCATGGTCTGGCGGCCGAGCCCGTGGCCCTTGCCGGTTCCCCGATCGGTGAACACGGCCAGATGAACGGGCGCTTCGCGAAGCCCGGCCAGTTTGAGTCGCGCGTACAGGGAAGCCCGTTCCACCGACAGATTCGCCAGAGCGGCCGCGTTGGCGTGCTCGAATTCCGCGATGATCCGATCGCGCACCGCCAGGGTTTCGACGCGGACAAAACGCCATGGTTCGCTCAGACCCACCGAGGGAGCCAGACAGGCCAGCGCCAGCAACTCCTCCAGCAGGCCGGCGGGCAGCGGCGTACGCCGAAAGCGCCGCACATCCCTTCGCCAGATCAACAGCTCCCGAAACCGCCGCCGAAAATCGTCGTCGAATCGCGAGGCGCCGTCCATCTTCTCTGAGTATGGCTTATACCCGTCACCGTAGCTGGTAGACTGGCGCTGTGCAGAGCCTGAAGAAAACACTCGCATTCTCCCTGATGGCCGTCGCCCCGCTGGCGTACTGCCAGCAGCCCACGCCGCCCGCCGCCGAGAACCACGATCTCGGCTACAAGGACACGCCGATGCTTCCCGGCCAGCCGTGGCACGTGCACGATCCGGATCGTCCGCACCCGCGCATGGTGACGCCGGCCGAGGTGCCTGGCTTGCCGCCCTCGGACGCCATCGTGCTGTTCGACGGGCGCGATCTGTCGCAATGGATGTCCGGCGATGGTCCGCCAAAGTGGAAGGTGGGTGACGGGTACTTCGAGGTTGTCCCCGAAACCGGCAATCTCGCCACGAAGGAGAAGTTCGGCGACTGCCAGTTGCACATCGAGTGGCAGGAACCGCCCGATGTGAGCGGGACCAGCCAGGGGCGTGGAAACAGCGGCGTGTACCTGATGGGCCGGTATGAGATTCAGGTTCTGGACCCGTGGCAAAACCCGACCTACGCCGACGGCCAGGCGGCAGCCATCTATGGCCAGTGGCCGCCGCTGGTGAATCCTGGCCGGCCACCGGGAAAATGGCAGGTCTACGACATCGTGTTTGAAGCGCCGCGATTTGATGGCGGCAAGCTGGTGAAGCCGGCGTATGTCACGGTCTTTTTCAACGGTGTTCTGGTGCACAATCATCAGGCGGAGATGGGGCCAACGCTTCATCGCGAGTTGGCCCACTACGAGCCTCAGCCCGCCGAGGATTCGCTGGTTCTGCAGAACCATCACAACGCGGTGCGCTACCGGAACACCTGGATCCGGCGCCTGGGCGGATACGACGAGCCGGAGAAGTAATTGACCGCTCTCTTACGTTCGCGGCTCGGTAACTGAGCCGCGACGGTGACGGAGCGGTCTACGCTTCCGGCAGCTTCCAGGGCGCGCGCATGGGCCGCGAGAGCATCTGATTCGCCGCCGCGTCATTGAGCACCTGCTCGTGCTGCGGGTCCCACTGGAGATCGCGTCCGAGCCGCAGGCTGATGTTGCCCAGATGCGCGATGCTGATGGAACGGTGGGCGGTTTCCACCGGCGCAACCGGCTGTTTGCGCGACAGGACGCAGTCAATGAAGTTGCGATGATGATCGTCGCTGCGGTAGAGATGCACCGCGTTGGGACCGTAATCGCTCTCGTACAGCAGGTCGGCGTTTTTCGCCTCGATGCCGCCGCGCGTGACGTACACCCAGCCGTCGGCGCCCTCGAAAGTGACGCCCATGCGCTCGCTGCTGGAGACGATCAACTTCACGCCGCTCGCATAGTCGGCCTCGTAGTAGAAGGTGGTGGCGGTGTTCCATGGCGCATCCGTTGACCAGGTGGCGCGCCCGTTGCGGATGGCCACGGGTCCGGTGTCGTCGGTTCCCATGCCCCACTGCGCGATGTCCGGGTGATGGCCGCCCCAGTCGGTAATCTGGCCGCCGGAATAGTCGAGGATCCAGCGGAAATTCTCGTGGCAGCGGGCCGGGCAATATGGCGCCAGCGGAGCCGGGCCCAGCCAGAACTCGTAGTCGAAGCCATCGGGGACGGGCTCGGTGGCTTTGCGGTCGCCGGACTTGCTCAGGTCCGGAGTGCCTCCCGGCAGGCCGCAGCGGACCGTCTGCAGCTTGCCGATCCGGCCGTTGCGTACGATCTCGCAGGCTTTGCGGAAGCGCGCGTCGGAGCGTTGCTGGCTGCCGCACTGAAAGACGCGCTGGTATTTGCTCACCGCGTTCGCCATGGCGCGCCCTTCGGCGATGGTCAGCGACAGCGGCTTCTGCCCGTAGATGTCCTTGCCCGCGCGGGCGGCCTCGACGGCTACGATGGCATGCCAGTGATCGGGCAGCGCAATGCCCACCGCATCGATGTCCTTGCGCGCGAGGAGGTCGCGAAAATCGTGGTACGCATCGCAGCCCTTGTAGACGCCCGAGCGCTTCTCGCGCGCGTAGTGCCACTCGGCGTACTGGCGCGCGGGCTCGCGCCCGGCAATGACGCCGTTCCAGTAGCCTGGCGATTCGCGGTTCACATCGCACACGGCCACCACCTGGATGCGCTCGTCGCGGAGGAAATCGAGCATGTCGTTGGTGCCCATGTTGCCCGTGCCGATCATGCCGATGGTGATGCGGCTGTTGGCCGCGACCGCCCCTCCTCTCCCCAGCGACGAGGCCGGGACAAGCAACGGGGCTGCAGCCGCGGAGGCCGCCTGAAGAAAGGTGCGCCGGTTCACGTGGTGATTATACAGATATGACATGCTGGACAGGTGATTCGCGAAATCCTCGCCGCGCTCGCCGGTCTGCTCCTCATCGCCGCTCCGCATGGCTTCGCCGCCGAAAAGCTGAAAGCTCTCATCGTGGACGGCCAGAACAATCATCGCTGGCAGGAGACTACCCCGGTCCTCAAGAAGATTCTTGAAGACTCGGGTCTCTTCAACGTCACCGTCGCCACCGCACCGTCCGGCCCTGACATGACCGGTTTCCAACCGGACTTCGCCGCCTTCGACGTCGTCGTCTCCAACTACAACGGCCTGCCCTGGCCCGACGCGACGAAGGCCGCCTTTGAGAAATACGTGCGCGACGGCGGCGGGTTCGTGAGCTACCATGCGGCGGACAACTCGTTCCCGGAGTGGACCGCGTACAACGAAATGACCGGTGTCGGTGGCTGGTCCGGCCGCACCACCCCGAAGTCCGGCGAGATGGTGCACTTCCGCGAAGGCAAAGCGGTTCTCGACAGCCAGCCGAAAGCCTGCGGGAATCACGGCGCCAGACTGCCATTTCAGGTGACCGTGCGCGACCCCGATCACCCCATCGCCCGCGGCCTGCCGCCGACCTGGATGCACGCGCCGGACGAGCTCTACAACAGCCTGTGCGGTCCTGCAAAAGACATCGACGTCGTCGGCACAGCGCACTCGGACCCAAACAACAAGGGAACCGGCGAGAACGAGCCCATGCTGCTGACCATCCGCTATGGCAAGGGGCACGTGTTCCACACCACGCTGGGGCACGACGTCGCGGCCATGCAGTGCGTCGGGTTCATCACCACGCTGCAGCGCGGCGCGGAATGGGCGGCCACCGGGAACGTCACACAACAGAAGATACCGGACGATTTCCCGACGGCCGACCGGGTCAGCCTCCGCAAGTAAACCGCGCGTGATACCCTGAGCAATCATGAAGGTCGGCGTCTTCACCGCGGTGCTCGGGCAACTCCCCCTTGAGCGCGTGCTCGCAAAACTGCGCGGGCTAAAGATCGACACGGTCGAGCTCGGTACCGGCAACTATCCCGGTGGGCCGCATTGCCCGCTCACCCTGCTGGACAACAGCGGCGACCTGAAGGATTTCAGGAAGAAGCTGGATGACAGCGGCTTCCGCATCAGCGCGCTCAGTTGCCACGGCAACCCGTTGCACCCCGATGCGGAAGTGGCGAAGGGCTTCGTCGAAACCAGCCGCAAGACCATCCTGCTGGCCGAGAGGCTCGGCGTTTCGACGGTGGTGGATTTCTCCGGCTGCCCCGGCGATCACGAGAACGCGAAGTATCCCAACTGGATCACCTGCCCGTGGCCGCCCGAGTACTCCGACGTGCTGGCGTGGCAGTGGAAGAAGAGGGTGATTCCGTTCTGGAGGGAGCACGCCCGGTACGCCGCCGATCACGGCGTGCGCATCGCCATCGAAATGCATCCGGGCTTCGTGGCCTACAGCCCGGAGACGATGCTGCAGTTGCGCGAGCACGCCGGAAACAACATCGGCGTGAACTACGACCCGGGCCACATGTTCTGGCAGGGCATCGACCCCATCAAAGCCATCCGCGTTCTGGGCGACTCCATCTTCCACGTGCACGCCAAGGACACGCAGATTTACGATGCCAACCTGCCGCGGACGGGCGTGCTCGACACCAAGAAATACACCGACGAGCGCAACCGCTCGTGGATCTTCCGCACCGTTGGCTACGGTCACGATGCCGGCTGGTGGCGCGAGTTCATCTCCACGCTGCGCATGTACGGCTACGACGGCGTGCTCTCCATCGAGCACGAGGACAGCCTGATGTCTGGCGAGGAGGGGCTGACCAAGGCGGCCGAGTTCCTCAACCAGATCCTCATTCGCGAGCAGGCCGGTGCGGCCTGGTGGGTGTAAGGGCGTGGGTGGCTCCAGAAGTGCCCCTGACGTGTTCCGATGGGTTCGTTGTCATCAACGGCTACACGGCCAAGTGGCCTGCTTCGAAGGATCCGGTGTCTTTCATCCTGAGTCGGCCACACCGTAATGCAAAAAGGGGGGACGCCACCAAGAGCCCAGCCGTCTTGACAACAATGCTTCTCGATATGCGCGCGTGCCCAACGAGCCTTTCCCGTATATAGTTGTAGATGTCACTTTGGTTTTATGCCGACCCGAAAGCCCGTCCAAGCTCCCGAGCGAGTACTACTGCCACCCGAGAAGGCCATCTCCCTCCTGACGCAACAGCTCGCTGAGTTACAGAGATTAAAGGGTCGTGGCTGCTCGGAAGCCAAGGAGGATGAGGATCAATGGCAGCACCTTACAGCACAGGTGATTTGGCAAGCATTCCACCACAGCAGCGCTAATCATCTCAGATTCCAGAATGCGAAGAACGCTGGCGACCATACTATGCGATCTGATTTCCCTGGAACGTATCGCGGGCCGTCACGAGAGCAGCCGAATTTTGAGGCGCGGATCAGAGCTTTCGAATCGTTGCTGAAGACAATAATCAAGGAACTCGAAATGTTCCTGCCGGACACGGAGATCAAGGGCGCTTACCGCCCAGGCGATGATTATGAGTTCTACAAGGATCTGAAAACGATCATCGGAACCGCCCGGAGGTCGCTCTTCATCATCGACAACTATCTCGACGTCGAAATCTTCGATCTCTACGTGGAAAGGGTGCAAGCGGGCGTCAACATTCGAATTCTCACGGATCAACTCCGTGTGGCCGTTCAATCCGTCGCAACCAAGTTCTCGAAGCGGGGTCAGTTTGAGCTCCGCACAAGTGGTGGCGCAGCCCATGATCGCCATCTGTTTGTGGATGACCGCGGCTGGGTTATCGGGCAGTCGATCAAGGATGCAGCCCTGAAGAAGCCGACATATATGGTTGAGTTGAACGACGTCACTACGTTTCGAAATATCTACGAGCCGATCTGGTTAACGGCAACAACGATCATTAGGAGCTAGGTGCGCCAGACGGCCAGGCTCCAGATCGGAACACTCACAAGTTCTCGGTTTCGATCCTCGCCACCCCAAGGGGGCTTGGGTCGGCTCAACCGCAATCCCCACGCTTCAGGTCCGCTGCTCCCGGCTGACGCCCCATTTGGGGACTGTGGCACTTGGCAGCACTTGGTTGGATAACGCGCATCTTGCCCTTTGATCGATCAGTTCGGCACCCGTATACAATGGGTAGGGGACACCAATGCCGGCAACCCATGATTCACTCCTTGAGAGGATCACCGTCAATTCCGACGTGCGGTTCGGGAAGCCGTGCATTCGCGGGCATCGGATCACCGTTCAGGAGGTTCTGGAGTGGCTCTCCAGTGGGGCATCCCAGCAGCAAATCCTGGCCGATTATCCCCAGCTCGAACCGGATGACTTCCTTGCCGTTTACGCTTACGCCGCCGAGTTGGCCTCGGGCAGCAAAGTCTCCAGGGGATGAAACTCCTCTTCGACGAAAGCCTGTCGCCGAAGCTGGTTCAACTATTGCGCGATCTTTTCCCTGAGTCCGAAAGTGCGCTTCGGAACGGGCTTGCTCGTGCCGGCGATCGCAGGATTCTGGACTACGCCGTCGCTCACGACTTCATACTCATCTCGACAGACAGCGATTTCGAACGTTTGTTGAGGCAAATCCCAGGCGCCAGGGTCGTCATTCTCCGTTCCTGCGATTATCCAACTGATGTTGCCGCCGAGGTGCTTCGGCGCAATGCGATCCGTATCGCTGAGTTGCCCAGCTCCCGGGATCACTTGATCATTCTCGACGCGTAGCTCCTAACTCGCCGCACCAGCCCCCGTGCATTGTCATTCCCCGCGGCCGCGAGCAACGCAAAATACGCCACACCAAAAACACCCAGCACGATCACCGCGCTAATCGACGGCGGCAGCCCGCGCGTGTGCGCCCTCAGCAACCAGCCGAGGCCCGCCGCCACCGCCGCCGCGCCCCACAATTGCAGGATGAACGCGAGCGGCACATGCACCGCGCCAATTCTCCGCGCGAGCGATCGCCGCAACAACGCGAATTCGATCCAGCCCGCCACTCCCGCCGAAGCCGCCAGCGCCGCCGCGCCCCACCTCGGGTCGATGCCCAGCAGCGGCGGAAGCGGCACCGCGCAACCATACCCCAGCGCGCCCGTCAGCGCCACCCGCAACACCGCATAGCGGAACGGCGTGCGCGTGTCGCCCAGCGCGTAATACGTCGACGAGAACAGCCGGCTCATGGTGGAGGCCAGCAGCCCGATGCTGGACCCGGCCAGAATCTTCCAGACGAAGATGGCGTCGGCCTGGGTGAACCGGCCGGAGCGGTAGATGCCCGCCGCGATGACGTCGCCGAACGCCAGGAACGCCGCCGCCGAGGGCACCACCAGAAAGGCGATCTGCCGCAGGCGCGATTCCAGCCGCGCGCGCAACTCGCTCGCCGCGTCCGCGGTGACGCCCACCACGTGCGACATCTCGGTCAGCTCCGTGGTGGAAATGGACATCCCGAACAGGCTCACCGGAAGAATGTAGAGCGTCTGCGCGTAGGTGAGGGCCGCAAACGATCCCGGCGGCAGCAGGCTGGCGATCATGGAATCGAGATAGGCGCTGAGCTGCACCACGCCGCGGCTGGTGAACACCGGCAGGAAGTTGCGCACCACGCGGCGTACCGGCTCGAAGGTCCACGAAAACACCACGCGCAAATGCGGCGCCAGCCTCAGCACCAGCGGCAACTGCGCCACAAACTGCACCAGACTGCCGGCCACCGCGCCCCACGCCGTCAGCACCGCCAGCCGATCCAGCGAAGATCGCCATCCGAACGTCAGCAGCGTGGCGACGATCACCGCGTTCCACAGCACCGGCACGGCATAGCCGACAAAGAAGCGGCGATGGCTGTTCAGAATCGCCAGGCACCACGCCGACCACACCAGCAGCCCGGTGGCCGGGAAGAAGATGCGCACCAGCACCACGCAGAGCTCGCGCCGTTCGCCGTGAAAGCCGGGTGCGATCACCGGGATGAGCCACGGCGTCAGCAATACGCCAACAGCCACCAGCACGGTGGTAATGAGTCCCAGAAGAGAGGCGATGGCGCCCGCCACCTGACCGGCGTCGCGCTCCTCGCGGCGAGCCAGCAATCCCGCATACACCGGGATAAAGGACGCCGAGAGCGTGCCCTCGCCCAGGATATTCTGCAGCACGTTGGGAATGCGCATGGCCGCGCGAAACGCGTCGGCGGCCCCGGAGGTGCCGAAGAAGTGGGCGAACACGCTGTCCCGCACCAGACCGGAAATGCGGCTGAGCAGAATTCCCGCGGAGACAAGGAACGCCGCGCCGCCGCCGCGGCCGGTTGCACCTGGACTGGGAGTGGAAGCGATGTCTCTATTCTGGCAAGCTGGAGGCTTGCCGTCTGCTTCTTTCATTGCGTCGCTGCCGGAGCGTGTGGTGCGTTCGCTCTCCGCGCTCGCCGGAGGGGTCCTGCGCGAAGCCGGCGAAGTCACCATCCCCACGCGGTTGCGGCGCACGCGTCTCTACCGGGCGCTCGCCGGCAACACCCTGCAATTCCTCATCGAGCAGGTGGGCCAGGTGGAGGGCACATACCCCGTCGAAGGCGGGCTCCCCGACGATTATCTGATTCGTCACGCCGCCGGTAATGTCCTGGAAGTTGCCGGAATTGCCACGTTCAGCGCCTCGCCCGTGTGGGTCCTCGCCGCTCTGGCCGATATCTCCGGCGCCGGCCGCGAACTGATCGGCGACATCGCCCAGGCGCTGCAGGAGGCGCGACTGCTTGAGCGCGGCCGCGGATTCGAAAGCGTGGACCAGTTGCTGGACGGCTTCGAAAGCACCGCGGGCAAGCTCTCCGACACGGTGCGCGTGCCTCCGCTCGACGTCGGCGCTCTGCGGCGCGAATGGTCCGAACTGCGCGCCGCCGCTCGCGCCATCCCGCGGCCGAGCCTGCCGGCCATCTCCTTGCTGGAGAGACAGTGGCGGCAGTTCCGCGACGAGGCGGCCCGGCAGCACCGCTCGGTGTTCGAACTCTCCTCGGTGGCGGCCATATCGGCCGTCCGTAAGCTTCCCGACAACGTGCGCTGGCTGTCGCGCGCGGCCCGGGTTACCGCCCGCCGCACCGGCGAAGTGCTTTTCGAAACGCTGCTCAACCATTACCGGGTCACGCTTGCAGAAATCCACCAGACCGGTTTCTGGCGCTTCTGGATGCGCGAGTTTCAACCGTATCTCGCCGGCGCGTTACAGCAGTTCTCTCCCCAGCGTGTCTCGCTCACCGAGCGCCTGCTGACACGCCGGAAGCGCCCGCCCCAATAGCGCCTCGCCTTCCCTCTCCGTTCCTTTCTGGTTTCTCTGTGGACATCGCCCGGAATTATGCTACGATTCAGCTCGTAGGTGACTCGACCCGATGACTGCAACAGCTCCAGGGAGGATCGACCCGAGCCTGCCGAGTCGCTGTGTCACCCGTTTTCCTATCAACCGAACCAGGAGCAGAGAAATCAAAATGAGATCGTTTTTCGCTGGATTGCTGTTTGCCTCGCTCGGCGTCTGCCTTTCTGCGCAGCCTTCCATCCGGACCGTCAATGGCGTCCTTAACGCTGCCAGCTACGCCCAGCAGGGCATGCCGAATTCGCCGATTGCGCAGGGTTCGCTCTTCACTGTATTCGGAACCGGTCTCGGTCCCGCAGCCCTGCAGGAGATTACGCAGTTTGGCTTGAACTCGCCGCTCGCGGGAACATCTGTTAATGTCACCGCAGGCGGGAACACGGTTCCGGCCCCAATGATTTTCACGGTAGCCAGCCAGGTGGCAGCGGTTATGCCCTCCACAACGCCGGTGGGGCCCGCGACTATCAGCGTCAGTTATGGCGGGGCCACCAGCGCTGAGTATCCCATTCAGGTGGTCGCCAGCAGTTGGGGAACATTCACCGTGAATGTGCAGGGGAACGGGACCGGTGACTTTGCCGATATCAACAACCGCGTGTTTCTCCCCAATTCGGCGGCGCTGGCCAACGACGTGGCGGTCATCTGGGGCACGGGAATCGGACCGCTGCCGTACCCTGACAGCAATCCCCCGGTGGCCACCAATCTCACCAACATCCCCGTGAAGCTCTATGTCGGCGGCCAACTGGTGCCAACGGACTATCAGGGCCCCTCAGGC
>JBEKZH010000093.1:0-19762 GCA_049510065.1 Bryobacteraceae bacterium
CGATGTGGGACACTTCGCCGGCCGGGAAAAGCACCAGCATTCCTCCCCCGCGCAGCCACTCCACGGCTGTGCGCAAGCCAGCGAGGTTGCGGCGCCCGGAATCGGGCCGGTCGAACGGATCCACCATGATCATGCGCTCGCGCGCTTCGGGCATGGCGGCGAGCATGTGGTTGGCCATGGTGCGAACGTCGGGCCGGACGCGCTCCATCAGGTTGGCGAGCACCAGCCCCTCCACGATTCCGAACGGATGGTTGGCCACCACCACCACGGGACCCGTTGCCGGCACCCGGGCCAGGTCTTCGGCGGACACGTCCGTGGTGACGCCCAGCAGGCGCAGGGTGCGCTCCAGGAACGGCTCGGAAGGGTCCGCGCCGGTCACCCGGCCATAGAACAGGTCGAGCCGGGAGAGACCCAGCATTTTCTCGAGGACAGGGCGCGCGGGCAGGTTGGTGTTGGGAGGTAAGACCGACTCCAGCGCATCCCGGAACACACGCGGTTCCGTTCTGTTCGTGCCAGGCATATGAAACATGATTCTGGCTCTCTGTAATGAAGACTGCATGACGAGCATATTACGAGGCTGTGAACACCGCAAGGGGGGTACCGTGCCGGCCGGGTCGTAGTTCTTGCATCTTTCTCTTGACGTCAAGAATCTTACCAAGCGTGAGAGATGAGCCGGAAGCGAACCCCTCGGGAGTGCACTTGTGGCTGGTGCTGATGAAGGCGCACCGGGCGATGGAACGCCGTGCGAACGCGAGCATCGGCGACCTGGGCCTGTGCTTTTCCGACTTCGCGATTCTCGAGATCCTGCTGCACAAGGGCCCGCTGCCCGTGAACGCGATTGGCGCCCGGGTGCCGCTGACCAGTGGTTCCGCCACCACCGCCGTGGACCGTCTGGAGAGCCGGGGTCTGGTGCGGCGCGAGGTGGAGGCCGGCGACCGGCGCACCCGCGTGGTTCACCTGACCGCCGAGGGCCGGCGTATGATTGAGGACGCCTTCGTCCGGCACAGCGCCGACATCGAGGCGGCCACCGCGGGCCTCACCGGGAAAGAACGGGCCACGGCCATCCGGCTTCTGCGAAAGCTGGGCAAATCGGCGGCGGCCGAGACTATGAAGGAGTCTGAGAAATGAGTAACTTGTTCAGGACGAGTAACAGCTTGGTCCCCACCATCCTGCGTCTGGTGCTTGGGTTTCTGTTCTTCCTGCACGGCTTGCAGATGGCGCTGGGATGGTTCGGAGGCTACGGGTTCTCGAAAACCGTGGACGCGTTCCACGCCTACATGGGCATTCCCGCGCCGCTGGCGGTGCTGGCCATCGCCGCGGAGTTTCTGGGCGGAATCGGCCTGCTTGTGGGGCTGCTCGGCCGGGTGGCCGCGTTCGGCATCTGCTGCACCATGGTGGTGGCCATCTTCAAGGTGCATTTGACCAACGGCGTGTTCATGAACTGGAACGGGACGCAGAAGGGCGAAGGGTACGAGTATCACCTGCTGGCCATCGCCATCGCCGTGGCCATCATGGCGCTCGGCTCCGGTGCGCTGTCGATGGATCGGCTGTTGGCGAAGCGCCGAAACTGACCGGACACTTGAAGCGTGGTTCATTAGGAACGTCGGCCGCCCAGCGAATCGCCTGGTTTCCAATCTTTCGCGATTCGATCTGCCTCACTGACCTGTTTCGGAGTCATACGTTTCATGATTCTGGAACGAAGTCTGGATGCTTCTCTCGCGCCGCTCTTTGCAGCGATTGTCACCCAGGCGCAAGCCTGGATCAGATCGTCGCTGGAAGCGCTCTTCGATGAGAGGAGCCGGGCAGCTTCGATCTGAGAGTCCGGGTCGCCATTCTGGGCGCGGCTCAGGTACCAGTCAAGGAGGGCACGACCTCCGGGATCAATCTCGCCTTGGGGACGCGATGGCTCGACTTGAATGTGGCTAGCCGCTTTGGGGTCCGCAAGAGGATCGAAACTGACGGCAATGGTCGCGACCATTGGGATTGGTTTGCCGCTCTTCAGGCCAGGACGAAATCGCCATTTGCGAATAGCCTCGAGCGCCTTCCGATCCTGTTCGGGTGTCAGTCCCCGCACGACTGTGGGGTTGAAGGGGACCCCGTCCGTCCCGATCACCGTTCGGATAACGACTGATCCGGCTACCGAGGCGGCGGTCGGCTGTGACTGAATTGCCTCGCCAACCTGGGCACACCAGGCGCAGGCTGGGATTGCCATCAGCAGAGCACATCGAAGCATATAGGCGAGTCTACCGCCAGCGCACTCAAGGTGTGAGCGTGAGACCGACCGCGGGGTTGTCTGCCCTCCACGGGACTGTACCTCTGAGACCGAGCACCAAGCCTCCCCCCGGCCCGCGCCCTCCGCTAATCTGATAGGGAGCACGCGATGAGGAAGAACTTCAAGGACCTGGACGAGCGGGAGATTCTCGCTCTCGCGGTCTCTCTCGAAGAAGAGGATGGCCGCATCTACGGCGAGTTCGTGGAAGGGCTGCGCGAAACCTATCCCTCCACGGCGCGCTTGTTCGAAGACATGCAGGCCGAAGAGGCCTCGCACCGGCACGCGCTCATCGAGCTGTACCGGCAGCGCTTCGGCGAGCACATTCCGCTGATTCGCCGGCAGGACGTCAAAGGCTTCCTGACGCGGCGGCCGGTCTGGCTGGTGCGCCCGCTCGGCATCGACACGGTGCGCAAGCAGGCCGAGGACATGGAGATCGAGACGCGCCAGTTCTACGACCGCGCCATGCAGCGAGTCACCGACGCGCGCGTCCGCAAACTGTTGGGCGACTTGTCGGACGCCGAGCGCAAGCACGCCGCCGCCGCCGCGTCGCTGGGCAAAGAGTACCTCACGCCCGCGGCGCGCGATCAGGAAGACCGCGCCGGCCGCCGGTTGTTCGTCCTGCAGATTGTACAGCCGGGCCTGGCGGGTCTCATGGACGGCTCGGTGTCCACTCTGGCGCCGGTGTTCGCCGCGGCCTTCGCCACCCACAGCAGTTGGAACGCGTTTCTGGTGGGGCTGGCGGCGTCGGTGGGCGCGGGCATCTCCATGGGTTTTGCAGAGGCCTTGTCGGACGACGGATCGCTCACCGGCCGGGGCCACCCATGGATGCGCGGACTGGTGTGCGGGCTGATGACCACCGCTGGCGGCATCGGTCACACTCTGCCGTTTCTGATCCCGGATTTCCACGTGGCCTTCGCGACGGCGGTGGCGGTGGTGGTTGCGGAACTGGCGGTGATTACGTGGATTCGCAAACACTACATGGACACGCCAGTGTTTAGCGCGGCGATGCAGGTGGGACTGGGCGGCGCGCTGGTGTTCATCGCCGGGATTCTCATCGGCAGCTCTTAGCCTACACTGGGGATGAAATGGGGCGATTCTGCGCGGTCGTATTGTTGACGATGCTTGTCGTGTGTCTCCACGCGCAGACCGGCGGCTGCGAAGCCCTGCCCGCGGCGAAGCCCGAAGATATCAACGCGCTGGCGAACACCGGTCTCGAGCTCTCGCGTGCGAAGCAGTACGCTGCCGCGGCCATCTGCTACCGCAAGGTGCTGGCCATTGACCCGAGTATTCCCCAGATCCAGCTCAACCTCGGCCTGGCCGAATTCAAGAGCGGGCATTTCCGCGAAGCGACGGCGCCGTTCCAGGCCGTGCTGAGACTCGACTCGAAGAACATGCAGGCGCGGACCCTGCTGGGCATGAGTTACTACGGCAGCCGCATGTTCAAGGACGCCGCCACCAATCTGGAGATCGCGCTCGCCGCCGACCCGGAAAACCCGCAGCTTCACTACTACCTAGCGCAGAGCCTGTTGTCGTCTTCCGAGTACAAGCGTTCGCTGAAGGAGTTCGAGTGGCTGCAGCACCACGACCCCGATGCCGCCGCCACGCACGTGCTCATGGCCGAAGCCCTGGACGGCCTCTCCCGCCCGGAGGAAGCGATCCTGGAGCTGAAGGCGGCGATCGCAAAGTCGCCGGTCGAGCCCAACGTGCATTTCGCCATCGGCTACATTTACTGGTCTCAGCAAAAAGACGATGAGGCCGAACGCGAGTTTCGTCTGGAGCTGGATCACGATCCCGCGAATGCGCAGGCTTGGGCCTGGCTGGCCGACGTGCTGATCCGTCGCAACGACTTTCAGAAGGCGAAGCCGCTGCTCGACAAGGCTCTCGCGATCGACCCGACCGTCCGCATCGCGCATCTCGATCTCGGAATCGTCTTCGCGCAGGGCAAACAGTACGAGCGCGCCATCGCTGCGTTCAAGGAAGCGATACGGCTCGACGATTCCAAAACCGATGCCCATTTCCGCCTGGCGCGCGTGTATAAAGAGGCGGGCAAACCGGCCGAAGCCGCCGCCGAGCTGGCCATTGTCCGCCAGTTGCGCGAGCAGAAGAACGAAGACAACCTGCAGAAGGTAACCGGCCACCCGCCCGAGCTGCGGCCCGACAAGTAGGTCATCGCGTACCTGCTATTGTGAATGTGAATCAGCGGTAATCATCACCATGACCGTCACCGTAAGAAATAAGACGCCGCTCACGGTACCAGACCGGGTCCGCCGTCGGGCTGGTCTCAAGCATGGCGACAAGGTGGAGTTCAAGATCTCCGGCGGGGTGATCAACATCGTTCCGAAGCTGCCGTCCGCCGATGATGAATACACGGCAGAAGAACGGCGCGTGATCGATGCCGAGCTCGATCAGGCCGAGAGGGGCCCGTTTCACGGCCCGTTCGACACCGTCGGTGAAATGATCACCCACATGAAAGGCGAACTGAAGAAGCGCAAGGCCAACCGGACATCCAAGCGCTCGCGATGAAGGTCGAGTACAGCGATGCTGTTGCTGAGGCCTTGGCGAACGCTCCCGCGGCGGTCCGGAAGGCGTTTCTTAAGCAGGTACACTTCCTGGAACGGGATCTCCACCATCCCTCGTTGCGCGCGAAGAAGTACGACGAAGCCAGAGACCGCTGGCAGGCCCGCGTCAACAAGGACTGGCGCTTTTACTTCACGAGTGACCGCCCGGTCTGTATTAGCCCCGGGGGTGGGCGCGCCCGGCGTCCTACTGGACTTGAATCCCCTGTTTTCGCAACGCGGCCCGGATCGCCTGCTCCGTCTCTGTGCCAAAACCAACCAGGTATTCGGCAATCTGGCCCTGCCTGTCGATCAAGACGACCGTTGGAATACCGCTCACTTTGAACTTCTCGCGGGCAACCCTGGTCTTTCCGTCGAACAAACTGGGCCAGGGGTAGTGGTTTTCCTTCAACCAGGCGAGCGCCTTCTCTGGCGTCTCGTCATCATCAATGCCGAGCAAAACCAGTCCCTGATCCTTCGTTTCGCGATAGAGTTTTGCCATGCCCGGCAACTGCTCGCGGCAAGGAACGCACCAGGTCGCCCAGAAGTCGAGGAGCACCGGATGGCCACGCATACTCGACAAGGTCATTGATGCGCCGTCGACCGTTGTTGCGGTCAACTCTGGCGCTGGTTTGCCAATCATGTCTTTGGCCGCCGTCCGGCGCATTGGAGATTCCAGCGTGTCGACCTCGCGGAAGTTGTCCGGCGGCGTCCAGGTGAACAGCGCATCGGGGGGCGGCTCATTGATGGAGACCAGCGTATAGCGGATTCTCCACCGGTTCTCCACGCGCTCGAATGGCTTATCGGGGAAGAGACTGCCTGTGGTCACGCTCTCGATTTGCAGCAGGAGATTGCGTTTTGTATCGATCCAGAACGTGCGCGTTGCCGAGGCGATGCCCGTCGCGTGCGGTGACGCATACTCGGCGCGCACCACCACACAGGGTATTCGGATTCCCTGGACTTCGACCGCTTCCTTGCGAAGAATCTGCGCCTGCTTGAGATTCTCGTCAAGGGTCCGGTGCTGCTCTTCCGCGCCTCTCAAACGATGCAGCGCCATCTCAGCTTCCTGACCGCCACCCTTCGTTTCGAACAGCGGGCCGGAGACCTGCGACGTCGTGTACTCACGGGCGTACCCGGCCGCCCTCCAGAGCGTCTTTCCATCCGAGACGACAGTATAAGACGCCGTATGGTCGACCATTTCAAACCGTACGCGATCCGGCGATGCCACCACCAGGGTTGTCCGGCCTTTGGTCCAGGAGCCCTGCCACTCGGCGGTCAACTCGCCCTGGTACTCGCTTTCGAAATGATAGGACTTGAGTTGTTTGTATGTTTCCGACACACGCTTCAGCAATTGCGCGGGGTCGTCCTGGGCACAAACCAACCCGGACGCAAGGATCACGAGCGGTAGAAGTCTCATGCGGCCATTATCTCTGTTTTATTGCACGGCGTTTCGCGAATACCTGGGTCTTAATCGCGGGCTTTCCCTCTTCGATCACGTAGAACTGGTCGGCTTTCACGTCGCGGAACTTCTGATTCCCGCCGTTCGGCCAGGTCACTTCCACGCTGTCGATGCGCGTGCCCGGCCCCAGCCCGAAGTGCGCGCGAAGATCGCTCTGGGAAAGATAGCTGCCGCCCGCCGCGATCTCGCGTATCTGCGAAATGCCGCCCGCTTTCACCCGAATGCGCGCGCCGAGGGCATCGCGATTGCTGCGCGTGCCCACCAGCTTGAAACTCACGAAGTGATTGCTGCCCCCGCCGCGGTTTCGCAATATCGACGGCGGATCGTCATTATTCCCCACGACGATGTCCTCGTGGCCGTCGTTGAACAAGTCGGCAAAGGCCACGCCGCGCCCGAGGTGGGGCACCGAAAAACCGTTCCCGTTTGCCTGCGCATCCGCGGTGACGTCGGTAAACGTGCCGTCGCGATTGTTGTGGAACAGCAGGTTGATCTGCTTGTAATGACCCTTCACGGTGGAGCTCTCCACGCCCTGATAGACGTGGCCGTTGGCGATGAACAGGTCCACCCAGCCGTCGTTGTCGAAGTCGGTGAAGCCGCCGCCGAAACTCAGGAACCGCGCGGTGATGGTGGCGATGCCCGCCTTGCGGCTGACTTCCTCGAACGCCCCGCCGCCAGTATTGCGCCACAGGTGGTGGGGCATGTCCTGAAAGTCGGACACGTAGACATCCAGCAATCCGTCGTTGTCGTAGTCGGCCACCGACAGGCACATGGCCGCCATGGTGCCGCCGTCCTCGGTCAACCCCACGCCCGCCAGCAGCCCGGATTCGGTGAACGTGCCGTCGTGGTTGTTGTGATAGAGGTAAATCTCCATTCCGTCGTTGGCGGCAAACAGATCGGGCCAGCCGTCGTTGTCGTAATCCGATGCAATTATCGAGAGATTCTTGCCGTTGGGCTGATAAATCTTCGCGGCTTTGGTCACATTGGTGAACGTGCCGTCACCGTTATTGTGATACAGCACGTTCGGGGTGCCGCGGTACTCGCTGGGCGGGCAGCTCGATTCCGCGTCGGCGATGATGCAGGTCTGCTTCACCTCCGGGCCGAAATCCACGTAACCGCCAACGTACAGATCCAGCTTGCCATCGCGGTCGTAGTCGAAAAAGGTGGCGCCCAGATGCAGCCGCGTGCCGAAGTCCATGCCATCCACGTGCGCCTTCGCGGTTACGTCGGTGAAGGTGTCGTTGCCGTTGTTGTGATACAGCACGTTTTTGCCGTACTGCATCACGTACAGATCGGGATTGCCGTCGTTGTCGTAGTCGCCGACGGTGCAGCCGAGGCCATATCCGGTGCCCGGCACTCCGGCCTTTTCGGTGACGTCCGTGAACGTGCCATCGCCATTATTCCGGTACAAAGAATTGCGCGCCACCAGACCGCGGCCATAAAGATCGCGCGCGCTGACGAAGTAGATGTCCGGCCAGCCGTCGCCGTCGTAGTCGAATACGCAGACCCCCGGTCCGGCTTCGTCCATGATATTGGCGACGCCCTTGTTGCCTTTCAGGTGGACGAACTGGATGCCCGCCTGCTTCGTAATGTCATCGAAGCGCGGCGTGGAGTTGTCGCCCGCGCCGGCCCCGGCGAGTGCCGCGGCGAGGAGAGCCATCCCCACCACCAGCCCCGCAGGAATCAGAAACCGGACGGGCGACACGCTTCTCTCTGGGTATGATCGAATTGCATGCAGGCGAACCGACTCATCGACCTCAGCCACACCGTCGAGCACGGCATGGAAACCTATCCTGGCCTGCCGAGCCCGCTAATCTGCGATTATCTCACCCGCGAGCAATCGCGATCTCACTACGCCGCCGGTACGGAGTTCCAGATTGGCCGCATCGACATGGTCGCTAACACCGGCACGTACGTGGACGCGCCGTTCCATCGCTTCGCCCACGGCAGAGATCTGTCCCAGTTGCCGCTGTCGTCCCTGGCCGATCTGGAGGCCGTGGTGGTGCGCGTGCCGCCGGATGCCGGCCGGGCCATCACCGCCGCGCCGTTCGCGGGCCTCGAAGTGCGCGGCAAGGCCGTGCTGGTGCACACCGGCTGGAGCCGCCACTGGCGCACCCGGCAGTACTTCGAGGGCCATCCGTTCCTCACGGAAGACGCGGCCCTGCTGCTGCGCGACGGGGGCGCGGCGCTGGTCGGGATCGACTCGCTGAATATCGATTCCATCGACGACGGCCGGCGGCCCGTGCACACCACCCTGCTCGGCGCCGACATTCCGGTGGCCGAGCACCTGCGCGGACTCGATCTGCTTCCCGACGCGCCCTGCCGCTTCTTCGCCGTGCCGGTGAAGGTCAGCGGCTTTGGGACGTTCCCGGTGCGGGCTTTCGCGATTGCGGACGAGGATCGTCCTTCGCGTGGCAGAGGTAGCAGCCCCCGGGTCGATTGACCTCCTCGTGGCACGTTTGGCACTCGGCCATTCTCGGATTCAGCGCTTCCGTCACCTTATCGGATTGGAGCAGGCCGTGGTGGCAGGATTCGCAGGTCTGGCCCTTCAGGTTGACGTGCGCCGCGTGGCTGAAATGCCCAATCGGCGGTGCTGGCGACGGCTGCAGATTGAGAATCGCCCGGCCATGGCAATCGAGGCAGGCATCGGAGTTGAACGTGACCTCGCCCGCCGCAGGTGGCTGCGTGCTCTTTGGCGTGTCCGGATGGCAGCGCGCGCACGGCAGCCGCATGGTCAGATGCGTCCGGTGCGCGAAATCGTACGGCTGCGCGACAAGGGTGGCCGCGGCCAGAATCGGCGCGATCGCATGACTGAATCGGCGCAGTATATCGACGATGATAGCAATTACCGGCCAGCAATAAGCCTGAACCGGAAAGGCGAAAACTTCGTATTCTGGTTCGGAGGCCGCAGATGACCAGCACGAGCGCAATGCCCACCGAATCGACCGTCGACCGTATCTTTGGAACGGTGATCGATCCGCAGACCTGGCGGAACCTTCTCTATCTGCTGCTCTCGTTCCCACTCGGCCTGGTCTACTTCGTCACCATCGTGGTGCTGCTCTCGGTGGGGACCGGGATGATTGTCATTCTCGCCGGCATCCCCATCCTGATTCTGGCCTTCGCCCTGATCCGAGGCTTCGTGGCCGGAGAGCGCTTTCTCCTGCGGAATCTGCTCGGCGCCGTTGTGAGGGAGCCCGCGGCGGTGCGGCGCCCGCCGGGCCTGGTAGACCGCATGATGTCGTATCTGGGGGATGCCCACATGTGGAAGGGACTGGTTTATCTGCTGGTGCATTTCGTGTTCGGGGTCATCTCGTTTGCCATGGTCATGGCTCTGATCCCGGCCAGCGTGGGACTGCTGATCGCTCCCCTCACCTACACGCTGATCCCTATGAATGTCCTGATGACGCCCATCACCAGCTTCGATCAGGCCGTGCTCTGCTGCTCCGCCGGTGCGATTCTCGGCCTGCTGTCCCTGCACCTGCTCAACCTCTGGGCGGCCTTCTGGAAGCGCGTAGGCGTGGCCCTGCTGACGTAGCCCCCGCAGCTTACTGCATCCCCGACAGCAGCGTGTCAAATTGCAGCCGCGTCGTCCAGTTCCGAGCCGGGTCCCCGCTGCGATAGTCGGACAGACGCCACAGCGCCAGCGAGGAATTCACATACAGCAGGCCCGACTGAAAATCGTACAGGATGCGAACGCGGGTACCATGAGCGGCGCTGTTGTCGCGCGGCGTCAGCACCAGGTTGAGATAGATGGCTCGGTCGCTACCCAGCCACTGATCGTCGCTGAGCTTCTCGATGGTCATGTCCGGCAGGGTGTAGCTGACGTTCAGGCCCTGATCGCTCCAGAACGTCAGGCGGGCCATCTTTCGGAAGTCATACCGATCGAGCCGGTAGCCCCAGCAGGCGCCGCCGCCGCACCTTTGCCCATATCCCACCGTCTGGCGGACCAGAAAGAGCAGCGACACAACGGTCACCCCGAGGACGACGATGACACCGGCCATCACCGGTATGAGCTTCTTTACCTGAGCAGGGAGCCGCAAGTAACATTATGGGTGCAAGAGGAACCGGAGCGGAAACCGGAAACGTCTAATTCGTGCGCCCCATGCGACAACTGCCCGGCCTGACCCTTATCGCGGCCTGCGCGATCCTGACCTCCGCCCTGTGTGCGGGACAGACCCGTGAACATCGCTCGAAGCCCGCTCCGCCGCCGGGCGGGCAGAATCAGGCTGCCTGGCCACTGTCCAGCCTGAGTGTGGCGGGGAATCATGTCTACACGCGCGAACAGATCCTGACGGTAGCCGGCCTGCGCGTTGGCCAGACCGTGTCGAAACAGGCCTTCGAGGCGGCCCGGGAACGGCTGCTGGCCGCCGGGAACTTCCGCACCGTCGGCTACAGTTATGAGCCGAACGCCGAAGGAAACGGCTACAGCGGGAGGCTGGAAGTGACCGAGGAGGACCAGCTCTACCCGATTGGATTCGATTCGCTTCCGGCGACGAATCAGGAACTGCTCGGCGTGCTGAAGGCCAGCGACGTCCTGTTCGGGGATCGGGTGCCGGCCACCGAACCGGTGGTCCAGCGCTACGCCGGGTATCTGGCGGCCTATCTGGCCGGAAAAGGCTACCACGAGAAAATCACCGGGGCGCTGGCGGCTGAGTCCAGCCCCGAGCTGGTTCTGCTGTTCCGGCCGGTCATCCGGCCCAGCATCGCGCAGGTGAAGTTCACCGGCAACAAGGCGATTCGGCAGGAGGAACTGCAGGCGGCGATTGGCAGCGTGGCCGTTGGAACGGTGTACATCGCCCCGCGCTTTCAGGCGTTCCTCGAGAACAGCGTCCGGCCGGTTTACGAAACGCACGGCTATGTGCGAGTGACCTTCCCAAAGGTGACGGTGGAGAAAGCGACGGATGTCAACGGTCTCGTCGTCACCGTCCAGGTGGACGAGGGCCAGATCTACAAGCTGGCGGCGGTGAAAGCGCCGGAGGTGGCGGAACTGGTCAAGATCGCCGGTTTGAAGACGGGCGAGGTATTCGATTTCAGCCAGGTGAGCGCGGCCCGGCAGAAGATTGTGGCGACCTGGCACCGGCGCGGCTACATGCACGCCACCACGTCCGTGGACCGGCAGATCAACGACAAGGACCGCACCCTCACCGTTCTGCTCCACGTCGATTCCGGGCCTCAGTACACCTTCCGTGCGCTGACCATCAAAGGCCTCGACATTATCTCCGAGCCGGCTATTCGGAAGATGTGGGGCATGCCGGAGGGGCATCCCTACAACGTGGATTATCCCGACCGCTTCCTGAAGGTGGTCCGCGAGGAAGGCGTCCTGGACAATCTGGGCGAGACTCACGCCGACGCCAAAGTGGACGAGGACGCGCACGCGGTGGACGTCACGCTGCTCTTCAATGGCACCCTCTCCGAGAAGGGGAAGAAGCGCCGCGAGGGCGACCGGGAGAAGCCGCCGACCACCGACACTCCCCCGCCGGACAGCCCGCCGTTTCCGCTGCAGCCTCCCGGGTGACTGGCCTATACCCCAATTGAATCATGGGGATAGAGTGAGATAGATCCGCCCCCGGTCTGGTATAATCGAGACTATGAATTCGCTCCGTCCGCGCTGATACCCCCGTACTTCTTCCATCAGGCAAGTCCAAATCAAACCCGTTACAGCATCTACCGGCTGGCGGGAGACTTTCACCAGGCACGAGGAGACCACTTGAGATGAGTGTTGCCAGACATATGGTTGTTATGGCCGGACTGCTTTCCGTGCCGATGGCTACCGCCGTCGAGGGGAAGTTGCCGCAGCCGAATCGCGATCCGGGCCCCCAGGGAGACGACAGATTGTTGAAACTAAACAAGTTCTTTGCGGATGGGAATTGTCCGTTGCGCGATGCTTCCGCCGATTTTCTGGAAGCGGCAGACCGCTACGATCTCGACTGGAGGCTGCTGCCGAGCATCTCCATGGTGGAGTCCGGCGGAGGGAAGGTCTTTCGAAACAATAACGTACTGGGATGGGATTCGTGCAATCGCCGATTCAGGTCGGTACGCACAGGAATCCGTCTTGTGGCCTCCAGACTGGCCACCTCGGCACTCTACCGGGATAAGGATCTGGACGACGTACTGGCCACCTACAACCCCGACCCGGAATACGTCTCCAGGGTGAAATCGGTCATGCGAAAGATCGGCTCGGCGGGTACCGGGCCTGAAACAAGGCTGAATTAGCCCTGCAGCAGGTGGACGCCAAGATAGAGCCCACCAAAGACCAGGATCGAAACCACAATGCCAAGGCCCCAGCGGAGCATGCGCTCCGCGGAGCTGACTTCCTTCTGGTCGTCCAGCTTCATGTGCTCGTCGAGGCTCTCAAACATGGATGCACCTCCCGTGCGTATTAGGCCGGTCTATGAGTGTTGCCGTGGTACGAACTAATCTCAGCATGAGTATAGTCCCGCCTCCTGGAAATAGCACGCGAAATAATCGCTCCGCTGCCCGGGATTTAGTACCACGGACAGCCCGCACGGATCAGGCGCGAGCCGGCGAGCCGCCGCTCTCCTTGACAGCTTAGGAGAGCCGCGTCATACTGGGGCTTCTATCCTAAATGGATTAGGAGAGCACGATGGCAAACGAAGCGGAGCTTCTTCCCGGCACCCTCGACCTGCTGATTCTGAAAGCAGTCTCGCTGGGGCCGCTGCACGGCTACGGGGTGTTGTTGCGCATCGGGCAGATCTCGGACGGGGCGCTGTCGATCGAGCAGGGCGCGCTGTATCCGGCCTTGTACCGGCTGGAGAGGCAGGGCCTGCTGGACACCGAATGGGGCGTCTCAGAGAACAACCGGCGCGCCAAGTACTACGAGCTGACCGCGGCTGGCCGCAAGCGCCTGAGGGAGGAGACGGAGAGCTGGAACCGTCTGGTGTCGGCCATGTCGGCGGCTTTGCAGACGCGGCCGCAGGAGATCTGAGATGCCGGCGCTCGCTAACCCTTCATCCGCTCTTTTGGGCCTTTCGTCCGATTTCCTCGGCTCTGCTCCGACAGCCGCCGCATACTGCTGACATGAAAACATTCGCCATCACCAGCGCGCTCCTGTTTGCGAGCGCTGTCGGACAGGCCGCGCCACGCACCTGGCATTTCACCTGCGACTATTACAACCTTGACGTGAAGGGCCATCTTTCCGGCCGCCAGCGCTACTCCGCGTCGTACACGCGGGGCCTGCCCGGAGACGTGGTGCGCTGGAGCGATGTGACCATTGCCAACTCCAGTGGATGGTCCGGCGACTTCGGCCCGGCGCAGAAGCAGGACTTCATGGAGGGCTTCAGCTATCCGCACGCCGACGCCGCCAATATGACCAAACCCGACTTCTTCCGCGGCTTCCCGCCGATGGCCATGCAGCAACGCAACCTGGTCTGGGACACCCACATGGTGGAGGGCTTCGCTGCGGAGCTCGACAAACTCAAGCCGAACATTCCGTTCCACGTTCCGGGCGCCGACGAGGTGGACCTCGCGGGCGCGGGCACGTTCCGGAATCGCGACCTGCAACTCACCCTTACCGGCAACTCCAAACGCAATGGACAGGACTGCGCCGTCATGGATTACCGCGCGTTGTTCAACACCCTCGACGTCAAAACGGGGACCGTGGCCCTGGTGGGGCGCAGCGACTACTGGGGGCAGATCTGGGTATCGCTCGCGACAAAGCAGATTGAGTACGCGACGCTGTACGAAGAGGTGCTCGGCGAGCTGACCATGCCGGGCATGGAGAAGCCCATGACCATCAGCGTGGTGCGCGTCGGCGTGCTCGAGCCGGCCGGGCAGTAGCCGGGGCGGCCGGATTACCGGATGCGGTAGTTGACATGCTGGGCCACCGATTCGGCGCCCTGCGTCACCCCGATCTGCACTTCGTAGTTTCCCGATTGCGAAGCGGTTCCAATCACCATGGGAATGCGGCCGGATGCGTCGGGCGCGGGAAGATCGGCCGTTTGCGTGGCGACAACCTCGCCATCGAGCGCAAGTTGCACCTCCATGCGGGGCCTGGCCTTGTCCGCTTTGTCCGGATACACGACGAAGTAAACGTAGGGAGTGGCGCCCGAGCCAAGGACCGTGGCCAGCAGGGGAATCACGCGCTTGCCCTGCGCCTCGAACGGGTCGCCGGTGTCGCTGGCGCCTTTCCGATCCTCGAGCTGGCGGATGAGCATCACGTCGCTCAACGCGAGGCCGTGTTGCGGATGATTGTAGAGATACGCGACCCGGGTGCCGGACCGGTTGCCGTGCCAGTCCACCACGGCGGTCTCCACGGTGTAGAATCCGGGCGCAAGGCGGATGGGGCACTCATAACTCAACACCGGTTGCGGATCGGATGCGTCCGCCCTGAGTTCCCGGCTGACCCTCTCCACCACGTCGCCTTGCGCATCGCGGACCAGAGCCACCAGGTGCGCGTGAAGGCTGTGCTTCTTTTCGACAGGCATCGCCTTCGCCGTCAGATTGCTCTTCGGCACCTCGAACGCGATGGCGTATTGCGCGGCGCCGTCTTCGGCGGGGAAGCGAACGGCGCGCACGCCGAACTCGAAATCGTTCGGCAATGGATGGGTGTCGAGCGCATCGAGGGCGGCCCGGGCGGCCGGCTTCACGGTATGCAGGTAGCTGCCGCCGGGCGCGACGGCGTTGTAGTCGACCTCCAGCGGCGGTTTGTAGTCCCGGGTGTCGAAGAGCCGGAACCCTTCGTCCGGTGGAGCGATCTGCAGCACCAGCGCGACTAAGGTCCGGATGCCCTGAAAGTACTCGACATGCATGTGATGGGATCCGGCGCTCAGCACGACTTTTCCAACCTCCTCCTTCGTCGGGTGCAGGCCGTCATTGTTGATGATCATGCGATCGTCGATGAGCAGGGTGGAGCCATCGTCGGAGGCGAGGGAGAAGCGGTACTCCCCTGGTTTCCTAACCCAGAAGTACCCCTGATAGTCGATGCCAAACCACTCGACCCGGCTCCGCACGCCGGGGAAGTACTCCTGGAAATCCTGCGTCGGGACATTCAGCGCGGTGGCGTAGACCTCGCCGACGGGCTTCATCCCAGCGAAGACGGGCAGATGAAATGTGCCATCCGGCAGGTCGTAAACCTTGCCGTGCAGCGCGTTGGTGATGGCGATGTCAGAGCCGAAGATGCAGATGGCCCTTCTCTTCATGCTCACCGCGGGTGGCGGCAGCAGTCCGGCGAGGACGAGTGCCCAGAGAAACGCAGTGCGGCCGTGGCACATGCTGAGACAACTGTACAGGAAAGCAGCCCGCGCCACGTGTACCAGACCCCCTGGTACTCGCGGCCATCTTGTCCCATGCCCGGCCAGACGGTTTATTGGATGCAATGCCAATGCTCTCGCCGCTGTCGCTGCTGCTGTTGATCTCCAGCCATTCTCCGTCGGCCGCGCCCGCCAGACCGGCCTTCGCGTTGCGCGCTGAAACGGCCTGCGCCGCAGCCACCAAAGCCGATATCGAAGAGGCTCTGGGACATTCTCTGGCCAACGGCAGGGAGAGCCGGACCGATGCGGGATCGGTCTGCAACTACGTCGGGGCCGGTGGTGAGGTGACCGTCCTGCTGCAGCATGCTTCGGCGAAGCTCGACGTCCCGGAAGAGATTCGGAATCTGAAGGCGTCCTTCCCGAACGCCACCATGCGCGAGGCGCCGGGAATCGGCAAGAGGGCGGTCTTTCTGGACATGCCCGACATCGGCACGCAGTTGCACGTGATCCGTGGCGACTACGACTACCTCATGATTTCCGTGCTCGGCTTCGGCGATGCGGCTCGGGTGGCGCCGGCGGTGGAGAAGATCGCGCGAAAAGCCCTCGACCGCCTGTAATTGGGGATTGAGGTGAACGTCCCCGAATTAAGTTCTAGTAAATTAGTTTTAGCGAGAATTGGATTTGCCGCGAAGTGCCGGCCGTGCGGCTGATCTCTCCGAAGCCCGGCCCCAGCACCGTGTTCGAAGGCAGGCCGAAGTTCACGATGTTGAAGATGTTGAAGAACTCGGCGCGGAACTGCAGCGACGCCAGCTCTCCACCTGCCGCCCGCCTGCCGATGGGCGTGTCCTTGATCAACGCGATGTCGAGGTTGCGGAACGCCGGCCCGCGGAACGTGTTTCTTCCCAGCGTGCCGAAGCGGCCGTGGGGAACGGAGAAGAACGACGCGTTGTCCGCGCCCCGGCCGAAGTAGTCCTCGCGCACGGTGCGGCTGGTGGAGAAATCGGGCGTGCCAATCTGGTCGGGCCGGTCGGCTGCAGCGGAGCCCACGCCGGTCTGTTGCACTCCCGAAAAAACCGTGAACGGCAGGCCGGTCATGTACGATCCGATGCTCAACAACTGCCAGCCGCCGGTGAGGGTCTTGCCCAGGGGCCGCAGGAGGGCGAGGCGGTCCGCATGCAGATCCTGGAACAGGCTGAACGAAAGGGCGCTGCGGACGTCGAAATTGGACGGGCCCTTGTCGGCCTGCGGGTGGAAGGGGTTCTGGGACATGGACCCGCCAAGCACGCCGCTGGTATCGTCCAGCGATTTCGAGAACGTGTAGCTGGCCTGGAATCCGAGCCCGGATGCGGTCAGGTTGTTCTGCGCCGACACCTGCAGGGCGTGATAGGTGGAGTGCGACCGGTTGGTGAGCAGCATGACCTGTCCGTATCCGCCGGCGACCTGGCCGGAGGAATCGAACTGCGTGTACGGCGCGAAGGCCGGTGCGGCGCCCGGGTATCCATTGGGACTGTCCATCACCGGCAGCCTGATGCCGGCCGTGCCCACGTAGGTGGTATCCACGGTGACGCCACCGAGTTTCTGCTCGACGCCCGCGGTCCACGTGCCGATGTAGCCGTCGCGAAAACTCGGGGAAATGCCGGCAACCACGAGCGGCGTGATCTGGTGATCGGGCGAGAGCGCCGCGAGGTCGCGCTCGAAGCGGAGGATGTCCATGAGCGTGTTGCCGGGCACCTGCTTCGAATCGCCCGAGGCGAAAATGGGCACGCCGCTGGTGCTGTAGACGACGGGCAACTGTTGCGGTGTGATGGTGGTCCCGAAGGGAACGAGCTGCCCTTGCGCGGCGGTGAGGCGGGGATACACGACGAACGGCGTACTGCCGGTGAGGAAATTGTCCTGCCAGAGATTCGTCAACAGCGTGGTGATGGCGCCGCCCGCGTGCAGCCGGGTCCGATCGGTCACCCGCCATTCCACTCCAAGGTGGGGGCCCCAGCCGTTCTTGTCCAGTTTGTAAGGAGGCTGCGGGTTGATCAGGAACTGCGTTCCCGGCAGCGCTCCGTCAAGAGGCGTGAGCACCGGATCGGAGGTGCGTTTCGCGGTCTCGCGAATTTGCGAATTGATCTCGTAGCGCAGGCCGACGTTCAGCAGCAGGCGCGCCGACACCTTCCAACTATCCTGGAGGTACACGTTGTAAGCGTCGCGATGAATAGCGGAATCGCCGATGTGCGCCCCCTGCGAGAAGATGAGCGGCGCGACACCCACCGAATACGTGAAGGCGCTGCCGCTGAGCAGGCCGGAGAGCGCGTCGGGAAGTGGATCGCCCACGTGAATGTCGTGCGCGCCGCTGGCCGAGCGGATCTCCACCGGCGAGTACGCCACGCCGCCGCCAAACTGATATTGTCCGTTGGGACCGGTGCCGAACCAAGTGGTGTCGCGGTTGCCGCGCACCTCGCCGCCCGCTTTGAACGTGTGCCGGCCGCGAATCCACGTGAAGTTCTGGCGGATTTGGAAGAGGTTGCCAAACTCGGCCATCACACCGCCGCCGGCGGCGTTGAACGGTTCGTAGAGGCTGTCGCCGAAAAGCAGGCTCGGATCGGTACGGTTGAGCGACGGGAACCCCGGCGTGGCGCGAGTGAAGCTGATGGAAGACTCGGTGATGAAGTTGGGTGAAGGCGTGCGCGTGAGCGTGACCACGGCGTTGCGCTGCAGGTCGACGAACTCTACGGCGAAGCTGGGGTCGATGGCGGTCTGGCTGGGGTTGGTGGTGGGCCCGTTGGTGTTCTCCATGGTGAACCGGCCGAACAGCTTCGTCTTGTCCGAGATGGCGTGATCGATGCGCACCGAGAACTGGTCTGAGAACGTGGTCACCTTCGACGCGGCGGCATAGGTGCGAGCGCCAAACGGGCCCTGGGCGTCGTTGGGCATGGGATAACGATTCAGCAGCTTCGCGATGGCCGGGTCAACCGGTACCGTCAGTGTGTCGCCGGGAAAGGCAGTGGTGTCTTTGCCGGCGCGCTCGGCGGCGGTGGGAACGGGGATGACCACCGTGTTGCTGAACACCTGACGGAAGCCCTGGTACTCCACGAAATAGTAGGTTCGGCCGCGGCTGTGATAGAGACCCGGAATGGTCAGGGGGCCGCCGTTGGTGAAGCCGAATTCGTTGCGGATGAACGGCGGGATGCGGCCAGGTTCGGCCAGCGAGCGGCGGTCGAAGAAATTGCGCGCGTCGAGAGCGGCGTTGCGCAGGAATTCGAAAGCCGATCCGTGAATGGCGTCGGTACCCGAACGCGTGATGATGTCGGTGAAGCCGGCCGCGCCGCGTCCAATCTCCGCCGGCATCACGCCGGAGCTGGAGCGGATCTCCTGCACCGCGTCGACGTTGAAGTTGGAGAACGTGGTGCCGCCCATCTCCGGATCGGTGCTGTCGGCGCCGTCCATGGCGAATACCGCGGCGGTGCCCCGCTGGCCGTTCACCGCGAATTGCTGGGTGAAGTTGGATGCGCCATTGGTGTCGGTCATGGTGCCGGCGGCCAGGAGAAGCAACTGGCTGAAATCGCGCTTGTTCAGGGGCAGTTCGGAGACGGCTTTGCTGGAGAGTTTCTCGCCGCCGGTGGTTTCGTGCGCGGCTTCCACGAGCGACAAAGTGCCGCTGGCCGACAGTTCCAGAACAACCGGGGAGCCGTCGCCCGGCACGGAGACCGGACGCGAGAGGGTGGCGGTGACGCCGTTGTGTTCCACGGCGAGGGAGTACTCGCCCGCCGGCAGCGAAGTGAATTGGAATCGGCCATCCTGCGCGGTGCTGGCCGTTGCGCGATTGCTCCCCGACTGCAGGCGAACCCTTGCGCCCGAAATCGGATCGCCGTGAGCGTCGTGCAATACTCCCGTCCAGGGCTGTTGGCCCATGGCCAGTGCGCAGATGAATATGATGAGGGCAAACTGTCTTGCGAGCACGACACGATCATATCGTGTCGTGCCCGGCTCCCTGGAGAAATCCAATCCGTGGTTGCAGGCTGTTGCCGTGTGGGGCAGGATGGAATCCCAATGCCACTTAGTTTTCGAGTCTTCCTCGCAGGTGATTGATTCTCTGAGTTTGTGGGGCAGACTTTCAGTCTGCAGCCGGCTTTCAGCCGGCCGGACGCCGCGTAGAAACACGGCGGCAGCCAGGATTGGCTGCCCCACCGATGGCATCCTCCATCCGACACAGGTTCTGTTTTGAACAGAAGAGCCGTGAATTGTTGGACTTGCGAAGCCGCCCTGAAAACTAAGTGACATT
>JBEKZH010000094.1:0-19391 GCA_049510065.1 Bryobacteraceae bacterium
CAGCAGCTTCCCTGCCTCTTCCTTCAGGCTCATTCCGCATTGGAATCAAATCGGCCTTTCAGGCTCACTCCGCGTTGGAATCATCTTCAACTTTCAGGCTCATTTCTGGATTGGAATATGCTCCGGCCCCAGGAGAGACCGAGAGAGACCGACAGGAGAGAGAGACCGACCAGGTCCCCCTGATTCCGGGAACACCGCCGCCGTCTCCATCGTTGTACCTTCGTAACAAGGCACCAGCTACACTGGAATTACATCCCGTACACGTGAGGGTTTCTTGCTTCGCAAAATCCAACTCATTCTGTTGTTTGCTGCAATCCTCGTGGTGGCCGCCTGTAGTGCGAAGAAGGCGCAGACCGCCGGTGGCCCGCCGCCAGTCCCGGTGACTGTGGCCACCGCCGCCAGCGAGTCGGTTCCCGTCGAAATCCGCGTGGTCGGCGCCGTCGAGCCGTCGTCCACCGTGCAGATCAAGTCCCAGGTCGCGGGCGAGCTGGTCCAGGTGCGTTTCACCGAGGGCCAGAACGTCGAGAAAGGCCAACTCCTGTTCGAGATCGACGCGCGACCGTACGAGGAGGCCTTGCGCATGGCGGAGGCCAATGTCGCCCGCGATCAGGCGCAGTTGAAACAGTCCGAAGCGACGCGGCTGAGAGACGTCGCCTCGTTGAAGAACGCCGATGCGGACGCCGACCGTTACGCCGCGCTGCAGAAGGAAGGCGTCGTGTCGAGGCAGCAGGCCGATGCGGCGCGCACCGGCGCCGACGTGCTGAAGGAGTCGATCCGCGCCGACGAAGCGGCCATCGAAAGCGCGCGCGCGTCGATGAATGCGGACGTGTCCGCCGTGGCTACGGCGAAACTGAACCTGAGCTATTGCCGCATCCAGTCGCCGGTGTCGGGCCGTACCGGCAATCTGCTGGTGCAGGCCGGGAACCTGGTGAAGGTGAATGACGTGCCGCTGGTGGTGATCAACCGCATAGCGCCGATCTTCGTCAGCTTCAGCGTTCCCGAGGAGCAGCTCGCCGAAGTGCGCGCCCGTTACGCTTCGGGAAGCAGACTCGGCGTGGAAGTGATGGCGCAGGAGGCCCCCGGCGCTCCGTCGCATGGCGTGCTCACGGTTGTCGACAACACCGTGGACAACACCACCGGCACCATCAAACTGAAGGCCACGGTTCCGAACGACGACCGGCGGTTGTGGCCCGGCCAGTTCGTCAACGTGGTGCTCACCCTGAACACGCAGAAGGATGCCACGGTCATTCCGTCCGAAGCGGTGCAGGCCGGCCAGCAGGGATCGTTCGTCTATGTGGTGAAGCCCAACAAGACCGTGGAGGCGCGCATCGTGACGGTGGGCCAGACCCTCGAACGCAGGGTGGTGATCGACAAGGGGCTGGCCGCTGGGGAGCGAGTGGTCACCGACGGACAACTGTTGCTGTTTCCGGGCGCGCCGGTATTTGAGCTGCCCGCACAACCGAAGACGGGAGCGTAGTCATGCACCCATCCAAAATCTTCATCGAGCGCCCCATCATGACCACACTGGTCATGCTGGCGATTCTGGTATTCGGACTGGTCGCCTTTCGGAGCCTTCCGGTGGCGGCACTGCCCACCGTCGACTACCCCACCATTCAGGTGAGGGCGTCCCTGCCGGGAGCCAACCCCGAGACCATGGCTTCCGCGGTGGCCACGCCCCTCGAACGCCAGTTCTCAACCATCGCCGGCGTAAAGGAGATGAGTTCGACGAACACCCAGGGTAGCAGCACCATCACGGTGCAGTTCACGTTGGACCGCAGCATCGACGCCGCCGCCCAGGACATTGAGTCCGCCATCTCCAAGGCGGGGGGACTGCTGCCAACGAACATGCCGGCCCCGCCTTCTTTTTCCAAGGCGAATCCGGCCGAGCAGCCCATCGTTTTCATGGTGCTCAGCTCGGACACCCTGCCCAAGTACACGGTGGACGAATACGCCGAGACCACGATCGCCCAGCGTTTGTCGATGGTGAGCGGCGTTTCGCAGGTGGAGGTGTATGGCTCCTCCTATGCCGTGCGCGTGCAGGTGGACCCGGATGCGCTGGCCGTGCGGAACATCGGCATCGACGAGGTGCAGCGCGCCGTCCAGCAGAGCAACGTGAACCTGCCGACGGGCAAGCTGTACGGTGCGCGCCAGGCGTTCACGGTGCAGTCGAGCGGGCAGTTGACCACCGCGGCGGCCTACCGTCCGTTGATCGTCGCCTACCGGAACGGAACGCCCATCCGCCTCGATCAGGTGAGTCAGGTGATCGACGGTGTCAGCAACGACAAACTGGCAAGCTGGTACAACAACAAGCCCGACGTCATCATGATGGGCATCCATCGCCAGCCCGGTACCAATACCGTGGAAGTGGCGAAGAACATCATGGACCTGTTGCCCCAGCTTCGCAAGGAGATTCCGCCCGCCGTGAAGATGGAGGTGGCCCACGACGCTTCGCAGGCCATTCGCCGTTCCATCAACGACGTCGAGTTCACTCTGGTCCTCACCGTCTGCCTGGTGGTGATGGTGATCTTCCTGTTCCTGCGGAACCTCTCCGCCACGTTGATCCCGGGCGTGGCCGTCCCCCTGTCCATCATCGGCACGTTCGCCACCATGTACCTTCTCGGCTACAGCCTGAACAACCTCTCGCTGATGGCGTTGACATTGTCGGTGGGGTTCGTGGTGGATGACGCCATCGTCATGCTCGAGAACATCGTGCGCTACATGGAGATGGGCCATCCACGAATGGAGGCTGCGTTCCTGGCGTCGAAGGAGATCGGCTTCACCATCATCTCCATGACCATCTCCCTGGTGTCCGTGTTCATTCCCGTGCTCTTCATGGGCGGGATTGTGGGCCGCCTGCTGCACGAGTTTTCGGTCACTATTGCCGTGGCTATCCTCATTTCGGGGATCGTTTCCCTGAGCCTGACACCGATGCTGGGCAGCCGTTTTCTGCGGACCAGCGGCCAGGCGCACCACGGCGCAATCTATCGCGTGCTGGAGAACGGGTTCAAAGGCCTCGCTCACTGGTACGACTTCACTTTGCGCATCGCTCTGCGCCATTCCTTCGTCACCCTGCTGGTTGCCTTCGCCATGCTCGGTGGCACCCTGTATCTCTTCTTCACCATGCCCACGGGTTTCATCCCCAGCCAGGACAGCGGGTTCATGTTCGGCGTCACCATGGCCGGCCAGGATATTTCGTTCGATGCCATGGCTCAGAAGACGCGCGCCGTGGCGGCCATCGCCCGTCACGACCCGAACGTATCCGATGTGGGCGCCTTCGTCGGGGGCGGGAACCAGGGCTTCTTCTTCGTGGGGCTGAAACCGCGCAATGAGCGTGCGCTGTCGGTGGATCAGTTCATCGCCGCCATGCGTCCGCGGCTATTCATGGTGCCGGGCATCGTGGCGTTCATGCAGAATCCGCCGCCCATCACCGTGAGCGGCCAGTATTCCACCAGCGTCTACAACCTCACGCTGCAGAGCGCCAACCTGAAAGAGATGTACTCGTGGACGCCCCGGCTCATGGCCAAAATGCGCACGCTCCCCGGTTTCACCGACATCAACAGCGACATGCAGATCAGCGCTCCGCAGGTGATGGTGGACATCGATCGCGACCGTGCGCTGGCGCTGGGCGTGACGCCACAGCAGATTCAGGACGCTCTCTACACGGCCTATGGAAGCCGCCAGGCGTCGACCATCTATACGCCTTCGAACGAGTACCAGGTCATCGTCGAGGTGGCGCCGCAATTCCAGCGCGATCCGAGCGCCCTCTCCAGGTTGTATATACGTTCCTCGAACGGCCCCCTGGTGCCGCTCGACACCGTGGTGCATACCTCGCGCACGATGGGTCCGCTGAGCATCAATCACTTCGGGCAATTGCCGGCGGTGACGGTTTCGTTCAACCTGCTGCCGGGCTTCTCGCTGGGCCAGGCGGCGGACCAGGTGTACAAGGTCATCGCCGACATGCGCATGCCACCCACGGTGAGCGCGAATTTCCAGGGCACGGTGAAGGAGTTCCAGCAGTCGTTCCAGGGATTGTCGATCCTGCTGATTGTCGCCATTGCGGTGATCTACATCGTGCTGGGAATCCTGTACGAGAGCTTCATTCACCCCATCACGATTCTCTCGGGTCTGCCCGCGGCCGTGTGCGGCGCACTGCTGACACTGAAGCTGTTCCACAAGGAACTCGACCTGTATGCATTCGTCGGCATCATCATGTTGTTCGGCGTGGTGAAGAAGAACGCCATCATGATGATCGACTTCGCTCTGGAAGCCCAGCGCATCGACGGCAAGAACCCACACGACGCCATTTATCAGGGTTGCATGCTGCGCTTCCGCCCCATCATGATGACCACCATGGCGGCGCTGTTCGGCACCATGCCCATCGCGCTCGGCTACGGCGAAGGCGCGGACGCGCGGCAACCGCTGGGCCTGGCGGTGGTGGGCGGTCTGGTGCTCTCGCAGTTCCTGACCCTGTACATCACGCCGGTCATTTACCTCTACATGGAGCGCCTGCAGAACTTCCTGCGCGGGCGCCGTCCGGCGGAGACGCCCAGGGGAGTTCTGGCCGAGGCGTAGAGAGGACACGTGGTGACAGCCGCGTTTTGCCGCACCAGGCGAGCACGCGGCTGTCGCCGCATGTCCATCTCGGCCGGTAGCGGAATTCCTGCCGCTCGGGTACCATCACTGGAGACAGGAGAAATCCAATGCGATATGCTTTCCTCTCGCTTTGCATCGCCGCGCTGGCCGCGTTAAGCGGTTGTGCCCGGTCGCGCATCACTACGGAAATCAAGGCTGGCGGCGCCTGGACGCGAACCGACTCCTTCACCGGTCAGGAGAAGAAGGAAGGACAGATGGCGCCGTCCATCGACGACATTTTCGTGATTCCGTCCGGCGCCGAATGGAAGTCCCACACGGTGAAGACAGACAAGGACAGCACCGTGGTGGTGGAGCGGACGCTGCGCGCGGACGACTCGCTGAAAGGCGACGTTTCCATCAAAGCCGACGCGGACAAGCTGCAACTGGTGAACGACGTCACCGTGCGGCGCGTGGGGCCGCGCCGTTTCGAATATCGCGAGACGCTGTCCTGGAAAGCGCCTAAAGCGCCGGGTGACATCGGCGACATCAAGCCGGAGCAGTTGGAAGAGATCAAGACCGCTCTGCCCAAGCCGCTGGCCACTGACGCCAACGCGCGCGCCCTCGCGGGGAGGCTCACCGTGCTGGTGGTCCCGCTGATGTTTGGCCCCGGCGATCCGCTGCTCGCGCTGGGCCTGATGCACCCCGATCTGGCGGAACGCCGGGCCAGTCAGCGCATCGGCGCGCTGGTCGTGAAAGCGCTGGAGGAGCAGTTCGGCGACAAGATGTCCGCGGACCAGCGGAAAGAAGTAGTGCGGAAAGTGATCGCGGGGTCTTTCGCGTCGGCGCGTCCGGCTCAGCCCGATCCCTCGGCAGGCCCGCCCGACAAGAGCTCCAGCGGAGGATTGACGCCGCTCATGTTCGTTGTCAAAACGCCCGGCCGCGTGATCTCCTCCAATGGCGAGTTGGATGAATTCACCGGCGAGGTGTATTGGGCGCTGTTCCCCGAGGCCGCGTCGCTGAAAGACGTGACGCTCACGGCTGTCTGCGAGTTGCCGGAGTAAGTCCATTCGATGTGGAGTATACTGTGGAATGAAGTCCACAGTATGGAAACGATTCAGGTAGTCCTTGATGCAAGACTCCTGCAGGCGACGGATCGGGTGGCGCGCCGCAGGAAAACGAACCGCTCCGCTCTGATTCGCGATGCCATCCGTGCGCACCTGCGGAGTCTCGAAATTCGGGACCTGGAAGAGCGCGATCGCAAAGGTTATCAGGCTGTCGCGTCCGGGCAGGACGATGAATTGCTCCGTTGGGAAGCGGAGGCGGCGTGGCCGGTGGATTAGCCCGCGGAGATGTTCGCCTCTACCAGTTCGCGCCTCCGGACAAGCGCCGCCCTGTTGTGGTCCTGACGCGCGACAGTGCCATCCGCTATTTGTCCACCGTCACCGTTGCGCCCGTCACCTCCACCATACGGGGAGTGCCGTCGGAGGTTGTGCTGGATGAGGAGGACGGCATGAAGAGCCCCTGCACCGTGAACCTCCACAATGCGGTAACTGTTTCGCAACAGCGCCTCGGCCGGCGAGTGGCCCACCTCGATGCGCGCCGCATGCGCCAGATCTGCTCCGCGCTGAGCTTCTCCCTCGGCTGCGACGCTGGGTGATTCCATCGACGCGCGCAATCTTCACAACTGAAATCCCGCTGACATATCGTTGAAACGTTTGTCATGTAGCGTTCGCATTGTAAACGCGAATGCAGCGCATTGTGATCGTCTATTTCGACGCCGGCGGCGGACACCGTGCAGCGGCGCGCGCTTTGGCCGAGAGCATTCGCCAGCAGGGGCGTCCGTGGCAGGTGATCGCGCTGAATCTCGACGACGTGCTGGAGCCCGCGGATCCGATTCATCGCGCCACCGGCGTCCGCGGCGGCGAACTGTACAACCGCGCCCTGCGCATGGGTTGGACCGCGGGCTCGGCGCAGGCGCTGCCGGTCATGCACGGCGTCATCCGCATGTTACACTCGCGCCAGGTCCGGCTCCTGCAGGACTGCTGGCAGCGTCTCCAGCCCGACCTCGTCGTATCGGTTGTCCCGCATTTCAATCGCGCCCTTTTCGAGAGTCTCCGTGCGCAGGCACCGCGCACTCCTTTTGTCACTGTGATGACGGACCTTGCCGATTACCCGCCGCATTTCTGGCTCGAACCGCAGGACCAGGATTTCATCTGTGGATCGGAGTACGCGCGGCAGCAGGCACGCGCTCTCGGCGTGGGCGCCGGCCGCATCTGGCGCGTATCCGGCATGGTTCTTCACCCGCGCTTTTACGATCCGATCCAGGCGGACCGGGCGGCCGAGCGCCGCAAACTCGGACTGCATCCCGCGCTGCCCACGGGGCTGGTGCTGTTTGGCGGTTACGGATCGCAGTCGATGCTGGAGATCGCCCAGCGGCTCGCGGCATCTCCGCGCCGCATTCAACTGGTGTTCCTGTGCGGACGAAATCAGACGCTGGTGCGGCGGCTGCGCCGGCTCGATCTGCCTTTCCCTACGCACGTGGAAGGGTTCACCGAGGACGTGGTTCGCTATATGTGGCTGAGCGACTTCTTCGTGGGCAAGCCCGGACCTGGCTCGGTCAGCGAGGCTCTGGCGATGCGGCTCCCGGTGATCGTGCAGGCCGGCGCCCGGACGCTGGCCCAGGAACGGTACAACGTGGAGTGGATCCGCCAGCAGGGCGTGGGCATTCCAGTCCGGTCGGCGCGCGCCGTCCCCCGGGCCGTGGATGAACTGCTGCGGCCGGCCGCGCACCGTCGTATGCTGCGGAACATCGGGAGGCTGAACAACAGGGCCGTCTTCGAGGTGCCGGAGATCCTCCACCGCATTCTCTCCGGGCGCCCCTTCTCCACCGAAACACTTCTGCCCTGGGACGTTTCATCGAAGTTTGACGCGAGCGACATCGTAGCTTAAGCATTCGCGCCGCATCATCGGGTATGCGGACAACAGTGGGTCAGCCGCCCGTGGCAAAAGTGGCCGTTTGGCCAATTCGGGGACGGGCGACGAATTCCCGCACCGGGAAGCCGCCGAAAACAATCCACCGGTTGCTGCGGAATCTCGTTGCCCGTCCCCGAATTGGACGCGCACCGGCTTCTACCACGGGCGGTCAGGTCACCGGTCTCCCAATCTTCTTTGAGAACAAATCCACGCTGCCGGGATTCCGAACCGTCGTCTCACTCCATGGGCATACACTGTACTCGCGCGAGAATCTCGGTTTCCTGAACACACTCGCCCGGAAAGTGCCGCTGATTCGCGTCGCCATCGAGCGAGGCGCCGAGCGATATCGCCGCGTGCACGGAACGGATCTCGACGTGACGCGCGCGTGGTGGACGCCGCCACTGGCCCCCTATGGCGCATGGCGACTCGAAGCCGGCCGCATCACCAGCCAGTTCGGGGCGCGGCCGCTGGTGTCCCTCAGCGATCACGACGACATTGAAGCCGGGGTCACGCTGCGCGTTCTCGAGGAGTGCTCCACCGTGCCTGTCTCCGTGGAATGGACCGTCCCCTTCGGCGGCACCTTCTTCCACATGGGCGTCCATAACCTGCCGCCGGAAAAGGCTCGCCGCATCATGGCGGAGCTGAGCGCGTTCACCGTCAACCCGAAGGAAGACGCGCTCCCCGATCTGTTCGCGGCCCTGCACGCGCACCGTACGGTTCTCATCATCTTTAACCACCCCTGCTGGGACGAGAGCGACGTGGGCCAGGCGCACCACATGGCCGCAGCGCGCCGCTTCGTCGCCACCTGCGGCAGCTTCCTGCACGCATTCGAGATGAACGGCTTGCGGCCCTGGTCCGAGAATCGCATGGCCATCGATTTCGCCACCGAGTGCGGCAAGCCGGTCGTCTCCGGTGGCGACCGTCACGCTCTCGAACCGAACACCGTGCTGAACCTCACCAACGCCGAAACGTTCGAAGAGTTCGTCGAGGAGGTGCGAGATGGCCGCAGCCAGGTGCTGATCACCACCCAGTACACGGAACCGTTCGCGTTGCGCATCCTGCACAACATCGAGCAGATTCTGGCGGACCACGAAACCCACGGCATGGGCTGGCGCCGCTGGAGCGACCGCGTCTTTTACGCGGGCGATGACGGGGTTGTCCGTTCGCTGAGCGAGCTATGGGGCAACCACGGGCCGATGGCGGTGCGAACGTTCGTCCGGGGGGTTCAGATTCTGCACACGCCTCCCCTTCGCGGGGCGTTCCGAACGATGTTGGGAGGGCGCCGTGGAGTGGCCTTGTGAAGCCGGCGGTCGCCTTCTTCACCGACAGCTTTCACGAGGCCAACGGCGTCGCTCTCACCAGCCGCGAATTCGATCGCTTCGCGTACACGCGCGGGTTCCCGTTCTTCTCGGTGCATGCCGGGCCGGTCACGAAACACCACAAGGATGGCGCGTACCAGTCGTATGAGATCGCCAACAGCCGCGCCACGCTGCGGCTGGAGCACGACCTCTTCTTCGACACGTGGTTTCTGTGCCATCGCCGCCGTCTGGTCGAGGCCCTGCGTGAGTTTCGGCCGGATCTCGTGCACGTCACCGGACCGGGCCATTGCGGCCTCCTCGGCGCTATCGCCGCGCACGACCTGGGTGTCCCGCTGGTGGCTTCCTGGCACACCAACGTCCACGAATTCGGCGCGCGCCGGCTGACGAAGATGCTGCGGCGCTGGCCGGCTGGCTTGCGGCGGCGTTTGCCCGCGTTCGCGGAACGGAAATCGCTCGACATCATCCTCTGGTTTTACCGAAGGGCGCGCATGCTGTTCGCGCCGAATCCGGAACTCGTTCACCTGCTGGAGACTCGCACCGGGCAGCCGGCCCACCTCATGGTCCGGGGAGTGGACACCACTGTGTTCTCGCCAACCCGCCGCGCGCGCGAGCATGACGAGCTCATTATCGGCCACGTCGGCCGGCTTTCCGCCGAGAAGAACGTGCGCATGCTGGCCGTTCTCGAACGGTTGCTTATGGAGGAAGGCATTGCGAATTACCGCTTTCTTGTCGTGGGTGAAGGCGGCGAGCGAGCGTGGCTGCGGGAAAACCTGCGCCGCGCCGATCTGCCGGGGCTCCTGCGCGGCGTGCCGCTTGCCGAGGCCTACGCCGAGATGGATGTTTTCGTCTTTCCGTCCGAGACGGACACTTACGGCAACGTAACCACCGAAGCACTGGCCTCGGGCGTGCCTGCGATTGTCAGCGCCCACGGCGGGCCGAAGTTTCTGGTCCGCGAAGGCGTCGACGGTTTTGTGGCGACCGATGCCGCCGGGTTCGCACGCGCGGTGATGACGTTGTACCGCGATCGCCAGCTCCTCGCCCGCATGAAGCAGCAGGCCCGCGAGGCCGCCGAGCGAAAACCCTGGCCGGTCGTCTTCGAGAGCATCTACGAGAACTACGAACGCGGCTTCGCCAGCGGAGTGCTACCGCGGGCGGTCGGCGCGGGCGCGGCATCCGAGTCGCCGCATTCGTTGCTGGCCTGACTCAGGACATCGATTCCGAGCCGCGCGCGTTCATTGGTCATCGGCCGATCCGCTACTCGTCCCGCAACGCCATCATCGGATCGATGCGCGCCGCCCGGCGAGCAGGCAGATAGCACGCGACGCCGGCCACCACCACGAGAATCGCGGGAAACACGACAAAGCTAACCCCGTCAATCGCGGCCATTCCGAAGAGCATGCTGGAGACTGCGCGCACCAGCACGAGGGCCATGCCCAGGCCGATGAGGAGCCCCAGCGAAACCACCTTCAGTCCCCACTTCATGACGCCCATCAACACCGTGAAGGAATCCGCGCCCAGAGCGAGGCGGAGACCGAGCTCGCGGGTCTGATCCCTCACCGCCCGTGAGAGAACGCCGTATACTCCGATGGCCGCCAGCAGGAGCGCGAGGCCCCCGAATACGGTCATCAGCGTGGCGGAGAAGCGGAAGCCGAACCCTTCCCAGGTGTCGATGAGCTTCCGCATGGTTCTCACGTCATACGGAGTCTGCTCCGCTGCCAGCTTCTGCAACTCGGCGCGCGCCGCGCCGGCCAGTCCGCGGGAATCCGCTGGTTCAGCGTCCGTACGGAGCACGAAGTCCAGCGTGGGCGTCGGCGCCTGCGGAAACGGAAGATACAGGACGGGCTGTAGCGCTCGCTCCATCAGGTGCTGCCGTATGTCTCCCACCACGCCCACGATGCGAATCCATGGATGAGCGGCTCCCGGTTCGCCCAGACTGATGCGCCGGCCCACGGGGTTTTCCCCCGGCCAATAACGCCGCGCCATCGCTGCACTGATCACCGCCACTCGCGCGGCCTCCGGACCGTCCTGATCGCTCAACTCGCGAGCTTCCCGCAGCGGGATGTTCATGGTCCGGAAATACGCGGGGCTGACCGATTCGAGAAGACAGAACTTCTGCTCCGCCGCGTCGAGAGGAGGCTTGCCCTCAATAACGAAAGGACTCCCGGCGCCTTCCCACGTGTGCGGCACGATGCTGACAGCCGCCGCCGACCGGACGCCGGGCAGCGCGGTGAGCCGCGCCACGGCGTCCTCCTGAAAACGCACCTTCCGTTTGTCATCGGCGAACTCGCTCCGATTCAGATTCAGCCGGAGCACCAGCAGCCGGTTCGGATGGATGTTGTCAGGATCGGCGCCAACCCATTGGGCCATACGCACCATCAATCCAGCGCCAATCAACAGCACGACGGTCAGGGCAACCTCGGAGACAACCAGCAGACTGCTCAGGCGATGGCGCTGCCGCGAAGCCAGCGCTCCCCAGCCGCCATCTTTGAGAGCCTCGCTCACATTCGGTCTCGAGTACCGCAAAGCGGGGACGATACCAGAGACAACGCCGGCCACCAGCGTGATCGCCACTGTAAACGCAAACACCCGAAAATCGACGGCAACATACCTTGTCCCCAGGATGTACCGGGCCATTTCCGGCGGGATGGTCAGCAGCAGCGCATCCCTGGTCCAGTGAGTCACCAGCAGCGCACACCCGGCTCCCAGTAGCGAGGTGATCAGCGTCTCGCAAAGGAACTGCCACACGATGCGCGACCGTCTGGCCCCCAGCGCGGTGCGAATCGCGATCTCGCGCACCCGGCCCGCGGCCTTCGCAAGCTGCAGATTGGCCACGTTTACGCAGGCAATCAGCAGGACGAAGCCCATGCCCACCACCAGCATGCGTGTGAAACGCGCTGCCTCTTCCGGGACTATCAATTCGCGCACGGGTATCACCCGGGCATCCCACCCACGGTCGGTTTGCGGATGCAGCCGGGCCAGACGTCGCTGCACCACCTGCATCCGAGCCTCGGCGGCCGGGACGGAAATGTCCGGCCTGATCCGCGCGATGCCGATCAACTCGTGCGACGTGCGCGAGTGCTGCTCGTCGAGGGTCAGGGCCAGCGGCATCCACATCTCGGCGCCGACGGGAAAATCGAATTCGTTGCGCATTATCCCCACTACGGTGCGCGTCTGGCCGCTCACCCGAATCGTCCTGCCTACGATGTTCGGATCCCCGCCGTATCGCTGTTGCCAGAGACCATGGCTCAATACGACGACGGCGTCTTTGCCTTCCCGGTCCTCTTCAGGGAGGAAGACTCGTCCCGTGGCGGGTTTCGACTGCAGAACACGGAAGAAGTCCGCGGTGACCACGGCGGCGAGGACTCGTTGCGGTTCCGCGCCAGGGTCCGCCAGGTTCGCGCCCGCATACTTGTACGCGGCGAACGTATCAAAGACATCCTGCTGCTGCCGCCAGTCCAGAAAAGCGGCCGGCGTCACCGGGTCCCACCCGGTAGGAACCGGTCCGAGGGTGGCCCCTTTGTCCGGAGATCTTTGCACCACTGCCACCAGATGCTCGGCCTCGGGCAGCGGCAACGGACGCCATAACGAAGCGTCCGCCCAACTGAAATTCGCCGTGTTTACGCCAATACCCAATGCCAGGGTGAGGACTGCGAAGACCGTCGTGCCCGGAGTTTTCCGCAGTGCGCGTGCCGCGTAGCGCACATCCAGCAAGAGATTCCACATGGACTTTACACCGACTCAGGCAGCACGTCGCGTTCCACACGATTCGCAACCATCCACGGCGCTCGAAGCGATGCAGCCCGATCACAATGTCTGCTTTCGGGAAGGGGTTCCCGGAATCGGACAGTCCCGGAGATCTGGTCGCAACGGAATCAGGCGCTTCTGAATGGAACGCGAGTTGCGTTTCACTTACGATACGAACATGCGCGACCTTTGGCAGGACTTGCGGTTCGGAGTGCGGATTCTCCTGCGCACCCCCGCATTCACGGCGGTGGCCGTAATCACGCTCGCGCTGGGCATCGCCGCCAGCACGACCGTGTTCAGTTGGATCGACGGGCTGATCTGGCACCCGTTGCCCGGAACCGGCGATCCCGATCGCCTGGTCATGCTCGAAACCGTGACTCCGAACGGTTACGTCCTGACCTCCTGGAGCGACTTCCGCGACTACCGCGACAACGTGAAGCAGCTCTCGGGCCTCGCGGTCTCCACCGTGAGTCTGTTCAACGTCGGTGCGGGCGACCGCGCGCGCATGGCCTGGGGCGAGCTGGTCTCGGGCAACTTCTTCGACGTGCTCGGAGTGAAGTTCACGCTCGGCCACGGCTTCCTGAAGGAGGAGATCAGCGACCAGCCTGGCGGCCGTCCGGTGGTGGTCATCAGCGACCGGTTGTGGCGCAGCCGTTTCGCCCACGATCCGGCGGTGGTAGGCAGAACCCTGCGCGTGAATCGGAACGAGCTCACCATCGTGGGCGTCACCGCGCCGGAGTTCCGCGGCAGCATGGGCGGCGTGGTCTTCGACATGTGGGTGCCGGTGGGTCTGGCGCCACAGATCGGCTTGCAGAATGCACGCATCTTCCCACAGCGGGGCACTCGGTTTTTCAACGCGGTCGGGCGGCTCAGGCCCGGGGTCAGGCCCGAGCAGGTTCAGCAGGAACTCCAGGCGGTGGCACGGCGTCTGGCCGCTCTTTATCCGCAGACCAACGAAGGCGTCAGCGCCGCCATCGTCCCTCTCTGGCAGGTGCACACCGGAGGGTCCCAGCCGCTTCTGCTGCGGCCCATGCGCATCCTGATGGGCGCTTGCGTTGTGGTGCTGCTCATCGTCTGCGCCAATGTCGGCAATCTCCTGCTGGCCCGTTCGGTGTCGCGCCAGACGGAGATGAGTGTGCGGCTGGCTCTGGGCGCGGATCCCTTCCGCCTGGCCCGCCAGTTGTTCACGGAGACCCTGCTGCTGGCCGGGGCGGCGGCGATTGTCGGCATATTGCTGGCCCTCTGGGCGGCGCCGGCCATCCTCTATCTCGGGCCCGCCACCAACCTCCCCATCGGCGGCGCCGTCACTCCGCTGAACCGCAACGCCGTCGTATTCACGATTCTCATCTGCCTGGTGACCGCCCTGCTGGCCGGCATGGCCCCGGTTCTCCACTCCCTGCGATCCGGCTTGAGCGGAGTGCTGCGAGAGGGCGGGCGTGGCGGAACTTCAGGCGCGCAATCGCACCGCCTGCGCAGCCTGCTGGTGGCGGCGGAGGTGGCCCTGGCCACGGTGGCGCTCGTCGGAGCCGGTCTGTTCACGCAGAGCTATCGCAACATCAACGCCATCTACCCGGGCTTCGACTCCAGCAATGTCGTGCTCGCCCGCTTCTACCTGGGCAGCATCGGCTACTCCGTGGAACGGGCGAAGGAATTCTGCCGGAACCTGCAGGAGCGCCTGCAATCCTCGGCGGGTGTCGCCAACGTAGCCTATGCGGATACCGTGCCGCTGGGCCTCGAAGACGATCCGTGGGAGGATATCCGGCCGGAGGGGTACGAATCCGGCCGGCTGCAGCGGAACATCGGGCGCTCGCTGATCTCGGAGCGCTATTTCGACGTGATGCGCATCCCCATTCTGCAGGGCCGCGAGTTCGACCGGCGCGATGACGTGGAGAACAGGCTGGTCATGATCGTCAATGAGGCGTTTGCGAAGCGGTTCTTCGGCGGCGCCAACCCGGTGGGGCGCAGGGTGAACGTCTGGGGGCGGTGGGTCACCGTGGTCGGCATGGCGAAGAATATCAAATACCGCCAGCGCAAGGAGGCTCCTCCCGCCTACTTCTATCTCCCGTTCCAGCAGTACTTCAGCATCGGACTGCGGGTGGGCTTCTTCGTGCGCACGTCCGGAGACATGGACGCCGGGCTGGCGGCGATACGGCACGAGGTGGCCGCCATCGACCCGGACGCCGCCGCGTTCTACTCCATGCCCCTGGCCATCTTCAGCAGCGCGTCCATGTTCATGGCCCGTACCGGCGCCGTGCTGCTGGGGATGCTCGGTCTTCTGTCGCTGGCGCTGGCGGCCGTCGGCCTGTACGGGGTGATGAGCTACACGGTGAACCAGCGCCGGCAGGAGTTCGGGATTCGCATGGCGCTGGGCGCCGAGCCGGGCCATGTGGTGGCCTCGGTGCTGCGCCGGGGCCTGCGCATGACGCTGGGCGGGCTGGTAGCCGGCCTGGTGGCGGCGCTGGCGATGTCGAGGTTGCTCAGTGGGATGCTGGTGAACGTAAGCCCGGCCGACCCGGCGACGTTCGTGGGCGCGGCTCTGTTCCTGGGAGCGATTGCGCTGCTGGCAAGCTGGATCCCCGCACGGCGGGCCACCCGGGTGGAGCCAGCGCAGTCATTACGCTGCGAGTAAGGAACGCGGAAGAGGGAACCCTGTCAGGTGTTGGCCTCGGGACGCAGCCAATTGTAGACTGCCCAGGCAAGTCCGGCGAGCAGAAGCGGTGGGGCAGCCAATCCTGGCTGCCGCCGCGTTTCGACGCGGCGTCCGGCCGGCTGAAAGAGGGTGCTGAAGAAGGCCATCTGGCTCCGCTCTCTAACGTTCGCGGCTCGGTAAGGGGCCGGCAAACACGAGCCAGCGTATCTGAGCCGCGCACGTCAGTAAGCGGTTTCCGGGGTTTTTCATCACCCTCTGAAAGCCGGCTGCAGACTGAACGTCGATTCGCGCCGCTAGTGTTACACAAATCGGTTTGCCTGCTAACGGCGGTTGTGTCTCACACCTGCAGAGAGCATACTTTAAACGAAATGCCCATGCGTTTGTTGTGCGTTTTTCTCATCGCCTGGATTGCGCAGGCAGCTCGCCCCGGCTCGATGATGCCGCTTCGGTTAGTCTTCGAACCGAATTCCGGGCAGACGGATCCCGGTGTCCAGTTTCTTGCTCGTGCGCGCGGGTACAGTGTGGCAATCTCGGCCAATGAGACAGCCATCCGCGCCGGGAGCGCCCAGGTTCACCTGCAGTTTGTGAACAGCCAGCCGATCACGCTGGAAGGCCTCGACCGGCAGTCCGGTATTGTGAACTACCTCCTGGGCAACGATCCAAAGCGCTGGCTCCGCCGGATTCCGACTTACGATCGGATCCGCGGCCGGAATCTCTACCCCGGCGTGGACATCCTCTTTCACGGAACCGAGAGCCGTCTGGAATACGATTTGGCGCTCGCTCCCGGTGCGGACGCTTCGCGTATAGCGCTGCGGATCACCGGCGCGCAAAGAGTGCGCGTGGACGAACAGGGCGACCTGGTTCTTGACACCGTTGCCGGCGAACTGCGCCAGAAGAAGCCATTGATTTACCAGGAACGCGACGGGCGCCGCGAGCTCATCGACGGCCGTTACCGGCTCGTCGGCGATCGGCAAGTGGCGGTGGACATACCGCATTACGACCGCAACCGGCCGCTGGTGATCGATCCGGAATTAGTCTACGCCGTGCGCGTTGGAGGCAGCGGTGGCGAGCAGGTCAACGCCATCGCCACGGACCGCCAGGGAAACGTCTACATCGCGGGTGCCACCTCCTCGGAAGACTTCCCCGTGAGGAACGCCCTGCAAAGCCGGCCGAGTGTGTCGACTCTGTATCGTTCCGATCCGCATGATTCCCTCAATGCGCTGTACGACCTTCTGCCCGAAGTGACCACGATTGCCGTTGCGCCAACTGACTCCGCAACCGCCTACATTGGGACCACGGCAGGCCTCTTCAAAACAACCGACGCTGCCGCCCACGTGATTCCGCTCACCGGAGGTCTCCCGGCCGGCAGCGCCATTGACGCGATCGCGCTCGATCCGGCCAACCCATCCATAGCCTGGGTCGCTCCTTATTCGAACGACTCGAACGGGCTCGGGGTTTATAAGACTACCGATGGTGGCGCCAGTTGGATGCCAGCCAGCAACGGGATCGCCGGTCAGGCCATCCTCCGGCTGTATGTGGATCCCACCCAGCCCTCTCACCTCTTTTCCGAGAGCGGGACCACAGCGTTCCGCTCCAACGACGCCGGCGCCACGTGGGTCCCCGCCAGCTTCAGCTATAACTTCTTGACATTCGATCCCAGGCATCCCGGAACCGTTTACGCAGCCAGCATGTACTCGGCTGTCGCGCTATCGGCCATCTACAAGAGTACCGACGGAGGCGACACCTGGATCTTGCTGGGCAGTCCGTTTCCGAATTCGTCGAGCGCCCTGGGTGCCACCGATCTGGCCATCGATCCCTTCCACCCGGGCACGTTGTACGTGACCGCCCCGGACGGGGTCAGCAAGAGCACGGATGGGGGGCAAACCTGGTCCCGGACCATCCTGCTGCAAGGAACAGGCGAAGTTGCCGTCGATCCCCTGGTTCAGAATACGATCTACGCGACGGGAGGAGGCATTTACAAATCGACCGACGGGGGTGCATCCTGGGCTCGCCTCGGCCCACCGAGCCTTACCAACTTCACCATCGCGGCCGATGGACGGATGTACGCCGGTGGAATGTCCCCCAGCCAGGCGTTCATCACTAAGCTCGATCCCTCCGGACAGAATCTCGTTTATTCCACCTATATCGCCGGCTCTGTCTCCGACCAGGCAAGCGGCATCGCTGTAGATCAATTTGGGAATGCCTACGTCACCGGGACGACGCGGTCTCCGGATTTCCCGACTACACCCGGGGCATTCCACGGCGCCGCCACCGGCGCGTTCATGCTGAGACTGAACCCGGCGGGAGACACTCTGGGTTACTCCGCGATCGTGGCCGGCGATTTGACCAGAACCGCCGGGATCGCGGTGGATCCGCACGGCAATGCGTACATCACCGGCACAAGTGGTGGAGATGTGCCGGTCACCCCGGGCGCTTATTTCACAACTCCGCCAGCCTCGGAATCTTCCCTCTTCTTTACCCTGTTCGGATTCGACGCCTTCGTGATGAAATTGAATGCCTCTGGCACACTGTCCTATGCCACCTATGCCAACCAGCCGGAGATCAATTTCTTTGGACAAATCGGGAAGGCGATCGCCGTTGATTCATCCGGCAACGCCTATATCGCTGGCGCCTGGTTCCTGATGAAGTTCAACGCCTCCGGAAGCGGCCTTGTGTATTCGACGAACATGGGCCAGGATGCTGGCGGCTTGTACATGGGGAACGCCATCGCACTCGACGCGCAGGGGGACGCTTACGTCGCCGGACAGACCGGAAGTGGGCACGCCTACGTCAGTAAGTTCGATGCCACCGGCCATGCGGTCTTCAACACCGGTAACGGCTTCAACACCCCGAGAGGCCTGTTGTCCGGCGAGAGTACGGACAGCGCGCAGGCCGTCGCGGTGGATGCCGGCGGCAATATCTTCGTGGCGGGCAACACCGGGTCGCAGGCATTCCCGCTGCGCAGCCCGGTGCAGGAGAAATTCAGTCCGGTGGCCAACGACAGCGGCTTTCTCGCCGAGTTGGACAGTTTCGCCAGTCTGTTGTTCTCCACCTATGTGGGGGACAGCCGCGCCTTCCAGGTGAGTGGCCTGGCGCTCGATCCGTCCGGCAGCCCGGTCTTCTGCGGCAACACGTACCTCAGTGTTCCGGCGGGCGCCTGGCTGGCCAGGTACGACACCTCGGGCGTTCCCGCGGTGCGGCTGGATGCGCTGAACAACCTGGCGAGCCGCCTGGCAGTTGCGGCGTCGCCGGGTGAACTGGTTGCGGTCAATGGCGCGGGCTTCGCGGCGGACGCGCAGGTCTTCTTCGACGACGTGGCCGCGACTATGCTTCCTGGCTCCAACGCGCCCACGGCGATCGTGCCCTATTCCCTCGCCGGTCAAGACGTCACATTGGCGCACCTCGAAGCCGGAGGCCAGCGCTCGAATGCCGTTCAGGTTCCCGTAGCGCCCGCCGCGCCTGGCATCTTCACGGTGGCCGGCACTGGCACGGGCCAGGCGCTGGCGTTTAATCAGGACGGTACGGCCAACTCGCAGGCTTCGCCGGCGCCCGTGGGTTCCGTCGTCACATTCTATGCGACTGGCGTCGGCCAGACCACGCCTCCAGGAGTGGACGGGGTGCTGCATCGCGGTGAGCCGGCCAGCCCCGTACTTCCCATCGCCGTGTACATTGCCTATAACGTCGCTTCCACCGTTCAGGTCAGCGTTGGCGCCGCACCCGGCTTTTCGGCCGATGTGCTCATGGTGCGGGCGACCGTGCCGCCCCTCGGAATCCAGCCGGCCGGCAACTCTCTCCTGTGGATCGTCGAGAATGGCATTCCAAGCCAGGGAGCGGTGACCATCTGGATCTCCCAGTAAGTCGGGCGGCCGACGCACACGCAGCGCAGCCCCGCCACCCCGGTGACAACAACCCACACCAATCAAACACCACATTACACACCACTTCCGCCCATCCCCGCCCGGAAATCCCGCCCGCCCATGCTACCGTCAGGGCGCAATGTCAACTGAATCACAAATCCTGGCGAACCGCAGAAATGCCCTCGCCAGCACCGGCCCGCGCACCGCGCAAGGCAAATCCATTTCCAGCGGCAACGCCACCAAACACGGCCTCTCCGCCGCCTTCCGCGTCCTCAC
>JBEKZH010000095.1:0-19187 GCA_049510065.1 Bryobacteraceae bacterium
CGACGTAGTACGTATTGGCCCAGTTCCACTTGGCGTACGTGACGGTGCCGGTGAAGCCAAGAGTCTTGCCGCTGTTGTTGTCCTCGATGTTGTTCCACCCGTTCACTACCTGGACGCCGCCGGTGAAGTGCTTACCGGCGGGGAATGAGGTGCGCAGGCCGAAATGATAGTACGGGGTCGCCCAGGCGAACAGCAACGAACGCGAGTAGTTCCAATTCGCGTTCGACTCGATCACCTCCGCGCCGGCGGCAGTCACGAATTCGCCGAAATCGACCTCCAGCCCCTTCGCCCTGGGCGGCTTGAAGCTGACGTACGCCTGCTCCAGATACTGGAAGATCTGCGGCTCACTCTCGCCGGCATGGACCATGGTGAAGGCTTTGCCGAAACCGAAGTCCAACTGGAAGCCCATCGGATCGGGCGAGTGCGACAGGCTCAGTTTGGCCATGTTGAGGCTGAACTGCTGGGACTGCACGTTGAAGTTGTAGAGCTGGTTGGTTCGCGTGGAAGGGCTGTTCAGGTTCTGACTATAGTAGCCGTCAATGAGCCCGCTGAAGTCAATCGGACCGATCGACCAGGTTGGAGCGGGAGCCTGGGCCGCAGTTGCGGCGGGCGCAGGCGAGGCCGCCTGGCCGTAAGCCGTAATGGATGCGCCCAGCAGAACGAGCAGGCACACGCGTACACTTGCAGTCCTGGAATACACCGTTATTCTTCTCCTCAGAAAGTCCCCGGAAAGAGAGTCGTGGCTTGTCTCAAGCTCCTCAAGCCCAAAGATACGCGGTAACTCATTAAATACTCATAAAGAAGTCATCAGGATTTTGTTGAGAGGGGCGGGGCGGGTACGCTTCAACGACGACCAGCGCCGTCGGAGATTCCATTAAGGGGCCGGGGGCAGATCGGGAGCCTGTCCCACCGTGGCGTTGAAGCGGTAGCCAACCCAGGGTTCGGTGGTGATGTACTCCGGCCGCTCGGGGTTCGACTCAATCTTCTTGCGCAGGCTGCGGATGAACACGCGGAGGTAGTCAACCTGATCGCCGTAGTCGGGCCCCCACACGGCCTGGAGCAGTTGCCGGTGCGACACCGCTTCATTGGGGCGTTGGGTGAAGTAGCGAAGCAGGTCCAGCTCCTTGGGAGTCAGGTGCGAAGTGACGCCGCCGTTACCGACGGTGCGCGCCGTAAAATCGATCACCAGACGCCCGAGCTCGATTCGGGCCGGCGACGATTGCGGCGGAACCGGCACGCGTCGAAGCGCCGCGCGGATGCGCGCCAGCAGCTCCGGCGTGCTGAACGGCTTGGTGACGAAATCATCCGCGCCGGCATCGAGAGCTTTGACTTTGTCCTCCTCCGAGTTGCGCACCGTGAGCATGATGATGGCGATGAGGGTGTCCGCGCGCAATGCGCGGCAGGCCGCCAGACCGCCGATACCCGGCATGTTCATGTCCAGCAGCACCAGATCCGGGCGGAATTCGCGCACTTTCTCGAGGGCCTCTTCGCCGGACCGGGCATCGTCCACTTCATATCCGGTCCCGGTCAGCGTAGTGCGCAGGATGCGCCGGATCTGCGGCTCGTCGTCGACAACCAGGATACGGCCCGCGCTCACCGGGTTTCTCCCTCCGCCCGGGCCGGCAGGGCCGGCAGGGACAGACGGAACGTAGTCTCGCCGGGACGGCTGGTCACGGTCAGATCTCCGCCGTGCGCGCGCGCGATGCTCCAGGCGATGCTCAACCCGAGCCCGGAGCCGGGAACCTGCTGCTTCACCGCGGGGCTTCGGTAGAACCGCTCGAAAATGCGCCCTTGTTCGACGATGGGTATCCCCTGACCGCGATCGGTAATCTCCACCGTGTTCATGCCATCGCCATTGTGGACATGGACGCTCACCGGTGTTTGCGGAGGCGAGTATTTGATGGCGTTGTCCAGCAACTGCCGGATCGCCAGACGCACCAGCCTGCGGTCGAGCGCGTTCGCTGGCACACCCGGGTCCGAAACGATTTCGACCGGCCGATCCTCTATCTCGGTTTGCATCGATGTTACTACTTCCCGGATGATCTCATCCACCCGCGCCGTCTCGAGATGAACCTCGATGTGCGCCGTGTCCAGGCGGGCCATCTCGACGGCATCGTCAATCAGTTGTTGCAGACGGCCGGCTTCCTCGTCGGCGATCCGGAGTAACTCCGTCTTACTCTCGGGAAGTTCCTGCGGGCTGGCCAGGAGCGACGTGGTGGCCGCGCGGATGGACGTGAGAGGCGTCATGAACTCGTGCGCCATCGCATCGATGAGCGTGGTACGAAGCTGCTCGCTCTGCCGGGCGGCTTCGATCTGATGGGCGAGGTCCTGCGCGCGCGCCCGCTCCAGTCCGATGGCCACCAGATTGGCGACGCCCTGCAGAACCGCGTCGGCCATCACGACGCCCTGCAACGCGAGGCTGGCAATCGGTTCGGAGCCGAGGCGGACCGCGGTGATCACCCGCTGCCGCCGCTCGTCGGAAAAAGAGGTGCCATGAAGAGCCGCCTCCTTGAGCTGTTCGTCCATGCCGTCGAAATCCGCGGGGCCCTGGCGATGGAATTCGCCGGTTCTGCGCTCGTACAGTACGATGGCGCTCAACTCGAAGATCTCAGCGAGCTTGCGGGCGAGCTGTTTGGCGAACGGTTCCCCGCTGTCGATCAGCAGAATGGCGCGGCTGAACGTGTACAGCCGTTCCACGTCCTGCTGATGCTCGATGGCTTCCTGGGCCCGGCGTTTCGCCTCGGCCGAAAGGCGGCTGGCGATCAGCGCGGTAGCCAGAAAGCTGAACAGCGCGATCCAGTTTTGCGGATCGGCAATGGTGAGCCTGCCAATCGGCGGCAGGAAGAAGAAATTGAACGCCAGAGTGGCGGCCACCGAGGCGAGCAGCGCCTCCGGGAAACCCCAGGTGCTGGCGATCACCAGTACAACCAGAAGGTAGCCCAGGCCGACGGTTGTAGGGTTCACCGGAACCAGGCGGAACGCCGCGAAGGTGACCACCGCGACGCCCGCCAGCGACAGCAGCAATCGAATCGCGCGCTGGAGCAGAGGTTTCATTGTCCGAAGACCGCTTGCTGACGCGCGCGGCTCAGAAACGCAGCTACCGAGCCGCGACGGTTACGGAGCGGAGGCCGATGAACGCGGATGTTTCGATGGTCATCCATCTGTTACCTGGACGCGCACCAACCTCGGGTTCCGAAAGAGCCTCGAGCAGGCCCGACCAGGGGGTCGGGCCGCGGGCGAGGGCGCCCGCCCCACCGATACCAGCCTGACTATTGTCAGGGATTGCACGGGACAGGGCACTATAGCTTCAAACTCCGCAGATACTCGCGAAATTCGCCGCCTAAATCATGCCTATTCAGGGCGAATTCCACTGTAGCCTTCAGAAAGCCGAGCTTGTCGCCGGCATCGTAGCGCTTGCCTTCGAACTTATAGCCGTAAATGGGCCGGTTCCGCAGCAGGTGCTTGAGAGCGTCGGTAAGCTGGATCTCGCCGCCGCTGCCCGGGTCGATCGATTCGATGGAGGCGAAGATCTCCGGCGTCAGCACGTAACGCCCGATGATGGCCAGGTTCGAGGGCGCTTCGGACGGCTTCGGCTTCTCCACCAGGTTGCGGATGCGGAACAGCCGGTCGCGGCTGCCGTTGTGGCCGACCGGCTCGGCATCCACCGCGCCATAGGAGGAGATGGCGTCTCCTTCCACTTCCATCAGCGCCACCACGGAGGCGCCGTAGAATTCGTAGACATCCAGTAACTGACGAATGCACGGTATCTCCGACTCGATGACGTCGTCGGAAAGGATGACGGCGAATGGCTCGGGCCCCACCAGCTCCTTGGCGCGGTGCACCGCGTGACCCAGCCCCGAAGCCTCCCTCTGCCGGATATAGGCGACGTTGATCATGTCGGAGACGCCGCGCACAATGGCCAGCAGCTCCTTTTTCCCTTTCGACTCCAGCGCGTGCTCGAGCTCGAAGCTCACATCGAAGTGGTCCTCGATGGAACTCTTGCCCCGGCCGGTGACAATCAGGATGTTCTGAATGCCGGAGTGCAGCGCCTCCTCTACGCCATACTGGATCAGCGGCTTGTCCACGAGCGGCAACATCTCCTTGGGTTGCGCTTTCGTCGCCGGGAGAAACCGCGTGCCGAGGCCCGCCGCCGGGAAGACCGCTTTTCTGACCTTGGGAATCATCGACCTTATTGTACCGGTCGGGTGTTCGGGCTGGCGGAGTTGCGCCGGGGCACTCGACAGCCGGTGGCAAAAACCGCTCCGTCACCGTCGCGGCTCGGCAAGGCATCGACTCTACTGAGCCGCGCGTGTCAGCAAGCGGACTCCTGCCACAGGCTGTTGACATCGTTGTACAATGCACCAGTGCAACTCCGAACCATCGGCTGGCTGATACTTCTGCCGCTCGCGGCGTTCTCACAGGACCACATCGTACCGCCGGGTGCGAAGGTCGAACAGGTCGCCACCGGCTTCAACAAGTGGACCGAAGGCCCGGTGTGGATTCCCGCCGGCTATCTCCTCTTCGCGGAGATTCCCGGCAACAGCATCCTCAAGTGGGCGCCGGGTGGCGGCGCGAGCGTCTTCCTGCATCCCAGCGGCTACGTGGGAACCGATCCGTACGCGGGTCCGGAACCCGGCTCGAACGGCATGACGCTGGATGCGAGGGGCCGCCTCACCGTCGCCGGACACGCACGGCGCAACGTCTGGCGCCTGGAGGCGATGAATCCGCGGGCGCCGATCACCGTGCTGGCCGACACGTATGAGGGCAAGCGGCTGAGCAGTCCCAATGATCTCGTGTATAAGTCGGACGGTTCGCTTTACTTCACCGATCCGCCCTACGGTCTGCCCACGCAGGCCGACAATGACCCCGCGAAAGAACTGCCGGTGAATGGCGTCTACCGCATTCCCGGCGCACTTTCGCAGAAGCCCGGCGCGCCGCCCGCGCGTGAGAAACTGCAGCTCCTGGTGAAGGATCTGCCGCGTCCGAACGGCATCGCTTTTTCGCCCGATGAGAAATGGTTGTACGTCAACAACACTGCGCCGAAGAAGCTCTGGATGCGTTACCGCGTGAAACCGGACGGGTCGCTGGCGGATGGCACGGTCTTCTACGATGCCACGTCCGACAATGCTCCCGGCGCGCCGGACGGTATGAAGGTGGATACCCGCGGCAACGTCTACAGCGCGGGACCGGGCGGTGTGTGGATCTTCTCTCCGGAGGGCAGGCACCTGGGGACTATCAGCGTGCCGGAGGTGGTGGGCAATCTGGCGTGGGGCGACGCGGACGGCAAGTCGCTCTACATCACGGCCAGCACCAGCGTGTATCGAATACGTCTGAAGATCGCCGGGGCGGGCCGGTGATGCAACTTCCGCGTGGTGATACATTGTAAGTACGGAGTCGCGCATGGTTAAGAAGCTTACCCAGCATGGAAACAGCCTGGCGTTGGTGATCGACCGCCCGATCCTGGACCTCCTCAAAATCGATCCCGAGACGCCACTCGATGTTAGTACCGACGGTCGACAACTGATCGTCGCGCCTGTGAAACCCTCGGCTCGGCGGAAGAAGTTCGAAGCAGCCCAGGAATTGGCGCACAAGCGATATGGGAAAGCATTCCGGAAGCTGGCGGAGTGAGTTCCTGAGGCGAACTTCATGGAGCCGGTGTTCCTCTCTCTGGATGAGGTTCTGGAGATCCACGAGCAACAGATCGAGCGATACGGTGGATCTTCGGGACTCCGCGACGCGGCCGGACTTGAATCGGCCGTAGCCACGCCCCAGGCGACATTCGGCGGCGAATTCCTGCACACCTCCATTCCGGCGATGGCCGCGGCGTACCTTTTTCATCTCTGCCAGAACCATGCATTCATCGACGGCAACAAACGGGTCGGCGCAAACGCGGCGATCACGTTCCTGAATTGGGAGCCAACTTTCACCGAGGAGGAGCTTGTGGACCTGGTTTTGTCGGTTGCTTCCGTTGGACTCGGCAAATCGCGGCTGATCGAGATCTTCGAGTCCCGTTGCAGGCCTCTTGATGACGCCTGACGCGGCTGTCGCCGCGTGTCCCGAGCCGATTGAAAATCGGCCGCAGGATAAGATCCTGCCCCACCGGTCACTGACCGGCCGGTTCCGTCGCGCGCAGGAACTCCACCAGCTTGTCCTTCCACAGCGCGGCCATTGTGTGCGAGCCGTGGCCGCGGGTTTCGGGCGTGTACGGATACAAAATGAACCGCGCCGAAGGAACCTGCTTCAGCAGCTCATCGGTGACCTTCAGCTCCGGCGGGTTGATGGTGTCGTCGCTGAAGTTGATATGCAGAATCGGCGTGCGGATTTTCGCGAGCCCCGGCGCCGGATCGTAGTCCCATGAGGCGTCCACCGCGTACGCCGTATCGTTGGCGTCGTTCAGCCGGCCGCCGGTGGTTTTCGCGAAGTTCTCCAGTCCCTTTTCGCGAGTGGGGCTTGCCTTCTGCCAGGTCAGCGGATTGCCGCCCATGAAGGCCAGCATCGCCGCGGCGGTTCTGGCGGACGGTGGGTTTTCCGTGTAATTGCCGCCCTGGTACGCCGGGTCGTCGCGGATCGCGTGGATCACGGTGAGACGCCAGAGCAGGTTGCGGCCGGAGATTTGCATCGGCTGACAGGCCAGGGGCATGGCGGCGTCGACGAAGTCCGCGTGCCGCTCCACCCAGACGTAGCTGTGCATGCAACCCATGGATGTCCCGATGATCATGCGCAAGTGGCTCACGCCCAGATGCTCGCGCAACAGCCGGTACTGCGCCTCCACCATGTCCGTGTACCCATAGCGTGGGAACTTCGCGCGCAGGCCATCGCTGGGCTTGCTGGATTGCCCGTGGCCGATTCCATCCGGCAGGATCACGTAGTACTTCGCGACGTCGAGCGGCTGGCCGGATTCGAACAGCTCGCCGGCGAAGATGTCCCGCAGGAACTGCGTCCCGGCGCCAGTGGTCCCATGCAGGATGAGCACGGCGTTGCGCACCGCTCCCGAGGCATCGCGGCGGGGCGTGCCCAGAGTGCGGTAGTGGATCTTCAGGTCCGGGATGGTGTCGCCGGTTTGGAAGCGAAAGTCGCGGAGGTGGGCGTCGCCCTCGGTCACGGGCCAGGTCTTCTGGCCGGCGGCGAAAACGGCAAAGAGGGCGGAGGCGAGCGCAAGTCGAGAGATCATAAGCTACAGTATCCTTTACAGCCCATGCCTCACACATCACGCGTCCTGCTGTTCGCCACTCTGTGCGCCGCCGCCTGTCTCGCCGCTGATCCGAACGCCGCCTTCCGCGGCTACACCGCCGAAGGCACGCGCACCGAGCGCGGGTGGGAAGAGAAGTTCCGCGCCCTCCCAAAGCCCGAAAACATGCGCGAGTACATGCGACGCCTTTCCGCGTACCCGCACCACATCGGCTCGCCGTACGACAAAGACAACGCCGAGTGGATCCTGGCGCAGTTCCGCTCCTGGGGCCTCGACGCCCACATCGAGACGTTCCGCGTGCTGTTTCCGACGCCGAAGCTGCGCGTGCTGGAGCGCGTCGCGCCCGGTCACTATGTGGCGAAGCTGGCCGAGCCCGCGGTCTCTGACGACCCCACATCCAGCCAGACCGCGCAGCAATTGCCCATCTACAACGCGTATTCGGTGGACGGCGACGTCACCGGCCCGCTGGTCTACGTGAACTACGGCGTGCCCGCGGATTACGAAGAGCTGGAGCGCCACGGCATCAGTGCGAAGGGCGCCATCGTGATCGCGCGCTACGGCGGCTCATGGCGCGGCATCAAGCCCAAGGTGGCCGCCGAGCACGGGGCCATCGGTTGCATCATCTACTCAGATCCCAGGGACGACGGCTACGCGCAGGGTGACGTTTTCCCGGAAGGCGCGTGGCGGCCGCAGTTCGGCGCACAGCGCGGCAGCGTGATGGACATGCCCATCTACCCCGGCGATCCGCTCACGCCGGGCGTCGGCGCCACAGAAAACGCAAAACGGCTGGCGATCTCCGAAGCGGCCACGCTGACGAAAATCCCCGTGCTCCCCATCTCCTGGGGTGACGCGCAGCCCCTGCTTTCCGAGTTGAAGGGGCCGGTGGCTCCGGAGGCGTGGCGTGGCAGCCTGCCGCTGACGTATCACATGGGCCCTGGCCCGGCGAAAGTGCATCTCGCGCTCCAGTTCAACTGGGACATGGTGGACATCCGCGACGTGATCGCGACCATTCCCGGCGCCGGCGACAAGGACGAATGGATCATTCGCGGCAATCACCACGACGCCTGGGTCAACGGCGCCGAGGACCCGGTGTCCGCTCAGATGTCGCTGCTGGAAGAGGCGCGCGCGCTGGCCGAGCTTCGCAAGTTGGGTTGGCAGCCGCGCCGCACCATCATCTTCGCGGCCTGGGATGGTGAAGAGGAGGGCCTGCTCGGCTCCACCGAGTGGGCGGAGCAACACGCCGCCGAGCTGAAGCAGCACGCCGCCGTGTATATCAACTCCGATGGCAACGGGCGCGGCGTTCTTTGGGTGGCCGGTTCGCACACGCTGGAGCAGTTCATGAACGGGATCGCGCGGGACGTGCAGGACCCGGAGACGAACCTGACCGTCCGGGAGCGGCTGAGGTTGCACCGGCTCTCCGACGCCAAGCCGGAGGATCGCAAAGAGCTGCGCACTCGCGCGGACGTGCGCATTGGCGCACTCGGCTCCGGCAGCGATTACACCGCCTTTCTCGATCACCTGGGAGTGGCATCGCTCAACCTCGGCTTCGGCGGCGAGGACGGCGGCGGCATCTATCATTCCATCTACGACGACTTCTATTGGTACACCCACTTCGCCGACACCAACTTCGTGTACGGCCGCGCGCTGGCGCAAACCGCGGGCACAGCCGTGATGCGCCTGGCCGACGCCGACGTGCTGCCGTTCCAGTTCGGCGACTTCGCCGATACCATCCGCAAGTACGTCGACGAAGTCAAGGTGCTGTGGAAGGAGAAGCACGACGAGATTGAGGAACGCGACCGGCAGCTCGATGAGGGCGTGTTCGCGGCCATCACCGATCCGAAGAAGGTGCTGGTGCCGCCGAAACGCGAGGCGATCCCGCCGTACCTGAATTTCGCGCCGCTGGATACGGCCACCGACACGCTGGCGCGCAGTGCCGAGGCCTTCGAGAAAGCGCTGAAGGATTCGGCGAAGCCGCCGGCGCGCGAGCTGAACCAGAAGCTCATCGAAAGCGAGCGGCTGTTGACGGACGCCGCCGGTCTGCCGCGCCGCCCCTGGTTCCAGCACCAGATCTACGCGCCCGGCTTCTACACCGGCTACGGCGTGAAGACCCTGCCCGGAGTGCGCGAGGCGATCGAGGAGAAACAGTGGGACGAGGCCGGCCGCGAGATCGACCGCGTGGCGAAGGTGCTGCGCGGTGAGGCCGCGCTGCTGGATGCGATGACCGCGCTGCTGGGGCGGTGAGTTAGTCGGCTTCGCGTTGTTGCTGCAATTGCTGCAGCCGCGTCTCCGACTCCTGGCGCATCTGGCGTATCCTGGCAACATTGCCGCCTTCTTCAGCCGGTTTAAACAGCACCTTGTAGCGACGTTCTGTGAGCATGGGGCGCTCGTTTCCGATTGTACGAGCTCGCCATAAGTCTCCTGACACATGCAGCGGCAGCCGCGTACCGCCAAAACGCGACTGGCGCCGCGTGTCCTCTTAACACAGTTACGCTAGTCCGCGCGGAGCTTGATGGAACCGATGCCGCCGTTGACGGCCACGTGGATGGTGGGGCCGTTCCTGCCGTTCTCGTAGAGATCGTTGACCCAGCGGTCGCCGCTCTTGTGCAGCCCCTGCACATCGATCCCGCCGATCCCTCCCTTGGCGTCGGCGACGATGGCCACCGTGGCGGGGAGATACACAACCGCCTCGCCGATGCCGCCGTCGATCTTCACGTCGTAATCGCGTTTGGGACGGCCGCGCAGATCGGCCTCGATGCGGCCCACGCCCATGTTCACGTCCAGGCTGCGCAGGTTCAGCCGCCCGAGTTCGAGCTTGCCTTCGCCGGCGCCGCAGTTGATGCGCAGATCCAGCGGAACGCCGTCGTTAAAGCGGAGGTCCCAGGAGTAATTGACGTGGCCCATGTGGTGGACGTGGTCGGGCTGCTTGATGGTCAGCATGCCGCGAAAGCTGCCGCCGTCGTAGATCACCTCGGGCTTCCAGTCGCCGTGGTTGTACGTGAAATCGGCGTCGAGGAGTTTCGCGGCGCCGCCCCGGATGCGCAGCTCGCCCGCGCCCAATTCGATGTCGGCCCGGACGCTCTCGGCGCGGCCGAGGTCCACGCTTTGCCGGGAATGCTGGGTCCAGCGGTCCCGGGTGTCATCGATAGTGCAGCCCACCGCAACCAGAGCCAGGCAGACTGCCAGAACAGCGAGTGCGCCGCGTGTCATAGCACTTAATGTTACGCACAAGTGCCAGGGGTTTGTTCCGGGAATATACCCTCCAGGAGCTGCTTCCAGTCCTTCCGGATGGCTTCAACGGCCTCGTCGGAGAGACCGAACGTCGAAACGTTCAGCCAGACGCCGGTCTTCGGACCGTAAGCCGAGCAGGCGAGTTGGACCATTGCGTCGTTCTGCTCGGGCCAGATCCACCAGGCCACTTGTGGCGGCTTCTCGCCTTCGAGACGGGATGGGCGCAACGGCGCCAGCAGCTCCCAGACGCGGTCCACCGGCTCGCTGGAGAGCGCGTACAGGTCCAGGTTCCGGCCGGCAACGCCACGGTGGCGGGTGAGTGCGTGGCGCAGGATCCGGAAGAACACCTTCCAGCCGCCCCTGGTGCCGTTGTACTCGGCGTCCCAGTCCGCGGTGGTGAGAAACCCGGAGTGGACCAAACGCAGAACGGTGCTGCCGCCCTTGCCCTCAATGTAGAAGTCCTGCGCCAGACGGACCTTCGCCTCCCCACGGCTGGACACTACCCGCAGATGATGCGGGGCGTCGAAGACCTCGATGGTGCCTGAGCCTTCCATGCCGGGTCCCCAGGATACGAAGTACTCGCCGCCCTGGCGCGGGTCGGTGCGAACCTCGGGGGCAAGCCAGCGGCGGATCTCGCTGGCTTCGGTGATCGCCTTCCAGACCTCTTCTACCGAGGCCGGAATCTCAATGACGGTCTCGTGCTGGCGGGTTTCGGGAGCGCTCATTTCTCCTCCTCGTTGGGAATTGCAGGCAGGGATGGCCATGCACCCAGCATGAGCCGGAAGCTCCGGCCGCCGGGCGCGGTTTTGTCGTGATACTTCGCTACCAGTTGCGCGAACGTTTCGGTCAGCTCCACGGTAAAGGCCGCGCGGTCGGACGGCGAGCGGAAGCGGATGTTGTAATCCAGCGTGAGCGTTCCCAGCGTCTTGCCGGCGCGCTCGGCACGGCGGCGCAGTCCCGCCACCTCCTTGATCAGCCGTGCCGCGGAGGCCACCAGAAACGCCGACGAGAGATGGTCGGCAATGGCGTCGGGGTCGGGCCGCAGCGATCCGAGGCTGCCCGGGTCAATCAGCCAAAAGCGGGCTTTGGAGCGCAGCAGCCGCTCTGTGCAGTTGCCTTTTCTGCGCTCCTCCACGAATTCCACCAGCCCGGCCGTTTCCAGCTCGCGCAGGTGATAATTCACGAGCTGCCGCGGCATGGAGAGTCGTCGAGCCACCCCGGAAGCCGAATCCGCCTCGCCCAGCATTTCCAGAATGCGGATGCGGGGCGGCTTCAACAGCGCGGCGGCGGCTTCGGGGTCGTCGAGGATTCCCAGCGCGGCGAGCATCAGTCAAGGCTACAGCCGAATACTACTACTGTCAAGGAAAATATAAGTGTCGGATGGCGCGGTACACTGTGAGAAGTCCCATGAAACAGAAGATTCGTTCCACCACCGTCCTGTGCGTGCGCCGCGACGGCAAGGTTGTGATGGCCGGCGACGGGCAGGTGACGCTGGGCCAGGAGGTTCTGAAGTCCACGGCGCGGAAGCTGCGCCGCTTGTACAACGAGCGCATCCTGGCTGGGTTTGCCGGCTCCACCGCCGACGCCTTCGCTCTGTTCGCGCGTTTTGAAAGCAAGCTGGAGCAGTTCAACGGCAATCTGCCGCGGTCCGTGGTAGAGCTGGCTAAAGAGTGGCGGACCGACCGCGTGCTGCGGCATCTGGAGGCGCTGCTGCTGGTGGCCGACCACGAGAAGACGTACATCGTCAGCGGCAACGGCGACGTGATCGAACCCGACAACGACGTTGCAGCCATCGGCTCCGGCGGGCCCTTTGCCACAGCCTCGGCCACCGCGCTGATGGAGAATACGACGCTGAACGCGCGGGAGATCTGCGAGAAGGCCATGACCATCGCCGGCCGCATCTGCATCTACACGAACGAGAAGTTCGTGTTCGAGGAGCTCTGATCCATGGTGATCTATCTGCCCGCCCAGGCCAACGGCGACGACATCATGCTGGACGAGATGACGCCGCGCGAGATTGTCCAGGAGCTCGACAAATACGTGGTGGGCCAGGCCGACGCCAAACGCGCCGTGGCCATCGCCCTGCGCAACCGCATCCGGCGACAGAAGCTGGATCCGGAAATGGCCGACGAGGTGATGCCCAAGAACATCCTCATGATCGGCCCCACCGGCGTCGGCAAGACGGAGATCGCGCGCCGTCTGGCGAAACTGGCCAGCTCGCCGTTCCTGAAAGTGGAGGCCAGTAAGTTCACCGAGGTGGGCTACGTGGGCCGCGACGTCGAATCGATGATCCGCGATCTGGTGGACATCGCCATCGACATGGTTCGCGAGGAACGGCTGGAAGAGGTGGCCGAGCGCGCCGAACGCAACGCCGAGGAACGCCTGCTCGATCTGTTGATGCCGCCCCAACCGGAGCCCTCCGAGAGTGTTGAGCGCACGCGCGAGAAGCTGCGGGAGAAGTTGCGAGCCGGCAAGCTGGACGAGCGCAACGTGGAGATTGAGGTGAAGGAGCGCGGCCCCACGTTCGAAATCGCCAGCAACATGGGTGTGGAGGAGATGGACATCAGCCTCAAGGATGTCCTGCCCGGATTGTTCGGACAGCGCACCCGCAAGCGCAAGATGAGGGTGGCCGAAGCGATCGATTACCTGGTCCAGGAAGAGGAGCAGAAGCTCATCGACATGGAACAGGTGACCCGCGTGGCGCTGGAGCGCGTGGAGCGGAACGGGATCATCTTTCTGGACGAGATCGACAAGATCGCCGGCCGCGAGGGGGGCCACGGCCCGGACGTGAGCCGCGAGGGCGTGCAGCGCGACATCCTGCCTATTGTGGAAGGCACCACGGTGAACACGCGTCACGGCTTCGTGCGAACCGACCACATTCTGTTCGTGGCCGCGGGCGCGTTTCACGTTTCCAAGCCCTCGGACATGATCCCCGAATTGCAGGGCCGCTTCCCCATTCGGGTGGAGTTGAAATCGCTCACCGAGGAAGACTTCGTGCGCATTCTGAAAGAGCCGAAGAACGCGCTGGTGAAGCAGTACGTGGCGCTGATGGACACCGAGGGGATCAAGCTCAGCTTCACCGACGACGCCGTGTGCGAGATTGCGCGCTTCGCGGCGCAGGTGAATCAGAGCGCGGAAAACATCGGGGCGCGCCGTCTGCATACAATCATGGAGAAGCTGCTGGAAGAGGTCTCCTTCCAGGGGCCCGACCTGAAGAAGAAGACCGTGCGCGTGGACTCGCCGTACGTGCGCAAGCAGCTCGCGGATATTGTGAAGGACCAGGATCTGAGCCGGTATATTTTGTGAGGAATTCGGAGGATTGGCCACCGATGAACGCCGATGAACGCAGATTGGATCCTCGCCTTACAGTGGGACTTGTGGGAATCGCTGTTTGTCTCATGACCACCGGATGCGGGACCATCGGCGAACCGGTGTATCCCTCCGCGCACATTCCGGTGGCGCCCACCGATCTGAACGCGGTTCAGCGTGGCGACCGCGTTGTGGTGCATTTCACTGCACCTGCGATGACCACCGATGCGCAGGTGCTGACGAAGATCGGCGGCGCCGAAGTCCGAATCGGGCCCGTCGGGAAGCCGTTCAACGCGGACACGTGGGCAGCCACGGCGACGCGCGCCACGGTGAAACCCGTGGAGAAACCGGGGCCGGTGGAAGCCTCCGGGCCGCTGGCGGCCGGGCTGGTTGGTAAGGACGTGACGGTGGGCGCTCGGGTGCTCAACAGTAAGGGCCGCGCGTCAGGATGGTCGAACTTCGTGACCATCCACGTAGTTGCGCCGGTGGAGGCACCAGCCGGCGTGGCCGCAGCCGCGGTACCCGAAGGAGTCCGCGTCACCTGGACCGATGCCGCCGAGCACTCCTTCCGCGTCTTCCGAAAGGGCCCCGACGACAAGCAGCCCCTGGAAGCCGGCAAGACCAGCACAACCGAGTACGTCGACCACAACATCGTCTGGGGCAGCCAATACCAGTACTGGGTTCAGTCGCTGCGCGACGGCGCCGAAAGCGACGCAGTGGCCTCCCCGGTTCTGGCGCCGGAGGACAAGTTCCCGCCGGCCGTTCCCACCGGGTTGAACGCAGTAACCGGCGTCAACTCGATCGAACTGGCGTGGGAACGAAACACCGAGACCGACTTCAAAAACTACGTCATCTACCGCGCCACCGGCGACGGGCTGCTTCAGAAGCTGGCCGAAACCGATGCGCCGGCGTACTCCGACAAGGCGATTGAGGCGGGCAAACGGTACCGCTACGCGATTGCCGCGGTGGACCAGCGCGGGAACGCAAGCGAGAAGTCTGCCCCGGCGGAGGCGGCCGCGCCGTGAAAACAATTTCTCGCGGCGCTGTTATAATCGAGGACGTCGCAAAAAGCAGTCCAGCGATGCAACCGACCGGTGCGCTGGAGAGCGCCGTCGAACGGAGCCGTGAATGAAGTTTTTTCTGGACACAGCCAACCTGGAAGAGCTGCGCAAAGCCGCGGCCTGGGGCATCATCGACGGCGTTACCACGAATCCGTCGCTGATCGCGAAAGAAGGACGCCCGCTGGAAGAGCAGATTCGCGAAATCTGCGACATTGTTGACGGCGACGTAAGCGCCGAGGTGGTCTCGACCGTTGCCGGCGAGATGGTGCGGGACGGCCGCCAACTGGCGAAGCTTCACCGGAACGTCGTGGTGAAGGTGCCGCTCACGCGGGACGGCATTCGCGCCTGCTCCATCCTCAGCCGGGAGGGCCTTCGCATCAACGTGACGCTGTGCTTCTCCTCCGCGCAGGCGCTGCTGGCGGCCAAGGCCGGGGCGTATATCGTGAGCCCGTTCGTGGGCCGTTTGGACGACATCGGCGTGCCCGGCATCGAGCTGATCCGCGACATCCTGACCATCTACCGGAACTACGATTTCAAGACTCAGGTGCTGGCCGCGTCGTTGCGTTCGCCCATGCACGTAATGGAATCGGCGAAGGCCGGCGCGCACATCGCCACCATGCCGTTCAAGGTGGTGGACAGTTTGTTCCACCATCCGCTGACGGACAAGGGTCTGGAGCAGTTTATGAAGGACTACGCCAGAGCGTTCCAGGAAGCTCCGGCCCTGGCGGGCTAGATGCCAGCGATGCAGCTTCGCGAGTACCTGCAGATCGCTCTGCTGGCGGTGCTCGTGGCGGCGGCCGTGGTCGGCGGCCTGGTTCTGGTGTTCCGCAGACGCCGGAACCCACAGGAACGCGAACGGCTCCGGCGTCTGGCTGTGAATGAACGCGGCCGTCTCGCCGACGGGTATATCGGCGAAGCGACCGAGACCACGGTCTTCTACTCGTACTCGGTTCGAGGCGTTGGCTACACCGCGTCCCAGGATGTTTCCACGCTTCGCGACGTGATCCCCGGCGAAACAGAACGTCTGATTGGACCGGTAACGCTGAAGTATCTTGCCGCGAATCCCGCCAATTCGATCGTGGTATGCGAGCGCTGGACGGGGCTGCGGGGCCCACTGCCCTCGCAGAGCGCGAAAGAGGGCAATCAGCGCGCGGGCTGAAGCGCCGCGGCGCGGTTTGATATCATTCCAGCGGTGTTCAGGGGAATCTCGCTCTGCCTGCTTCTGGCGTCGGTTTCCGCTGGCCAGACGCTGGACGAAGCAGTCCGCATCCTGGCAAGGAAGGTCACGGTCCGGCTTGCGCCTGGCGAAGTTGCGCACGTCACCGGCGCGCGGAACCTGTCGTCGCTGGGGAATCTGGAAGTGGCCCGGGCGCGCGCGACTTTCGAGCGGGCATTGCGACAGCCGGCCACGCGCACGGCGCATCGTCTGGATGTGACCCTCACCGTGTCGCAGAATTCGCGCGACGTTCTTCTGGTGGCCGAGCTCGACCGGGGCGACGAGCGCGTCATCGAAATGATCCCGTATCACCCGGCGCCGCCCGTCGCGCGTCCCGCCCGCTCCATGCTGGAAAAGCATCTGTTCCGGGAGCAGGACAATCCGATGCTGGACGCGGCGGTGACTGGCGAGAACCTGCTGGTGCTGGAGCCGGCGAACGTGGTCCTGTACGCTCGTCGCGCATCGGGGTGGGAGCGCGTGGATGCGCGTCCACTGGAGGGCGTGGCCGTTGTGCGCGATCCACGCGGACGGTTGCAGGTGGCGGAAGGCTCGGTCACGGCCATTCTGCCCGGATCTGTGTGCCGCGGAACCTGGACGCCGGTGCTCGAGGTCCACTGCGAATCGGCGGATGGAGCTTTCCCGCTCAGCGGGCAGGACGTGCGATTCGCGGCCGGGCGAAACGTGTTGCAGGCGGAAGAGTGGCCGCCGATGTTCTCATTCGCGCGCGTGGAGGAACGGGGACGGCCTTTGTACCTCGCCGCCGAGTTGGACGGGCGCACTCATCTCTACAACGCCGACCGGAAACCGGTGGGCAGCGTCGACACGTGGGGCGACGACTTTGTTTCGGTGGAGGGCGGCTGTGGAGCGGGGCGCGAAATCCTGGCTTCCACAGAAGCGGATAGCGAAGTCAACGATTCGCTGGCGGCGTTTGAGCTGGTGGATCGAAAAGCGATCGAGGTAAGCGATCAAGCGGAGTTCCCAGGTCCGCTGGCGGCACTCTGGCCGGCCACCGGCGGCGCGGTAGCGATCATACGGAACCTCGGCACGGGACGATATGCGGCTTATAGCGTCACCATCGATTGCAGCCATTAGCGCGCTTGTTGCGCTGCAGGCCGCGCCCCGGCCGCACTATGGCGGGACCTTGCGGATCGAGATGCGTGCGGCGGTGGTTTCGCTCGACCCCGCGGAGACGCCCGTGGATCAGGCGGAAGCGGCGGCGAAAGAACGACTCGCCGGGCAGGTGTTCGAGACACTGGTGCAATTGGACGACAAAGGCGAGCCGCAGCCGTGGCTGGCTACTTCGTGGACGCACGAGCAGGCGCACCGGCGCTGGGTCTTTGCCGCACGCAAGGGCGTGATGCTGCACAACGGCGTGGAGTGGGCGCCGCCGGGTGGCATCGTCGCGGTGGACGACAATCGGCCCATCGAGGAGATTCTGCGGAATCTGGCGAAGCCGCGAAACGCGATTGTGGTCCGCGCCGCTGATGGAGTGCTGATCGGCACGGGCCCGTTCCGCATTGCGAACTGGGAAACGAAGAAGGTGGTAACGCTGGAGGCGCACGATCGGTACTGGGGCGGGCGGCCGTTTCTGGATCGGATCGAAGTGCGCATGGGACGCTCGCAACGCGATCAGGCTCTCGACTTCGAGCTGGCCAAGGCCGACGTTGTCGAACTGCCCCTCGGCGAGATTCGGCACACCCAGCAGCAGGGAGGCAAGGTCAGCGTGACCGCGCCGGTGGAGGTTGTCGCGCTGGTCTTTGAGAATCGCAAGCCGGAGATGGATCGGCTGCGCGAGGCTTTGTCTCTTTCGATTGACCGCGCCACCATTCACAAGGTCCTGCTGCAACAGCAGGGGAGTACCTCCGCAGCCCTGCTTCCGCAGTGGCTGAGCGGGTACGCGTTTCTGTTCCCGGCCGCGCGCGATCTTACTCACGCGAAGGAGCTGGCCGGCACGGCGCCGCCGCTCTCATTCGCCTACGACGGCCAGGCCCCGCTGGTTCGCTCCATCGCCGAGCGCATCATCCTCAACGCGGGTGAGGCGGGCCTCACTCTGCGGGCGGCCACGGGCGGCTCCGCGGACGTTCGCATGGTGACGTTGCGCATTGCCAGTGCGGACGCGCGGCAGGCACTTGAGGATGTGGCCGTAGCGCTGCAGGCACCTTTCGGGAGTGTAGCGCCGGGCGACCCCGCGAGGCTCTACGAAGCCGAACGCGCGCTGCTGGAATCCCGGCGAGTGATCCCGCTGTTTCATCTTCCCGAAGCCTGGCAGTTGGGCGCGAACGTGCGAGCCTGGAAGGTGAGCGATCGCTGGCGACTCGAGAACGTCTGGCTGGATCAGCGGAACAACCAATGACGTTTCGCACCAAACTCCTGGTGGTGTCTTCGCTGACCGTGGCCGGTGCGGTTGCGCTGGTGACGGGAGCGGTCTCCATCTCCTCCCGCCGGGCGTTCGAACGAGTGGCCGACGAACGGCGCAAGGGCGTGCGCGCTCAGTTCGACCGCGAAATGGAATCGCGGGGCCGCGATGTGGAGGACAGGGTGCAACGCGCCGCCGCGGCCGATGCGGTGTTGCGGATCGCGATCGCGGCCAACCGGCCGCAGCCGGATTACTCCGCGTTTCTGGACGAAGCGCGGGCACAGGCGGATGCGCAGGCGCTCGATTTCCTGGACATTCTCGAACAGGACGGCGCCATCATCGCCTCGGCGCACGCACCGGCGCGCTTCGGATTCAGGAACGACTGGCTGGTGTCGCCGGAAGATTCCTCCGGCGGGCGCTGGTTTCTGACTCGCATCCCCATCACCGACGGGAGCGCTGTCGCGGTGGCGGCGGTCCGCCCGGTGAGCGCTGGCGACAAGAGCATTCTGGTGGTGGGTGCGCGGAGGCTCGACGCGTCCTTCCTGGCCTCGCTGGGCGTGGCGCCCGGAGTGCGCGCGCTACTCTGGCTTGCGAGCGGCGAGTTTATGGATGAGAAGGGGCCGGTTGCCGACTCGCAGAAACTCATCGGGCTGGTAGGACGGGTCGAACAAACGAGGCGCGAGGCGGCGGGAACCGTCCAGTGGACCTCCGACCGCGCCAGCAGCGAGTCCATCGTGGCGTTGCCGCTGGAGCATCGCGGCAACCTGCTCGGCGCGTTGCTGGTAAGCACCTCTCTGCGCGAGCAGGTCTGGCTGGAAGAATCGATTC
>JBEKZH010000096.1:0-38846 GCA_049510065.1 Bryobacteraceae bacterium
GCTCGGGTTCAACGTGAGGACCACGACCACAGCAAGCACCGCGATGATGGCGATGACGATGAGGAGCTCGATCAGGGTGAAGCCGGAGCGGTACGTCATGAAAATGCGGGGGTGAGACGGAGAAGTCCCGGAAGAGGGGAGTCTCCGTAATGATAGGGGTTATTGCAGCGCTTGAAAAGCGGACCGCATTGCATCCGGGCCGCATCACTGGTTGAATTACAGCGGCTACTCCGTTCCTGCCGTAAGCACCGGCGTAAATGGTCATCGAACGAACACGGCGCATTCCATCATGGAATTCTTCATCGCCTCGCCATGGCGGAACAAGGATGCCGTGAAAGAGTTGTCGGACTCCCTTGCCGCTCGGGGCCACATCGCGTATTCCTTCCTCGACAACGGCGCGAACCTCTGCACGGGCGCTGCGGTTTGCGATGAGTCCAAGGAGTTCAGCAAGACGCTCGCCAGCCGGATGGACGATCCCCGGATCGTGCGCATCTTCGACGCCGAGCTAGAGCGGCTTAGGGAGTGCGATGCCGTGATCCTCCTCGAACCCACCGGGCGTTCGTCGCTCACGGAGGCGGGCATCGCGTACGGCATGGGGAAGCCTGTTATCCTCGTCGGTCCCATCGAGAATCCTGAGCTCGTGTACCGCATGTGCGAATGCCGCTACCCGAGCGGGGCGGCGTTTCTGGACGCGGTGCCAGTGTGATGGCAACGCATGTGGACGAATCCCTGACCCGTCGCGCCGGAGCTAAGCGGCTTTGTCAAAGCGTTGCGCGCCACCCGCCGGCGCGCCGTCCGTCCCGGCAGCCGGCTCATCTGACGCAGCGGCCGGCTTGGGGAAGCAAGCAACTGCGAAGCCGAGCGCATCAAAGATTGCCATCCGGTCGTCTTCGCTCATGTAGAGCTTCCGGAAGGGAGGCAGGAAGGCACGCACTTCCGGGAAGCGCTCTGCGAGGAAGCTGGCCCTGCCATATTTCGTGTTCACGAGGGGCAGCGGCCCGATCGCCCGGAGCTCACGCCGGCTCACGAGCCGCACGTGGACGCGCTTCTTTTCGGCCACGGCGATCTTGTCGAGCAGTTTCTCCACGCGCTCGCAACGCCGCGATCCCGACGCCTCCCAGTTTTCCAGCGCGAGCAGATCGGGACGGAATTGATCGACGAGCCGTCCGATGATGCGCGCCGCTTTCTGGCTGTCGGCTTTTTTCGTGCTCCGCAGCCCCCAGTCGATCAACTGGTCGCCGCTCTCAAGCACGGCGAATCCGACGCCCCGGCTGAAGGGATCGATGGCGAGGACTCGTTTGATACTGCTGCTCTTCATGGAAATGGAATTGGTTGTTTAGTTTGGTTTCGACTCGACGATGGCGCGCAGGAGCGCGAGCTTCCGGGCGGTCCGTTGATCCGGGGGCAGGCGTCCGAGACGCCGGATGAGCTTCCGTGCCCGCGCCCGCACGGTGCGCCGCACTGAAGCGTAGGAGCCGGCAAAGAGATCGTGGGCGGGTTTGCCGAAGATCACTTCGAGCGCGAAGACCGTGAGGGCGGGAGGGAACCGTGAGCTGCGCTCGTACCGGGAGATCTTGCCGCCCGACACGGCGCCCAAGAGCGCCGCCAGTTCCTTCTGGGAGAGGCCGGACCGGCGCCTGAATGTCCGCACATAGTTCTGTAATGGTTGGTATGCCACGGGGGATGAGATTGGTGGGTGGGTTTGTATCTCATCCTACCGACCGGCCACGATGATCAAAGAACGAAAAACTTGCCGCAAACGGCAAGTCTCGACGATGCATCCCCGCACTGCCAGGACGAGGGTGTACCCTTCATTAAAACATCCAACCCGTTCGTTTTCCCTGTGGAAATCTGCCACCCGGAAAACCGGAACTTGGAAGAGCGTGGCGAGGGTATAGTGCGCTGTGCCGACGGTTCGGCCTGACCGCACGTCCAATCGAGTCCGGCATCAGAGGTCGCATGATACGCACGATAATGTAGCCGCGCGACGCGTCAAAGCTCCCCGATGAGATCACGGACACGGACGCCGAGGGTGTCCGCGATGAGCTTCAACGTCCCCAGGGTCATGCTCTGTTTCCCGTTTTCCAAACGATAAAGGTGGACGCGATCCAAGCCGGCGAGTTCGGCCAGTGCGTCCTGCGAAATACCCTTCTCCTTCCGAATCGCTTTGATGTTCTCCGCGACCACTCGCTCAGTATTGTCTTGCAACGACTCCACACTAGGCGGTATCCTATGCTGGCCGACCCCTGCTTATAAGCAGGGGTCGGCCTCTTGGTCATTCGTCTACAGCGAGCCGCCGCGCGGACGAAACGCGGGACATGAAGACCGTCGCGATGCTGTTCATTTTCTGCGCGCTCATCGCCGCTCCGGCGACGTTCGCGCAAACCGATGCATCTGTCTGTATGCAGACGCTCACACCCGGCCCCGGCGGGTATCCCGCTGATGGGCAGGCGCTGTATCAACGGTTTACGACCTTGGTGGCGCAAGCCCGCTGCCAGGTCACCAGTCCGGCGGCGTCAATGCCGCAGACCATTCAGGTCGTTTTGAGTTCTGTGCCCGGCACGTTCTCTTCGACGCCCGGAACGATCTACGCAAGCGCCCCCCTGGCGAACGAAACATTCCCAACCGGCCTCAGCTACCAGGGATTCCTGTATGAGCTGATGCACCAGGGACTGCCGAAAAGCGTTCTCCTGGGAGAAGATGTCGGCCTTGATGAAGGCCTCGCCAGCGACAAGATCAAACTCATCTGGCGGATATTGGCCGAAACCAATTCGACGATGTTCCCGACGAACCCCACCGGACTTTCGTTCGTAACGTCAGCTCCCGGGGTCGATATGGCGAACAACTGCCGCGCGTTGGTCTGTGGAGGCACGAGCTGGCCCAACGGCCCTGGTGGTCGGATGGTCTCTGACTTCTATGGCAATGTGGGCAACGTCAATGACAAACCCGAGACACTTCTCTCGGTCATCGCCAACGACAGCTACGTTGCCATCGACAAGGCAATCGACACCTATCAGCCCACCACGCGCGACCAGTTCCTTGCCGCACTCGATGCCTCGTTCCCGAACACCAAGTTCGACGGTGTGAACCCATCGACGTGGATGGCGCGGGATGTCACGGCATGGACGGGTGCGAAGGATGGCGAGATCGCTCTCGGCATCCAGGTGCACGGCGGGTTTAGCGCGAAGTACACCCAACTGAATGGCAATAACTGGCCCTTCAGCCCGGCGATCCCCTTGGACATTTTTTTGGTCCAGTGGCACACGAATCCAGCGACCGGCGCAACTGAACCGACGCTCGTGAACGGCCGTGTGCGATGGAATGTCTGCGACGCAACCGGACTCTGCCCCATCAAGGACAAAATCACGGCGACCGGGTTAGGCGTTCTGGACGTTTCGATTCTTGGAACGTTCAGCACCCGCGCATGGCACGTGACGACCGACGCCATCGACCTGCACGGGGACCTGCTTCCCGGCGGCGCGATGCACGACGACGCGTACCTGCCCATCGTGACCGGTGAAGAGCTGGATCCCGGCGACATCGTGGTCGTGACGAACGGCCCCTGGGGAACGCTCAATGAGAACAAAGACCTCACGGTCATCTCGCCCATCGCGGCACTCACGGTAAAAACGCGCCTCGGCATGACGATCTACGGCAACATGCCGAAGGGTATCGACAACAAGTTCGTTGGCGTGATGCTGATCGATGCGAATGGCATCCTTCGATCGCTTGATTCCAACGAGTTCGCTCCCATGGCGTACGACTGGAACGAGCGGGACGAAGCGATGGCCGACCGCTTTGCGACCTCCACGAACGGAGACCTGCGCAATGTCGATCCGCGCAACACCACGAATCAGGGCATCGCCCCCGGCACCATGTACACCATCTATGGGTCGGATGCTCAGGCGGGCCTCACGCACAACGACCCGTCGATCGTGACGACACTCCCGCTCCCGACCGAGGGATGCGCGGGAACGCCGACCAACGATCAGGGGCGGACGATCATCCGCTTCACGGCCACGAACGGCGACACGGGCGACGGAAGATTCCTGTACTGCTCCGGCAGACAGATCAACTTCGTCAGCCCGTGGATGCTCGCGAAGCATCCCGGAGAGACCGTCACGGTGTCTCTCATCGTGAACGGCACGACGTCCTTCCGGACGTTCGAGGTTCCGGTGAGCGCGGCAGGTGTAGACCCCGGAATCTTCGTGATCGATCCCGTGGCGCAGACGGCTGCGGCGATCATCGCGACGGGCCCGGACGCCGGGCATGCCGTCGGGGTCAACGGCCAGACGGTCTTCGGCGGAGAGGTCCTTGAAGTATTCGGCACGGGCTTCGGGCAGAAGCTGGTCGCCGTCCCCGACGGCCAGCCGAATCCGAACGCGGCCGATCCGACCGCGGCCACCGTGACGGCGACCGTCGGGGGCGTAGCGGCGACGGTCCAATATGCGGGCGGGGCTCCCGGTTTCGTGGGGCTCGACCAGATGAACGTCCTGATTCCGGAGGGTCTCCCGTCCGGCACGAATGTTCCGCTTACCTTCTATATCAACGGCATCGCGTCGCCGGCAGTGACGCTGCCGATAAAGTAGATGCCGCGCGTGCCGGGTTGCGCAGCGCGTCACCGGTTCGCTCAGGGGCCTTCCACGCTGTGCCTGTTGCATGGCCCTCGCGAGAAGACGTAAATCCTCACTGAGGTCGCGGGCACGTCCCTGCCCGCATCCACGTATTCGCTCGCGTCCGCGCCCTCGCGCAGGGGCCGCAGATCCTTCAGCAGTTGTATCGTCAGGCCGACACGGCGTTCATACACCCTCACCCATTCGGGAGGGCCGTTCAGAAACGTGAGCCGCACCTCGTAGCGTGGCACGCGGTCCTGGCCGAAGGAAAGCGTCGCGGTGTAGTAGTCGATGCCCAGTTGCATGCAACCGGGTAGACGACACGTGAGGAGAACGCTGAACGGTTCCTGATGTTCAAGGGGCGAGAGAAATGGCACGGCAATCTTTTTCGAAATGCCGTCCGGCCCCACGAGGATGGGACGGATGGGGTGGCGCTTTTGGGGATCGCGCCGCAGATCGTACGCGGAACACGCAAGCTCGTCGAAGGGCACGTTTGTGTCGGCGTCGATGCTGAATTCGATGGCCGCCTCACTCTCGGCGCGGCAGTACCCGGTGCAGTGCCAGGTGAGGGTGAGGTCCGGCCCATCGATCACGGCGAGATTCCTCACCTCTTGGATGGCGAGCCTGCGGTTGAGCCGCCGCCGGAGGTTCGCCATGCCCAGCGAATCGAGGCTTCTGCCGTTGATCGCGAGGTCGACCGACTTCACGAGCTGGCGCTGCCGGTGGGCGTAGAAGAGGGCGCCAATCGAGCCGACAATCACAAGCAACCCCACCAGCGCCATCCAGGTGAAGCTTTGAATGACGCCAAAGAGCCCGGTGAGCGTCCCGAGGATCGTTGCCCAAAACGCGACCGATTCCTGCCGAGAATCCATGGGGACGTCAGGGCGATTGATGTTTGCGCCGAGTTCGTGCGAGTGTGCTCGGGAGACGAATCGATGGTCCCGAGCGCGGGCAGGCGTCGAGTGGCTGGACGGAAAGGCTGAACCCTAACCGCCGGGTCCGCCGCCGCCGCCGAACAGGATGTTGTGATTGATCACGGCAAGCCTCCTCGGCCCAGGATAGCATCGTTTTGCTTTGATCCATGCCACAAATCGTAGCCGGTGCCGCCGATTTGGAGTAGGGCGGCAAACCTGCCGCGAGCGCACCACCACGCCGTCTTCGATGCCGTGCTTTCGTTCGGCATCATGTAGCAGATACAACACACGCGTGACCCACGATTGGCCGCCAATGCGTTCCGGGCTGTCTGCCCGAGAGTGGCACGATGTCCGGCGTGCCGCAATCGACGCCGTTGCAGTTGACACGTCTGTGCTCCGGCATATGATCAAGGCAATACAACGTAGCGCCGCATGAACACTTTCGTTACAGGAACTTCATCATCGCGAGGCGCGATTTGTGCCGCACGTTGCATCCTTCTCCGCCTTTCACGCCACATCCTCGCCAACTATCGTGTCGGGTATGGAACTTACCGACACGGAGCTTCAGGAATTCCGGGATATCTGGAAGCGGACCTTCAAGGAGGACATTCCGCTCGCCGACGCGCGCCATCGCGCTTCGGAGCTCATCGAGCTCTATGCCCAACTCGCCAAGCCTCTTCCGTCGGAGCGGAAATCTGCCATGCCGCCTGATCCATGCGTTACTTCCTCTACTGCCGAAAGTCCTCCGAGGCTGAAGACCGCCAAGTCCTCTCCATCGAATCCCAGCGCGACGAAGTGAAACGGCTGGTGTCATCGTGGCCGGACGTCACCATTGTGGAGACCCTCGAAGAATCGATGAGCGCGCGGAGCCCCGGTCGGCCGATCTTCGACGCCATGCTGAAGCGCATCGAAAAAGGCGAGGCTGACGGCATCATCGCGTGGCACCCGGACCGGCTCGCCCGGAACTCGATCGACGGTGGTCGCATCATCTACCTTCTCGACAAAGGTCAGCTCAAGGATCTGCGCTTCGCGACCTTTACTTTCGAGAACAGCTCGCAGGGCAAGTTCATGCTGTCGATCATATTCGGATACTCCAAGTACTACGTCGACAACCTTTCGGAAAACATCCGCCGGGGCTTGCGCACCAAGCTCCAGCACGGCTGGCTCCCCGGCCTGCCGCCCGCGGGGTATCTGAACGAACCCGAACTCAGGACCATCGTGCCGGACCCGGAACGGTTTCCGCTCTTGCGTCGCATGTGGGAGCTCATGCTCACCGGCGCGTATTCGCCGTCGGAGATCCGAGCCATCGCGACCGAGCAGTGGGGGCTCCGTTCGAAGACGCGGAAGCGCATTGGAGGCAAGCCGTTCTCCCTGAGCGCCGTCTACGACATGTTCGCGAATTCGTTCTACGCCGGCGTCATTACGCGCCACGGGCTGACTTATCCGGGCAAGCACCACCCGATGGTCACGTTGGATGAATTCGAAAGCGTGCAAGTGCTCCTCGGACGGCCGGGGCGTCCGCGCCCGAAGGTGCGGACTTTCGCCTTCACGGGCATCATGCGGTGCGGGTACTGTGGCTGCTCGATCACCGCGGAACAGCACACCAAACGCTCAGGCCTCACTTTCGTGTACTATCACTGCACCAGAAAAAGGACTGTTAGGTGCACGGAACCGGCGATTGCGCTCGGCGACCTCGAACGCCAGATCATCATGTTCCTAGAGAGCATCACGATCAGCGACGAGATGCACCGGTGGATTCTCGGACGACTGGACCGCTTTGCACGGGAAGAGAGCACGCGCGACGGCACGAGCCGGAACTCTGTCGAGGCGAGCCTGCAGGCCGTGGGCCGGCAACTGGAGAATCTCACGAAGCTCCGAGTCCGTGACCTCATCTCAGATGAAGAGTTCGCGAGTCAGCGGGAGGCCCTCCAGAACGAGAAACTCCGGCTTACCCAACGACTGAACGCCGATGAGAGTTCGGCTGATTGGATTGAACCGGCCCGCATGCTCGTTTTGTTTAGTAATAGGGCGGTTTCTTGGTTCTTGGACGGGAATCTCGAAGTGAAGCGTCTCATTCTCTTGGTCGCAGGTTTGAACCCGACGCTCTCTGGCCGCCAGCTCAATGTTGACGCGAAGAAACCGTTTCAGAGGAGGGCAACACCGGCAGAAATTCCGGTGGGGTGGAGCATAGTGAAGGACGTTCGAACTCGATGGCGCACTCATGACCCGGAGCTTGTCGAGACAATAGCCGCGCTACGAAAGTTGGTTGCCCTAGTCGAGGCCACGGATGCGGCCCAAGCTGCCTGAGGCCTAGGGAGGCGCGATCTTCGGCTTCATCCGTCCTAGCGAGGATACCTCCTCAGAGGACAACATAAAAGACGGGATAGGCTGCCGCAGGGGACAATTGATCCTTCCGTTCCGCCACGCCGACTTGTGTGGTTCTGGCCAAGTAGCTCTCAGATTTCATCAGGGCCCAATCCATGAGGTGTAAAATCAACGTCACAGACCGCCGTTGTGTGAAACATAATAGATGCAAGGTGGTGTTTGGAATTGCGGCCAAAGTCATCGCGGAAGCTGCTCAATCCGAATCAGCCGACTGAAGACCTCGGTCTGATGTTCATCCACAAGATTGCCCACCAGATGGGGGCAATATGGCGCCGTACACCAAACGACGATTACGGCTTGGACGGAGAACTTGAACTCACGAGTTCCAGCGAGGTTACCGGCAGCATCATCAAGGTCCAGCTTAAGGCTGGCGCCAGCTACTTCAGGAACAGAACCCAAGCCGGGTTTTCGTTCTATATCGACCCATCCGACGCCAACTACTGGCCGAAGGTCACCTGTCCCGTTATCCTTGTGGTCTACGATCCGGAAAACGACGCAGGTTACTGGATCGACATCAAGCGTTACCTCGCCGAACACTCCGGGGACCCGGCACCCTCTGCAATCCGCTTCTCGTATGCAAGGAATGCATTCACCCAGAACAGCCTCCTGGGTCTCTCCGAGATCGCGATTCCGGACGAAGGGGATCGCACAGAGTTTCTCGTTGATAAGATTCGCGAAACGCTTCACGCGAACATGCTTCCCGTGATCGGCCTCCCCCATGCTGTCTACGAGGCCGAGCTTTCCCTGAAGCGATTGGCCGATGCCGACGAAGGCAGTGCCTTCGCTGCAAAAGCCTTCGGCGGCACCTATCGAGGATTCCGCGATCCGATGGAACCGGGTTTCCGGCTGCGAGGATACATTGACTCTTCAACGGTCAGGGAGATCAAGTATCCGGAGTACCTCAAGCTCTCGGGGTCTCGCACTTTTGCGGTTGGGCGATGGAATAGCGCCGTGCGCGATCTTCTGCTACAGCGTGGGCTTCTGGCCAAAGACGCTGCAACATTCTACTTTCCGCCCAATGCCGATCGCACGCCACGCAGCCTCATCTGGGAATCGACTCGCGGTCGCACGCCTGAGAGGCAGGTCGCCTATCCTTACATTGGCAAGCTGTCCGGAGCCGTCGCCTTCTGGGTACATCATGCATGCCGGATTGCGTTTTGTGAGGTCGGTGACCACTTCTTCCTGCGCCTTACGCCCGCGTACGTCTTCACCCGCGACGGGATGGAACTCATCGCTGACCGCGAAGCCGGCGCGCTGAGCACGTCGCGAAAAAGCAAGGACCGCAACTATCAGGTGTTCAATCACCTAATGTTCTGGCTTTGGTTCCTGCGGGAGGGGGGCGACAGCATCACACTCGCGGTCGATGGCGCTGAGGTGATCGTATCTTCAACGTTTATGACGGGGGAAGCGGGTTTCGGCATTCCGGCGGACAAGAAAAGCCTTATCGAGATCGTCGCGGCCGAGCATGACGTTGACTGGACCGAACTTGAAGCGGATGCTGGCAACGAGGAGATCGAGGACGAATGAGTACTTTACGCATCTTGCCGCCGGATCCATTGACGCTGGACCTTTTGGAAGAGCCATCCCTCTTCTTTGCAGGACGAACGATTGCTCGCGACCCGAAAGTCGGATTGCTCGCCGGGCCAGCCGGTCTAGACACGCCGTTGCATCCCTCCGAAATCGACATCGCGCTGATCGGCACTGGCACGACGATTGAGGCCGGTCTCGACTGGATCGAGAAGTGCACGAACGTTATCGCGGGAAGTCCCGAGACACCGCGCCAGATCAGAGGTTTCCCAGGGTTTTCACCAACGTCTCCGTTCAAGAGCGCCTTGCGACCACAACAGACCCTGCAGGGGCTTATCACCGATATGGATGTGCGGAACATCCTCGGCGAACAACACTATGAAGACGGCTTTCGGAAGGCGGTGGACCTTCTCACCGAGAAGGTGACGCTTACATGCGAGAGTCTTCCTGGCGCGCGGGTGGTGTTCTGTGCGATACCCCAGCAGATCGTCGACTATTGCTTGGAGGCAGGGTCCTACTTGCGCAAAACCGGCTCGAAGCACCCCTTCTTTTCGAGCCTACTGGTGCTTGAGGAACAACACGGGCAAGCCCGGCTGTTTCCCCGCCCGAAGGACACCCGCCAAGACGAGAACATCATCTACCGAAATTTGCGCCGTGCGCTCAAAGCTAGGACCATGAAGCTGCGCAAACCGCTGCAACTCGGGCTCGAAACGAGCCTGTTTTCGGGTCGATCACAGCACCCGGCCACCAAAGCGTGGAACTTTTGCGTCGCCCAATACTACAAGGCAACAGGCGCGCTGCCATGGAAGCTCGAAGGCATGGACCCCAACACATGCTTCGCAGGGATCAGTTTTTTCCAACAGATCGCGGACGATTCCTTCAGGATGCGTACAAGCCTTGCGCAAGTTTTCTCCGGCGACGGCGAAGCCTTCGTTGTTCGTGGCCAGCCGTTCAATTGGGATCAGAAGAAATCTCCCCACTTGCCACGGGAAGCGGCGGAGGCCCTGATGCGGCTTATCATAAAGGGCTACAAGGACTTCCACAGCGATCAGCCTCCCCAGCGGGTCGTCATCCACAAGACGTCGAAGTTTTACAGGGATGAGCTTGAAGGTTTTTTGGCGGGGCTCGACGGCGTTCGCCAATACGACTTCGTGTGCATTCAGAAGGTCGGCACCCGCCTTTTTCGGGAGGGTGGCTATCCTCCGCTGCGCCGCACGTATGCGCGTTGCGGTTCCGGCCATTTTCTCTACACACTTGGCTACATCCCGGAGCTTGGGACCTATCCCAAAGGATATGTCCCGGAGCCCTTCTATCTATTGGACCACCACGGCGACACGCCGCCGCGGCGGCTATTCAAAGAAATCCTCGCCCTCACGAAGATGAATTTCAATAATGTCGATTTCGCAGACGGGGACCCGATAACCGTACGATTCGCTCGCCGCATCGGCGAGATTCTTGCATACATGAAGGAGGGAGAAGAGGACAAACACTACCGATACTACATGTGACTTGCCGACGTCCCTTTCGCAGCATCCACAACTCGCGATTCAGTACCGCAACGATCTCGCCTCATTGGAATTTGAAGCCGAGTGTGCTGCTGCCGAATTCCGTCACGCGGATTTGCCTCCACGCGAACGATTTCAGGAGATCGCCAGTTCTTTGATCCAGCTCCGCGGCACATGGCAAACCATCCAACCGCCCTTTCGCCGCCGGTTCGAGCGCCTACTCCTTCCTACCGGGTTTGTGATTGATAACACTCGGACCGCCGAGTTGGGAGGTCTTTTCGGCCTTTTCGGGGATCCGCGCAACCCGACTCATCTGTAGTGCCCCACGTATTAGCAGACTCGAACCACATTCTTGCAGAAATACAGGGCTTCTCGGACGTCCTGAGGATGGTGGAAAAGGAGAAACGGACTCCTAAATGGCGGTTCAAGTGTAGTCATAGGAATAGACCCCGTATGTGACACTCGAACCAAAGTCGCGGCGTGAAGGGATCGCCGCGGACGCTCCCGAATGATGATACGGTCCGCCGCTGCCGGCACCAAGGACGGGAAACGTGACGCCTGAAGCAATTCTTGCCTTGGGGCGCGCTGCACGAATCTGGCTCCCCGCGTCTCGACAAATGGTCGCATCCGAATACAATGGCGATCATTTGAGAAATTTCCGCACCCCTCCCACCTTTGCCAGCAGGTCGATGAAGTAGGTGATCAACTCGTCGAGCAGGGAGTCAAGCTGGCTTACCTCGGAGTCCGAAAGCTCGCGCCAGAACCAGTAGCCATTGCTGTCGGCCTCCGAGTCCCAAGCTTCCTCTGGTTCCGGCCACGGGTATTCTTTGAGGTCGTTGTCGATCGCTGCGCCCAGTGCACCGAGTTTTTTGCCCCCCAGGCCATAGATGCAAGCCCGGATACCCGGCCTCTCTCCCGGCTGCCAGTATCGGCTAAAGCACGCTTCGAGGACATTTGGGATCTTGAGACACACCCCCAGCTCAATCTCTTCGCCCGGCTTCGCCTTCTGAAGTTTGTCGGGGATGGAGTAATCCCGCGGGAGAAGATCCTTTGGAGAGCCCAGTCCCTCGACAAGCGGGTCCCAGTGCCGATCCACCGCCATCTGCAATATCTCGTGGGTGCGGCGTACGAACTCGGCGATGGTTTGGACCCCATCGAGGAAGTACGGCTCGCAGTCTGCGAGCAAAGCATCAGTCGAAGTTTTCTTAGCCATGAGCATTAGCCTCCACGAACTTACTAAGGTGGGCCGTAATGCGGGGAAGTGCGAGCGAGTCGGCTACTGTGTGGGTGGCACCCTGACTCACTGGGTGGAACTTGAGCAAGTTCTGCTCAACGGAGCCGACAAACGCCAGAATCATCGCGGCCCGTAAACGCTCGTCTCGCCGGCACAAACGCGCTGCCAGAACCCGTAACTCGACGCACACGTCACACCAAAGCCGGGGCCTAAAGCCGTAATATTCCTCCTCGGCGGCATCGAGGACGACGATCACGTAACTTTTGAGCCGCTTGGTGTGGTGTTCGTTCACTGATTTCCAATACCCGGCGTTCTTTCCGGTGTCAGAGCTTTCGGCCTCGCCCACCTTGACCTCCACGACGAGCAAAGCCACGTCACCGAATTCAATCTCAAGATCCAGTCTCCCTCCTGCCCCTACGTTCCCGTGCGGAACACATCGCTCGCGGACGCAAGTATGGTTGCGTCCGCTGCACACCGAGACCATGTTCGGATCATTTACCCCGAAAATACGCAACACTTCTGCCGGCTCGATTTGTGCCACGATCCACTGCAGCCAGTCGGAGAAAGCTTCTTCTCGTCGATCGCCAACCCAACGATGCTCTCCGAAGTCGAGCACGGTCAGCGGCTCCCCGAGCCCAGGCAGGAGTTCCGTGGAACGGCGCGCGATATCCTGGAATTCCTCGATCGCCTGCTTTCCGTGCCGGCGCGCAGCGCTGACTAGCTGTTTCAGGACTCCAGCGTTGATTCGGCGATCTTCTGTATCTCCCAGCCGAGATGCCCAAGCTGCGAGGTGACGAATGGCAAGCAGACGGTCAATGGCTGCAGGTCGCTCGCTCACCGTAGTCTCCCCGCAAACAGTATACGCCCGCTCTTGCTTATCATCTTTCAGTAACACACCAGCCTTGATCAAGAACAGGCTATGGTGATCCCTCCGCTGAAGGCAATCTCAGATCGAGATCCGCGCCACGATGTTCCGTGTGATCTCTTCTGCCGTCGGCCGTACAGGTGCGTGGTCCGCGGGTCCGCGTGGCCGGCCAGACGCTGCACGTCTCCGAGCGGAACGCCTTGCTCCAGCGGGTCGGTGAGTCTCCAAGCGCTCAAGGACAAGATCCCTTTGCCGCAACGTGCGCTGGCAGAGCGGCTGTCAGAACGTGACCGCCGACCATATCGTGAAGACTGTCGAAGCTGGAAAAAGAACTTTGCTGGAATCCACACGCTCCCCACCGCGTCATGTGGTGCGTAAACCACGTGCTTGCTATACTTTACGTATGGACTCCTCTGAATTCGAGCCTTCGGTATTGAGATGGGCTCGTGAGGCGAGGTTCGGTCCGAGCATCAAGGCGCTTCAGGCCGCGTGGGCTGAATCCTGGGATGAGTTCTCACCGAACGATGTCGAAGAGTGGGAAAAAGGCGTCGGCCAGCCCACTTTTTCGCAGGTACGGAAGCTCGCAGACATCTACAAGCGTCCACTCGCGGTCTTTTTCCTGAGCAGCCCTCCAGACGAGAAACGGAATCCTCCCGATCTTAGGACCATAGGTTCGCAGGACAACCGCCTTCTTTCACCAGAAGCGCTCTTGGTCATGCGGAAGGCGCGCAGGACCCAGGAGGTTGCTGCGGATCTGCTCTCTGAACTTGGAGAGGGTCCAGCCTTCAAATATCGCCAATACAGTCTACAGGTCGATGCATCTGCACTGGCTGATGAAATCAGGCAAGACCTAGCAATCTCGCTGGGCGAGCAGTTTCGGTCCAAGACGTACGAAGACTTCTTTGAATACTTGCGCGGGAAGATCGAGGGCGCAGGCGTGGTGACCCTCAAGAGCGGTTTGCAGGATAGCTTCCCGACCGCCGACTGCCGCGCTTTCTCGTTTGCCGATCAGTTGCCGTATCTGATCATGGTCAACAACAAGGATACGGAGGGCGCAAAAACCTTTTCCCTCGCCCATGAATTCGCCCACCTGCTCGTGCGGGAGGCCGGCATCTGCAACAACTTCAGGTCGTTCAGCGAGCGACGCGGAGTCAATCCGGTCGAGGTATTCTGCAACCAATTCGCAGCGAATTTCTTGGTGCCGACAAAGGAGTTGTCGTTGCACCCTTCCCTGAAGGGCATTCAGGCCATCCCGCCTGACCAGATCGACCGGACCGTTGCGCAGCTTGCCGGCGAATTCAAGGTGAGCAGGGTTGTTATCTTACGGCGGCTGGTGACGCTTGGTCTTGTGACCCACGCGCTCTACCGGGCGAAGACAGCGGCGTGGTCCGAAGAACTGCCGCCGCCGCGCAAGCCCGGAGGGCGGTTCTCATTGAGCACCGCCATTAAGAAGAATGGCGCTGCCTTCAGCTCCTTGGTCGTGGAAGCCTATCGCCGACGGAAGATCTCCTACGCCGCCGCATCCGACTATCTAGGCCTGAAGACGAAGCATCTGTCGCGGTTTGAAAAGCTCATCGACTCCCATGCAACAGGATGACCTTTTCTCCAAACCGTCGGAATACACCATCGACAGCTGTTCCCTGATGGCGATGTTCAACGATGAGCCATGGACCTCCAAGAAGACGACGCCGGGATTGTGGGAGCGGGTATGCGCGTTGATCTCCGAGGGCGTGATCATCTCTCATGCCGAGGTGCTGGCGGAGATCAAGAAGGATGGCACGAAGGGCGAAGAACTTTTCAATTGGGCCAACGCCAATGCGCATGTCTTCAAGCCGCACGATCCCGGCGCAGAGGGCGCAGTCATACGCGCGATGTCAACGAAGTACAAGGAGTTCGTGAACAACTATGGAAAGACAAGCAATGCGCACGCGGACCCCTGGCTGATCGCGCAGGCCAAATGCAAAGGCATCCGAATTATTTCTCAGGAGACGCCGAGTGGGAATCCCATGAAGCCGAAGTTGCCAAATGTGTGCGCCGACACGACGCTGAACGTGAAATGTCTCGACTTATGGGTATTGGCCAACGAGCGAAACTGGGTGTTCCGGTAGACTGCGCGATTGAGAATCGGGTGTGTTCATCGGGAGGTCCCGCCTCGGCGAATCCCGCGTGGGGCGCGCCGCATGGGAGCCTCAAGTCACTATAATTGGACTTAGCCACCCGGACGACAGAACCGACAGGAGAAAGCGCCAATGCTGGACAGCAACGACTTGGCTCGTCTGCGTTCTCAGACTGCGCGCGGAGAGCTTATCCTATTCACCGGCGCCGGCTTCTCGGCTGGAGCGAGAGACCACTCGGGGGTCGCGATTCCATCTTCAGGCGATCTGAGGCGCGAATTGTGGCAACTTTGTTATCCAAGCGAAGACTTCGACGATTCAAGCTCGTTAGGCGACCTTTACGCGGCTTCGCTACGCAAAACCAAATCCGGACTCCTCCGTTTGATCCAAGCGCGCTTGACTGTCGACCCCGACTCCTTGCCCGAGTATTATCAAGCCTTTTTCAACTTCCCGTGGTCTCGCTGCTACACGCTCAACGTTGACGACCTTGACGCGGCGGTGGCACGAAGATTCTCGCTGGAACGCCCGTTACTCACCATCTCCGCAATGGATAGTGCCGCCGTTCACCTGCCAGACAGTTCGTTTGCAGCCAGTGCTTTGTGAGTTTTCGGCTGGCCTGCGTAAATCAGAAGCCATAGCCCCATTGCCACCCAATAATGCCAGTCTGGGATGGCTTCGGCGGTGGCATCGCCGGGATCGACAGCGGCCGTTGCCATAGGGGTGGGATGGCTTCGGCGGTGGCATCGCCGGGATCGACAGCGGCCGTTGCCATAGGGGAACGCAGTTTCTTCCTTTGTTAAGGATTGAGTGTCCCAACACTTGCCACAACCCTATATGAGTGTGCTTGGGATGTCCAGTCAGTTGTCAGATTACTGAACCCGGACTGCTCCAGCAGCGAATGAAGCTGCTCGGTATGGAATGGCTGATATGCGATGTCGTACGTCTGAAGTTGAACCTTCCCTTGCTGCTCAAAAACGAGAACGACTTCGACCACCAGCGGCTCATGAAATTCGCGACCGAAATTCCAGACGTATAGGGGGATGCAGCGTATACCGGCCCGTTCCCGCAGACCAAGGTGCGTGAAGCGAACCCGATCCGCATGCAGTTTCTCCCAGTTGCTCGACTCAATCACAAGCCGACCCCCTTCCCGCAGCACTGCCCGCATGCCCTGCAACGAGCGAAGCATTTCATGCTCATCGCGGCAGTGCCCCAGTGAGTTGCCCAAACAAATCACCAGGTCAACGGGCTTCTGAATAGTCGCGGGCAGGAACTCCCAGGCACAGACCTCGAACGGCACCTGCTGCTTCTGTTCGGCCGCGTGTCCGCGTGCCCGCATCACCATGCTGCTGCTGGCATCGGTGCCGAGCACCTCGTAACCACGTCGGGCAAGGGCGAGGGCCGCTAAACCCGTCCCACAGGAGCAGTCCAAAATGCGGGGTTTGTTGAATGCCGTGAGGATCGGCATCAACTCCTCGATCTGCGGGTCTCCAGACAGCCTGGTGTCAGAAAAGAGCCACTCGTAGTCTGCCGCGAACGTGTGGTACTGATCGCTGTCATTCATGTCGATCCTCCCTGTTGGGTGAGTCGCGAGATATCCCGCTGACCGTTTCTTTGGAGATCCGGTACCGTTCGGCCCCAGCGGTCCAGCCGCCACACCGGCACGGCATCGATCTTGCGGCGGCGTGCGGCCTCCAGCAGTTTTTTACGAGCTTCTCGCCTGGCCGCACCAAAGCCGACCTCACGGACGTTCACCGCAATGGTCCAGCCCCGCCGGGCACCATACTCCCACATGGCGCGACTCTGCATGGACAGCGTCTGCTGATAGTCCGTGGACACGCGAGCGTACAGGCCCGCCCGCAACATTTTCGGCCGTTTCCGTGAGTGGCCGAAAACCCCGGGCGATTCCGTGTTGCGGGAAGCCCGTTTTACAGGCATTTCAGGAAGTCCGATCCACCTGGCCGAAGAGGATCCTTTCCGGCCAGCCAGGACTCATCATATTACGCCGCTGCGGGCGTTGCGAGCCGCCCCAGGGTCGCGCGGTAATTCCACGGCATCCATTCCGACGGGTTTTGTTTCCACTCCGCGGCGTGCTGCTGCAACTCGGTGAGATAGTCGAACGGATTGGCGCCGTTGAGCTCGCAGGTGTGAATCAGGCTCATGAACAGGTCCCCCATCCGAGCCCCATTCCGGGTCTTGTAAAACAAAGAGTTCTTGCGATGCAGAATGGCTTTCTTCAACGCACGCTCGACCAGATTGTTATCGATTGGGGCCCCCGCGGCCCGCAAAAACAGCGTGAGTTTTTCCCAGTGCCGGAGCAGATAGGAGATCGCCTGGCCCAGGCCGGAGTTCGGCTCCACTTTCCTTTCTTCGAACTGGATCTGGCACCAGCCATGCAGTTTCCCCATCACCGGCCCGCTATGCTCCTGGTGGAAGCGGAGGCGCTCTTCCGGCGACATGCCCTGTTCCCGCGCGACCTCATCATAGCCGTAGACTTCCCCCAGAGTCTCCAGCACGAACCGGCACTCCTCGGGAAAGTTCGGGGTCACCTTCACGAAGTTTCTCCGGCTGTGCGCGTTACAGTTGGCCAGCAGCGTTGCGAGCGGCTCGGGGAGTTTCGGCACATTCCGGGACAGAGCGTCGCACATCTGAATGGGCGGCGGCAGTCCCATCGGCCTCTGTTTCAGCACCTCCGCCAGGTTCTCGCCGGCGTGCTTGCACCCGGTGAAAAACAGCGCGATGCGGCGTCCCCGGAAGATCCATACCAGGCCGCTGGTGAACACGCCACGGCGCTCCGGCGCAAGGTCCGCATCCCGATCCAGCGACAGGACGCGCATCGAAGTATCGTCGTTGTGCACTACTTCCCCCTGCGCCGCCTGGCGAATCAGTTCCTCCCAAACCGGCCGCAGCAGGGTCGCTGTTTCCGCCACGATCTCGCATTGCGTGGCCGCCGGCAGTGGGATGCCCAGGCTCTCTTCCAGGCCTTCCAGGCGATTCCAGGGAAACCCGCTCCCATAGCGCAGCAGGGCGATCATGCTCGCCGCCGTCTCATCGTACTTCTTCTCGCCCACGCCTTCCGGAGCCTCGGCGGTGAACACCGTCCCGCACAGATTACACCGCAGCTTCTCCAGCTCATATACGGTGGCGGCGATGGGCGCCTGTCCCTGAATCCGTACCAGCACGCCGGGATCGCGCTGCAGATATACTCTCCCGCCGCACTGCGCATCGGGACACGGATCGCCGGGTTTTAACGAAGCGTGCGGAACACGGACCTTGCGCGCCCCACCATACGCAGCAGCGCCGTTACGCCCATGCCCGCGAGCCGCACTCTTTGCCGACGCGCCCGGCACTTTGTGCCTCTTCTCGCCGGTCTCCAGACCCGCCTGCTTCAGCACGGTCCCGGTCTTCTCGGTGCTGGAATGACACAATAAATTTCGCAACGCCGCCAGGGTCGTTTCCTGTTTCGCCAGCAGGTCGGTCACGTAGCCCAGCGTGCGAATCGCGGCGCGCAGCTTCTGATAGCCGTCTTCGCCGAGCACTGGTCTGGCCTGCTCCAGCAGTGCCTCCAGTTCCTCACGCGAGATGTCGATTCGCTCTATAGGCGGTTGCACCCTTCCGTCTCTCCCAGTAACTGCCGGAACCGCCGGTGCAGCGGATAGCCGAGTACTTCTTTAATAGGGCGGTTTGGACGGTTGGTCTGATCGTCTTTGCCGCGTCCCGTAGTGTGTCCCAGCAACTCCCAGTTCGCCGCCCGGTAGCAGGTCCCGCGAAAGCGCGTGGGATCGACGAAGGTTTCCAGAAACCAGATCGGATGCCCGTAGAGGCGTTCCCAGTCCGCGGAAAGCTGCCGGGCGATGCGGCTGAGGATGTGCGAGGCCAGATGGGGGACTCGAACCCACGGCAGAATCAGAAAGCGCGTGTTATAGGCAAGGAAGTGGATGTTGCGCCGCCGCGCTTCCGCGCTCCAGCCGATATACCGATCGCGGCTGCCCAGGTGGCGCGGCGCCGAACTCCACGCCAGACACGCGATGGGGCGGGGCGTGCCCTGATGACGGGCCCAGACCAGATACTTGAGGTGCTCGCCAACCGGTTGTTCGTACCCCAGGTAGTGATAATGTTCGATCAGGCTGTTACATAGCGGCTCGTCGCCCGTGCGTCTGACCTGTTGTAACTCAATCGGCTGGATCTGACTGAGTACTCCAGTAAGTGGCGTGGTGTCGATCAGCACCGGTGGGGGTGCAGTGCGCCGAGTAAAGGGGTTGCGAGGGGTGAAGCGGACCTGTGGTAATTCGATTTCCCCGGCCCGGTGCAACAGGAGTAACAAGCCCCGGCAAACCATGTCGCGCAACGCACCGTTGGCCTGTTTCCATTGCCACGCTTCGCACAGCTTCGCCGACAGGCTGCGCCGGCTCGCTCCGGGGTTCTCGGCGATTAACTCGCGAATGAATGCGATATCTTCGGCGGTAACGACCCGTCCCCGATACCTCCACTCGGTGAGCATCTGCCGTCAGTGTGGCAGAGTCAAATCTGGAACGCAAGTGTTTCTGCAAACTCTTTCAGGCCGTCACCTGCCGCCACACCGGCGGAGCTTCCGCGTCGGGATTCCCCGCTGCCAGCAGCAACTGCGCCTGATGCGCCCGCAATGTGCGTGCCGGGTCCGTGCCCGTCGGCCACCATCGGAAACGCCCCTTTGACAAGCGCTTGGTGGCCAGCCAGAACCCCTGGCCGTCGTACTGCAAAATTCGGATGGCCGTTCCTCGCCGCGTCCGGAAGATAAACAGGTAGCCGGAAAACGGATCGGCGTCCAGCTTCTCCCGGCAGAGCTGGGCGATGGCGTCGATCCCCTTGCGTCCATCAATGGCCTCGACCGCAACCAGAATCCGTACCTGTGGCGCGATCTGGATCAACAGGCCACGTCCCACAACGCCCGGCTCAGTTCAGCCAGTTCCGTCGCGCTCGCCCCTTTGCAGAAGATTCGCAGCCTGCCCTTGCAGCCTTCCAGCTCCAGCGTGCACTCAGGCACACCGGGGCTGCCGGACGCCATCAGCTCCACAAAGGCTGGCGGCTTCGCTTTACGGGAAACCGCGTCCGCCGCCACCATCTGCCGCTTCAGCTTGCCGCCATCCAGATGCAGGGCGGCGGCGGTCCGATTGACACCATCCCGTCGGGCCACCTCGACCGCCGCCGACCACAACTCATCCGGGATGCGGGCTTTCCTCTGCCGCGTCTTCCTCCATTGCGCGAAACCGGCGCGTACCTCATCAATGTCCCGAACGCGGGATCCTCTGCCACGGGTCATTGGCCACTCCTCACCGCCGACTCGGCCGGCGACAAAACGACCCTAACACTTACACCCGCCAGGTTTCATACAGGCTTACCGAAGGCTCACTCATACAGGCTTACCGAAGGCTCACAGTGCTTTGGAGGTCGTTCATTTAAACGGGATAGTGCCGGGCCCGCCAGAGAACCTTACGTTTTCGGAGAGTCAGTATGCGGAACGCATCGCGAATCAGGAACCGTGGTATTCGCGCTGCGCGGTGGACATAGCATCACGCCCCGTCATCTTCATTGGCACGGTCCTCAACGAGTCGCTGCTGTGGCAACATATGCACCTCCGGAAGCGCCGTGAGAGTTTGGGCCGGGATCTCAGACCGACGTCACTTCTTGTAACCAAGGACCTCCCTCTTCCACGGCGCGAGATCCTGCGAGATCTCCGGATTGAGTGGGTGCGGGGAACCGCTGAGGACTTTGCGAGCAACGTCCTACCGCAACTACAGAATGAAGCAAGAAAGGGGTTCGTCTTCATCGGGCAACAGGCTGAGAGTCGTTCTACTGCCGACATACCCTTTGTCACTCACCTCGCGTCGGAACGGCCGCACCTGCAGACGGAATACCTGCTCGGTGACGAGCCACAGTGGGCCGACATATTGACAGGCAGAGCCGTCGAACGGTCTCACGATCATCTCCTGCTGTCGATTGCCGAGGACATTCTGGATGATAGGAGGCCAGACACTGCCCTTGCCATAACCGGCACAGCCGGGAGCGGTAAGTCGAGCGCCCTGATGAGCCTCGCTCTGAAGTTGTCTGGCAACGCCGTGCCCGTCCTGTGGGTGGACAAGGACTCGGAAGCCAGCCCCTACAAGATTCGCCGCCGCGTGCGACAAGAGCACGACGGGAAACTGGTACTCGCTATCGATGACGCGGATCTCTACGGACGAGACTTGGTCGGTTTGCTTTGCGATTTGGTTCCTGGTTCTAAGCATTTTCTCTTCGTATTTGCCACCCGGTCCAATAAGCTTGATGACGTTACGAGCGCGGTCAATGCGGCGGCTGAACTTCAGATCCATGAACACGTCGTTCCGCCGCTGACCGACTCTGACATCGACGGACTGATTGCAGTGCTGGAGAAGTACAATCGCCTCGGAATTTTAACCGGAGCGTCGATGCCTGAGAGACGCAATGCGTTTCGCGACCAAGCTGGCCGGCAACTTTTAGTTGCGATGATTCAGGCGACATCCGGGGAGATTTTTGAAAAGAAGGCTCAAGATGAATACGTTGGCCTGGAGCGGTCCCAGAAGTATCCTTACGCGCTTATTGCTGTTGCGACTTCGCTGCGCAACTCCCTGACGAAAGATGAGGTGCTACTAGCGCAAGGGGATTCCACGGATGAAGTCCTCGCGGCTCTTGATCGCCTGACGGCGCGTCATCTGATCATTACGCCACGGTCAACATTCGAATACCGTTGTCGACACCGCGTAATCGCCGACCTAGTATTTGATAAGCTGAAGGAATTGGGTGAACTGAACGAGGTATTGATTGGGTTGGCATGGGCGCTCGCGACCAAGGTCGGCCCTTCGGTCGACCGGCACGCCAGGGCATTTAAATTCCTCACTCGCGTTATAAATCACGATTTTCTTCTCCGGACAATAGGTCCAATGAGTGCTCGTGACGTTTACTCGCGGATTGAGGCGGTTCTTTCATGGGACTATCACTACTGGCTACAACGAGGCTCGCTAGAGGTGGAGGCCGGCGACATAAGAAGAGCGGAGAACTTTCTGAGTGCTGCGATGTCTCTTGGCTCCGGAGACTTTCGGGTTGACACGGCGTACGCATATATGCTCATGAGAAAGGCATGGGAGGCACCAAGTGACTTGCATGCTGAGGAGTACTTTGATTCGGGGATCAAGACCCTCGAAGACATAATCGAGCAGTATGGGAAATTCAGCGAGTATCCGTATCACGTCATTGGAAGCCAGGGCATTGCCTGGGTACACAGGTGTGGTTGGAGCGGTGAGGACAAGCGGACGCTACTTCAAAGACTGGCGGAAACGGTCGATCAGGGGCTTAAGTGCCATCTAAAATCGGAGAATCTACTTAGACTGCGCGAGGATCTGAAGAAGGAAATTCTGCTGACGGTTGTTAACAGCTAGGTAACGAGTCGCAAACACTGAGCAATCTTTTGTAGTCGGCGATTCCACCATCCTGACGCCTTCGCCTCGCCCTGGCGGCACCGGGATGCAGTGAAAAACCCTGACGGATACCCGAGTACCGCCGCCTGTCCGCCGCCGGAACCGGCGACGAACCACTGGTGCGCCCGACCGGGCGCCTGCGCACCACGTGGAATCTAGCGATTCTGCCACTACGGGTATGCCGCACCGTCCCGCGCCTAGCGACGGGCAACCTCCGGTTTTCGTATCCTCAAACCCTATCGGGCGTCGTTAGCGCTTGCCGTAGGTTGCCCGTCGCTACGCTCGCCTCGGCCCCGCTACCGGAGGCCTCGGTTCGGCTGCCGTTCCTACCGTCTCTCACCGCCGAAGGACGGTGCGGCATGGATTCCACAGAATCCCAAACAGCGCGGATTCACGCTAGCGCACGATGTTAGTGACTATGGAGCTGATAGCTCCGCTCTCTGTCCGTGCGCCTCGTGGACGGGGATGGCTGAACGGCTGGCAATCCGAATCTGAGAAGACAGTCCGGTTCTGCTGGAACCGCACCGAGCTAGGTCCAATGCTGTTCACTTAACAAGTGAACTGCCTGCCCGCGGGAACTCGCTGGAGGCTCCGCTCTACCGGCAGGTGATGGTGGTAAAGCCCTGGCATTCGGGTTGGTCGCACACCTTGTCGTCACCTGCCACCAGCGTGGGACGCATAGGCGCTACGCGATAGGTTTCGGCGGCGGAGTAGCCGTTCTGTCGGCAAAAGTAGTCCGCAGCAGGTTTCTCGCAATTCACGCCCCAATTCAGGCAGCGGTCCACCGCCTGCCCGTTGATGCGCGGGTCGCGAAAGCGGGACGTGTCGCCCTAACGGCGGTCACGATCCCGATCACGGCGGTGGGCAATCCGCTGCATGCTGCGCTCAAATGCCTCGCGCTCGCGCCCGGCATCGGCGGCGCTGGCATTGGTGGCAATCACGAAGAGGATAAAGGGCGCGGAGCCGCAGAACGCAACGGTTACATGAGGGTCCTTGGTGCCCACGGTGACATTCGCATTGTGCCACACGCTATACCCGTTCTCTTCGAGAGCGCGGCCAGTCCAATGCAGGCAATCATCGAGGCTCATCCCTTCAAGAGTCAGGCTATTCCACACCGGAGTTGGCGAGGCGGCGAAGCATCCTTGTCCCAGGGCGAGGATCAAGGGCATAGTCAGGAATAGCAGGCGAAAACGCGTCATTGTCATAGCTTGGCCGTGGATGAGTATATCACCGAACGCGACGCAGCAGCGGCTGTCGCGCGGTGCCGAGAGCCTTATTACACTCCCGATGCACTGCTGACTAGGGGCTTGTGTAAGCACTGCTATGGTCACGAGAGACTCATCGCTTCCTGGTGGGTGGCGATGTCCGCGCTCGGCGTCGTGCTGTGGTCATCCGCTTTGCGTCAGCTTGCTGTTCATCTTGTGCGCGATCCTTGGATGAAGGGGGCGCTGTGGACAATTTTCTTTGCTACTTCCGCCCACTTCTGGTGGCCCCTTTTGCGGCGTGATCAGTTGTATTTCGGACGCGGCCTCCTGACCAAGCGACAGCCAAGAGAGATAAACCCTCCACCCCGTCCTCCTGCCTCGACGGGGGGCGATTAACCGCGATCAGCGTAATATCTATTCGTGTTGCTAACACCCTTGTTACCAAGTAATCTGGCTCGGCTGGGCTGGGCGCGAACGGCGATCTTGGAAGGGTGATGTGGGCTTCCAACCCCGCCGCTCCCTACTGCTTGAGCGGCTGCTCATCCTCCGGCCCCGGAAACGTTTGACGCGGATTCGTCGCCCGGCATCAGGAATGGCACGATGCGGCATGCCGCGCCACCTTTGAGTTACGTTCGCGGAAACCAACAATGAAGGCGTGGCATCAGGATCTACGCCTCCAGAAAGCCCAAAGCTCTCCCACAGCAACCCGACCAAACGAAGAGTCCTCGAACTCCTCGCGGAGTTTTTCTGCCTTCGCACGAACGACGCGGCCGGGCTTTTGAGGAATCGTGCCATCAGCGAGAGCGATGCGCGGTCCGTCCGGCGGACCCTCGCCATCCTCCACCGGGACGGCTTTCTCTACCGGGCGCCGCACCTCGACTTCGGTCATGAGCGGGGCGGGGCCGGGTATGTCTACGGCCTTTCCGCGAAGGGCGTCGCCCACGCCTTCCAGAACGGGTATTCCACTCCGGCGACAAAGACCCTCGACGGGCATTCACTCCGGACGCTGGACCACGAGCTGGAGATTACGTCGTTCCATCTCGCGCTCCACCGCCTCTCTGCCCGCCACGGCCTCCGCTATGCGTGGCAGCAGACGAGTCTCAAGCACACGGTCCATCCTGACGCGGTCTTCTACGTCGCCGATCCGGCCCACCCCGGCAAGGCCTTCTGCTATTTCCTGGAGATCGAGCGTTCGAAGCTGGGCAACTACCGGAACGGCGCGCCGCAGATCCTCCGCAAGCTCCGGGCATACTACGAATATTTCAATTCCACCGGTTGCGAAAAGGAATGGGGGTTCCGCCAGTACCGCGTCGTCGTGGTCCAGCGGACGGATGCCCGGCGCGAGGGGCTCCTCACGGCATTGCGGGAGCGGTGCAATCATCGGATGTTCTGGCTCACCACCGAGGCGGCATACCGGGTGGACATCGGCGGTGCGATCTTCAGGACGCCGAAAGATGACGCCCCCGAAATGTTCTCCTTCCTTACGCACTGATCCACGGCGCATTACGATCCATCCAATCGCTCGAAAGAGCGGGAGTATTTGTCCCGCGTCCCGCCGTCTCCCGAAGTGATCCTCCGGTGATGGCGGCCGGGACGCAGGACCCACATGAACATCGCCATCGGAACATACGGAGATCCGTTCTCCCTCGAAAAAGAGCTCGTGATCGACAGCTTCAACCACACGTTCGTCGATGGCGTTTCGGGCGTCGGCAAATCGACGCTTCTGGAAGATGTCGCGATCCAACTGATCCGCGCCGGCAAACCGCTCCTCTACATGGACCCCCACGGCACGAGCGCTCGCCGGATTCTCAGCTACATCCCCAAGCGGTACAGCGAGCGGGTCGTCTACATCAATCCGCTCGCGAAAAAGGTGCCGGGGATCTCGGTCTTCTGCGGTAAGACGAAGGAGGAGAAGGAACTCGACATCGCGTCACTGAGCAGCATCCTCAAATCGACCGCCGGGGACGCCTGGGGGTTTGAGACCGCGAACGTGATCGACGGGGCGGCGACCGCCGCGGTCGAATCCATGGACCACCCGACCATGGCCCACGTGTACCTCTTTATCGTGCGCAAGCTCGTCCGGGAGAAGATGATCGCGGCGGCGCAGAATCCCTTGCTGACCGACTTCGCGCTTGAGTACGACGACGGCCTCCGTCCCTCGGAACGCATGTCGAAGTTCGCACCGCCCATCAACAAGCTGAAGCCGTTCGTTCGGCCCATCATCCGAACCATATTCAACCAGACGGCCAACCTGCCTTTGATTGATCTCATGAACGACGCCGTCGTGATCGTTGATCTCGACAAAGGCAAGATAGGCGACGCGAATGCGGCCTTGATCGGCTCCGCGATCCTCAACCACATCGGCATCTACGCCTTCCGCCGGCCAGCGCACGACCGCAAGGAGTTCACCCTCATCGTGGACGAGTTCCAGACGTTTTCGCACGGGATCAACTGGACGACGTTCTTCGCCGAACTCCGCAAGTTCGATATCCGCTGCTGGCTCGCCACGCAGTCCGTGACCCAGGTGCCCGAGAAGTGGATCGACACCATCCTGGGGAACGTGAACAACCTTATATGCTTCGCCGTCGGCGACAAAGACGCGGAACGTCTCGCAGGGGCGTACGGCGACCCGACGCTCGCGCCCGAGCTCATCTGGCTGGACGACCACGACTTCTACGCGAAGGTGAAGATCGGCAAGACGCGCCACCTCTTCCGGCACGTCCGCGCCTTCCCGCCGTTCCCGAAGCAGGGCGACGAATCGCAGTACCGCGACGTGCTGAAGAACTCGCGCATGCGGTGGGGGAAGAAGCGGAAGGACGTGGACGCCGGGATTCTGAAGCTCCTCGCGCGCGGTCTGGATGAGGAAACGTAACCAGCCACCGGCCTGCAAAGAAAGGCTCCGCCGAAGCGGAGCCGAGATTATCCTACGAGTCTGGCTCTCAATACGCGGTGCGTCGCCCTGAGCCGGGCGCAGATGCGGGCGGCCTTTTCCATTCCGGCCGCATCGTCATCGAGCGCGACCGTGATCACGGGATACGGATCGAGGCACCGCTCCTGTTCTTCCGTCATCTCGGAACCCATGAGTGACGCCGCCTGGAGACCGTGCTCATGGAACCAGAGCGGCCCCCAGAGCGACTCGCAGAGAATGACCGGCTTTGCCGGATCGCAGCGTTCGAGCCCGAAGAGGAAGCTCTTTCTGAGCCCCTTCCCGAAGAACCACTTCGGATTGGCGTCCGTCACCTCAAGGGTGGTCCGGCCGGCATATCCCACAAGCTTCCCGTCCTCGTGGAGCGCGAAGACGATGCGCCCCGCCATGCTGCCTTTGCCGGGGAAGAAACCCATGCCGAACTCCCTTGCCGTTTCAACCGATATTCCGCGTTCCTGGATCATCGGATGCGACGGATTCACGTCCTTCAGGGTGAACGCGAGCGGTTTGTTGTGATCGGCTGCCGTTGCCGGATTCTCTAGCCCCGAATGATTCTTGCCGGATTCTCTTGCCGGTTTCGTTGCCGCATCGCCACTTCCAGCGGGGAACCATTCTTCGATCCGCTTCGCCGCGTCGTAGACGGAGCACTGCTCCATGAGCGCGACGAAATCGATGACGTTTCCCCCCGCCCGCGCGCCGTTCTTCTTGCATGACTCGGAATGGCAGTACCAGACCGACTTCGCCTCGTTCACGTAGAAGGTGTTCTTGCTCCCCGACGAGTGTGACGGCAGGGGGCATCCGCCCCTCATTGCCGTCTGGTTCACCCGGACGAGGTTCACCCGGTACCGGGCGAGCACGTCCGCGATACCCACGCGTTGCTTGATTGCCTTGAAGTCCACAAAGGGACGGTTTTCCGCCATAGCCCATCCTTTCCCAAGAGCTACTCCTGACCTTACGGTTCTGAAGAGAAATACCAAGGGTGACGATCTTGCCGCTTGCGCCAACTCTCCCCGTCTTCTGCTTTTTCCGTCGGGCGGCAATGATGAACGCAGCTCATCACCATATCCCCGAGCGAAGAGAGGAATCCCCGTATGACCGCAACATTGCTGTCCCAGACCGGTAAGATCACGCGGCAGGAACTGCAGGCTGTTCCCGTCCCGCACGGCACTTCAACCCACAAACCGCTTTCGCACTACGAGATCGTGGAGGCGCTCCTCGAAACCCTCGGTTTCCGGCGCATCGAAGTCGTGCGCGACGAGTACGCCGTCTCCCACGATGGCATGCGGATGTTTGGCGTCCTCGACCTCGAACTCGGCATCTCGGGCGTCCGCTTCTCCATCGGCATCAGGAACGCGAACGACAAGAGCATGCGGCTCGCGATGTGCATCGGCTACCGCGTGCTCGTCTGCGACAACATGGCGTTCCACGGCGATTTCACGCCCGTGCTCGCCAAGCACTCGAAGCACTTCAGCCTGGTCGATGCCGTCTCCATCGGTGTGGACCGGATGCAGCGCAACTTCGAGCCGCTCTCCCGGCATATCGAGATCGTCCGGCAGACGCCCCTCACGGACAGCGCCGCAAAGCTCATTATTTACCAGGCGTTCGTGGAAGGCGCACTGGAGGTACCGCGGCATCTCGCGCGGGCCGTGCACGACGGCTACTTCCAACCGCCCCACGAGGAGTTCATGCCACGCAACGTCTGGAGCCTCTCGAACGCCTTCACGTCGGCGTTCAAGGAACTGGATGCCGTGCCGCAGTTCCGGGCGACCGCGAAACTGGCGACCTTCCTGGGACGGCATGCGTCATGAACACCCGCATCCGGTATCTCTACCGTGACGCCGGCAACTACAAGCAATTCGCGAGCGTCGTGCTCGGCGGTGCGATCACGCTGCAGGAGGCGGAGACGATCACGGCCGGCCTTGAATCGGGTGAGTACTTCATCCCGAGTCAGGTCGGCCTGCCGGACCTCCAACCCAACATGCCCTCGTTTCCTGACCACGATGCCGATCACGTCTGGCATGAGTTGGATGTCCATTCGGGCATCTCGCTCACTGCCGATCCTGCGACGGCGGATCTCGACATTCATGCATTCGCCGCGATGTTCACCGGCCGGTGGGATATCACAGAGGCGATGAAGCGTCTGGGCCTCCCTTACCCCACGGGCCGCAGATCGATCCCTCAGTCCGGACGTCACTAATCAAACGCAGCGCCTTTGGGCGTCCAGCGAAAGGTTCCTTCGGAGTCGCATCATCCGGGGCAGATTTCTTGCCCCGGTTTTCTTCCACTGCAACGTAAGTTGTTGGGACTGCGGGCCTTGACGGTTTGCCTAGATCCCCGCGGCGCTATACAATACGACCGTTAGGCGCGAGTCCGAAATTCGCGCCCGTCCAGAAACTTTACTATGGCTAACGGCAATTTGAACTGGATCGCAAATTTCATCTGGGGCATCGCGGACGATGTGCTGCGGGATGTCTACGTACGCGGTAAATACCGGGACGTGATCCTGCCAATGACGGTGATTCGTCGTCTGGATGCAGTCCTTGAGCCCAAGAAGCAGTCCGTCCTGGACATGAAGAGGCGGCTGGATGCCGCCGGAATCACGAATCAGGATGCTCCACTGAGGCAGGCCGCCGGCCAAGCCTTTTACAATACGTCACTCTTCACGCTCCGGGATCTTCGGTCGCGCGCGAAAGCCCAGCAGCTCAAGGCTGATTTCGAGGCGTATCTCGACGGCTTCTCGCCCAATGTGCAGGAGATTCTGGACAAGTTTAAGCTCCGGAACCAGATTCCGACGCTCGTTGACGCCGACATCCTTGGCGCACTCATCGAAAAGTTCCTCGACAACTCAATCAACCTCGGCCCGGAGCCAGTCAAAGACACCGACGGCACAGAACGCCTGCCTGGGCTCGATAACCACGCGATGGGCACCATCTTCGAGGAGCTGATCCGGCGATTCAACGAAGAGAATAACGAGGAGGCGGGAGAACACTTCACGCCACGGGATGTGGTTCGCCTCATGGCGAACCTTATCCTGCTGCCCGTTGCAGACCAGATCAAGTCTGGGACATACCTCGTGTATGACGGTGCGTGCGGGACGGGAGGGATGTTGACTGTCGCGGAGGCGCGGTTGTTAGAGCTCGCGCGGGAGCACAACAAAGAAGTCTCGATTCACCTGTTCGGGCAGGAAGTGAACCCGGAAACCTACGCCATCACGAAAGCCGACCTCCTCCTTAAAGGGGAAGGCGACGAGGCGGAGAACTTTCACCTCGCGTCCACGTTGTCGCAGGATGCTTTCCCGGCCAGAGAATTTGATTTTATGCTCTCCAATCCGCCTTACGGGAAGAGTTGGAAGACGGACTTGGAGCGTATGGGCGGGAAAGGCGACATCCGCGATCCGCGGTTTGTGATCGAGCACGCTGGCGATGCGGAATATAGCCTCATTACGCGATCCAGCGACGGGCAGTTGATGTTCCTAGCGAACAAGTTGTCGAAGATGAAGCAGAAGACAGCGGGCGGTAGCCGCATCGCCGAGGTGCACAACGGGTCCTCGCTTTTTACTGGTGACGCCGGCCAGGGGGAGAGCAACATCCGGCGTTGGGTTTTGGAGAACGATTGGCTGGAGGCCATCATCGCGTTGCCACTCAACATTTTTTACAACACCGGCATCGCCACGTATATTTGGGTACTCTCGAATCGCAAGCCCGAACATCGGCGCGGGAAGGTGCAACTCGTCGATGCTACCGCTTGGTTCAGACCGCTGCGGAAAAATCTCGGCAAGAAGAACTGCGAACTCTCTGAAGACGACATCCGTCGTATCACGGATACCTTCCTCGCCTTCAAAGAAACCGAGCAATCGAAGATCTTCCCAAACGAGGCGTTCGGGTACTGGAAGGTCGCAGTTGAACGCCCGCTTCGCCTCACTGTTGATTTGGGCGCGCCCGCACGCGCGAAGTTTCATCTGGCCTGCAAAGAAGTTGACGAGGAGCCGCTCGCCGCTTTGGTGGACCGACTTGCAGAAGCACTTGGGCCCGGACCACATTCAGATTTCAACCTGTTTCTGAAAGCGGTAGAAACAGATGCCGACGCTCACAATGTGAAGCTAACAGGAAAGCGTCTGAAGCTCTTGCAGATGGTCTTGGGACGAAAAGACGAGAAGGTGGCGCAGGTGATAAAGAAGGTGCATAAGACTGGCAACGCCCACGCTGATCCTATATCAGGCCTATTCGAGCTCAATATCGCTGGCAAGCCGCGGGTTGTGGAATATGAACCGGATCCCGAACTACGCGACACCGAACAAATCGCTCTGTTGGAACAGGGGGGTATCGAGGCGTTCTTCCGGCGCGAGGTGCTCCCGTACGCGCTTGATGCCTGGATCGATGAATCCGCAACAAAACGGGGTTACGAGATCTCATTCAGTCGCTATTTTCACAAGCCACAGCCATTGCGGACTCCGAACGAGATCCGCGCTGATATTGAAGCATTAGAGAAAGAAACCGAAGGCCTGCTCGGCACGATTCTTGTGGAGGTAGAAACACAACCATGAGCATTACACTGAAGCCCTATTTCGATTACAAGAACTCGGGGGTACGGTGGCTGGGGCAGGTGCCGGAGCGTTGGGCGGCAGTGCCGCTGAAGCGGCTTGCCTGGTTTAAGAGCGGTGCCGGCTTCCCTGTAGACGAACAGGGGCAGCGAGATCTCGCTCTTCCATTTTTTAAGGTTTCTGATATGAACCTTCCCGGCAATGAGCGGGCCATGCGAGCTTGGAACAACGCTGTTTCTCTCGCAACCGCCAATCGCTTGGGGGCAACGGTCTTCCCAGCAGGGACAATCGTCTTCCCAAAGGTTGGCGGTGCTATGTTGACAAATAAGCGGCGGGTAGTCGAGCGACCCTGTTGTATCGACAACAACCTCATGGGGTGCGTCGTCAGACAGGGTGATCCACGCTTCGTTCTTTGGTTGCTGCAGACAATTGATTTCGCGACGATAGCCAAACCTGGGCCGGTGCCTGCTATCAGCGAAAGCGAGGTCCGGGAGATAAGGGTTACGTTCCCACCACTTCCCGAGCAAGCCTCAATCGTTCGATTCCTCGATCACGCCGGCCGGTGCACCCGGCAGTATATCCACGCGAAGCAAAAGCTTATTAAGCTGCTGGAGGAACAGAAGCAGTCCATTATTCACCGAATCGTCACCCGTGGCGTCGATCCCAATGTTCGTCTCAAGTCTTCTGGTATGGAGTGGCTAGGTGATGTGCCGGAACAGTGGGAAGTAAAACGGGCAAAGTGGTACTACCGCGAGATTGATGAACGTTCTGCCACGGGTTCCGAGGAACTGCTGTCCGTTTCCCACATCACCGGAGTCACTCGCAGATCTGAGAAGAACGTCACTATGTTCATGGCCGAATCTTACGCTGGCCATAAGCTCTGTCGAGAGGGTGACATTATCATTAACACAATGTGGGCTTGGATGGCAGCGCTTGGCGTCGCCAGACAAACAGGAATCGTGAGCCCTTCTTACGCGGTCTACAGACCGATTAGCCGGGAAGCATTTCTTCCGACGTTCATCGATAAGTTACTTCGAACAGAGCCATACGTTGCGGAATACGTTTGTCGCTCGACTGGCATTCGCTCGTCGCGGCTCCGCTTGTACCCAGAGCAGTTCTTAAATATTCCTCTCGTGCGTCCGCCACTTATAGAGCAGCACGCAATCTTGAACGCGATTGCGCACGCGACTAGTGGCCTTGACTGCGCAATACGCAGCGCTCAGCACGAAATCTCTCTCCTCCGCGAATACAGCACCAGCTTGATTGCGGACGTGGTAACTGGCAAACTCGATGTGCGCGATGCCGCAGGGAGGTTGCCCACCGAAGTGGATGGTGTCGAAACGCTGGATGCTGCGGACGAATTGGATGAGGTCGCCGAATCCGACAGCGAAGAGGTCGAACCAGTCGTCGAATCTGAGGAAATATGACTACCGACACCAGTGAAAAGGGCCTTGAGGCTCTCATAGTCGAGTCACTCACGGCCGAGGCCGGCTACGCACGGGGCGATCCTAGAGACTACGACCGCGACCACGCGGTGGATCTGGCGAAGCTCCTGGCATTTTTGGAAGTCACTCAGCCTACTAAGGTCCTTGAGCAGCTTGCCCTGGCAGAGGGCGGGCCGAAGCGACTCCAATTCCTCGCTCGGCTGCAAGGCGAGATCGCAAAACGCGGACTCATAGACGTCCTGAGAAAGGGCATCGATCATGGGCCGGCCCACGTCGATCTATTCTATGGCACGCCGTCTTCGGGCAACGTGAAGGCCGTTGAGCGATTCGCGGCAAACATATTCAGCGTTACCCGCCAGCTTCGGTACAGCAAGGATGAAGCACAACTGGCGCTCGATCTCTGTGTGTTCATCAACGGGTTACCGATTGCCACTTTCGAACTCAAGAATCGTCTGACAAAGCAGACGGTTGAGGACGCCGTTCAGCAGTACAAGCGGGACCGCGATCCCCGCGAACTGCTGTTCCAGTTTGGTCGGTGCCTCGTTCACTTGGCGGTCGATGATCAGGAGGTACGATTCTGCACGGCTCTCAAGGGGAAAGATGCCTGGTTCCTGCCGTTCAATAAGGGTTGGAACGATGGGGCTGGCAATCCGCCAAACCCCGATGGTCTGAAGACTGACTACCTCTGGCGCGAGTTCCTCACGCGGGCGCGATTGACCGACATCTTGGAGAACTATGCCCAAGTGGTCGAGCAGAGGGACCCGCGCACGGGCCGGAAAAGACAAGACCAGATCTTCCCCCGGTACCACCAGCTCGATGTTGTCCGAAAACTCCTGGCCGATACGAAGGTGCTCGGCGCCGGCCGACGCTACCTGATCGAACACTCTGCGGGCAGCGGGAAGAGCAACTCCATTGCCTGGCTCGCGCACCAACTTGTTGGGCTGGAGGAGGCGAGTAAGGAGATCTTCGGGTCGGTCATTGTCGTCACCGACAGGCGCATCCTGGACAAGCAGATTCGCGACACGATCAAACAGTTCGCTCAGGTCGGCTCGATTGTTGGGCATGCGGAGCACTCCGGAGACCTTCGCAAGTTCATCACCGACGGGAAAAAGATCATCATCACGACGGTCCAGAAGTTCCCGTTCGTTCTGGACGAGATCGGCAACGAACATCGGGGGCGCACATTCGCCATCATTATCGACGAAGCCCACTCCAGCCAAGGCGGAAGGGCTGCGGCACAGATGAACATCGCCCTGTCAGCGAAGGGCGGTGAAGCGGAAGAGGAAACCTTCGAGGATACGATCAACCGCATCATGGAGAGTCGCAAAATGCTGCCGAACGCGAGCTACTTCGCGTTCACCGCGACCCCCAAGAACAAGACTCTCGAAGTCTTCGGCGAACCGTATTCGGAGGGCGATAAAGTCAAACATCGCTCGTTCCACAGCTACACGATGAAGCAGGCGATCCAGGAAGGATTCATCCTGGACGTCCTCAAGAACTACACGCCAATCGACAGCTACTACCGACTGACGAAGACCGTCGAGGACGATCCTGAATTCGACGTGAAGAAGGCGCAGAAGAAGCTCCGCCGGTACGTCGAGGCACATGACTACGCCGTACGCATGAAGGCGGAGATTATGGTGGATCACTTCCACGAGCAGGTGCTCGCAAAGCAGAAGATCGGCGGCCAGGCGCGGGCGATGGTGGTGACCGGCAGTATCGAACGTGCCCTTCAGTATTTCCTCGCCTTTCGCGACTACCTGAAGGAGCGGAAGAGTCCCTACCAGGCCATCGTGGCGTTCTCCGGCGAGCCGGAGTTCAAGGGACAGAAGGTCACGGAATCATCAGTCAACGGATTTGCAGGTAACCTCATCACGGACCGTATCAAGGAAGACCCCTACCGGTTCCTCATTTGCGCCGACAAGTTCCAGACTGGGTACGATGAGCCGCTCCTCCACACCATGTACGTGGACAAGCCGCTGTCCGGCATAAAGGCAGTGCAGACGCTCTCCCGGCTGAATCGGTCGCACCCGAAGAAGTACGACACGTTCGTGCTCGATTTTCAAAACGACGCCGAGCTCATCCGGACATCTTTCGAGCCATACTATCGGACAACGATCCTGAGTGAAGAGACGAATCCGGACAAGCTTCACGATCTCAAAGCTGGCTTGGATGGCTATCAGGTTTATACCTACGCTCAGGTGGATCAGTTGGTGGAACTCTACGTCACCGGCGCACAGCGTGATCGCCTCGATCCGATTCTTGATGCGTGCGTCGCAACATACACTGACAGCCTCGACGAGGATGGCCAGGTGGATTTCAAGGGGAAGGCGAAAGCCTTCGTCCGCACGTACGGATTCCTCGCGTCCATCCTGCCGTTCACGAACGCCACTTGGGAGAAGCTCGCGGTCTTTCTGAACTTCCTCATTCCGAAGCTTCCGGCACCAAAAGAGGAAGACCTGTCCAAGGGGGTTCTGGAAAACATTGATATGGAGAGCTACCGGCCGGAGGTACGCTCGACGCTAGACATCACGCTCGCGGACGCGAATGCTGAAATCGGACCGGTTCCGACGAGCGGCGGGGGGCGCCTTCCGGAACCTGAACTCGACCGTTTGAGCAATATCGTCCGCGCCTTCAACGATCAGTTCGGGAATATCGACTGGAAGGATGCCGACAAGATCAGCAAGGTGATCGCGGAGGAAATCCCTGGCAAGGTTGCGGCGGACCGCGCCTACCAGAACGCGATGAAGAACTCCGACAAACAGAACGCCCGCATCGAACACGATAAGGCGTTGCAGCGGGTGCTAGTGGGGCTCCTTGCGGATCAGACGGAGCTTTTCAAACAGTTCCAAGACAATGCGGCTTTCAAGAAGTGGCTTGGCGACACGATCTTTTCAGTTACCTATCAAGCGACAACCGGTGCACAGCCCGCGGAGGCACACGACCCCGCATAACGTCGGGCTACAGGATCAGGACCTGCCAGGAGGCAATGTGTATATGGAGCAGCCTATCACGATTCACGGATGACCATTATTGCACCACGAGCTGGACCCCGCCGAGTCTGTACGGCCCCGTTTGAAGACTCGACATGCTCACTGGACGGCCGCCTGCTCCAAAACTGCTCCATTAAGAAATGCCTTGAAGGGGGCCGTTGAAAACTCCATGCTCGCGGTAGCCAGAAACGAGCACCGTAGACGCTAAGTTCTGTATTTGCAATCTACGATCAATTTCCCAAGCTGGACGCCGTGGGTTCGAATCCCATCTCCCGCTCCATGTTTTCAAACACTTAGGAAACTCCACCGATTCCTCGTTACTCCGTTTACTCCATTAAGCCTAGTCCCCTCATGCTGACAGGCGTTCGGGTTGCGGTTTTCGAAGCACGGCGGCTTCGAGTTTCTTGACTGCGGCTCGCTTCTGCTCCAGGTCCGAACTGGTGTAAACATCCAGGCTGACGCCGATGCCGTGGCCCCTCTGGTCCGCTGCGACCTTTGGATCGACGCCCGCCTTTTTCGACAAGCTGGCGTTGGTCTTCCTCAGAACCTGGAACGTGGCCCAGCCCAAGCCAACCTCCTGCAGCTTCGGATACATGCTCCGACGCCACAAATTGTCGGGCGAGAGCGGGGTGAAGATGTTCTCGGACGGGAAGACGAATCCTTCCGGCGACAGGTCCCGGGCCAGGCCGGTCCACACCTTCAACAACTCGATCGTTCCGTCCGACATGGCACACTCGCGGGTCTTGCCGCTTTTCGGCGTGCCGAGCACCCGCTTGTAGATGCGCTGCTCGACCCGGATCATCTCCCCGGTTACCGACTTCCACTGGAGCGCCAAAATCTCGCCCGGTCGCATGCCTTCGAAGATCGCGAGCCTTGCGATCATCCTCTCTCGAAGGTCGAAGACCTCCAAATACTCGTTCACCTCCTCTTCCGTAAGCGGGCGCATCGCCCGGCTCGGCTGACATTGTTTGGGAATCCTTAACTCGGCTGCGGGATTGCTGGGGACTAATCCGTCCGACAACGCAAGTTTGAAGATGGCGTTCAGGAACCACCGCAGGTGCGATACCACACTCAAACCCACGTCCATCGCCTTCCCTTCGAGAAAATCTTGCAGCTTGTCGCGCCGGATCGCATGAAGCAGATCCTTCCCGAACTCCGGAAGGAGATGCGATCTGACGATCTGCTCCGACGTGCCGGCGGTCGATTCCTTCCAACTGCGACGGCAGAACGGCAAGTACTCCTCTTTTGTGAACTGCTCGAAAGTGTAAACCGGCTTCGTTGTCTGCGCCACGCCACTGTTGATCTCCCTGAGAATAGCGGACACAACCGAGTCCGCTTCCGCCTTGGACATCTGCGAGCACCGACCGAGGACTTTGGACCGCCGACTGCCACCCTCCCACCAGAGGGCAACCCACACACGATGGTTTCCGTGCTTGCGTTTTTGCAGGCTGCCTTTCTGGAAACGCTTTCGACGCATTCTCTTGCCTCTTTCCTGCGTGGAAGGCGCTGACTCTTGGCATGACTCAGATACTACCATTGGTGCGGCGACCCTTCTGCGGCAGCCTCCAACCACTGGTCCGCCCATTCACGCTTGATCAAAACGCGCCGCCCCACTCGGACGTGCCGGAGAACAGGCACGCCGGGGAACCTGCCGGCGATCACGTTCGACAGATGTGCCTTCGAGATCCTAAGGTAGGCGGCTGTCTGCGTTAGAGTCAGAACCTGCCACCTCTCACTCGCGTTAGACATTTGAGCCACGGCAGGTCTGGATGAACCTGGCCGGGCATCGGAGGCGCGATGCATATTGTGCCCCTTGCTTAGGAAATGAAAAGGGCGTCCCCACTGGGACGCCCCGATAAATGCTTGCTGGTTTTGCTAGAGACTAGGCACACTTCCGGCGCCGCTCTGGGAAGCGGCACAATCGTCGGTGCGTCATGGGTTTGTGCCTTACCCGGCGCGCTCGATGAACGTCGGACCATACGGATGGTCTGCAGAGACGGCAGCGCCGTCGGTCGTGAACCGATGTCGGTACTGGCCCCTCTCTTGCTCGGTGGTGTGTTGGTCCTCCGAAAGCCCGAGCGCAGAAGCTGCCTCGCGCGAATGTCGGGCCTGCTCTTCCGCCTTCCGACACCGGGGACGGTACAGCCTGCCGGACCGAAGGAACTGATCAAATTGATCGGAGTCGATTCGGATGCTGTTGCCCACCCGCAGAATGCAGCAGTTGGGAATCAGGCCGGTTCGGACCCAAGCGTAGATCGCATCAACGCTGAAGCGATAACGGGAAGCAAGCTCTGAGACTTTCAGGTGCATACACGTAACCCGCAATTCCAACAAATCACGGAACTTCGGCAGAGGCAAGAAAATCAATGTCGCTTCGCTGCGTTTTGTTTCGCTTCCTTGCGGGTTATTTCGCGTCTTCTGCTGGTGGGCAGTAGGCGATCAGGGACTTAACTGTGATGCGGCGGTTGGTACCCTTACCGAGCACCTCAAAGAGGCCATTTTTCATTAGCTGCTGCCGGCGCCGAGCACCTATGTCCGCATAGCTTTGCGCCGTGGGGAAGTTAACGGATTCATAGAAATTTCCGTCGGCCCTCTTGAGCAGCGTAGTGTCGCCCTTCCGTGTTCGCCCCTGAGCTTCTTTAGTGCGCGGCGTCGATTCGGCAGTCCGAGTACCCATGTCGGCTGGCACCTCGCTACCGTTTTGTTTGACTACCGTCTCGGTCCCACCTTTTACTGCGGCCGCGGGTTGCTTCGGCTGCGGCACCATGCTTTCCGCTGCGCCGGTACCGATTGCGGGCTCTTTGGGGGCGACAGGCGGACTCTTGGCCGCGAGATTGAGCATCTGTCCCAAACGCAGTTCGAGTGTGTCAAGATCGGGACTGGTTGGTGGGTCAGCCCACGCCCCGCGGCTGTCGACGCGAAGCCCCTTGAGGGCCGACCGATAGAAGTCCCACTCCGGCGGGAGGCGGTCCGATAGCACTGCCACATCACGTGCGAATGGCCAAATGAAGGCGACAACTTCCCCCTGCTTTCGGCAGAGGTTTTCCGCTTTTTTGCTCAGTCTTTCGTACTCAGACTGCCGGCGCGCGCGTTGCCGTTCGGCCTCGCAACGTG
>JBEKZH010000097.1:0-17981 GCA_049510065.1 Bryobacteraceae bacterium
CGCCGAACGGCATAACCGCCAGTCCATCGCCACGCTGCGTATCCGGATCGCCCGAGCCCTGCTCCAGCAGCTCCCCTGCTGCCCCTTCTGTTGCTCGCGCCGTTTATAACACAGTAGTACTAAGGAAGTTGGCTGAGAACTCCCTCGCACGCTCCAAGACTCGATGTGCATATTGGTCAATGGCTTCGGAACCAATTGTTGGTGGGCTTACCTTTACGCACACCAACCTATCCGGACACTCGGTGAAATCGAGTTCGAACATCAACTGTTGTCTACCACGTTCAGGGTGGACGAGTTGGTCGCGCGCTGATATGGCTTGGTCGATCCAGTCCGTTTTGTGTTCAGACAACAGATCTACCACCCTCCCGGCAATGTCTTTCTTACTCTTGGAAGCGTTATTAGCGAGGGCGTTGAGGACTCTGCCACCATATGTGCCCCGCACACGGTGAAAACCGTCCACTGCTTCGACCACAACTCCTTCGCTCGAGAGAAGCTGCACTAACAAATCCAGCAAGGTCTTCAATCCGGAGAAGAACGCCTCGATCCGCATGTGCAGGTCCGGCACTTGTCCATACACGACAACGCTTCCCAAGTCAAACTTGACAGCAGCCCACTCCGCTTGATGCTGTCAATGTACGTTCCACAAAGACGATCACCCGCCCCGCACAGCTCCGCTATTTGGCGAACGCAATGGTGAAGAACCGAGTACTCAGTCGAACACGATTGGACAATCCCTTTGCTTGCGCCTGACCAATCGTTAGGATTGAAGATCTCCGCGCTAACAAGCGTCGACTCGTTGCAGCAGATAACAGGCACTCGTGCCATCTTCCCTGTGACCATTGATCTCGTACCGTTTAGTGGCAATGCCTTCATGCCGCGCGCGGCGCGGATGAGCCATCGACATCGTAGCATTCCTACGCAATCGCGCACCAGATTGATAGTCACGAACGTTACTCGGTCGAGATCATCACCTACGCCCCCAACCCCGCCCGCAGAAACGCGATCAGCCCCCGGACCACTACCCGCGACGCCTCGCTGTCATCCGTCAGGGTCGAACCCATGCGGACCCAACGCATCGCAACCACCGGCGGATTGTTTTCAGCAGCTTCCCGGTGCGCGAATCCGTCGCCCGTCCCCAAATTCGCCAGCTCGCATGGACAACAGCGCGATCTCTCCCCATTGACAGATGCCCGGAGTCGCTCCACAATTGAGCGGTATAGGGATCGATCTGATTCCATGTCTGGACTCTTAAGCTGTGGCATGCAGGTCCCCTGCTCTCCGCGCGTAAACCACACCCCAGATCACCCAGAGTGTGAGGCTGAATGCAGTAAAGCCTCACTGTTGCCCTGAGCTTCGCATCGGCAGGACTCCGTTGGCGGGAAACCAGAGTGTCGGGATTCCGCAGATCCATCCGTTGCGGCTCAGCGCCCGCGAAGAAGGAAAGCGACCATGACCGGCCATGCAACAAAGATGGATCCTGGCTTGAGTCCCGTCAGCGAACCCGCGAAGACCGCCGAAAGTGTTAACCCAACTGAAAACGAAATCGCCACAGTTGCGTATCAGTTTTGGCTGGATAGCGGCTGTCCCATTGGATCGGACCGGGAACACTGGTTTCGGGCGGAAGCGATGCTCAGAAAAGCACTCGTTGCGAAGTGCGAAGATCTGGCCAGACGTCCATCGATCCCCCGCCAGGATACTCGGACCGAGTCGGCAATGGTGGCCGAGTTCACTTTGGAACGATGGGAGGGACATTGGGAGGTATGGGAAAGTGAATGGGGCTACGCCCGCTGGGTCTGGGATGTGCGCGACTCAGGCGTTCGGGTCCCGAATCGCGCCGCTTGAACGGACGGCGCCGCGCGGCTCAGGCGCGGTGCTCTCCCTTCGACGTCTTCGCAGCACCGGCACGCCGAAGTAGCGGATCAGCGCCAGAACCAGTAATGCTTCTCCATCATCCAAGCTGAGTGCGATGCAGTGGCGCAACGGGGAAAGCCGTACACCCTCCCCCGGCGACACACCACGCAGTCGTGCCCGACCGACTGGATGATCGGGGACGCCGTTCCACGGCGTCGTTCGATCCCTTCCGCGATGAAAGCAACGCCGTATGTTTATGGATTCGTCCGGGCACTCACAACGGCGACGGCAGTCATCGTGAATCCGCCGCGTCCATCCACGCCAGCGTCTCCTCGAAGCCGCGCAGCCCCGCCGTCGCGCCCATCCGCTGGACGCTGAGTGCGGCCACCGCATTGGCGAATCGTGCGGCCTCGTGGTATCGGAAACCGCGCTGCAGGGCCGCCAGAAAACCGCCCACGAAGCAGTCGCCGGCGCCGGTGGTGTCCAGCGCGGTCACCGCAAACGCGGGCACGTGCGCCATGCCGGCCTCATCCGCCACCAGGCACCCGCGCCCGCCCAGTTTCACCACCACCGTTCCAGCACCACCATCGCGAAGCGCCTGCGCGGCGCGGTCCGGGTCGGCGCAGCCGGTCAGCTCGCGGGCTTCGTCCCCGTTGGTGAACAGCAGATCGGTATGAAGCAGGGAAGCGGCGATCGCGCGCATCCATTCTCCCCGCGAATCCCAACCGGTGTCCATGGTGGCGAACAGGCCGGCCGCCTGGGCGCGCCGTTGCGCTTCCGCCGCGTGCCCGCGCATGTTCGGCAGCCCGAACGGATTCGCCAGGTGGAACACGGCGCAACCGGCAATCAGTTCCGGCGTGAGCTCGGGAAGCTCGGCGAATGCCTCCGCGCTTGCGCCTGGCCGGTGCAGCAGAGCGCGGGCGCCGTCCTCCCGGACCAGCGCGATGGTAGCCGGCGTCGCCGCGCCCAGGCGCGCGACGTGGGCAACGTCGACACCGGCGTCCGCCAGACGGCCGGTGACAAACTCGCCGAACGGGTCGTTCCCGACGGCGCCCACCAGACGCACCGGCACGCCCAGCGTTGCCAGCGTGAAACTGGTGTTCGCGCCGTTGCCGCCGATCTGCTGTTCCAGCGCATCCACCCACAGCGTGGCGTCCCAGCGCAGGTCACTGAGAACAACCGGGCCGGCCAGCGTATCCACCACCAGATTGCCGAAACAGAGAACTCCCGCTGGGCTCGTCTTCACTGGCCGCCGCCGTCGGACACGGCTCGGATGAACTCTTTCGGGATGGGCCACGAGCCGAAGACACGGCGGTCTTCCCGGCGGAAACTGCCCGCTGTCAGCACGCCGCTCAGGTCGCCCGGATTGGGCCGCAGATGTTCGCGCGCAATCCACGTGCGCAGCGTTTGGGTGAGCTGTTCCAGGCGGACCACCAGCGCCGAAGCCTGGGCCACGTTGCCGCACGTGACATCGAGCGAGAGCACCAGATGATCGCCCTGGGCGCCCAGCGTGAGCGCCACTCTCTCGGCCCCGCGCAATGCTGAAGCGTAGGCCCGGGTGCCCTCGGGAAACAGGCTTTCCGATTGCAGGGCTGCGGCCGGCGCCAGCATCCACACGGGCTGGGTGGGCAGATCCGCCGCGCCCCGCGAGACGGACCCGCGCGTAATCAGCAGCGCGGCCCACTGATCGGCGCTCACCGCCAGAGCCAGGAGATGCTGCCGTAACGGATGGAAGGAGACGAAGCGATGCGGCTGGCTGGCGGGCACGCGGCAGAACCCGGCGTCGCACTGGCCGCCATGGCTCTTTGCATACGCGGCGATGCGCTCCCAGTCGAAATTGCCGCGGGCCACCGCATACGCGTCGCGCTCATGCGTGCTGGGATTCTCGCGAATCGCGACGGCCAGCGCATTCAGGTCTTCGCGGTAGTCGAACCCGGTCTGTTCGATGAACTGACGGTATTCGGGTTCCCCCCCGCCCTTCCGTCCGGCGATTGCATCCAGAAGGCCGGAGCGGCGCATGGCTTCGAGGTCCATGTACACCAGCAGCGAGTCGCCGGTGGGCAGGAAGGCGGCCATCTCCGCAGGAGTTGCCCCGCCACGAATGCGCCACAGATACAGGCCGGCGACAACGGCCGCACACAACACGATCAGCGCAGTGACAAGCTGCCACGGACGAGGGCGATAGCGCACGTTCGCAGGTTACACCGTCGCGGCAGCTTCTGTCACGCGCGACTCTTTCCACAACCTCAGGTAGGGCTGCAGGTCCTGCATCATGCGGGCGAACTGTTTGAGATCCAGCGACTGCGCGCCGTCGCTGAACGCCTGCTCGGGGCAGGGATGCACTTCGATGATGAGCCCGTCACAGCCGATGGCCACCGCGGCGCGCGACAACGCCGGCACCAGGCTGCGCTTGCCGGTGGCATGGCTGGGGTCCACCACCACGGGAAGATGCGTCAGCTCGTCCAGCACGGCCACGGCGGTGAGATCGCAGGTATTGCGCGTGGCCGTTTCGAAGGTGCGAATGCCGCGCTCGCACAGGATCACGTTGGGGTTCCCATGCGCCACGATGTACTCGGCCGACATCAGCAGCTCCTTCACGGTGGAACTGAGCCCGCGCTTGAGCAGGATGGGCCGCGAGCACGGTCCCAGCGCCTTGAGCAGCGAGAAGTTCTGCATGTTTCTGGCGCCCACCTGCAGCACGTCGGCGTACTGGGACACCAGCGACACGTCGCTGTCGCTCATCACTTCGGTGACAATTCCGAGGCCCGTCGCGCTCCTGGCTTTCGCCAACAGCTTCAGCCCTTCCTCTTCGAGGCCCTGGAAATCGTAGGGCGATGTCCGCGGCTTGAACGCGCCGCCGCGCAGCATCTTCGCCCCCGCGCGCGCCACCGCTTCCGCCGCGGTCATGATCTGTTCTTCGGATTCCACCGAACAGGGCCCGGCCATCACCACGAATTCGTCCCCGCCGATCTCCACGCCGTTAATCCGTATCTGCGTCTTCGCGCCGCGGAACTCGCGGCTCACGAACTTGTAGGGAGCGGAAATGCGCACCGCGCTCTCCACCTGCGGCATGGCTTCCACGGACTCGAGGCAGGCGGTCACGTCGCCGACGCCGACCACGCCGATCACCACCCGCTCCTCGCCCTCAATCGAATGCACCTTGTACCCAAAGTGCTCGATCCGTTTGCACACCAGCTCAATCTCCTCCCCGGTGGAGTGGAGCTTCATCGAAATGACCATTGCGACCTCCCTGAAAATCAAAAGGCCCACTCCCTCTGAGTGGGCCTTTGTCGAAATCTTCCAACCTGTCGCGATTCCACTCGTATCGGATCAGGTCCCCTGGGGGAACCAGAATCGAAACGAACGGTAATAGGCGCGACGCATGAAAAGACAGTATGGCATGGTGGCAACCGCCTTGTCCACCGCCGTGGTGTGAAATGCGACTCGACGCCACGCCTGCGCGCTTACTCGATCTCCTCTCCGAACGCCTTCATCTCATTCGTGAGCACCGTCCCGGGGTACTCCTCTCGAGCCGCACAGTTTGAACGAGCCAGAATTCTCGTACCATTGGCCGTTCGGCGCTTGCGGTGCCGACTTCACCCACTCCTGCAGGCGACTGAGGTCGGCGAGCGTGATCTCGCGCTCCGAACGCGTTCGAGCAGGTGTTGCCACAGACCGCGCGGGAGGTCAGAGAACCGTATCTTCGGCAATCGCGTCTTTCCCGAAGATCGCGCGGATCAGATCCTCGCCGGCGCCGTTCTTACGGGCGGGCTCGTGCTCGTCCATGAACCGCCGGTATGCCGTCTTCAGGTTCTCTTTCGCATCGAGCTCCGCCCGGTGGCCGCGCTCGGCTCATCGTGAGATGACGCTCTTTGGCGACACGGCGCACTTCAGCCACCAGCGGCACCGGGATGGTCACGCTCTGCCGCACGGGCTTCGTCCGGGAACTGCGTGGCGTCCTGGTTCGGGTCGGCATACTTCGACTGTACGGGCCTACACCAGTGTGTGCTCTTCGTTCGCCGCTACTCCGGCAACGGCTGGCCCATGGTCTCCGGCGCGAAGGGCAGCGTGGCCAAACCCACCAGAAACACCAGGCTCATGGTTACCCCCGCCCAGCGCATCGGTTCGGCCTGATGCACGAAGACCCTGCTTGTGAGCAGGCCCAGCGCCAGCGGCCCCAGCGCGGCCACAAACCGGCCCACGTTGTAGCAGAACGAAGTGCCCGTGCTGCGCAGGCGCGTGGGGAACAGCTCCGGGAGATAAATGCTGTATCCGCCGAACAGCGTCAGATGCGTGAAGCCCATGAGCGGGATCATCCAGAAGATATCGCTGAAGCGGCGCAGGTACGCGAAGGTGAACGCGGTGGCCAGCAGCGCCGCGAGGAACGAGAACGCGAAAGCCCGGCGGCGGCCGATGCGCTGGGTCACACGCGTAAAGGCGTAGACACCGAAGAAACCGCCGACATTCTGCAGCAGCGACGTGATACCGATCCAGAGCGTCTTCTGGCCGGGGTTGAGGCTGGTCTTGTCGAACACTGTGCGCAGCAGATCGTAACTGAAGAAGCCGATGCCCCACAGTCCCACCACGCCGGAGAAGGCCAGCAGCAGACCCACGATGGCATTGCGGCGCCAGCGTGCGTCGGAGAACAACTCGCCCATGGAGCCGAGCTTGTTTCGCGACTGCGCCGCCTTCCTCCATTGTTCGGGATCTTTCAAACGCCGCATAATCCACAGGCACAGGACCGCGGGCAGTGCGCCAATGACGAACATCCAGCGCCAGGCACTGGACACCATTCCCGCCTGCTGGAGCCCGCCCAGGGCCATGCCGATGATTGCCGCCACTATATTGCCGATGGTGGAGAAGGCTTGCAGCCAGCCGAGCGCCGACGGGCGGGCTCTCTCCGGCATCGTTTCGGCCACCAGGGCGACGCCCACCGCGAACATCCCGCCGACGCCCAGCCCGGTGACCACGCGGTATACCAGGAAATCCAGGACGCCCACCGAAAGCGCGCTTAATCCGGTGAACAGCGAGTAGAACAGGACGGTGAGCGTCATGGTCTTCACCCGTCCCAGGCGATCGCCGAGGATACCGAAGAACACGCCGCCGATGGCCCATCCAACCATGAAGGCCGAAGTGGCGTAGCCGGCATACTCGGCGACGACGCGGGCCGCCGCGGGGTCACCGGGGCGCGCGCCGAGCAGTTCGGTGATGGCAGGCTGGCGGCCCAGCGCGAAGAACTGCTGGCCCATGCAGTCGAACATCCAGGCCAGCGAGGAGATGCCCAGCACCCACCAGTGATACCGGCTCAGTTCCCTCCACCAGGGCGAGGCCACGGGCGGGACCGGCGCGCTCACAACTGTACGGCCGATTGCAGCGTGAAGGTCAGGCGCGTTTCGCTGGGTATTTTCACCTTCTGGCCCGCAGTCATCACTTCGTATCCGGTGCCGAGCGCGCCGCCCGAGACGGCTCCAACGGCGGCGCCTTTCCCGCCACCCGCGAGGGCGCCGACGATGGCTCCCAGAGCCGCTCCGCCACCCGCCACGGCCGCCGTCTTCTTACCGCGCGAGGCGCTGGTCTGGGTTACGCTCTCCGTGTAGACGTCCAGCATCTTTCCGCCGATCTGCACCTGCTGCAGCGCCAGGGTCAGCGCGGTACTCCCGGTCAGTTTCCCGGACTGGCGCTGCTCCACCAGTTTCACCACGACGTCGGCATCGCGCGGGATTATCGTCTTGCCATCGACGACAACCGGCTCATCCACGCTGGCGCGGAAGGTGTAGCCCACCCGGTCCGTCTCCGAGTTCACGCCGTCGATCATGCGCACCACAATCTCGGTGCCCGCCGGGATCTGCAAGCTCCCCTTGTCGCGGTCGGCGTGCTCGTGCTCGCGCTCGTTGGGGCGTTCGCGTTGCAGGCCGCTCTGATCGGGTGGCGGCGCGGCCGGCTGTTGTGGCCCGCTGGAGCTGGCGGAGTTGGAGCCAAATGTCAGGCTGACGACATCGCCCACCCGGAACGTCTGCACACTGTCCCCCACCATCATGCGGATGGTGCGCGTGTCCCCGCCGGCGTAGTCTCCGTCCACTGTTCTACCATCGCGCAGGGTTAGCGTATCCGCCAGCGCTATCGTCGCGAACGCGCATAGTATCGCCATCCAACGTGTTGTCATGTTCGTCCTCCTCTCACAAACCGGTCTTGCCGGGCCAGGCAAAATCCCAGACCTGCGTGTCCACCTTTCCTTCGGTGTACTGTATCACCGCATATTCGCCGGGATCGAGCGGCTTCATCGGCCAGAACTTGAACACCATGTCGCCCACCTGATGCTCGAACAGCTCCACCTTGTTGAACGTCTCAACTTGCTCGTTGGTCACCGGAATCACCTCGATCTTCTCCACCACGCGATTGCCCTTGCGATCGCTCACCCTGACCAGCGCGAACCGTTCCTCCTGCGACAGGCGGATGTAGAACTCCGGCTTGTCGCTCTGCACTTTGGTGGGCGCGTGGGCGCCGTCCAGCTCGAGAGTCATCCTGCCCGAGATGATCGGAACCGGAGACAGCAGCTTGAGGGCCTTGCGGCCCTTGTCGGTGACCATCTTCGACTCGGCCTGTTTCACCGTGCGCATGGCCTCGCCGTCCAGATAATAGACGCCGGGATCTTTGGGAACTTTCTCGATCTCGCGCTGCATCTCGCGCTCGGCTTTATCCTCCGCGGCGGTCTGCCGCGTTTCCTCTTTCGCGGCCTCCTCGCGCTCGTGGATCTCGCCCTCGGTCTTCTTCAGGTCGACCAGATCGAGCGGGATCTCTTCCCATTCGCCTCGCTCCACGCTGTAGTAGCGGACGCGGTCGCCTTCCACCTTGTATTCGCGGGCCAGTTGATAGCTGTCGTCTTTCAGATACAGGCGGACATTGGCGGCATGCAGAAGCAGCGGCAGGCAGGCGAGGACGAGAGCGGGTAAGGACGCGCGACGCCACATGTCCATTAGTGGCCGGCATCGGCGTTGTGCGAGTCCGGTTCCATGCCGAAACGGCGCAGCAGGAGAAACTGCGACAAGTTTTCGGCCGTGAGCATACCAACCAGGCGTTCCCCGCCCTCCATGACCAGGGCGCACATCCCCGATTGCGCCATCAGGGGCAGAACTTCGGCCAGATCCTGATCGGGAGAGAGCATCGGTGGATCGCGGTCCATGGCGCCGCCGACGTAGGCCTCCTGACCATCGTGCGCCAGCGCGCGCAGAAGAGCGTTTCGCCCGAGCAGGCCCAGCACCTGCTCGCCATGCACTACCGGAAAATCCTGCTGCGATGTGGACAGCAGGAGGTTGGCGGCGTCGCGAATGGTGCTGCCGTGGGTGAGCGTATGGAACTCGGTGACCATGGCCGTGCGCACGGGTATGCCGGCGGTGAGCGTCCGGCCCATGGCCGCCGCGCTTTCCTGGGCCGCGCCCAGATACACGAAGAAGGCCACGAAAACAAGCAGAAAATGCGTGGCCAGCAGGCCGTAGAGCCCCATGCTGATGGCCAGCATGCGCCCGGCCCACGCCGCGATGCGCGTGGCTTCGTTCTCCGGTTTGAATCGCGCCAGCACCGAACGCAGCACGCGCCCCCCGTCCATCGGGAACGCTGGGATGAAGTTGAACAACGCCAGAATCAGATTCCCGAAGGCGATTCGTTCGATGAGATTCGTGTCCGTGGGCTGCAACAGATCGCGCATCCCCACGATGGCATGCCGGTAGTAGAGAAGTGCGAAGAGAACGCCGGCCAGCACCAGGTTCACCAGAGGTCCGGCCAGAGCGATCCACAACTCCTCGCGAGGATTCGGGGCGCGCTCCATCCGGGAAACGCCGCCGATGGGAAACATCACCACCTCGAGCGTGCGAATGCCGTACCGCGAGCCCACCCACGCGTGCCCCAGCTCGTGCAGCAGAACCGAAGCGAACAGCGCGATCAGATAGACGGCGTAGTATGCCATGGACTGGTTGCCGCCCAATCCGATGACGATCAGAAACACCAGCAGGAGTACGAACGTGAAATGAAGGCGGATGGGCACGCCCAGCAATCGCAGCGACCACACCGAGCCCTGCGGCGTCCCCCTGATAGTCCCTTTGTCCTCCGGCATCCCGCCTCTCTGCCCTAATCTACCGCAGTTGGCGGCCTGGTTCGGAAGGGGAAAACGGGGACACTCTATCTGAAGGCAACTTGAGCCGATCCGTAGACCAGGTAGAGTGTCCCCGTTTTCCCCTTCCGAACTACACCCCACCTTACAGCTTCGAATTGAACAGGTGCAGGACCGTCAGGGCCGCCCAGCCCACCAGCGCGGAGGCCGGGATGGTCAGGACCCACGCCCAGAGGATGTCCCGGGCCACACCCCAGCGGACGGCCTTCAGGTGCTGAATGGATCCGACTCCGGCAATAGCCCCGGCGGTCACGTGGGTGGTGGACACCGGCAGGCGAAGCCAGGTGGCAAACAGGATGGAAACCGCCGCGGCGGACTCGGCGCAGAAACCGCTGCGGGGCTTCAGTCGCGTCAACCGTTGTCCCATGGTCTTCACAATTCGCCACCCGCCGCTCAGGGTTCCCAGCGCAATGGCCGCATGGGCCCCCAGGATCACCGGGATGGGCACGTGGAATGTCTTGAGGTAGCCGGAGGTTACCAGCACGCCGGTGATGATGCCCATGGTCTTCTGCGCGTCGTTGGTGCCGTGCGACCAGCTCAGCGCGGCGGCGGAAACAAGCTGCAAACGCCGGAAGTATTTGTCCATCTTCCTGGGCGTCGCGTTGCGGAAGGTCCAGTACACCGCCACCATGAAGGCGTACGCAAGCGCCATGCCGATCAGCGGCGCGGCCACGATGAACAACAGCGTCAAGGTCCAGCCGTTCCACAGGATGGCGTCGAACGCGTTTGCCAATCCCTTCACATAAGCGACGTGCGCTATGGCCGCGCCGGCGTACCCGCCCAGCAGCGCGTGTGAAGAGCTGGTGGGCAGGCCGATCCACCACGTGAACAGATCCCAGGTGATGGCGCCAATCAGTCCGGCAAGGATCACCCACGGCGTCACGAAATGCAGGTCCACCATGCCGGAGCCGACCGTCTTGGCCACGCCAGTTCCAAAACTGAAGGCCGCGACAAAATTGAAGAAGGCCGCCCACACCACCGCCTGTCCCGGCGTGAGCACGCGCGTGGATACGACGGTGGCGATGGAATTCGCCGCATCATGAAAGCCATTGATGAAGTCGAATATGAGGGCGACCGCGATGATGACCACAGTCAGAACGAGGGTGGAGTCCATGCCGCCCTCTAACTGTTTTTCACAACTACGTTCTGGAGCGCGTCGGCCACGTCTTCGCAGCAGTCGGTGGTCGCTTCAAGCTTGTCGTAGACCTCTTTGAGCTTGACCAGCCGGATGCAGTCCTTCTCGTTTCGAAACAACTCGGTGACGGCATCGCGGCCAATCTTGTCGGCTACCTCCTCGAGGCGGTTCACCTCGATGCAGTGCGCAAGCAGCGGGGCATTTTTGCTGAGCGCGATGAGGGCGAGCTCCAGCGTTTTCGCGCAGGAATGGACGATGCGGCACAGCTCTATCACAGTGGGCGGGATAGGATCGACGCGATAGGCGACGATGATGTGCGCCGATTCCTCGATACCGTCCAGGATGTCGTCGAGGTGGGCCGACAGCGAATGGATGTCCTCGGGATCGATGGGCGTGATAAACGTCTGGTTCAGCCGGACGTAGATGTCGTGGATGATCTCATCGCCCTGCTGTTCGAGAATGTTGATGCGCGCCGCGGCGGTGGCCAGCGGCGCATTGCCTTTCTCGGCGCCCTGCAGTAACAGCAGGGAAGCCTCCACGGAGACCCTGATCTGATTCAAAAAGAGGTCGTAGAACTGCTCGTCGCGCGGGAGCAACTTCATAGGTTTTATGATTACCGCCCTCCATTGTCACACAGTTGTAACAGTCGCCGGGCGGGCCGAAGCCGCTGTTACAATGAAGGCGTGTTTGCCGCGCCCGTGGCGCTGTCGAAGCTGGCCGCCCTCGAATCGTCTCTGGGTGCGGCGATTCGCGGCAAGGCCGACGTAATCAGGCTCTCCATCGTCTGCCTGCTGGCTCGCGGACACCTGCTCATTGAGGACGTCCCGGGCGTGGGCAAGACCACGCTGGCGCACGCTCTCTCGCGTTCGGTGCAGTGCGGCTTCCACCGCCTCCAGTTCACCAGCGACATGTTGCCCAGTGACGTCCTGGGCGTCACCGTCTACAACGCCCGCTCGGGCGAGTTCGAGTTCAAGCCCGGACCCATCTTCACCAATTTCCTGCTGGCCGACGAGATCAACCGGGCCACGCCGAAAACGCAATCGGCGTTGCTGGAGGCCATGAACGAAACGCAGATTACCGTGGAGAGCCGGTCGTACGCGCTGGCCCAGCCGTTCATGGTGATCGCCACGCAGAACCCGGTGGAGCATCACGGAACCTATCCCCTGCCCGAGTCGCAGCTCGACCGCTTCCTCATGCGCATTCGTATCGGCTACCCGCATCGCGGCGCCGAGCGCGAGATCCTGCGCAACACCGATCACGCCTCCATGGACGCGGTTCGCGAAGTGCTGCCGGCCGATGAGCTGGTGGCCATGCAAACCCAGGCAGCCGGCGTGCGCGTGGACGAGGCGCTGGTGGATTACATGCTGGAGATTGTGGAGAAGACGCGCGCGCATGAGTCGCTCGCGCTGGGGGTGAGTCCGCGTGGCGCGCAGGCCTTGTTCCGCGCCGCCCAGGCGTTGGCCATGATGGAAGGGCGCGACTACGTGATCCCGGACGACATCAAGCGCCTGGTGCTGCCGGTCTGCGCGCACCGCATCATCGTGAACACGCGTGCGGCCATGTCCCAGCGCAGCGCGGAACTGAGCGAGCGGGTGCTGGAGGATATCCTTACCCAGGTGGAAGTGCCGCTGTAGGACTGCTTGCTGACGCGCGCCGTTCGGCCGCGCCGAACTCAAAACCCTGACGCTGCCGTGGGCGCGAACCCCGAAAGCGTTGGAATCCGGGCAGGATTCCTTCCGAGTCGGCCGTTTGGGCGTTCTTCGTCAAAGTGGCGATCCGTATTTGTCGTCGCCGGATGCTAACGACTTCTCGTTCCTAATCCTCGGCAGTTCGCGACTCTCTCCAGTGGCCCGACGATCCGGCCGAAACGGCACTGAGGGCAGTTGAGGGGCAGTGGCGCGTTGTCAGGTTTTGTCGTTATGTTCCAAAGTTATTACTACTTTTCCTCGAGCGTGTCCTTCTTCGAGATACCGGACAGCCTCGGGGACCTCACGCAACGTGTAACACCTGTCGATGACCGGCGTTACCTTCTTGGCTTCAATTAGCTCCTTCAAGACAAGCAGGTCCTCTTTGTTCGCTGACGCCAGAAACATGAGCAGCTTCTGGCTCACGCACCTTGACAACAAGAGCGCTTTGAGCGGAGCGATCAGGGGTCCAATCCAGCGACCGAGGTCGGGTCCTCCGACCAGGACGCAGGTCCCGCCGGGGCTCATCACGCGCCTGCAAGCCGACAACGAACGGTTCCCCGCGCAGTCGAGTATGAGGTCGTATCGCTGCCCGCGGCGGGTGAAATCCTCCTGGGTGTAATCGATCACATGGTCAGCGCCGATCGATCGGACCATGTCCACATTCCTCGTGCTGCACACGCCGGTCACGGTCGCGCCAAACGCTTTGGCGATCTGCACGGCGAACGTACCTACACCTCCCGCCGCACCGTTGATCAGGACCTTCTGCCCCGGCTGAATCCGTCCTTTGTCGCGAAGACCCTGCAGGGCGGTGAATGCCCCTGCAACGGGTACGGCCGCCGCCTGCTCGAATGTGAGGTTGGCCGGTTTCGGCGCCAACGCTTTTTCGAGAGCGCACACATACTCGGCGAAGGCACCTCCGCTCGCGCCGAATACCTCGTCACCCGGTTGAAACTGCGTTACGTTCCTGCCGACCGCTTCAACCTGCCCGGCCAGATCTCTCCCCAGGCGTGTGTTCTTTGGTTTGCTCAGCCCGGTCAGTATGCGAACGAGGTACGGCGTGCCTCTCATGAAGTGCCAGTCCAGTGGATTGACGGAAGCCGCGCGAACTCTGATCAAGACTTCATCGTCCCCAGCTGTCGGCTTTTCAATCTCTTCACATTTAAGAACATCGGGCGAGCCATATTTGTGATGAACAATAGCTTTCATGAGGTTTCTCCAGAGTTTCCAAACCCCACGGCCTGCGGTCAGGTGCGGAGCGCAGTGCCGTCAATTCCGACGCTCATAAGGGCCGTGACCACAAGGAGGCCGCCCGCCATCGCGAACCGCCAGCGCGGCACCATCAGGCTGGCTCCCCGGTTCCGCCGGTTGGCTCTCCAAAGCCGCCGCAACGTGAGCGCATACCCTGGCGGAACTTCTCGCGCTCCTCGGGCGTCATCTGCTCCCAGCGCTCGGCCTTTCGCCGGCGAAAATTGGAGCGATGAGAGCCACCACCACCGATATTTCCAAACAGAATCCGGCAGAGAGCCAGCAGTCCGAGAGCCTGCCAGAACGTGATTTGCCGCCATCCGAACAACACCGGCACCAGCCAGTTCCACAAATGCATCACCACTTCGCCGCCAATCGCGATAAAAAGCACAAGCGTCACTGGGGCCACAACAAAAAGCCATTTCTTTTTCATGTTAGGTTCCTCATGTCTTCATAAACTCGTCGTGAATGCTCTGTAATCGTTCGCGCAGATGAAGTACCGCATAGCGCTTGCGCGATAGCAGTGTGTTGACGTTTACGCCGCTCTCCGCCGACAATTCCTTGAAGCTGCGCCCCTCCAGTTCGTGAGCGACGAATACTCCACGCTGCTCGTCGGGCAATTCGTCGAGCGCAAGTTCCAGCTCATCAAGAAGAAGGTTGCGGACGTAGAGCGCTTCCGGCCCGGCATCGGGCGACGGCAACAGATCTTCGATCCGCAACAGCTCGCCGTCTTCGTCCCCGACCGCTGCGTCGCTGAAGGTCTCTGGCTTCTTCCTGCGGAAAAGGTCCGTGATGCGATTGCGCGCGACGCGAAAAAGCCAGCCGGTCACGTGCTCAATCGGCATCAGCAGGCGATTGGCTTCTACCAGTTCGTAGAAGACCTCCTGCACGATGTCCTCGGCGTCGGAGGAATCGGGCACGCGCCGGCGGATGAAGTTGCGCAGCCGGGATCGTTCTTCCGCGACGATTTCGGAGATTTGACGGTCTTGCTCGGTCATCGAGGCGATGCGCGACGGCTCATCCATCCATTCCTGTGGACGAACGGCGGCCGCATATATTGTAGAGATTTGAATCGGCGAAACGGGGGTGGGCGCCGCTGAGAGACCCATGCCGCTCGGGGTCGGCAAGCGCTATGACTCTGTCTGGAGTGACCCGGCGCGAGAGTGTTGGGGAGCGGCGGGATTTTGACCGCCGGGTCACTGCGGATAGAGACGTTTGAAGGAAACCGCGCGCGTTTGCGGCGGACGCGGCAGGGCTATGGGTATTGAATCGGCCGCGATGCCTCAGTCATGAGGTTTTGCACGCTGATCTGTCGGTATGTCACAATCCATCTCCCGAGACCTGCGATAGCGCTGACGAGCGACCGTGCGCCCTCCGTCCGGCGTCCCGGCTGATCTGGTCAATCTGACCGTGCTTTTTAACGGCTTTCGGGCCTGTTCAGTCCCCTGAATCTGCGTTACTCTCGTAGCGCTGGGGTTCATCTGCCCAGCCAAAACCTCTCGAAGGAGGATGATGCGGGCCCGGCAGCAACGCTGGGGCCCGATCTCGAACTTATGAAAACGAAGATCCTGTTCTGTCTGGCACTGCTAGTGCTGACACCGACTCTCGCCCAGGCGCAGCCCGCAATTCGGGCCACTAACGGCGTCCTTAACGCGAGTTCCGCTCTTCCTGACGTGGCCAGAGGCTCCTGGTTCGTCATCTATGGCACGGGACTCGGTCCGGCCACGATCTTCATTCAGAGTGCGCCGCCGTATCCGACCGTGCTCTCCGGAACCAGTATCACGTTCACGCCTGCCTCCGGCGGCACGCCCGTTAGCGCCCTGATGTACTACACGCTCGCGGGCCAGATAGCGGGGATGCTGCCGTCCAGCACTGCGGTCGGCGCCTACAACGTCACAGTGACTTACAACGAGCAGACCAGCGCCCCTGCAAGTGTCAATGTGGTGGCGCGCAACTTCGGGTTTGCCACGCAGGCTACCAACGGCCAGGGCCCCGCCCAGGCCACTTATGGGGGGTACGATCTCAACCGGTTCACCACCAGCACGCTCGGCGAGTGGAGCCTGCGCCCGGCCAAGCCCGGCGACGTGATGGTGCTCTGGGGAACGGGGCTCGGGCCCGACCCGGCTTCGGACATCACTGGCGGTAGTTCCGGCGATCAGACTGCCGCGGGCCAGGTACAGGTGATCGTGGGGGGAATCGCAGTGACCCCCGTATACGCGGGACGATCCAGCGGTTCGCCGGGGCTGGATCAAATTAACTTTACGGTTCCGTCGAATGTGACGCCCAGTTGTTTCGCCAGCCTTCAGGTGACGGCGGGCGGCCGGCTTTCCAACCTGGGATCGATCGCGGTGGCGGCGGCGGGCCAGACCGCGTGCTACAGCCCGACGCTGACGCAGGCCCAGTTGCAGACGCTCGACAAGGGCGGAACCCTCACCATCGGGAGTTTCCACCTCGGTAAGACCGCGACGACGCTCACGGCGTCCGGGCGCACCTACAACGAGCAGAGCGAGAGCGCCACCGGCTGGTTCGGTGAATACACTGTCGATACGGTGGCCAACGCGAATTTCGCGCTGATTCAATCGGGCGCCTGCTTCCTCATCAAGCGCACCGGCACGCTCGACCAGCTTGCCTTCGGCCTTCCGCCGCAATCGCTCGACGCCGGCGCACAATTGGCGTTGAATGGACCCAACGCTTCGAACATAGCGATCCCGCGTCAATCGGACAACAGCTACAGCGCAATCCTATACTCGAGCGGGCTGGGCACAATAGTCCCCAGGAGCGGCAGCCCTACCCTGGTGCAGGGCACGTACACGTTGGCCGGCACGGGCGGGGCCGACGTTGGCAGTTTCTCGGCGGCGGTGAGTCTTCCCAGCGACTTCAGTTGGACCAATGAGAACACCATCGCGAACCCGATCCCTCGCGCCTCGCCGCTCAACGTCACGTGGACGGGCGGCGGAACGGGACTGGTCACCATTATCGGAGCCGCGGCGGCGCAAGCGGGAGGAACGACCGCCAGTCCGATCTACTCCGCGATGGCATTCGACTGCATTGCTCCGGCCTCGGCGGGCAACTTCACGGTGTCGGCGAACATACTTGAGCAATTGCCGGCGGCGTCGGGCGACACCGCCGGCAATTCCGTTGGAACCCTCGCCCTGTTCGCAGTGCCGGATCCGAGCACGGGCCAGGGGACGTTCACCGCGCCGCTCACCGCGGGCGGGACAATCAGTCAGGGTATCTTGATTTACGGCGTCGGCGCGCTGAAGACGACCGGATACAACTGAGGCTGTGCCGGCGCTCCGCGCGGGGTTTCGTTCCCGCTGGCCGGGTTACATGGAATCCCGCGCGGACTTGTTCCCGTCCCTTTTTCATGGCGCTTGCGGTGGTGCGATGGACCCAGGTCAGGACATCGCTCGCGCGCAGGAGGGGACGTAGGTCGCCCAACGCGGCGAAGCCGACTCCGTAGGATCGGACGATACGCGGTAGCGTAGGCGCAAAACCGGCGAGAACGCTTGAAATTGGGGCTTCTGGCGTACTGGGGGCTGGACAACGTCGCCGTAATGCGGATGCTTGAGCGTCGGAGAACGCCTGCGCTGAAAACCTGGGCGGGTAGTGCGGCGGCGTTGGGCCGCGCTCCCGAGGGAGCCTGATATCTCGGGTTATCGGTAGGTATCGCTACGGAGGCTTTGGCTGGTTTTCGGGCGCGCGCCGGGATCTTCGGGGCTTGGCCGGATCAAGAGAAGGAGCGATTCTGTTATCCTTCGCGGCGTGCATAGCCGAGTGCATGATCGTGACGATGCCGAAGTCGCGCCGATTTCGCGGCCTTTACGTCGTCCGGGAATCCCTGCCCGGTCATCTCCTGGCACACCTTCTCCACCTGCGGTGGCAGCGAGTCCTTGCT
>JBEKZH010000098.1:0-17950 GCA_049510065.1 Bryobacteraceae bacterium
CAGCGTCACCATTTTCGAGCGCGCGCCCATTTTACAGGCCCTTCAGCCTGAAGATAATCAGGATAAATCAGGGCTAATTGTCAACCAACTGAATCTATGGGACTTATAGCCGGACAGCAGTGCAAGCCAATCCACTCTTTCATTCCACCTCAGATCGTCATCATCATCTGACTTCAGCCACTCGACAATCTGGATTACCATTTCTCGTGCGAAACCTTCCGGGCCTCCAAAGATCATAATGCTTTTGGTCCTTTCGTGATCTCGGGAGCATTGTTCCGCGAGTCACCATGCAAAATCCCACATAAACATTGTGTTCCTCTTTTGTTCTCATGGCAAGGAGGGTAGGCGTGAACCCGTACCAGCCTCCGTCCCGGCGCAATGCCCCGGCACCATATCGCGTAGCAGGTGTAGCGCGGCAGGTTGCAACCTGTACGCTTGTGGCGTGGCGATCCAAGGGTTTCGACACAAAGGAAAAGAGCGGTTCTTCGCCACAGGAACGAAGTCGGGAATTCAGGCGAAACATGCCGGCCGGCTCCGCCTGATCGTCGGCCGTCTGAACGCTTCAACCGGCGCGCGCGATATGAACCTGCCCGGCCTGGATCTCCATGAACTCCATGGCTCCCGCAAAGGCACGTGGGCCGTGACGGTGAGCGGCAACTGGCGCGTAACCTTCGTGTACGCCGGGAAGGACGTGGATCGCGTAGACTACGAGGATTACCATTGAGGTGACCATGAAGATGCATAATCCGCCGCACCCCGGTGAAGTGCTCAGGCAACTGTGCCTGGAACCCCTGAACCTGACCGTCACGGACGCCGCGAGGTCGCTGGGCGTGAGCCGGAAGGCGCTGTCCAGCATTCTCAACGGGCGTGCAGGCATCAGCCCGGAGATGGCGGTTCGGCTCTCCATAGCCTTCAACACCAGCGCCGAGAGCTGGCTTACCCAGCAGCTTCAGTACGACCTCTGGCACGCGGAGAAGAACAGGAAGTTGCTCCAGGTTGCGAAATTATCCGCGGCCTGACGTCAGTAGCCGACGGCGACCGATCCACGTCGGATCCGCACCACAACACGCCAGCCCCTGCCCCAGCGACGGCTCATCTTTCGACCGCAAGGAGTGAATGAATTGGACACGGCAGCAATCCCCAAAGTGATCGAGAACGGCGGCTCAGAAACTACGCGACAAGTTCAATCTCGGCGTACTCAGTAACGGCGCTCGGTTTCGGCACGGCCTCGCCGTGCGATTGCAATTCGTGGATATAAATGGCAACGCCGCGGGAAATCAGTTCGCGCACTTCCTCGATGCTGGCCCCGGTGACGCCGAGCCCAGGAAGGTCCGGGGCGTATGCGCTGTAGCCCGTTTCTGTTTGCTCGATCACGACGGCGTATCTCACAGATCCTCCTTTTTCAGCCCGGATTGTCTCAGGATGCTGTTCAGTGTCCCGTGACCAATCGGCTCGGCATCCCGGCCTGCAACAACCACGATACCGCTTCTGGCTACTTTCGACCAGCCGCTTGCCCGCAAAGCTTTCCGCACCTGACCGAACGTGTACGTCATGCGTCTTCAGGCCTTCCATTGGGCGGTGAGCACTCGCGGGATTCCGGCCAGATCGGGGATCAGGCGCACGCCGCTCCAACCCTCGCCCAGCATCCCGCGCACGGGCTCTGCCAGATTGTAGCCGAGTTCGAGGATTAAGTGTCCACCATTTTCGAGAATGCGCGGCGCGTCGGCCGTCAGACGCCGGTAGATTTCCAGACCTGTTTCGCCGGCAAACAATGCCACAGGCGGCTCGTAGTCCCGGACCTCGCGCTGCAGCAGGCTGCGGTCGGTGGTGGGTACGTAGGGCGGGTTGCAGACGATGGCCCCGGCTGAGCGCAATGGCGCGATCAGATCGCCTGCTATGAACTCCACGGCTGCGCCCAGGCGCCGCGCATTATCCGCCGCCACGTGCAGGGCTTCGAGTGAAATGTCGGTAGCAATCACTCGCGCCTGCGTCTCCAGCGCCAGGGTGACGGCGATGGCCCCGGAGCCGCAACCGACGTCCACCACGATCATACCCGGCCGGATCGCGGCGAGAGCGGCTTCCACCACATGTTCGGTCTCGGGGCGGGGAATCAGGACGGCCGGATCCACGCGGAATTCCCGGCCGTAGAACTCCTGGCGACCGGTGATGTATTGCGTGGGTTTGCCGGCCATCCGCTCGTGCAGATAGCGCCCGAAATGAATCCAGCCGATCTCGCCCAGCTCCTTATCGCCGTGCGCGTAAAGCCACACGCGATCCTTACGCAGCGCGCGAGCCAGCAGAACCTCGGCAGTCAGCCGCGAAGCGCTGATGCCCTCGTCCTCAAGGAGCTTCGTGCCCTGCGCCAGGGCATCCTGAACGGTCACGAGGGGAGAGACCGGGGACAGACGGATGCGTCCCTGATGGTCTGGGAATGGAGGCTGGGATCTGCCGACCAGGGACGTATTCGTCTGTCCCCGGTCATGCCGCCTCGGCGCCCGGCTCGCCCTGCTCCTTCAGTTTCTCGGTCTGATAATACTCGGTCAGGGCGTCGATGATGGGCTGCAGGCGGCCCTCCATCACCTGGTCGAGCTGGTGGATGGTCAACCCGATGCGATGGTCGGTTACGCGGTTCTGCGGGAAGTTATAGGTGCGGATTTTCTCGCTGCGATCGCCGCTGCCCACCATGCTGCGCCGCTCCGCTCCAATCGCCTGCTGCTGCTTCTCCAGCTCCAGCTCATAGAGGCGGGAACGCAGTACTCGCTCGGCCTTGGCCCGGTTCTTGATCTGCGATTTTTCGTCCTGGCAGGAGACCACCAGCCCGCTGGGGAGGTGGGTCATGCGCACCGCCGAATACGTCGTATTCACCGACTGCCCGCCAGGACCGGACGAGCAGAACGTGTCGATCCGGATATCCTTCGGGTCGATTTTGACGTCGATCTCGTCCGCCTCGGGCAGAATGGCCACCGTAATCGCCGACGTATGTACCCGGCCCTGTTGCTCGGTCTGGGGCACGCGCTGCACCCGATGCACGCCGCTTTCGTACTTGAGGCGGCTGAACACCCGGTTGCCGTTGATCAGCGCGATCACTTCCTTCAGCCCGCCCACCGAGGATTCGCTGGCGGAGGTGACGTCCACGCGCCACTTCTGGTCCTCGGCGTAGCGGGTGTACAGGCGGAACATCTCGGCGGCAAACAGCGTGGCTTCGTCGCCGCCGGTGCCGGCGCGGATTTCCAGCACCACGTTCTTTTCGTCGTTGGGATCGGTCGGCAGCAGCAGGATCTTCAACTCCTGCTCGATGCGCGTGAGTTCCGGTTCCAGCCTGGCTACTTCGTCGCGCGCCATGTTCTGCAGCTCAGGGTCCGCCTCGGCGAGCATGGGGCGGGCGTCCTCGAGATTGTGGAGCGTCTGCTTGTATTCGCGGTACCTGGAGACCAGCGGCTCGATCTCGCTGCGGGCTCTCGCCACCTTCCGATAGCCGTCGGCGTCGGCGATGACCGCGGGGTCGGCCATTTGCCGTTCGAGATCCTCGAACCGGGCCTCGATGTCGTCCAGTTTTTTCCGGTATTCCATGGCGGACGGCTCAGGCGATCACGAGCTCGCCGCCTTGCGCCCTCTCCAACGTCATAGCGCCGTTCAGGGCGTCGATGGCCACCGCGGTTTGCTCGTCGGAGGGTTGCCTCGTGGTGATCCGCTGCAGCCAGAGGCCCGGCGCGGTGAGCGTGTACAGCAGCCCCCGGCGCCGTTTCGCCGCGAAGCGAATCAGCTCGTAACTCACGCCCACAATCAGCGGAAGCAGGGCAATGCGGCTCACCAGCTTCGCCGTGAAGCCATCGAAAGGAATCAGCGCGTAGAACAGCATCGACAACACCATCACCACCAGCAGGAAACTGGTGCCGCAGCGCGGATGCCAGGTCACGAACCTCTGCGCGTTGGCCACGGTAACCGGTTGTCCCGATTCGAAGTTGAACACCACTTTGTGTTCGGCCCCGTGGTACTCGAAGATCCGGCGGATGTCCTTCATGGAGGCCAGCAGGCTGAGGAAGCCGAGGAAAATCACGATGCGGAGAATGCCGTCCACCAGGTTGATGGCCAGCCGGCTGTTCAGGCCGTGCACATGCCGGCCCGCTTCGGTGGCCAGAAACAGCGGGACGAACTTGTACAGGAAGAGAAAGAACAGCAGCGACAGGATCAGGTTAGCGGCGAGCATCCACCCGGGGATCTGCTGCGGTTTTTGCGGTTCGGCGGCGCCGTCGGCATTGCCCTCATCGAGCGCCGCGCTGGCCGAGAAGCGCAGAGCGCGCAGTCCCAGCCACATGGCCTGTCCGAGCGTGCCGATTCCCCGCAGCAGGGGAAAGCGGAATATCGGGTATTTCTCGGAAACCCGCGCGATGGGACTCTCCTCTATCACGATCTGGCCGTTGGACTTACGCACCGCCACCGCGTAGCTGTGGGGGGCCCGCATCATGACCCCTTCCATCACCGCCTGACCGCCGACAAGGGTTTCCTCGCCGCTCTCGAGGACGGGCAGCAACTGGGTATGCAGGCTCAGACGCAGGAAATCCCGGATGTTCACGGCGGCTCCGGTCCCCAGTATAGCGCGCGTGGAGCGAGCGGCCGGCTCCCGGGACCGCCGCCGCGTTTGTTTACGGACGGTGAATTTCGGCGAGGATGCGGCGCACTTCTTCGAGCGGGCTCGCGGCCCGCGTCACTTGGCGGCCGATGACCAGGTAGTTGGCGCCCGCGCGAATCGCCTCGGCGGGCGTAGCCACCCGTTTCTGATCACCCGCCTCGGCCGATTGCGAGCGCACGCCCGGCGTCACCAGCACCTTGTCCGGACCGGCGATGGCGCGCACGCGCGCGGCGTCCAGCGGCGAGCAGACCAGGCCATCGAATCCCGCCGCCATGGCTTTGCGAACACGCAGGTCCACCAGATCGGCGACCTCGCAGGGGTAGCCGAGGTCGGCCAGGTCCTGCTGGTCGAAACTGGTGAGCACGGTGACCGCGAGCAACTTGAGGGGCGCGCCGGCGCGGCCCGCCACGGCCGCCTTCATGATGGGGCTGCTGCCGTGCACCGTGAGAAAGCGCACACCGGTGTCGGCCACGCGGGCCACCGCGCGCTTCACCGTCTCGCCAATGTCGTACAGCTTCAGGTCGAGGAAGACGTCCTTGCCGGCGCGCATCAGTTCCTGCGCGAAGGGGATGCCTTCGGCCGCGTAGAGCTCCATGCCCACCTTATAGAAGTTCACGGCGTCGCCCAGTTCTTCCACAAGAGCGCGCGCATTTGAGCCCGATTCGAAATCGAGCGCGATAATCAGAGGGTTCGCGTTCATACCAGGCGTAACGGTTTCACTCCTTTCGCCAGTACGCGGCCAATGCGGACCGCGGGCGGACAGGCGCGTGCGAAGGCGGCGGCGTCGTTCTCGGCGATGGCGATGAGCAGTCCGCCCGAGGTTTGCGGGTCGAAGAGCAGAGGGTCGGAAACATCGCCTTCGACGCACGAGGAGACGAACTCGCGATTGTTGACCAGACCGCCGGAGATGCATCCCGCGCGCGCGTAGTCGATGGCGCCGGGCAGCAGCGGAATGGCAGCGTGTTCGATTTCCAGGGTGACCCCGCTGGCCAGCGCCATTTCGCGGGCGTGGCCCAGCAGGCCGAAACCGGTAACGTCGGTACAGCCGTGGGTATCGAAGCGCAGCATGGCCTCGCAGGCGGCATTGTTGAGCGTGCGCATCTGTTCCACGGCGGCGGCCACGTGCTCCTTGCGGGCCGTGCCGCGCTTGAGGGCGGTGGTGATCACTCCGGTCCCGATGCGCTTGGTGAACAGCAACGCGTCGCCCGGGCGCGCCCCCGCGTTGGTCAGGATGCGGTCCGGCGAGATGGTTCCGGTCACCGCGTAGCCAAACTTCACCTCTTCGTCGTTGATGCTGTGTCCACCCAGGATCACGCAGCCGGCTTCCTTCATGACGGCGGCGCCGCCCTGCAGAATGGCTTCCAGCTCGTTGATGTCGCCGTGCGCCGGCCAACACAAAATGGTGAGCGAACTAAGCGGCTTGCCGCCCATGGCATACACGTCGCTGAGGGCGTTGGCGGCGGCGATGGCGCCGAAGGTCCAGGGATCGTCCACGATGGGCGTGAAGAAGTCGACGGTTTGCACCAGCGCGCAATCGGGCGTGAGGCGATAGACGCCGGCGTCGTCGGCGGTGTCGAATCCCACCAGCACGTTGTCGTTGGTCTGGCGCGGAATGCGCGCCAGCACCTGGTCCACGATCTTTGGACTCAGTTTGGAGGCGCACCCGCCCGCTTTCGTGCGCGCAGTCAGCCGGTCAGGCATCGTCTCCAGCATAGCGTGGAGACGGGAGCTGGCCCACAGGCTCAAGCCTGTGCCACCACGTGGCTGACAGACTTCTGACAAAAGGTGGCACAGACTTCAGTCTGTGTAAGTGCAGAAACTCCGCCCACAGGCTGAAGCCTGTGCCACCATGTGCTGCACAAGGCTTCGGGCTGTGTCGTGGAGCCTCTGAAAGCGGGTTCGGTCAGGCATCGTCTCCAGCATAGCGTGGAGACGGGAGCTGGCCGTGTCCGAACGCCTGCTCGAGTTGCCGGAAGTTGCTGGAGGTGGTGAGGTGGAACATCACGCGGAGGCGCGTAAAGCGACTGAGCGCCGTGGTCACCGCTTCGCCGGGAGCGCGCGGGGTGGCCACAAACAGAGCGCCTTCCGCCAAACGGTACGGCAACACACGAAGCTCGCTGAGCACCGTCCGGGGCACGGTGCGAACGGCGCGCCTTTCCACGTCGCGGGGTGCGATGCGGCCCGTGGGGAGACCCTGCTGCAGGCTCAACGCCTCGCAGTATTCGTCTTCGCTCAGGCTGCCCGTGCGGACCAGAAAGTCGCCCAGGTATTCTTCGCTCGCGCACGACGCCATCGCGGTGGCGATCTCTTCCGCCGTCACGTAGCCGGAACCGGCGAGGATCTCCGACAGCGGCCGCTTATGAGCCAGCAGCGCCAGACGCGACGGATAAAGCATGGTCCGTCTTAAGCCACACCAGCGGCTCGCCGCGCAGCCGCGCCCGTCCGTAGCGCCACAGCGCCGAGAATGTGGCAACGGCGTTGATGTAGTTCGCACACACGACTCGCACTGGAACCAGAGCGGCAAACCGCCAGCCGTAGAACCGCGACACGCAGTACATCCGCACGCCAATTCGGTAAGACGCGACCAGTAGAACCGCGGCGGCCAGCGCGGGGTGCAGGTGCCCGATGACATGCGCTGTCGCCCACCGCAGAGCGCCCCAGGCGAAGAACGCGTTGGCGAGGATGCTCACCGGGTTGGCGAGCAGCCCCTTGCGGTCCCGCCAGAACCAGTAGAGATCGCGCCAGCCGGCTCGCCAGCCGTTTCGCTCCTGACTCTGCAGGCAGATGCCGGTGATCCAGCGCGTGCGCTGGCGGATGGCCCCGCGGCGCGTCCGCGGAAAGTACTCGCGTGTGGCCACCGAATCGCGCCCGTTCCGGAGTGGAAGGAATTTCTGACGGAAACCAAGCTGGTGCAGGCGCAGACCGTTCTCATAGTCTTCGGTGAGGCACTCCGGCTCGAAAATGCGATTGCCGCTGGTCTCGGCCAGGCGCTCCAGCGCGGCGCGCGAGAAGCCCGTGCCCACGCTATTGGAGGGCAGAAAACTGCCCAGAATCTGGCGCGCGGGAATGTCCCTGGTCTGGTATTCGGCGAATTCGTCGCAATAAATGCCGTGGACGATGTCGCTCGGCGGCGTGGCCAGCGGGAGCACCGGCACCTGCACCATGCCGAACTCGTCGCAGTGGAGGTTGATGCCGGCCAGCGCGTCCGGGTGGATCAGGTCCTCGGCATCGTGCGTCACCACGATCTCGAAGCGGATGCCGTGGCGCTCTTCAAACAACAGCATGCGCTGGAAGATCCAGTTGAGGCAGTCGGCCTTGGAGGTGGGGCCGTCGTGCGGGCAGACGGCCAGGTGGACGTTGGAGAAACGCTCTTCCAACTCGCGGATGGCCTCCAGCGTTGGGTCGTCGTTGGGATAGGCGCCAATGAAGAAATCGTAGTGGCTGTAGCGGATGGCGGCGATGTTATGGCGCACCATGCCGCCGATGACGCCGGCTTCCTTCCACAGAGGAACCATGATGGCGATGCGCTTCTCCGGAGCGGCGGATGGCACCACGGTGGGAAGGGACAGGCCGCTCTCGCGACGCCGTTTCCACCACGCCCAGACGATGGCCAGGTCAATCACCAGGTCGTCCAGGCCATTCATAACAATGAACAGAGCCAGTGGGATGAGGCCGCTCGCCACCAGCGAATCCAGATGGGCGGCGAGAGTGGAGTACATGACACAACGTAGTGCGCCCGGCTGCGGGGGAGTCTCACGCTGCCGCTCCGCTCAAAGACGGTACGGTATCGTGCAACTCTCGAAAGGTCGTGTAACATGACCCGTAAGTCATTGCAGGCAAGAGTGACATTGGTGTACCGGTCCGTAAGGGGCTAATCAACTTCCATCATCCGCTGTATCGTTTGGACAGTCTCGCTGTCAGGTGTTCGAGTTCGTTTCCAGGGACACCGGGGCGGCTTTGCTTCAAGGAGAAACATGAACCATCGTAAGTTGTTTCGTCTCTTCCTTCTCTGCTCGCTTCTGATGGCCTTTGCGTTCGTCGCATCGGCGCAGGAAGCGACCATCGTCGGGACAATCATGGACCCCTCGGGGGCCGCCGTTCCCGGCGTACAAATCACCATCGCAAACACCGACACCGGCGTCGCTCGCCACGTCACCAGCAACGATACCGGTCAGTATGTGGTTCCGGAACTGCACATTGGACACTACACCGTCCGTGTGGAGGCGACCGGCTTCAAGGCGGCCGAGAAGAACGACGTCCTGCTGCAGGTTGGCGATCGCACTCGTTTGGATTTCGCGCTCGAAATCGGCAGCGCGTCGGAGAGCATCAGGGTGGAGGCAAACGCCATCGCCGTCAAGTCCGACACCGGTGAGATCAGCAATATGATCACCAGCCAGGACGTGTCGCAGCTTGCCACCAACGGCCGCAGCATTTACTCGCTGGCCGTGCTGGTGCCGGGCGCTTCGAGCGCCATGCCGGGCTTTCAGAGTCCGACTGCGGTTGGCGCCAATGCCAACATCGCTTTCAACGGCCAGCGCCAGAACCATAATCTGTGGTTGGTGGACGGCGCGGAGCAGTCGGACCGCGGCGGCGCGGGCGGCAGCATCATCGCGCCGTCTCTGGACGCCCTCGCGGAGTTCCGGGCGCTCACTTCCAACTACGGTGCGGAGTATGGCCTCTCCTCCGCGGGCACGATGAGCCTGGTGTTCAAGTCGGGCACGAAGGACTTTCATGCTTCCGCATGGGAGCTGGTGCGCAACAACGCGTTCGACGCAAATACCTTCTTCTTCAACAAAGCCGGGAAACCGACGCAGGAGCTGAGATTGAACACGTACGGCTTCAACGGGGGCGGTCCGGTGACCTTCGGCAGACTGTACAACAAGAACAGGGACAAGACGTTCTTCTTCTACAACATGGAATGGCGGAAGATGATTCAGCAGGGCGGCGTGAACCAGACCGTGCCCGATACGAGCATGTACGGCGGCAACCTGGGCGCCAATGCCATTCATGTCCCCAGCGCCAGCCAGCTCAGTGCAACGCAACTGGCAAGATTCGCGGCGCTCGGTCTCCAGCCCGGCCAGGCTTTCCCGAACAACACGATCCCAGCGGGTCTGTTGGATGCGAACGCCCAGGTTCTGCTGAAGGCTGGCATTTTCCCCGCGCCAAACAGCGGCAGCCGTTTCATCGGCGGCAACAACCTTCCCACGAACGTCCGGGAGGAGCTGTTCCGCATCGATCACCAGTTCTCCGATAAGTTCTGGGTCTTCGGCCACTATGTCGCCGAGCAGAGCAGCCAGAGCTATGGACCCCCGATGTGGAGCGGCGTCAACGTCCCCACCGTGGGCAACGCGTTCACCAATCCTTCTTACAGCGGCGTGATCCACGCCACCTACGCGATCAGCCCGACGCTGTTGAGCGAAACCGCTTTCAACTACGACGGTAATCGCATCAACATTATCCCGACTGGCCTGGTGGCGCGCTCCAGCGATCTGCAGATTCCGGAGCTGTTCGCGGGCAACAACGGCAATCGCAACCCGGGCATCGCGCTTGGCGGCTCCACGGGCACCAACTATGACGTCACCAGTTTCCCGTGGAAGAACAAGTGCGACGACTATCAGATCCGGGAAGATGTTTCCTGGACGAGAGGGTCGCATCAGATCAAGCTGGGTGCAAGCTGGGCGAAGTACGGGAAGATCCAGGATCTCTTCGGCGACACCCAGGGTCTGTTCAACTTTAACGGCGCTTACAGCGGGAACGACTTCGCCGATTTCCTGCTGGGCCTGGCCAATACGTACACCGAAGTCGCGGTTCAGGACAAGGGTGCGTGGTATGCCATCTCCTGGGCCGGCTACGCTCAGGACAACTGGCGCGTCAACTCCCGCCTGACCCTGAATCTCGGGCTGCGCTGGGATGGAATCCCGCACACGTACGAAGCGAACCACCGTATGTCGAACTTCTATCCCGATCAGTACAATCCGGCCAACGCGGCCATCCTGCTGCCGAACGGCACCATCAGCCCGAACAGCCCCGGTCTGGGCACCAGCCCGAACCCCGCTCTGAGCGCCTTCCAGTTCTATCTGAACGGCGTCGGCGTCACCGGCGTGAACGGCAACCCCAACGGCATGGTGGACACTCACTGGGCCGCTTTCGGTCCGCGCGTGGGCTTCGCCTACGACCTGACGGGCAAGGGCAGCACCGTTCTGCGTGGTGGCTTCGGCTCCATGTACGAACGCATCCAGGGGAACGACATGTACAACGCCGGCTCGAACGTGCCGTTCAGCGCCAGTGTCACCAACAACGGTGTGTCGCTCAGCAACCCCAACACCAGCCTGGCTACGGGCCTGACGTTTACGGCGCCCATTTCCGTGGCCAGCCTGACGGCTCTCTCGGACACCGATTACAAGAACCCGGTAACCTATCAGTACAGTCTGGGCGTGGAGCAGCAATTCGGACGCGCGACGGTGGTGTCGGCGTCCTATGTCGGCAACCAGAGCCGCCATCAGTTTGCGTATCGGGACATCAACGTCCCGGCACAGAGCCTGCTGCCCGCTCTGATCAACAAGACCGTTTCTTATAACACGGTGCTGCCGTATCTCGGTTTCGGCTCCATCAACATGGGCGAGACCGGCGAGAACGCCCACTACAACGGCATGCAGTTCAGCGTGCGCTCGCAACTGGGGAAGGACCTCACGCTGCAGGGCGCCTACACGCTCTCTCGCGCCATCGACCCGGCCGAGAGCTTCGGCGGCGACAACACCGGCGTCTTCAATCCCTACGACCGCGGCTACGACTATGGTCCGTCCCAGGTGGACGCCACCCACATCGGGGTGCTCAGCTTCGTCTATGACCTTCCCGTTTTCAGAAACACCGGCAGCCATCTCACGAAGGCCGCATTGGGTGGATGGCAACTGGCTGGAATCTGGACGGTGCAATCGGGCTTCCCGCTGCTGATCACGCTGGGCGGCTCTCAGGGCGCCAACGGAACGGCCCTCGGCGTCAACCGGCCGGACTTCAACGGAACCATCAGCTACCTGAATTCGCCGAACCAGTGGTTCACCACCAACGGATTCTCCATTCCCGAAGTCGGGGCGTGGGGCAATCTCAGGAAGGGCGAGATCCGCGGTCCGGGCCGCAACAACTGGAACATCTCGATGCACAAGAGCTTCCTGATCAGCGAGGCCCGCGGCAGCCATTTCGAGCTGCGCTTCGAGTCGTTCAACACGCTCAACCATACGCAATTCCAGAACATCAATACGCAGTTCACCGGCTTTAATGCCGATGGTACGGCCAAGGGAGATTTTGGCAAGCCGTCGTCCACGTGGGAGCCGCGCACGTTCCAGCTCGGCGCGAAGTTGATCTTCTAGCCGGACTCTTTCAAGGAACTCGCGCAAAACGGAGCCTCGGCGGCGGGTAATTCGGTGTTCCTCCTCCGTATGGAGGCCCGCCGCCGGACCCTTTGCGCTCGGCAACCCATCCTCCAACCCCCGCTCGCGCCAGACCCCGGTGCGAGCGGGGCATTTTATTTGGGCTGGGCAGGTTGCGGCGGGCGTCCGGAAGAGTGTCCGGAAATGGGACTGGGTTCGTTTGGCAGATTTTGGATCGCGCGATGGTGAATGGAATGGAGGCGCGTTTCGAAGTGGCAGGTGCTGCGTCTGACGGCCCTGTGGCGCCGCATCCGCCAGAAGGTTGAGACCGTCTGCTTGACGGGAGCCAGGCGTGAGGTGTGTTGGTGGAGCAGTTTCAGGACATCCTGGGAGCGCGCCGCTGGCCTGTGAAGCGAGGAAGCGTTGTTGGGATGACATGTTTTCCTGGTCAGAGGATAATCCTGAGAACCGTGGTCGGGAGACTAAGCTGATGATGATGGTGGATTGATATGTGGTTAACGGGGGAACTGGAGAGGCGCTCGGAGCGTCGGCGGGGGGCGTGGAGGGGAGTTCGCTGGCGCCTTGAAATGAGGCGCACGCCGGTGAACTGTGGCTCTTGCGTGATGGAGTCCACGCTGTTTGAGGGATGCGCACACAACATACTCGCAGTGCCCTTTGCGCTACCAGGTACATTTCCAGCAGTTCACTGATGTGTGCGGGGGGGCTTGCCACGACCGGGTAGCGGATGCGATGCGCATCGCCGGACGCTGGGTGACTTATTGTCCCTAATCCGGGCTTGTCACTTCCGTGGTTGCCGACATATCGTCGGAGTGCCTGACGCGTCATTCTTTGATCCACGCTGCTGTGGCTCATCCTCATTCGCCAGGGCGCGTCAGCGAGTCCGGTTATGTTCAGGCTGATCCTCCGGAAGAGGTACGGCCGCAGTGGCTGAATCGGGGCTTCTGGATGACGTCCTCCAGAAGTACATCGCTCCTTGAAACGATGCACTTCGGCGGCAATCACCTCTACTCAATAACACGCTACACTCAGGCAGGGCCGCGCCCAGGGGAGCAGCAGATGCAACGCATCGCGATCACGGGAGCCACCGGCTACATCGGAGGGCGACTAGCGCCGCGCCTTCTCAGTTCCGGCTACGCACTCCGCTGCCTGGTGCGGTCGCCGCGCAAGTTAGAGGGTCGTGAGTGGACCTCAGACTCGCGCGTCGAGATCCGGAAGGCCGATCTCGATGACGCACCATCGCTCAAACGTGATCTCTCCGGGTGTGACACGGCGTTCTATTTGGTGCACTCGATGATGTCGGCTGAGCGTGAGTATGCGCAACGCGATCTAGACCTTGCTCGCACATTTGCGAAGGCCGCACTCGACGCGGGAGTGCACCGCATCATTTATCTCGGCGGACTTGGAGAGACAGGCCGCGGCCTCAGTGAACATCTCTCTTCGCGCCGGGATGTGGAGTCGGCGCTAGGGTCCACCGGAGTGCCGGTCACAGTCATGCGCGCTGCCATGATCATCGGTTCGGGTTCGGCGTCTTTCGAGATTCTCCGCTATCTTGTCCAGCGCCTGCCGGTCATGATCACCCCCAAGTGGGTCACCACCCGTTGCCAGCCCATCGCCGTCGAGAATGTGCTCACGTATCTGGTGGGCGTCTTGTCTGCGCCGGAATCGATTGGAGGCGTTTTTGACATCGGCGGAAGTGAGACGCTTTGCTACCGCGACATCATGCGCATTATGGCGGAAGAACTCGGACTTCCGCGCCGCCGGATCATTGCCGTGCCCGTCCTTACCCCGCGCTTGAGTTCGTACTGGATTCATCTTGTGACTCCGCTGAGCAACAAAATCGCGCGGCCGCTGGCCGAGGGGTTGAAAAACGAAGTAGTCTGCCGCGAGGATCGGATCACGCGGATCGTTCCGCAGAAACTGCTCAACGTGCGTGAGGCGATCCATGCCGCTCTCAGCCAGGTGGAGTCACACCTGGTGGAAACGAATTGGACGATGGCCGGCCCGATGCCTGGCGATCCGGACTGGTCGGGCGGCACAGTGTTTCGCGATGAGCGCCAAGTCGCCATCAGCGCCCCCGCATGGGCCGCGTTTCGGGCCGTGTGTCGCGTAGGCGGCCGGCGTGGGTGGTATGCGGATTGGCTCTGGGAGATTCGCGGCTGGCTTGACCGGCTGGCAGGCGGGCCAGGGTTGCGCCGCGGCCGACGGGATCCCGATACGCTCAGGTTCGGGGACGCTCTCGATTTCTGGCGAGTGGTCGGTTTGGACCAGGATCGCTCCCTTTCCTTGCGGGCGGAAATGCGTTTACCCGGCGAAGCGCTGCTCGACTTCCGCATCGGAACGAACGGGGCGGAGGATTGCACGTTGCGGCAGACCGCACTCTTCGAACCCCGGGGGTTGTTCGGATTACTGTACTGGTACGCCGTGCTACCCCTCCATGGCATCGTCTTCCGAGGAATGCTCGCCGGCATTCGGCGTGACGCTCTCCAGATAGCGGCGCTGGAGCGAGCCGGGTAGCGGGAATTCTTCGCAGTTTCCAGTATTCGCCTTAAAAAGGCGTTTGGAACGTTATGGTCGGTGAACTGCGGTCATAAGGAATCGACCCACTTGACCGCAACGTCAGCTCGTGGAAGTGCTTTCGACCGATGCTTGTTTTTGATCACGCATGATCGACCCCGCACAGCGCTACGGCCGGGCCGGCATCTAGCAGTCTAGCGTTTCTAGTGATCAGTAATGATGGACGCGCTCTGTCCGGCCGATCAGGCGGGCACCATCTCCGACCGGGTCCCCGACGCGATGACGACTTCCCATTACTGATCTGGACCGCTCGCAAATATTTGTCGGGATCGGCAAAGCAAACGGCGCTAGAGACCCCTTCTATCACTCTGTTTATAGGGCCAGTCATCTGGCACCAGCGCGGGCGGCTTTGACCATGGCCCCTCTACAAGCGCGGCCTGAAACCACTTATCTCGCAGATTCGCGTGTTCTGTCACGATAATTTGGAAGCCCGGAGCGAGTTCCTCGCAAAACTTGCGCAGCCATGCAAAAAGCCTACGCACAGCTGCGAGGTCTGCGTCCTCTTCCGTCTTCTGGATGGAACCGTCGGCCTCTTTGTAGACCTGCTCCGACGGGAAATAGACCTGCGTAGGCTGGTCGATCATGAGAAACCTGGGGAGTGGGCGGTCGCTCTGCGCCGCAAAGAGGTGCAGGGCCAAAAGTGTCGAGAGGTGATAGGCCAGATGGTTTTCGCCGCCGCCGGTTCTACTCATGGGCACCGAACGTTCGGGACGATCGAAAACTATCGTCAGGTTCGTGAGGTCGATCCGCACTGGGAAGGCACCGAATTCAGCCTGCAGTTCCCGAATGAATTGTGAAACGTAACCTGCGATGTTGTTCAATATTGATGTTAGCCGATCGCGGCTGGTGTCATCTCCAATACGTCGTTCGAGTTCGGCAACCCGAAGTCTCAGTCGTTCATGCTTGGCTTCGAGCGCGATTAGTTCTGAATTAGGAATAAGATTCTCGAGGAACAGACTGATTCGCCCAACTACTCTTGACGCAGCATTATTGCGGTTGCCCATCTCGCTCACGAGTTCATTCGTTGCGATAGCGGCGGCCAATTGTTCTTCTGCGCCTCGGATCCCATCGGTGGTTTCCCGGATCTGGCTACCGAGGTCGGCAAGATATGACTCTAAGCGGGGCCGCTGCCCTGCAACAATTGCCAGTTCTGCGTCGAGGCTTTTCACTTCGTTCAGGAGTGCGGTGGCAATGGGTGAATCGAGACCGAGATTCTTCTCAGAGAATGGCCATTGCCACTCTCCCGTCGATACATCACGAGGAAGCGCCCCGATTGACAGAAGCCGATCTCTTTGTTCGCCGGCTTCACTCTGAAACCCACCCGCCTGCTTCGCAAACTGTCGAGCGTTGTCGGCTCTTGCTTGAAGGTCCTTTCGCTCTTGGCGCAAACCAGCGATTCTTTCCTCGAGCCGAGACATGTCGTCAGAAGCGTCTTGCGGAACCGATTGAGCTTTCCAGTGCAACGTTCCACGCAGCAATTCAAAAACCTCATCCTTACCCTCGCTTCCTGTTATAGCCGGCACGATTCCAACTGACCGTGCCTCCGAACGGAGACTCAGACCTTTCTGTTCCGAGCTGTCGATCGCTTGTCGTGCCTCTTCCAAGAACTTGGTACTGATCCGCAGATCTCGTTGCGCCATCCGTAATCTGGCCTCAAGTTCGTACCTGTCGTTCGAAGAGACGCCGAGCAATATCGGCAAGGTGTCGCGGATCGTTTGAGGTTGAAACTGCTCATTCTGCCGATAAAGCAACTGGTCTTTATTCGTGACTAACCCTTGTTTCTGGAACAAGTAGTAGTACGTGTGCTTGATCGTCGCCTGAAAGCTGGCCCGGCTGCTGTCGACCGGCACCGCCGTCCGATTTTCGGGAATCCCGAGCAGTCCCGAAAGGAGTGTTGTGACGGCGTCGTCGTCCGTGTTGACAGCCAACTCCTCAAATATTGGTATAGCCACAGTGCTTCCGCGACGTTCCATTGCAAGACTGCAACTGCCCGCACCCGCTTCGGGAACCGGTTTCGCGATTAAAACCTGCTCGTTTGTGAATTGATATAGCACTGCAAACCACGCAACTTTGTCGCGTATGATTCCCTCAGGGACGTTGCAGTCCGACTGGCCCATGCAATACTCGACGATGTCTGAGAGGGCGGACTTACCCGTGGAGGAGCGCCCCGTGATGACGTTCAGGCCATCAAGGTGAAAGTCGAGGTCGCGGCGCTGGCCGTCGTGGCTGTAGATGTGAATGGACTTGATCTTCATGGCCGAACCCCAAGCGATGTGTAGATAGTGCTGCGATCCCCTACGCGCGCGAACTCTCTACCGATGAATCGAGCCACCCTCTGGCAAGCAATTGACTCGTCAGTGCCGGTCACCTTCTTGCGCACCTTCCCTTCTACAGTCCGGAGGCGTCCGTCTTCGGCGACGAAAAAGCAACTGCGCTCCATCAACGCTCCGAAGGCCTCCAAAGCGAAAGGCAGCAAATGGTTCACTCGTTTCGCGAATCCGATGAGAATACGAGGATTCTTTTCGATTGCTTTAAGGAAGTAGCCGCGTGAATTCTCTGAGAGAACGAGCCGCGTATCCTTGTGCAGGCATAAGGGCAGGACCAACAATGTCAATGAAAAAGGCATGCCTGCCTCATTCTCTTCCTCGTAGCCAGTAAGCGCGCGAAAGAGGATGACCCCACAGAAAGCTGGATTGAAGAGATTCCTGACTTCGAACGGCCTTTGATTCCAGGGCTTCATACGCTCACCGCCAAAAGCTCGCGCAGCCGTTCCAGGAACAGAGGATGCCAATAGATGCGGGGCAACGGGGTTATGTTGGCAAGGATATGAAAGCAGCCCCTTACGACATACGGCTCTGTCACTTTTTCGCGGATGCGGAGCGAATTGATGTTGCTAGATTCGAGGTCCGCCCATTGGTACAGTCTTTGGCCTGCCTCACGCAGGACGGATGCCGCACTCTCGCGGTCCAGTTTCTCGAAGACGACATCGCGGTATCTAGACCACTCGTCTACAAGACGATCTTCGTAGTCATCGAGTTCACTCGAAACCAGAAGATTCTCACGAGCCCACTGGGAGCGCTGCTCATACGCACGATAATAATCCAGAATGGCATTTCGTATTCGCACAGAAGAGATACCGATCTCGCGAAGCTGCCTCACAAAGAGTCGGTTGTCGTTGTCAGTATCAATCTCGCCGTCGGGTACCTTCCCTCTGAATGTGATTGGTAGATTATCCGACTTCACTGCTGTCCGGCTATAAGTCCCATAGATTCAGTTGGTTGACAATTAGCCCTGATTTATCCTGATTATCTTCAGGCTGAAGGGCCTGTAAAATGGGCGCGCGCTCGAAAATGGTGACGCT
>JBEKZH010000099.1:0-17848 GCA_049510065.1 Bryobacteraceae bacterium
GAACCGGGCGGCATCCCCATGGAGGCCATCGACGAGATCTGGGCGGCGGGCGGCGACGAAGAGTTGGAACGTTGGCTGGCCAGCTACCCCGTGCAACCCGGCTGAATGGATTTCTGTTGCGTGGGACCATGAGGACCGTCATCAAGAGGCTCGCCCGGCTGGAGGATCAGTTTGTCCCTCCGGACCAGAAGGCGCGGAAGTGTTTTCGTCTGATCGTCTGCAGGTATGGCGCGAAGACGAGTCTGGAGAATGCTACCTGCAAGAGGACACTCTGCCCGGACGGCACCGTGATGGAGTTGGTGGAACTGAACGGGAGCTATGAGGGATCGCACAGTGTGACCGCCGAGGAACTGGACCGCTGGGTTGCCAGCTTTCCGATAGAAGTCCCAGGGGTGGAGAGGCCAATATGAAGGCTCTGACGACTCGGCTGCGGCGACTGGAAACCCGATTCGGGTCGGCGATTGCCGCGATGCGCCCTCCGCGTCCCTCGATGGCGCCGGTCATTGCTGCGGTGCTCGACAGGTGGGGAATCGTCCGTGACTCCAACGAAAGCCTGCTCGAAGCGTTCGCGAGGGCTATAGGGCTGACCCCGCGAGAGCTGAAGGCGGAATTGATGCGCCGCGCCGGTCTGGTTCGCAGGTAACGAAAATGGTCAGCAGGAAACTCTCAGCGCGATTGGAACGATTGGAATCCCGCTTCATACCGGCTGGGGAGCCGATAGTGCTCCAGGTCGTGTATATCTCGCCTGACGGACGCGCCGAAGACGGACCGCAGTTAACGGTTCCAGCCACCCCGAACGGCCGGCATTGGCGCGACTCGTGGCGCTGGACGGGCAATGGAAACACCCACCGATAAACTTTGAATCGCGTGGCGCGCCTTGGCCCTGTATGCTGAAGTGCATGGCGACTCCTTCTGTTCTTCCGGTAGCTCACAACATGGTCACGACCGCGTTCACGCTGGACGGTTACCGCATCGAGCGGACGCTGGGCGTGGTCCGCGGCATCATCGTCCGCTCGCGCTCGTTGCTGGGTACCATCGGTGCGGGCCTGCAAACCATCGTCGGCGGCAACATCACGCTGCTGACGCAGCTCTGCGAGAAGACGCGCGGCGACGCGTTCGACCTGATGCTCGCGCACGCCGCGGCGCTCGGCGCCAACGCTGTCGTCGGTGCGCGCTACGACGCCACCGAGATCATGAGCGGCGTCACCGAGGTTCTGGCCTACGGCACGGCCGTGGTGGTGGAACCGCAAGCCTGAGAGATCTCTTCGTTCCTGCTCGAATCCGGCAACCTGACGAAGATCCCGGCGAGCGCCGCCGCCAGCCAGGACCGCCACGGCGCTACCGATATCACCGGATATCGTTTCGCTTTCGGCCCGACGCCCAGCAAGTCCGATGATCCAGTTTCCCCGGCCATTGGCTCTGTTTCCGAGTGGTGCGTACAACCGCGCGGAGCTTCCCAGAACCCGATTTCGAGTGGGCTTCTTGGTGCGCGCACGGGTTTCTCGTCAGCCTGAAGCGCGCGGCGGAAGCTGTCCCGTCAAAAGGCGCGAAACGAGCAAGCCGGTCCCGCGTTCATCGAACTCATCGCGCGGCGAGCGCATCGGCACGAGCTGCAGAGGATCGCGAGAGATCGGCCGCTTCGCCAACGGTCGGTGACACATCGCGCCTCAGGAATGGCCTGGTGGCTTACGCGATAAGATGTCTCCAGAAGCATGATACCGGTTGATTGGAACCTGTTGCGTGCCATTGATGGCTCGCAACAGAACGGATTCGAGGAACTCTGCGCCCAATTGGCCGCCGGCGAAGATAAGCCGACGGATGCGAGCTTTGTCCGGAGAGCCCCGCCCGACGCCGGAATTGAGTGCTACTGGGTCTTGGCCAACGGCGACATTCACGCCTGGCAGGCGAAGTTCTTTCGCGAGATTCCGAAGAAGTCACAGTGGGAGCAGATCAAAGACTCTGTCCAAAAGGCGCTGTCCAAGCATCCGCGTCTAAAAGAATACACGATATGTTTTCCGATCGATCGGTCGGACGCAGTGGATCCAAACCGCCAGTCGTTCATGGACCAGTGGAATCGCCGGGTGGAAAAATGGCAGGTCCGTGCCCGTGATCTGGGTATGTCCGTTCGATTCGCCTACTGGGGACAGTTTGAGATCTTGGAACGGCTTTCGCTTGAAAAGCATAACGGGCGATTCTTTTTTTGGTTCAACAAGGACGCCTTCGATGCGAGTTGGTTCTCAGCGAAGCTTAACGTGGCAATTGCTAACGCAGGGCGGCGGTATCACCCTGAGCTGAATGTGTCTGTGCCTGTAAGTCGGAGTTTTCGCGGCTTGGGGCACACACCAGAGTTCTTCCTCGAACTTCAGCGGGCTAAGGGAGAAATACGTCGCAGGCTTGACGACGCTGCCAATCGCGGTGTCGAGAAACTGTGCCCTAATGAATCCTCCCAGCTCAGGGAGGCCGTGGGCCGGCTGGTACAGGCGCTTGACAGGATCGATCCCGCGGTTTCATCGGCGTTGCCACTGGAGTTGCTACACGATACAGCGCGGGAAGGCATCAGGATCGCGGCTGCAATAGCAGACGGTCTTCGTGACGCCGAGGCAGCTTCGCGAAGCGAAGATGATTCGGGGACCACCTCGTCGCGGTACGTTTCGCGCAACGATCAGTACTACCTTCACAGGCTTGACGAAGTGCTTGATCAGTTGGCGACGTTTACCAGGAGCGCTGAGGCGCTGCTGGCAAATACCGCGAAGCTTCTCCTGGTCGGCAGCGCTGGAGTCGGTAAGACTCATCTGTTCTGTGAAGTCGCGCGAGAGAGGGAAAAGGCTGCTAGGCTGACTCTCCTCCTCCTTGGTGAGCAGTTCTCCCAAGAGGAACCGTGGGGCCAGATTCTCCGGCGGCTTGATGTTTCCTGCACGACGGACGAGTTTCTTGGTGCGCTGAATGCCGCAGGTGAGTCGCAGAGATGCCGAACGCTGATCCTCATCGACGCCCTGAACGAGGGTGAGGGAATTCATCTCTGGCCTAAGCACCTGGCTGGCTTTCTTGCCCAGCTTGAGCGCTACCCATGGATTGGTATTGCGGTCAGCATTCGTCAGACTTACCTGCAAATCGCCGCTGATTGTCCGGAGCTGATTAGGGTGTTTCATCGTGGCTTCGTGGGTTTGGAATCGGTGGCGGTTACGCGTTTCTTCGCGCACTACGGAATCGCGACTCCGGGAGTGCCGCTCCTTCAGCCTGAGTTCTCGAATCCATTGTTCTTGACGTTGTTCTGTGAGGGGCTTGAGAATCGCGGAATGCGACACGTTCCCGACGGGCTCGAAGGTATCACCGCCGTGTTCGATTTCTTCCTCGATTCGATCAACGGCAAGCTTTCACGCCCGAGTTACCTGGACTTCGATCCTCCCAGCCGATTGGTTCACAGGGCCGTTGAGGCTGTCACGGAACTGATGGTCGCGCGCGAGGAGCAGTGGCTACCTCGCGCGATCGTCGATCAGCGCCTCCAGGAGCTTCATCCGTCGATCGGGTGGGAACGCTCGCTGCTCCGACACATGCTGAACGAGGGGTTACTCTCGGAGGACTTGTACGAACGAGAACCCGTGGTACGTTTTTCCTACGAACGTCTGACCGACCACCAGATGGCCAAGTTCTACCTGGCTCGCTTCCTGAATTTGTCAGATCCCGTCGCTTCGTTTGCTCCGGGGACGCGGCTTGGATCGAAGGTTGGTGACGAGCTTGCTTGCTGGGACAACGCTGGGTTAGTCGCTGCGCTTGCCATTCAGTTGCCCGAGCTGACAGGTCGGGAACTTCCCGACTTAGCGCCACACTGTGCCGTCTTTCAACCAGTTCTGGACGCGATGGTGGAGAGCCTCGTATGGAGGAAGCACACAGCCTTTACGGCGCGCACCCTAGACTATGTCAATCGTCATTTGATTCAACGAGAACATCGGGCGCTTTTGCGGACGCTTGTCACCGTATCCACGCAACCCGGTCATCCCTACAACGCGCGTCTCCTTCACCGCAATCTCCTGCGACGACCGATGCCCGAGCGTGATGCCGACTGGTCTCTCTTCGTTCACGACGACTATTGGGAGGAGCAGAGTCCAGTCAGGCGATTAATTGAGTGGGCGGAGGTGGATGAGGTAAAGGCCGAGGGCGAGTCCTTGGCGTTGATCGGGATAACGCTCGCTTGGTTTCTCTCATCCTCTAATCGGTTCTTGCGGGATCGCGCGACGAAGTGCCTCGTACGGCTATTTGCCGCTCACGTGCCGCTGTTGTGTCAGGTGCTGAACGAGTTTCGGACTGTCGACGATATGTACGTGCTCGAGCGTTTGTTGGCAGTCGCATACGGGTGTGCCATGCGGTCATTGTCTGTGGAACACCTTCGAGCGCTTGCAACGTGGTGTTATGACGCGATCTTCCGAGCCGGGGCCCGACCACACATTCTCCTGCACGATTACGCGCGTGGCGTCATAGAGCGAGCCATTCATCGGGGTGCTGATCTGGACATTGACCGACTGCAGATTCAGCCTCCGTATGGGTCCACGTGGCCTCGCAACATACCTTCCGAAAAAAAACTAGAGCCGTTGGGTGACTGGAGGGCCGACGATCCCAAGGTCCATTCTGCGCAGCTTGCCATTTACAGTTCGGTAATGAGCCAGCTCGGCGATTTCGCGAGCTACGTCATCGGGACGAACTCGGGTCGATTCGAGTGGGAAGCCATCCGTCTAAATGAGCCCCGGCCTCCGTCTCCCACTGAGGTCCGTGAAGGATTCCTTCGGTCTCTAACGCCGAAACAATCGGATCTGTGGCGGAGACTCGAAGAACTTGAGCGGGCGTCATGGGCACGCACCTTGTCGGCGATACTCGCACGTCCTGGTGTGAGGAGGACGCCCCGCGGCGCACCCGGCGAGAGACGCCGGATTGCCGCTGTTCGCCGTGAGCTATCGGCTCTACTCGATCCTGGGCAGCGGCGCGTCTTCAGGCTGTTGGGTAAGAGAGGACGTGGGCGGGTGAAGGAACACTCCTTTGATTTGCGACTAGTTCAACGTTTCGTCCTCAACAGGGTGTTCGAGCTGGGGTGGACGGCCGACCGGTTTGGCGAATTCGACAGGAACGTTTCTTCAGAGGGCCGCAAGGCGCATAAGGCTGAGCGCATCGGAAAGAAATATCAATGGCTCGCGTATCATGAGGCCCTCGCCAGAGTCAGCGACAACTTCATCTTTCGCAAACCGTTTTCCGAGCAGCCGGGGCTGTACCAAGGTACCTGGCAGATCGGCGTCCGGGATATTGACCCCTCGATTACGATCAGGAAGACTCATCGGCCCGGTTACAGATCTATGCCGAGGGTTTGGTGGGTACCTATGGAGTACTCAGATTGGCGGAGTACAGCGGAGGACGAAGACTGGCTCCGCAAGTTGGAGGACGTCCCGCGGATTCAAAACGCAGTTCGGGTGATCGATCCTGCAGACGGGTCGCGATGGCTGACGCTTGAAGGCGACTACCATTGGGACGAGCCAATTCCCGTCGATCGGGAGTTCTCCGAGGTCCCGACCCGAACGATTTGGTTCCGGCTCAAGAGTTATATCGTTAGGCAAGCCGACCTTGCCAATGTCTTCGACTGGGCGAGGCGTCAGGAATACTGGGGCCTATGGATGCCGGAATCCAGCGAGGTCTACGACGTGTTCGCGGGCGAGTTCTTCTGGTCTCCCGCCTACCGAGACGAATGTAACTCACTTCGTGGAGAGAGTGCCTGGGATGAGGATGTTCGAGATCATGGTCTGCCGGTACCGGTCGTTGTCACAGCACAGCAGTTCTTGTGTGGAGGCGGGAGCTTCGACTGTTCGGTGGACGACAGCGTCAGTTTCTTCCAACCTTCTCCATGGCTGGCAGAGTCGCTCGGCTTGCGCTGGGGAGGTCGTGAGGGCGAGCATGCTGACGCAACCGGGGAGATCGTAGCCCGAGATCCTTCCGTGTTCGCGGCAGGCCCCGGCGTGTTGCTGGTTCGCGTGGACGCGCTGCGAGCCATGTTGAGAAGGCTGGATTGTCGCATCTTCTGGACGGTCCTTGGAGCAAAGGAAGTCATGAGGCCGCACTTGCAACCTTGTCAGGCCCGAAACGAGTTTAGCGGCGCTTTGACGATACGCAATCGTGTCTTGGAGGGCCGTATTGTTTCTCGCTTTAAGGACTTCACAAAGCAGAACTAAGAACTGCGAGCTTTTGAGCTTTACCTCAGCCGAGCCCTCAATAACCAGCTATTGTTCCTCGCTGTATCGCCGAGCCGCACAGGTCTAAACCCAAAACCCCGATAAACGAGTTGCCATGAGCGGATTGTCGGCCACTCGGACAGAGTCGCGCCCTGAAAGCCATCGGAGAGTGGCCGGCGCAACGCTACCGATAATGGCTCTTATCGCCCGCCAGATACTCGGTCCGACCTGCGTCAGTTAGTGGTTTGGCGACTACGCGGCCAAGTGGCCGGGATCCGTGACTTGCCGGCTGCCGTCACCGGCGTTTCACGAGAGCGATCCGGCTGCTGGACCGTTCCAGTGGAAACACTTCGGCCAGGCGCAACGAGGATGCCGCCGGTCCACCTGAGACCGTTGGTGGAAACTGTGGAATAGAATAAACCTGGCTATATGGCGAGCACTACTGACCCGCAGCCGGGCAGGTGGCGTGTACGTCCCAGTCTGACCGGGCGCTGGGTTATCCAGTTCCGCCTGAACAGGAGTTGGGCGAACTGAGAAGGATACTCCAGGAATGGACCATTCACCTTCAAGAATCCCATGGTTGCGCATCCTCGGCGCTGCACTTGCGGTCATTGCGCTGAGTTTCCTCATCCTGATGTTCATGATTACCGTTTACGCGCTTGTCCTGGCCTTTCAGGCTCGGGGCGCTCCCGACCAGAAGGCCATTAACCACTTTGCAGCGAGCGTCAGTCCCAAGTTGATGCCGTGGCTTGAGATGTTGCTGACCTTGGTTGTGGCCCTCCGCGTTGCTCGACGAGCCCAGACGGCCCGTATCATGCACGGCCTTTCTATAGGTGTTTTGGCGGGTCTGCTGAGTTTGGCGATGACACTGGCTTTTGGTGGGCGGCTTGGTTTGCGTAACTTGCTTTTCTTCCTGATTGTCGTGGGGCTGGGGTGGCTCGGGGGATTTGTCGGGCAAAAGTGGACAAGTGAAACATAAGGCGTCTCGCGAACAGGCTGTTAATCCCAAAGCTCCAGCCGCTGCGGATTCCTCCCGTGAAGTCATGTCAACTGGCTGGATAACGCCCCACCCGCGGATGTGGGTTCCGGCGCATTGTCCGCAAGTCGGATTCGTCGCTCCGGCGGATGCTGGCCGACTTCCCGGTACCTATCTTCCGTGACCACCGTTCTACCGAGTCTTGTCTGGGTTGGGCATCGTGAAGGTCGCCATACCACCCAATTGTCTTCGAGAGCTCTCCCCGCGAAGATGAAGCGGTATACACTCGCCGCCAGGGGAGCTGAGGCCTGGGGCCAGAGTCGGAATTGTCTACTTCAACCCGAATCCGATGATATTTGCCGTCGAATGTGGGAACTTTGGGCGAGTAGGCGAGGACATACCGATTGCGGATATCAAGCTTCGCCATTATCTGTTGCGATTCATGGATAACCATTGCTAGTGCACGAGTGGCGCCGTCGGCCGCGCCAGTCCAGACAAAGGCGGGCTCTCTGGCGCTCGTGCGGAAGCGGTCACAAGAAGTGCAGGATCTACGTCGAGCATGCAGGTTTCACCGCAATCGATTCCCTTGTCCACGCCGAGGCGGACCTCAAGCGTCCTCGCCGCGATGGCGGTGAGCCTCGCGGGCCTCCCAGCGTTCATCGAAGCTGTCTGCTGAAACTGCACCTTCCCCGCTGCGTTTGGCGGATGGAATCCCCTGTAAGAGCCGGCGGGGAATCCGCTGACGCGGTCGGGGACCACTGCCATGCGCGATCCGGCTCTCGCGAGGGTTCGTGAGCGCTCAGCGCTGAATGGTCCCCGAATCGACGGTCACACCGGTCCGTGAGACGGCCTGGAAACACACATCGTCCCGCTGATCTCAACCGCAAGGGACGAGCGGTCGTTGTCGTATCCGGCCGCCGTCAGGTCTGTCTTTTGAGGTCACAGGCACGCAATCGATGCCTCGCCTGCCCGCCTCGGGGCGCCTGACCTGCACGAGACCGTCCAGAAGAGAAACCCATCGAGGCGGCTGAACCAGCACGGGTTGGCAGGGATTCCCGGCAACGGAGATGCAGAAGCTGCACCTCCCTTGCGAGATTTGCCGACCCGTGATCCGCGGATGCCCGTTCTACAGAGACTCATTCCCTGGTGCAGCCTGGCCCCGAACGTGCTCCCTTGATCCGGAAGATGCAGAGGAAAACAGTCATCCTCATCGCGGCTGCCTCATGTGCCGCCGTGGGGTTCGGCACCTGGGCCTTGCTCCGTAGTGGATCCAGTATCGAATACCGTACGGCGACCGTCGGACACGGCGACATTAATGTTGTCATCTCGGCTACGGGCAACCCGAACGCCGTGGTAACCGTGCAGGTGGGCTCACAAATCTCGGGCATCATCATGGCCTTGTTCGCTGATTTCAACACGAAAGTGACCAAAGGCGAACTGATCGCGCGCATCGATCCCGCGCCCTTCCAGGCGAAAGTGGATCAGGCCCAGGCCAACGTTGACGCCGCGCGTGCCGCTGTGGCCAATAGTCAGGCGGGGGTTCAGCAGGCTCTGGCAGGTATTCAGGCTGCAAACTCCGCGCTGACCGCTGCTCAGGCAAACGTCGTGAAAGCACAGGCGATCACGGAGGACGACAAGGTGAAGGTGGACCGGCGCGTGATCATGGTCAGGCAGGGTGCGGACGCCAAGGAGGACCTTGAGAGCGCCCAGACGACTTACAAATCGGCGGTGGCTGATCAGAATGCATCCGTGGCACAGCAGCATGCCGTGGAAGATAGTGTTAAGGTCGCGCGGGCTCAGTTGACGGTGGCGAATTCTTTCCTGGCCGCCAACCAGGCACAGGTGAAACAATTCAGCGCAGCTCTGAGATCGGCCCAGATTGACCTAAACTACACAAACATCAAAGCTCCGGTGGACGGCGTCGTGGTGTCGCGGAACGTGGATGTCGGACAGACGGTTGCGGCAAGCCTGGCCGCTCCCACGCTGTTTCTGATTGCGCAGGACCTGACGAAAATGCAGGTGGATACGAACGTGTCGGAGGCGGACGTAGGGCGCGTGCACGTGAACCAGCCGGCAACATTCACGGTGGATGCGTACCCCCGGCGAATATTCCCAGGTATCGTGACTTCCGTCCGCAAGGCACCCATCAACGTTCAGAACGTGATCACGTACGACGCAGTGATCGCCGTTTCGAATCTGGACCTCAAGCTGTTCCCGGGTATGACCGCGAATGTGAGGATTCTGGTGAATCAGCGCCTGAACGTGCTGAAGGTCCCCAACGCCGCACTGCGTTATCACCCCGCTTCCGAAACGGCACCGTCCGGGAGTAAAACCGCGAGCAAGAGCGCGGCTCCGGAGAAAGCTGTCTGGACTATGGACGCGGACAACAAGCAGCAGCGGGTAGTGGTCACGACGGGCGAAAGCGATGGCGCCTTCACGGAGGTCACCGCAGGCGGCCTGAAGGATGGCGACCGCGTGATCGTCGCGGCGGTAGCAAAGACGGATTCCGCGTCGGGCGGCAGTCCGGGCGCTCAGACCAGCGGCAGGGGCGGTCGGGGTGCGGGAATCTAACAGAGCGCCATGGCGGCAATCATCGAGATCAAGGATCTGGTCAAAGACTTCCAACTGGGAGAAGTTCCAGTACACGTACTCAAGGGCATTTCGTTCGACATCGAACGCGGCGATTTCGTGTCGATCATGGGTCCATCCGGATCCGGGAAATCAACTCTGATGAACATCCTCGGATGCCTCGACACTCCAACTTCCGGCAGTTACAAACTGGACGGCATTAGTGTCGGCGAGTTGAACAGCGACCAACTGGCGGAGATACGAAACAAGAAGATCGGGTTCGTATTCCAGCAGTTCAACCTGCTGGCGCGCACCAGCGCGACGGAAAACGTCGAGTTGCCGCTTTTGTACACCGAAACGCCCGCTCGCGAGCGCCGGGAGCGAGCCATGAAGGCGCTGCTCGCCGTAGGTCTTGCGGGGCGCGAGGATCACCAGCCAAGCCAGCTTTCCGGCGGCCAGCAACAGCGCGTCGCGATTGCGCGGTCACTGGTGAACGCTCCCAGGATCATCCTGGCGGACGAGCCCACCGGAGCGCTGGACTCGAGAATCGGTATCGAGATCATGGCCATATTCCAGCGTTTGAATCGCGACGAGGGGATCACCATGATCGTGGTGACGCACGATCCGGATATCGCGAGCTACGCCAACCGGAATCTTCATTTCAAAGATGGCAGAACGCAGCGGGATGAGCGGATCGAAAAACCGCGTGACGCCCGCAAGGATCTGGAGCAGCTTCCCGCCGAGCTGGCGGAAGAGGTGGCTTCGGCATGAACAAGCTGCTCACCAGCATCAGGATCGCGTTGCGGGCCCTGAAGGTAAACCGCACACGTTCGGCGCTGACGATGCTCGGCATCATCATTGGTGTCGCGGCGGTGATCGCCATGGTGGGAGTCGGCGCGGGCGCCACGGCAAGAATCCAGGCGCAGATTCAGAGCATCGGGAGCAATCTGATCATCGTGTTGCCGGGCAGCATCAGCAGCAATGGCGTCCGGCTCGGCTCCGGCGCGGTGGCGACGTTAACGCAGGATGACGCGAAGGCAATCGCCACCGAATGCCCGTCCGTCGCTCTCGCCGTTCCCACCGTGCGCGGCGGCGTACAGGTGGTTTACGGAAACAACAACTGGGCCACCAATGCCCAGGGAGTGACTCCGGACTACATGACCATCCGCGACTATACGATGTTGTCCGGCCAGTTCTTCACAACCCAGGACGTGGATGCGGCCGCCAAAACGGCCGTCCTGGGTGAAACCGTCGCGCAGAACCTGTTTGGCGACAGCGATCCCAGTGGCCAGGTGGTCATCATAAAGAACGTCCCGTTTAGTGTGGCGGGTGTGCTGACACCGAAAGGTCAGTCGCCCACGGGGCAGGATCAGGACGACGTGATCCTGCTGCCCATCTCCACGGCCACACAAAAAGTGCTCGGCGCCAACAAGGCCAATGCGAAAGCTGTCGCCTCGCTGATGGTGCAGGCGGTCAGCCCGCAGGCCATGGACCAGGCAATCCAGGAGATGGGGGCGCTACTGCGCGAACGGCACAGGATCCTGCCGGGACTGGAGGACGATTTCACGATCCGCAATCTCACCGAGGTGTTTGCCGCTCAGGAAACCTCCGCGCAAGTGATGTCGATTCTGCTGGGCGCCATCGCGTCGGTGTCGCTGATCGTAGGCGGCATCGGGATCATGAACATCATGCTGGTCTCGGTGACCGAACGGACGCGCGAGATCGGCTTACGGCTGGCTGTGGGCGCCAAGCGGCAGGATATTCTCGCGCAGTTCCTGGTGGAGGCGGTGACGCTTTCGTTGCTGGGTGGAATTATCGGCATCGTTGTCGGATTGACCGCTTCGCTGCTGATTTCGCACTTCGCGCAATGGTCCACACAAGTGAGTCTGCTGTCGGTCCTGATGTCGTTCCTGTTCTCCGCACTGGTGGGTGTGTTCTTCGGTTACTACCCGGCGCGTAAGGCGGCTTTCCTGAATCCGATTGAGGCTCTCCGTTATGAATGATCTGGTCCACTTGCGCCGGCCCGCAATGGTGCTGGGAACGGCTGGGTTGCTGCTCCTCTCTACTGCCTGCATGATCGGACCAAAGTACCGCCGTCCAGACGCCGCAGCGCCGCCGGCCTTCAAGGAAGAACTGCCCGACGGCTGGAAGCAAGCCCAGCCCGCCGACGGAGCTCTTCGCGGCAAGTGGTGGATGGTATATGACGATCCGGGACTCGACGCTCTCGAAGAGCAGGTTCGGATTTCGAACCAGAACGTATTGGCTGCCGACGCTCAGTTCCGGGAGGCCAGGGCGGCGGTTCGCGTAGCCCGCGCCGACCTGTTCCCCACTGTCACCACCGCGCCCTCCGCCACGCGTTCGGGATCGGGGGCAGCCTCGGGTATGGGCCGCTTCTACTCGATCCCGGTTGATTTGATCTATCAAGTCGATGTGTGGGGAAGCATCCGGCGTGGCGTTGCGGCAAGTTCGGCGACCGCCCAGGCTTCGGCGGCGCAACTGGAGAACGCAACGTTGTTGTATCAGGCGGAACTGGCGGCTGACTATTTCCAGATTCAGGGATCGGACGCTACCCGGCAATTGCTGGACGCTACCGTAAAGTCCTACGAGCAGTCCGTTCAACTAACCCAGAACCGGTACGACGGCGGCGTTGCATCTCTGGGCGATGTGGCGCTGGCTCAGACCCAATTGGAGACGGCCCGCGCGCAGTTGGTCGATCTGGGGATTCAGCGGGCCCAGTTCGAACATGCCATCGCAGTACTGACGGGCAAGCCTCCTTCGGACCTGTCGATTCCCGCCGCGCCGAACCAGTCTCCGGCACCATTGTTTCCCATCGGCCTTCCTTCCACTTTGCTGGAACGGCGGCCCGACATCGCTGCCGCCGAACGGCAGGTGGCCGCAGCGAATGAAGAGATCGGGATCGCGAAGGCCGCTCTGTACCCCTCACTCACGTTCGGCGCCAGCGCGGGTTCGCAAGCCACCGCCATCGTGGACTTGCTCACGTGGCCAAGCCGCTTCTGGTCTGTGGGGCCGCAGTTGGCGGCGACTCTCTTCGATGCGGGTAAGCGCCGCGCTCAGGTCAGGCTAACGCAAGCCTCTTATGACGCCACTGTGGCGAATTACCGTCAGACGGTTCTGACGAGCTTTCAACAGGTAGAGGACAGCATGGCGCAGTTGCGCATTCTATCCCAGGAGGCTGAAATCGTGGACCGGGCGGTCAAATTCGCGCAGCAGTCGCTAGCGATATCCACCGACCAATATCGTGGCGGACTCACCAGCTATCTGCAGGTGACTACGGCGCAGACCAACACGTTGCAGAATCAACGGGCGGCGGTCGACATTCTCACCCGGCGCAAAGTAGCAAGCGTGTCCCTGATTCAGGCCCTTGGCGGAGGATGGAACGCGTCGCGGATGCCTTCCTCCCGGGATTTACGGCGTTGAGCGAACGGATGCGCGGTCTCGCTTTATTGAAACCGACGCGGTAAGCCGGGCATGCAGATGTGCTCCGCCATGATCTGAGTGAGCGGTGTTGCCCGCCGCAGCCGCAGTTGCCGCATTTTTGAAACCGTCCCCCTTTTGAAAGATTTCTGCGCGAGCGCAGGCGGGAGAGACGCCAACGCGAGGCCGTCCGTACACAGGACTGCGTCAACACCGCGCCAATCGCCCATATTCCCGCCCCATACAGACCCATGCACCCGTACAGACAGTGCCCGCACACGCCGCGACATCGGTTCGAGCTGTAGTCGTAGTTCTGAGATTCCGCGGCCCACGCGTTGACCACCTGCGCGGATGATGCGGTGACGCCGGTGATCTCGAACAAGTTCTCGCCGTAGGTCGAGTTCGGGCGGTGGACGAACTGCTTGCGCGCCAAGAGAGTGTCGGCCCAGTCTTGCGAGTGCGCGGTCAGCCGATGGGGCCACGTCAGAGGAGCCATCCCCACGCGCGCTCGCACGGCGTTGTGGACGGCGAGCATGTCGCGCGCCAGAGATGATGGTGCGATGGCTGCTCGCCCCTCGCCAAAGTGCCGCCATTGTGCGCCGCCGGTTCCGGCAAGCACGATCAGAAGCCAGAACATGTGTCGCATGCTTCGATAAAGCTATTGTCGAGTCGGTGCTCGCGTATAACTTGGGGAATCTGTGGCGGCGGTTGGTGTTGCCGAAGAAGATCGAGAACTAGTCGCTGACCAGCTTGCAGCAAAGGCTGGTGAAAACCGGCGGTCGCCTGATCAAGCACGCGCGGTACTACTGGCTGATGCTGGCCGAGAGCCATCTGACCAGGCGACTGTTTGCGAGCATGGTACGGCGGATCGGTGCCTTGGCGGTGGCGACGGGGTAGACGGAGGCGATGGGCACAGTGAGATCAGGGTGACTAGGGTGTGAGAGCAGTAGAAGTCTTTGTGGACCGCACTGAAAATACAGGATTTCCCGGTTTGGACTTTGCGGGCAGGGTGACAACCCCGCCTTGCGGGACCCAAGACGGCTCCCGGAGGAAAGAATGCAACCTGCAGAATCAAAGGACGGCGATTCGGGTTATACTGAATCGGACCGGGAAGTCCAAAACGGAGATTCCGGTTTGGTGGATGATGAACTAGACTGAAGGCAAACGCTGGAGGAGAGAGTATGTTTCACTTAGGCTGGTATGTTCTTATTGGGCTAATCTCGGGAGTTGTCGCGAAATCGGTGATGCACGAGCACCTAACGATCTTTTGGACGATCGTGCTCGGTATCATCGGATCGATCCTCGGAGGTGCCGTTACCCACATTTTTTCGCGCCCGAGAAACGACCGGTATCATCCCGCTGGCCTCATTTTCTCCACACTGGGCGCGATTCTGGTTCTCTACATTTGCTATAAGCTGAATATTCATCTTCCCCAGGTCAACCCGTTCTAGTTTCAGACCGTGTTCTCCTCGCTCCTGCCGGCTTCCTGGCCAACGGGCCACTCGCAAACTGGGCAAACAGGCCTCACCTGGTCGGATAACGCCCGTCTTGTGGAAATGTCCCGGCGTTCCTTGGCTAGCGATATCACGAAACATCGTTCCAACACGGGCGCGACCCAACTGCAAACATACGTTTGGGACGCAAGCGCGTTTGAACCAAGCCGAAGGGCGGCGGAAGCTTTCCTTAACATGACCGAACAGGTGCGACCCTGCGTCAAGTGAGGCGAAACAAAACCGGGTAAGAACAAAGCTGGAAACGGGCTTGATGCGGAGGTTGCGGTGTGGTATTCGTCATGTAGTTTGGTTCCTGACGCGGCTCTTGTTGCGAGGTTGGGCGCCACGAGTTATCCGCGCCTGCGGGTATTTCACCGGCAAGCTCATTGGCTGAACGTCCGGGTCCGCTGTTCCGCCAATCCTGATGATCAGCAACTGGGAATGAGGAGATCTCATGACCCGCAGATGCAAAGTCCGTTCGACAATTCTCGCCGCGGTACTGCTCTTTTGTGCGCCCAACTGCCTGTCTGCCATGACCGCCGCGCAGTGGCAGGCCGACCTTCAGTATCTCGTCGCGCACCTGGAAAGCACCCACCCGAACCTGTTCTTCCACGTGAGTGAACAGGATTTCGACGCGGCGGTCAGCGACCTCAATCAGAAGATTCCGCAGCTCAGTGACACCCAGATCACGGTTGCCATCATGCAGCTTGTCGCCATGCTTGGCGATGCGCACACCGCATTGTACCCGCCGTTCGCGTCTCTGCCCATCCGCGTCCGGTGGTTCAGTGACGGATTGTATGTCAATGCCGCAGCGCCCGAGTACAGCCGCTCGCTCGGGGCGAAGGTCATCGCGATCGGGAACATGCCCGTCGACCAGGCTTACAACGCCGTCAGCACGGTCATTTCCCACGAGAACGACCGATGGGTGAGAGAGAGGAGCGAAACCTATCTCGGTACGCCCGAGATTCTCGCTTCGCTGGGCATCACCTCCGGACCAGGCCCGGTGACCTACACGCTTCAGGACCTCTCCGGTGCCCAGTTCCAGATTCAGGTCTCGCCTTCGTCCGCCAACCTGCTCTGGCCGCCTGACTCCACCAACGGCTTCGTTCCTCTCTGGCGATGGAACTACAACCTCAACTACTGGTATCAATACCTGCCCACCACCCAGACCGTCTACCTCGCCTACAACCGCTGCGCACAAATGCCGGGCCTGACCTTCGCGGATTTCCTGAACCAGGTTCTTGCCTTCATCGCGCAGAACCCCGTCAGTCACCTCGTGGTGGACCTTCGCAACAACGAAGGTGGCGACAGCCGGGTATTTCAGCCGATGCTCGATACGCTGTCCGCCAATGCGGAACTGCTCGGCAAGACCACGGCGATTATCGGACAGGCGACTTTCTCCTCGGGCGTCATGAACGCCGCCGGATTGGCGGGACAGCTCGGGGTGCCGTTGATCGGTGGACCCAGCGGTGGCGCGATCACTTCCTTCGGAGACGTCGTGGAAATCTACCTCCCGAACTCCGGACTGACCATCTCTTGCGGGACAATGCCGTTCCCGGGCTACTATGGCTTCACGGGAGATTCTCTCCCCCCCAACTTGTTCGTGCCCATGTCCTCGGCGGACTATTTCGCGCGCTACGACCCCTACCTGCGCGCTGCCATGGTCTGGCCGGAACAGTATCAGCCACCGCAGGCGGTCAGCGGATCTCCGCGAATTGCCAGCGCCGCCAGCTTCGGCTCGCCGGTTTCGCCGGGCGGTCTGGCCGTTGTCTTCGGGGATTTTCCCGGCGTGTCACCCACGTCGGCCGCCTCCCTGCCGCTGCCCACTCAATTAGCGGGTGTGCAGGTGAAAGTGAACGGAGTCCCCGCACCGCTGCTGGGCGTGTGGCCCGGACAAATCAACTTTCAGATTCCTGGAGGGACCGCTGCCGGTACGGCGCAGATCGCCATCAGCGTTTCGGACCAGCAGGTGGCCACCGGGACCGTGCCGGTGGTCAGCTCAAGTCCGGGCATCTTCCTGGCGGACTTCTTCGACGTCAACCGGCCGGGCGCCGTCCTGACCTCCGGCAATCAGCTCACCAGCACCACCGTGCGAGCCGCGCGCAACGACGTCATCCAGATTTTCGCCACCGGTGCCGGGCCGCTGACGCAAACGGTGGCCGATGGCACTCCCGCTCCGCTGTCGCCGCTGGCGAAGACCATCCAGACTCCCCGAGTTTTTGTCGGCGACGAAGAGGCCACGGTTGAGTTCAGTGGCCTCGCCCCAGGCTACGTCGGATTGTGGCAGATTAATGCGCGCGTGCCCGACGTCCCAATAATCACCGGCCAGGTGCCGCTGGTGGTCGTAGCACCTGGAGGTTACGCCAGCAACGCGGTGACGATCTGGGTAGAGTAACCGTAATCGGAAGGCACCACCGTTGACAAACGTACCCGGAACCAAGCACGCAAAAGGAAGACACTCGGCTGGTTTCGCCGCAATGCGCGGAAGTGTGTCCTGATTGCTCCCGGCAGGTCGGCTCGTGACCGGGGTATCGCCTCCGAAGGGCCCGCCAGATGGTCCTGAAAAGCGTGCGGCTGATGCTCGGTAGACTACCGATAACCCCCGTTAACGCCGTCCTGCGGCCGGGACGATAAGCTCGCCATTCAGCGGTTTGGCGACTACACACTCACATGAAGGTCGCCAGCCTCTAAAAACGACCTGCGCCGGGAGGTCCCAACCCGTGCATTCGGGTTTAGCGTGCGTCTGCGCATCGGTACCCATCGCGTGCAATTGAATGTGGGCGACGGAGCGGTGACCGTAAGGGAAATGCGCCCGAATGAGGTCTACGCGGCGCCTGGCGGACACTCGGTCACTATTCGTGTGGAGGACGCCGATGCGCACTTCGATCGAGCCAGGCATCATGGGGCACGGATCACGCAGGAGCCGGTGACTCACCCGTACGGCGAGCGACAATACAACGCCGATGACTTTGCCGGCCATTCGTGGACGTTTTCACAGTCGGTGACGGATGTGCATCCAGAGGAGTGGGGCGGGATAGCGGAGCAACTGTGAGCGCAGTGTCCCCGATCAAAACCAGTTCCAGACTGCCGGTGTTGTCATTTTGACGAAAAACGCGCTAACCGTCGAAGTGGTCCAAGTGACCCCGGCAAGCTACCGATAACCCGAGATA